>UPXY01000005.1 GCA_900538305.1 uncultured Collinsella sp.
GCCGCGTTCGAACTGCGTATGCTGCTTACGTGCGGTTACGCGATCTTGCAGACGTTGATCGCCTGCGTCTCACCGGGCTTCTTGCCCGGACCCATCTCGAACTCAACGCGGTCGCCCTCGTCGAGGGACTTGTAGCCATCCATCTGAATGGCGCTGAAATGCACGAACACGTCGGATTTCGAGCCGTTCTCGAGCACCTCGTCGGGCGTGATGAAGCCATAACCCTTCTCACGGAAGAACGACTTCTTGATCGTACCGGTTGCCATGCTGTACCTTCCTCATCTACGCTCCTGGGGAGCGGGTAATGTGCCCGCAACGCGAGCACGGAGTCATGACGCAGCCCGGCGGCACCGAGTGCGTCAAAGGTGTCCGCGGGCGCGGCCACCGGTGAAAGATGATACCCCGGAGCGGCTCCCGCAACACCGGGAAATGTGTAAGCAATCAAACGAGTGCGCGTGGGTCTCGTTGGCAAGCCAACGCGTCGCGGACCCCACGCGTGTTTGTCCGCGCAGAGCGCTACACTACTAGCTAGATACCACATCGCGCCAACGCGGTCTCACCGTGTTCCAAGCGCCTGGCTAAGGAGGGCATATGGCCTGTACCACCATCCTGATCGGCAAGAAGGCAACATACGACGGCTCCACGATTGTCGCGCGCAACGAAGACTCCCCGAACGGCCAGTTCGAGCCCAAGCGCCTCGTCGTGGTGAAGCCGGAAGACCAGCCCCGCACGTATACCTCGACGGAATCGCATCTGAGCATCGAGCTGCCCGATAACCCCATGCGCTACACTGCGGTTCCCGATGCCATCCCCGGGCATGGTCCTTGGGCTGCGGCGGGCTTCAACGAGCTTAACGTTAGCATGAGCGCGACCGAGACCATCACTTCGAACCCACGCGTGCTCGGAGCCGATCCGCTCGTGAAGTACCAGCCCGCGCAGGGCGTCGAGGGCGAGGCTGGCTACATCCCCGCCCGTCCCGGCGGCATCGGCGAGGAAGATATGGTTACGCTCGTGCTGCCCTACATCACGAGCGCGCGTGATGGTGTGAAACGCCTCGGCGAGCTTCTGGAGCGCTATGGCACGTACGAGATGAACGGCATCGCCTTCTCCGATGTCGACGAGATCTGGTGGCTCGAGACCGTGGGCGGGCACCATTGGATTGCGAAACGCGTGCCGGACGACGCCTATGTGACCATGCCGAACCAGCTTGGTATCGATTATTTCGACCTTGCGGATGCGGAAGGCGACGCGGTGGAGCACATGGCGAGCGCGGACCTTCGCTCGTGGATGCGCGAGCACCATCTCGATCTCACGCTCATCCGCCCCGAGGTCATCGACGATATCTACGAGGATCTGTACTACGAATATGCGGAAGACGACTTGGACGATGCCGATGCTTTCGAGGATTCCGAGGGTGCGGCGGACGACGAGCCCGATTTCCTGGATGTGCTGGACGACGTTCGCGAGCGCGTGCTCGCAGGCGATATCTTCAACCCGCGTGAGGCATTCGGCAGCCATAGCGATTCCGACCATGTGTACAACACGCCGCGTGCCTGGTACATGCAGCGTTGCCTGAACCCGCGCGATTGCTGGGACGGCCCCGCCGCCGAGCTCACCCCAGAGTCCGACGACATCCCGTGGTCGCGCGTTCCCGAGCGGAAGCTCACCATCGAGGACGTGAAGGACGTGCTCTCGTCGCACTACCAGGGAACCCCGTTCGACCCATACGGCTACAAGGGCACGCCTGCTTCCCGCAGCCTCTACCGTCCCATCGGCATCAACCGCAACGGCCAGCTCGCGGTGCTGCAGCTGCGCCCCTATGCCGATGAGGCGTGGCGCGCGGTGCAGTGGATGGCGTTCGGCTCGAATCCCTTCAACGCGCTCGTGCCCTTCTATGCGAATGTGAACGAGCTGCCGGAGTACCTGGGCAACACGACCGCTCGCGTGACGAGCGAGAGTTTCTATTGGGCGAACCGCCTCATCGCCGCCCTCGCCGACGCGCGCTTCCATGAGAACTCGGCTGCGATCGAGGGCTACCAGGAGAAGATGGCGGCTGCCGGCCACGCGATGCTACACCGCACCGACGCCGAGGTGGCAGAGCTTGCGTCCGAAAAGGTGCCCGAGCATCTCGCTGCCGCGAACGGCCAGCTCGCCGACGAGCTCAAGCGTGCGACCGAGGAGCTTCTGGGCAAGGTGCTCTACACCACGAGCTGCGCGATGAAAAACGGCTTCGCGATGTCGGACAACGAGCGCTAATTGGATACAATCCAGACAGGCTGCTTTGCATCATTTTTGAGGGCGGTACGTTCGGGGTACAAGAGGGACAACGATGGTGGCGCCGGCGGACAGACCCGGCGGCGTGCGAACCAGGGAGGCAGCATGGCCACATCATTCGAAGAGCTCATGAACAACATGGTGAACGCTAGCCTGGGCGTTGCCGCGGTTGCGGCCGATAAGGGCAAGGAGCTGCTCGACGACCTTACGGCGCGCGGTGCCCAGGTCCGCGCCGACGCCGCGGAGAGCGATTTCGGCCGTTCCATGGCAGATGCGTTCGAACGCGCGGGCGGAACGTTCCACGACGTCACCGAGCGCGTGAGCGCGCAGGGCGCAAACGTTGCCGAGCGCATTTTGGACGAGCTCATCCTGGCGCGCGTGCGCCCGCTTTCCTCAACCGAGCGCGCTGCGTTCATCGCGCATGTCGAAGAGCTTGTGGCGAATGCGCCAGACGCTGCGACGGAGGTGCCCGTCGAGGAGGTCGAACCCGCTGAGGACGAAGAGCCCGAGCCTGCCGCCGAGGACGGCGCGGCGAACGCCTAGCGCTCAACAGCGATCATGGATTTCGACGATAGGAACACAAAGAGCGCTGAGCCGCTCGTGACGGTTGCCGATGAGACGGCAGCGGATGCTCCGGAGCCCGTGCCCTCGCGCACGAGCTTCAAGCGCGAGCGTGCGGTCGACGAGGTGCCCGAAGAGCCCCAGGTGATGGCCGATACCGAGAAGTACCAGCTTACCGTTACCGGGCGTCGGCGGCGTATCGCCGAGATCTTCCATATCGCCCGGAAATACGAGATCTGGCACGACCTCACGCCCGTGCGGCTGCGCCGTATGCTCGAGGAGCTCGGCCCCATGTTCGTGAAGATGGGGCAGATCCTCGCCAACCGCTCCGAGATTCTGCCCCAGCGTTACTGTGACGAGCTGCGCCGCCTGCGCACAGAGGTTGACCCGGTGCCGTATGCGGTGGTGCTCGATTGCTTGGAGGCGGAATACGGGCACGAGCTCGGAGAGATCTTCGACGCCGTCGATCCCAATCCCTTGGGATCGGCGTCGCTCGCGCAGGTGCATCGGGCGCGCCTCGTGACGGGCGAAGATGTCGCCGTGAAGGTGCAGCGTCCCGGTGCCCAGCAGGTTATGGCGCAAGACATCGACATCATGCGCTCGCTCGCGCGCCACGTCACGCGCTTCATCAAGACCGAGCAGATCATCGATTTGCGTGAAGTGGTGGAGGAGCTCTGGCGGTCGTTCCGCGAGGAGACGAACTTCCTCACCGAGGCGCGGAACCTCAACGAGTTCTATGCGTTCCACAAGGATGCGCCGAACATCTCGTGCCCACAGTCGTATCTCGACTACTGCACCGAGCACATCGTGGTCATGGATTATATCGACGGCATCTCGATCGCCGATCCCAAGGAGCTCGAGCGCGCGGGCTACCGTCTGAACGAGGTGGGGTCGCAGATCGTGGACGACTACGCCACGCAGGTGCTCGACGACGGCTTCTTCCATGCAGACCCGCATGCTGGCAACATCATCTTGAAGGATGGCGTCGTCTATTTTATCGACCTTGGCATGATCGGACGCATGTCCAAGCACGATCGCGGCATCGTGAAGGAGATCATCTTCGCTGTCGCGGATAACGATGTACCGGCACTCAAAAATGCATTCATGCGTTTCGCCGTCTCCCGCGGTGATACCGCGGCAATCGACCATACGGCGTTTCTCACCGACCTTGACTACATCGTGCAGGATTTCGGCGGCGCTAACCTGAAAGACCTCGATATTGGACGCTTCCTCACCACGCTCATCAACCTGGCGCGCAAGAACTCTATCGAGCTGCCGAGCGTGGTGACGCTCTTCGCACGCGGCATGGTGACGCTCGAGGGCTTGCTCACCGAGTACATGCCCGATGTGAACATGATCGAGATCATCCAGGCGCATATCGCGCGCGAGAAGAGCGCATATACGCGGATGCGAGAGGCGGCCGAAGAGCTCGGTGCGGGCTCGATGCGCGCCGTGAAGGGCACGCTGCAGGCCGCCGAATACCTCGGCCTTGCATCGCGTATGCTCACGCGCGGCCAACTCAAGGTAAACACCGAGCTCATGGGCTCCGACGAGGTGCTGCGCCGGCTGGGCGGCATCGTGGACCGTATGTCTATGGCGATCGTCATCGCCGGCCTATTCATCGGCTCATCGGTGGTGTATTACGCGAAGATCAAACCGGTGATCTTCGGTATCCCGATCATCGGATTTTTGGGCTACTTTTCCGCGCTCGTACTCGCGCTCATGCTCGGCCGCGAGATCTGGCGCAACTCACACGGCAAGCGCCGTTAGCCCTGGCATTGGGTATGGGCTTTGGGTGGTTCCGCACTGCCAAATGGGCTGTCCCTTTTGGCGCCTTTTGGCATCCAGTTTGGCAGACTTTCACGGTGTCAACTTTTTCCGACGCTTTTCGCGTTCGATACGGGAAAAGTGTCGGAAATAGTCAATGTAGTGAGAGACTGGCACCTTGCATGCAGACAGCAGAAGCTGGCACCTTGCGTGCAGGTAGCACACGGCGTGTCGGTGGCGGCACGCAGGCTCGCGGGCGTGCTATTGCTGGTTGAAGATTTCCGTGTTCGCGAACGTGCCCGTCGCGGGGTCGTATTCGAATACAAGCACACAGCAGTTGCCGAGTGCGACGTCTTGGTCGCAGCGAGCATGTTCCGCCCAGACGGTTTTGAAGAGCCGGCTGATGGAGCCGTGGCTCACGGCGAGCACGTTTCCTTCGCAGCTGTTCATGAGGTCTTGCATGGTGCGGACGATACGGTAGCGCGCCGCCGCCTGCGACTCTCCGCCATAGCGCACGGTGGCATCGCCTGGATTCCACGGGCTTGCCGGTAGCTGCTCAACAGGTTTGCCGTCGAAGCGTCCGTAGTCGCGCTCCATGAGGCCCGGGACCTCGAGGCGGGGGAGCAAGGCGAGCGCGAGGACCTCTTCACGAACGAGGTCGAGCGTCTGTTGCGCACGGCCGAGTGGCGAGGTGCAGGTGACCTCAACGTCTCGAGCGTGTTCGCGCAGCCATGCGGCGGTGCGGCGCGCCTGCGCGATGCCTTCGCTCGTGAGCGGGGAATCGCAGCGCCCTTGGAGGATGTGCTGTACGTTGTATTCAGTCTGGCCGTGCCGCATGAGGTAGAGGGTCTGCATGGCTGCCTTTCTTCGCGGTTCATTGGGTGTTAAATGGCACGTTCTGTACCTGGTAGCGAAAGCATCAATTGGCGAGGAGCTTCTCGTAGGCAACGCGTTCAGGTTCCGGTTCGTCACGTTCGAGCATGACGATGCCGCATTCGGTGTAACCGAGGCGTTCGAGCAGGTGTCGCATGGGCGTGTTGCCGGGGTGCGTGTCGGCGCGGAGGCTTTCGAATCCCCGTTCGCGTGCGATGCGTTCCGCTTCGGCGAAAAGCGCGCTCATCACGCCCTTGCGCGCCGCGTCGCGGCTCACGGCCGTGCGATGGAGCGTGCCGTAGCGGGGCGCGCTGCTGGTAGAGCTCGTGAGCCAGGTACCGTCGATGCGGTCATACATCGGCTCCCCGTCGAAGAGAAGCGCGATTGTGCCCAGCGCTGTGCCGGTCTCATCTTCGGCAAGGTAGCACGCGTCCTTTTCGACATCGTGGGCGACTTCGGCGCGGCTGGGGTAGCCGTCCGACTGCCACTGCGCGATGCCGAGCTTCGCGATCGATGCCTTGCCGTCGCGAAGCACTTGTTCAACAGCGGGGATGTCGGTCTCGGTGGCAAGGTGTATGGTCAAGGTGCCGCTCATGGGACCCTTTCTAGATTATGGATGTTGTTGGCGGGGAAGAGCGATGCGGCGCGGGCCGGCTTCCGTTAGTAGGCGAAGAAGTCGAAGCGTGGCGGCAGTACCTTCACGCGATGGCTACCGGGCTCTTCGCCAAGGGCGCGCACGAACTCGTCGGTCGTTTCGAGTACGTGGTCCCAGCTGAAGAACACCTCCGGCGCGATGTTGAAGTACTCGCAGATGAGCTCGCAGCCACGTGGCACCACGCCGTGCATGAGCACGGTCGCCACGCGCAGCTCCGCGAACGCGTCCACGAGCGCTTGCTTCATGAGGTCATCGCCGCGAGCGGGGTCTTCGGCACCTGCCGCCTTCGCAGCCTTGCTCGCGTCGCTCCAGCGCTTGTTCGCGGCGCGCAGGAATGCGTCGCACACGCCGAGTGCGCGGTGGAACTCGAAGCGGTGCATGGCGTCCTCGAAGCCAAGCACGGCCTGCTCGATCGCATCCGCCGCAGCAGCACTCGCGGTACCAGCCGGGATGCAGCCCGTGCGCACGTGGCTCTCGTCGCCTTCGCGCTCGGCCACACCATAGAAGCACGAGCGGGCAAGGCGGTTGAACACACCGGTCAGGAGGGTGCCCTCCTTGAGCACGGGGTCGATCACGCGCTTATCGTCGCGCGCCAGAAGCGCCGTGCCATCCTGGTTCTTTCCCGTCTCGCGCAGGTCGTAGGCCTTGGGCGAGAAGCTCACCGGCTTCTCGGAAAGTCCGAGCGACAGGAAGTGCGCGCGCAGCTGCTCGGCGTCGTAGTGCTCCAGGAGCTCGCTTGCGGGCGGGGGCGGCGTCTTGCTCGAAGAGCTCGCCTTCTTGCCCATGTAGAGCACGTGGTAGTTTGCCACGAGCGTCGACTGCTGCATGTTGCAACCAAGGGCGGCCCACAGCGCCGTCTGCGCGATGCCGTAGAAGTAGATGTTGTCCTGGCCGATGAACTGGTAGGCGTGCGCATCCTCGCTGCACCACCAGTCGTGCCAATCAAGGCTCGCGTAGCGCTCACCCTTGCCTGCGCGCTCGGCTTCGGCAAGCGCGGTGCGCGTGAAGCTGATGGGCGCCCACAGGCTTTCCGGCCACACCCAGCAGGTGAGACCATGGCAGCCGCAGGAATCGTCCACGGGAACGCCCCATTCGATGTTTCCGGTGATGCGGAACGGCACGAGCGCCTTGCCCGAGCGGAAGCGCACGCCGCCCTTGGCAAGCACCGCGTGCGCCTCGTCGCGCTCCTGCCAGCTGGGGAACACCACGGTAAACGAGCTCTTGTTGCCCTCGGGCTCTTCAACCGTGTGTGCGGGAAGTTCGGCCTCGATGGCGTCGAAGGCTTCGCGGAACTTGTTCTGGATGTAGAGGACGGGCGGCAGCAACCACTCCTCCATGGTCTTCGTGACCACGGACCGCGTGATGCCGTCGTGCTCGAGCTTATCGACATGTTGTTTAAGGTAGTCAAGGTACGCTGGCAGGTCGAAGTAGAGGTTCTCGACCGGACGGAGCTCCGGCGCGGTGTTGCTCAGCTGCGAGATGGGCGCGATGAGCTCCTCGGGTTCGAATTGATGTCCCAGGTCGCATTCGTCTGCGTAGGCCTTCTCGGACTTGCAGCCCTGGATGGGGCAGCGGCCGATCACCTGGCGGCCGTTGAGGAACTGCCCGGCCTGCGTGTCATAGAACTGCAGCGTGGAGCGCTTGTTGAGCACCCCGGCGTCCATCAGGCGGTGAAGAATCTCGTCCGTCACCTGCTCGTGCACGTGCGCGGCGGGTTCGAGCGCGCTGCCGGCGTACAAGTCGCACGCGATATCGTAAGCCTCGAGTGTCTTTTCCTGGCGGTCGTGGTTCTCCTGCACGTACGCGCCGATCGGCTTATCGTAACCCGTTTCGCAGAGCTTGCGGTAGCTCTCCATGATGGGTGAGCCGTAGCAGTCCGTGCCAGAGACGAAGAGCACGTTTTCGGCACCGAGGCGGTCGCGGAGGAACCGCGCGAAGAAGTCGGCGGGAATGAACACGCCGCCCACGTGGCCGAAATGCAGGTTCTTGTTGCCGTACGGCATGCCCGCCGTGACGATGGCGCGGCGAGGCCAGCTGGGGCGCGTATCGCGTGAAAGCTTGGATGCCATGGGGACTCCTTGCTCGGTCGTTTCGACGAGGGACGTTCGATCAGCCCTTCATTATGGCACAGAGCCCGGGGTGCGTGTATGCTGGGTACATGATTAAGCGAAGCGACATACACACCTTCGAGGACGAGTCATTCCTCAAGCGTACGGCGCGGCTTTCCGCTGTGGCGTTCGTCGCGGGGCTGGGGGCGGGAGCCGCGGCGGTCTTCGCGCTTATCGGTTCCGGAGCCGTGTCGCTTGACCCCGAGATCGCCGCTCTATTCACCGCAGAGAACGCTGGAGCCGTGTTTCAAAACTATGTCGCGTGGTTTGCCATGGCGGCTATCGCGACGGCTGCATCGCTCATCGTCCACGAACTCATACACGGTGTGTTTTTCAAACTCTTTGCGCCACGCGGCGCGCGGGTCACGTTCGGAGCGAATTGGAAACGCGGTATGCTCTACGCCTGCGCGGACGGCGTTGTTTACACGCGTCGCCAGTACCTCGTGATCGCGCTCGCACCCACGCTTGCGGTCACGGTTTTGCTCGTGCTCGCCGGCGTCGCGTTCGGACGGCCGATCGCCGGGGTCTTCGCTGCCGTGCTGCACCTCACGGGTTGCGCGGGCGATTGGGTGTATGCCGAAGAGATTCATCGTGACCCTGTCATCGCGTATTGCATGGATACGGATTGGGGCGTGTGCTTCTTTGCCAAGGACGGGTTGGATGGGGACGCGTCTGCTAGGGAGGGCGATGCCGAATGACCCGCCTGCTCCTTCATGCCTGCTGCGCGCCGTGCTCGCTCGAACCGGTGCGCCTCTTGGTAGATGAGGGCTTCGACCCTACGATTTGCTGGACGAATCCGAATATTCAGCCTGCCGAGGAGCATGATCGACGCTTGGCCGAACTCCGCCGCTGGTGCGCGGAGGCGGGCATTCCGCTCATCGAGGCGCGCGAGGATAGTGCACTCTGGGAGCGCGGGGTGGCGGCAATCGGTGCGCGCGACCGCGAACGGCGATGCCGTGCCTGCTATGCGCTTCGCTTGGCCGAAGCGTGCCGCGTTGCCGAAGCGAAGGGATTCTCGCATATCGCCACGACGCTCGCCGTGTCTCCCTACCAGCTCTTCGACACCTGCAACGACGTGCTCGAGCATCTTGCTGCCGCACATGGCCTCACGCCGGTGATCCGAGATTTCCGCCCGTGGTATCCCGAGGCGACGCGTCGCTCGCGCGAGCTCGGCATGTACCGCCAGCAGTACTGCGGCTGCCGCTTCTCGGCCGCAGAGGCCGCGCTCGATCGCGCTCGGCTGCGCGACGAGCGCAAGCAGGCGCACGCAGCCGCGAGATGCCGCTCGGAGAACTCCGATTAGTAGCCTTGCATCGCCATTCAATCGATTTGGTTTATCTGGCGGAGCTTCGGGTAATGCGAAGTCGCCGCTCGTGACGCTCGGGGTCTTCCGTGACGTGCGCTTCTGCATCGATCTCGTCAACATGGCGCTCGTGTTTCTGGCCATGGCGGCCTATACGTTCATCTTCCCGTATTACCTGCAGGAGGCGCGCGGCATCGGTGCGGGCGCGGCAGGCCTCATCATGGCATGCTACCCGCTTGTCAACTCCATCGTGGCCCTGTTTCGGGGGCGGTGTCCGATAAGGTGGGGTGCGAAAAGCCCACGCTTGTGGGGCAGACTATCTACACCTGCGGTCTTGCCGCGTGCAGCTTCCTCGCGCTCGGCACGCCCATTTCGCTCTTAATCTGCTGCATCCGGATAGCGCCGCCAGCAGCGCTGCGGCTGCCGCTTCTTGGTTGCAAGGGCCGAGCTTCGCTAGCCCTTGCAACGCCTGCTGCGCGCCGTCCGGCGGCAGCAGACGCTTACGAATACGTACGCACAGTAGCCGAAGAGCACGGCGCACCCGGCACCGAGGAACAGTTCGGTGAGGGCGATCGGGGTTATCTCGTGCATGGCATGGTCTCCTTCCTGTTGCGGGTTCGAGGTGTTCGGCACCCGCAGGATTCATGGTCGGAAGCCCGGATTCTTCTCCGCATGAATCATCTGAAACATGCGAAATGCAAGCGAATCCAAGATTCCTCGGCAGCGACATACAAGTGTCACAGGGGCTTCACGGGTATGTCCTGCTGTTGAACCCAGTACAGCACGAGGGTGGTAAAGGTGGTATTAAACTCGAGCGCTTGGATATTAAAATGTCATAAAGATGCAGGTAAACAGCGCGCTGCCCATGAAGAACGAATGCGTTTCGCCCACGTTGCCGCGCTATACTGAAGAGCAACGAGAGGGAGGTGGCAGATGGGCGAGGCGAACGTGCGAGCACCGCGACGCGAGGGGCGAGCGGCGGCACATCTTGGCGTCATGTGCGCGCTTTTGGCGTTATCGACCGCGATCGGTCTCGGCTTTCACGAGCTGGGCTTTACCGATTCGAGCATCATCTCGCTCTACATCCTATCGACGCTGCTCACCGCAACGGTCACATCGGGACGCATGTACACGTTGCTTTCGTCTGCGCTCTCGGTGGTGCTCTACAATTTCTACTTCGTCGTGCCGCGCTTCTCGCTCGAGTCACTCGACACGAGTTACCTGGTCACATTCGCCATCATGTTCGTCGCCGCCATCGTCGCTTCGGAGCTCACGAACCATATCGCGCGAAACGCTCGCGAGGCGCGGCGGACGGCATATCGCACGAGTGCGCTCCTTGAGACGAACCAACTGCTTCAGCAGGCGGATGACCCCGGAAGCATCGCGCGAATAGCGTTGAGCCAGCTTTCGAAGCTTCTCGACGGCCCGGTGGCGTTCTATCCTGCCGAAGGGGACGGTCTTGGCTCGCCGCTGGTGCGCAACGGGGACGATGAGGCGATGCCGGCAGCAATTGCAGAGAATGCCCGTGTGGACGCATTGCGCGCGCTCCGGTCTACCAAGCTTGCGAAGGACGCCGCTTCGACGGGAGCCGCGCCCGCTTCCGCGTCGCCCGCGACCGCCGAAGCTTCGGAAATCGTTGCCATTCCCGTGGGAGATGGCTTATTCCTGCCCGTGCGCACGCACGACGAGGTGTTCGGCGTGGTGGGCATTCGCGCTGCAGAGCGCGACATCGACTCGTTCGAGCTTTCCATTGCTCGTTCGATCATCGGTGAGTGCGCGCTCGAGCTCGCTCGAGAGCGAGAGGCGCGCGAGCGTGAAGAGGCTGCCGTGCTCGCGCGCAACGAGCAGCTTCGAGCGAACCTGTTGCGCTCGCTTGGCCATGACCTGCGCACGCCGCTCACGGCGATCTCGGGCGCAGCGGCGATTCTGCGCGGTGATTCCGGCCGTCTTGCGCCCGAGCAACGGCGCGCGCTTCTGGATGACGTGTACCATGACTCGCTTTGGCTCATCGATATGGTCGAGAATCTGCTCACCATCACGCATTTCGATGAGGGCACCGTCAAGCTCACCTTGAACTCCGAGCTCATCGATGACATCTTCGAAGCCGCTGTATCGCATCTCGCGAACCAGGCGGGCGAGCACCGTATCGTCATCGAGCCCGCGGAAGAGATCCTTCTCGTGCGCATCGATGCAAGCCTCATCATCCAGGTGCTCACAAACCTCGTGGGCAACGCCATCAAGTACACCCCAGCAGGTTCGATTATCCAGCTGTACGCACGGCGTGAGGGGGCGTTTGTGCGCGTGACGGTTGCAGACGACGGGCCGGGCGTGGCGGACGACGACAAGCCACATGTGTTCGATCGCTTCTATTCCGGTGCGAAGGCAGAGCGGCCGGCAGATGCGCAGCGGAGCTTTGGCTTGGGGCTCGCGCTCTGCCGTTCCATCGTTGAGGCGCATGGCGGCGCTATCGAGGTGCACGACAACGTGCCCCATGGCGCCGTCTTTTCGTTCACGCTTCCCGCAGAGGAGGTTGCGATTCATGGATAAGGAATCGAAGTTGGCGGCATCGGCCGGTGCAGATGGCGCGGCGCTCTCCGTCCTCGTGGTAGAAGACGATGCGGCGGTGCGTCGTCTTATCGCGACGGCGCTTGCCATGCATGGCTACCATGTGGAGGTCGCCGCTACAGGTGAGGCGGCGATTCTCGAGGCTGCGTCGCATGGGCCTGACCTCGTTCTGCTCGATTTGGGTCTTCCGGATGTGGACGGCATCGCCGTCATCAAGAAGCTGCGCTCATGGTCGAACGTGCCGATCATCGTGATTTCGGCGCGTATCGAGGAGGCGGACAAGATCGAAGCGCTCGATACGGGAGCGGACGACTATCTCACGAAGCCGTTTTCCGTGGAAGAGCTTCTCGCTCGCGTGCGTGCCTGGCAGCGACGTGCTCGCATGTCGCTCGGTGACGACCCGGGCGAGAGCGTGTTCGAGAACGGTCCTTTGCGCGTGGACTATGCGGCGGGATGCGCGTATCTCAACGGTGAAGAGCTGCATCTCACGCCCATCGAGTACAAATTGCTCGTCCTCATGTGCAAAAACGTGGGAAAGGTGCTCACCCACACGTATCTCACGCACGAGATTTGGGGCACGTCGTGGGACTCCGACATCGCGAGTCTGCGCGTCTTCATGGCAACACTTCGGAAGAAGATCGAACGCGACCCCTCGCAACCGAAGCTCATCCAAACGCACGTGGGCGTTGGTTACCGCATGCAGCGGTTGTGATGTCGCGGCCGCTCCAGGCGCCTCGCACAGCCGGGCATTAAGATGCCACAAAGATATGGCTGAACCCCTTGAAGCTGCTTTTTCCCGCGACTAAGATGCTTTCGCAATCGCGGATGTGCTGCCGGCACTCCGCGATCAGGGAAGGAGAGGTTTCATGGGAAGCAGTTTGGGCTCAGGTGCCCCGGCATCCGTCGCCGCAACGGATCTGGATGCGCTCGATGCCATCCGCAAGGCACCCATCGACGGCGTGTTCGTCGAATTTGAGACGGCGCGCGTAGGACTCGCCTCGGACGAGGCGGCACTACGCCAGGAGCGCTTTGGAAAAAACGTCATCCAAAGCGAGAAGAAGAAGTCGCCCGTCATCGCATTTCTCGCGAACTTCACGCACCTCATGGCGGTGCTTTTGTGGGTCGCGGGCACCATCGCGTTCATCGCAGGACTCCCGGAGCTTGGCGTCGCAGTGTGGCTCGTGAACATCATCAACGGCGTGTTCAGCTTCTGGCAGGAGGCGCGTGCGAGCCAGGCGACCGAGGCGCTCAAGAAGATGCTGCCGGCCTATGCCACGGTGATTCGCGACGGCCAGGAGCAGAAGATCCTTGCAGAAGACCTCGTGCCGGGCGACGTCATGCTCCTTGCCGAGGGCGACAAGATCTCTGCAGATGCGCGCGTCATCGCGAGCTCGGACTTGCAGGTGAATCAGTCCACGCTAAACGGCGAGTCCACCCCGTCGCGCAAGACTGCGGACGCGGTGCTCGAAGAGGGGCTTTCCGCCGCGGAGATTCCCAACCTCGTCTTCGCTGGCACGAGCGTGTCCGAAGGCAACGGCCGCGCGGTGGTGTTTCGCATCGGCATGGATACGGAGTTCGGCAAGATCGCGAGCCTCACGCAGAACATGCAGGCGGCGGAGAGCCCGCTCACGCGCCAGCTCAACCGCCTCACGAAGCAGGTCACGATCTTTGCCATGTGCATGGGCATCGCGTTCTTCTGCCTGTCCCTGTTCGTGGTACACGAGCCGTTCGCGTCATCGTTCATCTTCGCGCTCGGTATGGTCGTGGCATTCATTCCCGAAGGCCTCCTGCCCACGGTGACGCTTTCGCTCGCCATGGCGGTGCAGCGCATGAGCCGCCGGAACGCCCTGGTGAAGAAGCTCGATTCCGTGGAGGCGCTCGGCTCCACGAGCGTGATCTGCACGGATAAGACCGGTACGCTCACGCAGAACGAGATGACCGTGAACCATCTGTGGACGGCGGCGCGCGAATACGAGATCACCGGTGTGGGGTACGCGCCCGAGGGCCAGATAGAGGCCGAGGGACGCAGTTGGCGCGCGGTGGACGATGCCGACCTCGAGCTCTTGCTCGAAGGCGGGTTGCTCTGCGGCAACGCGCGCCTCGCTGAGCCGGAAGAGGAGGGCAAGCGCTACGAGGTCTACGGCGACCCCACGGAGGCGTGCCTCATCGTTTCCGCGCAGAAGGGCGGCATCGATCGAGCCGAGCTCGAGGCGCGTATGCCCCGCGTGAAGGAGCTGCCGTTCGAGAGCCGCCGCAAGCGCATGACGACCGTGCACGCCCTTGAGTACCCGCTGGACGGAGCGCGCCGCATCGCATTCACGAAGGGCGCACCGAACGAGGTCGTGCGGCTTTCGGCCCATGTGCGCGTGAACGGCGTGGTCGAGCCTCTGACCGAGGAGCTCCGTGCGCGCATCATGGAGGCGAACGACACGTACGCCGCCGACGGCCTGCGCGTGCTCGCGGTGGCGTACCGCCCGCTCGACGGCGCGAACGCGGAGGGGGGCATCCCCGATGCCATGAGCGATTACACGCCCGAGAATATCGAGTGCAACCTCACCTTCGTGGGACTCGAGGTCATGATGGACCCGCCTCGTCCCGAAGTCGCGGCGGCAGTGGCAGAGTGCCATCGCGCGGGTATCCGCATCGTCATGATCACGGGCGACTACGGTCTCACCGCAGCGAGCATCGCGCGGCGCCTGAAGATCGTGGAGGGCGAGGGACTATCCGTCATCTCGGGTTTCGAGCTTTCGAAGATGGGCGATGAAGAGCTCAAGGAGAAACTCGCCGGTCAAGTTGTCTTCGCCCGCATGGCACCTGAGCAGAAGCTCCGTGTGGTCACGGCACTCCAGGAGATGGGCGAGATCGTGGCCGTGACGGGTGATGGCGTGAACGATGCTCCCGCGCTCAAGAAAGCCGATATCGGTGTTGCTATGGGCAT
Source organism: uncultured Collinsella sp. (assembly GCA_900538305.1). GTDB lineage: Bacteria > Actinomycetota > Coriobacteriia > Coriobacteriales > Coriobacteriaceae > Enorma. The sequence continues at coordinate 15,045 of UPXY01000005.1, forward strand.
TACCGGCACCGATGTGGCGAAGGAGGCGGCCGATATGATCTTGACGGACGACAACTTCGCCTCGATCGTCGCCGCGATCGAGGAGGGACGCGCGGTTTACAGCAACATCCGCAAATTCTTGCTCTACATCTTGAACTCCAATGCGCCTGAAGCGGTGCCGAACGCGGTCTACCTGCTCTCGGGTGGTGCCGTGCCGTTGCCGCTCACAACCATGCAGATCCTTACCATCGACCTGGGCACCGATATGCTGCCGGCGCTGGGTCTGGGCACTGAACCGCCGGAGGAGACCATCATGGATCAACCCCCGCGCGATCCCAACGAGCGCCTGCTCAACCGCCGCGTGCTCGTGAAGGCCTTCCTGTGGTATGGCCTTATGGCCTCGATCGTCGCGATGGCGGGTTATTTCCTGGTGAACGTGCTCGCCGGCTGGCCGGGCATCCCGCTTGCCGGCTTGGGCAACGATAGCGACCCGGTTTACATCCAGGCGACGACCATGACGCTCGCAGGTATCATCTTCGCGCAGATCGGCCAGGTCATGAACTGCCGCACTGAGACCACCTCGGTATTCAAGATCGGTCTCTTCTCGAACCGCCGCATCCTCATAGGCATCGTGTTCGAAGTGGTGCTGCTCGTGATCCTCACCACGTTCCCGCCGCTGCAAGGCGTGTTCCACACCGCGCCCCTGGCCTGGCAGGATTATGCGTTCCTCTGCTGCGTCCCGCCCGTGGTCATCGCCATCGAAGAGGTCCGCAAGGCATGGCTGCGCCGCCGCGAGCGGGCGCGTGCCGCCGCGAAGCGCTAGAGTTGAGGGTATACACCATCTGAAAGGTGGAGATTATGAACGTCATTATCGTAGGCATGGGTTTCATCGGATCGGGGCTCGCGTGGAAACTCGCGCGGCAGGGGTTTTCGGTCACGGCGGTCGACCAAGACCAGAAAGCACTCGATGCGCTGGGCGATTCGTTCCCCGGCAAACGCGTGTGCGGCATCGGCCTCGACCGCGACGTGCTTCTGCGCGCGGGAATCGACCGCACGGATGCCGTCGTTTCCTGCATGCGCTCCGACGAGGCGAACATCGTGGTGGCGCACGTCGCCCGCTCGACGTTCCGTGTGCCCCGCGTCATCGCGCGTCTGCACGATCTTACGAAGGCCGATACGTACCGTCGCCTGAACATCCAGACGGTCTCGCCCAATGCTTGGGGCATCGCGCGCATCGGCGAGCTCCTTACCTACAACCATCTCGATAACGTGTTCGAAGTGGGATCGGGCGATGTGCGCCTGGTTCGCGCGGACGTGCCGGCGCTGCTCGACGGTGCCACGGTGCGCGAGATCTCCGCGCTCGGCGAGGTGCAGATCGTGAGCGTCTCGCACGATAACGAAACGTTCATCCCCACGCAGGGCACCGTGCTCGCCGCCGGCGACATCATCTACGCCGCCGTGGCGACCTCTGCCAGCAGGAAGTTCAAGCAGATGCTCGGCATCACCGATTAGGAGGAATCATGCAGGTCATCATTGTCGGCGGCGGCAAGACCGGCGCCCATCTCGCCTCCCGCCTTACGGACGACGGCATCGCGGTCACGGTCATCGAGCAGCGCGCTGAGGTCGTCGAGCGCGTGCGTCAGATATGCCCGAACGTTTCCGTTATCGAGGGGAGCGGTTCGGATCCCGAGGTCTTGGAGCGCGCGGGCGTGCGCATCGCGGATGCAGTCGCGGCCGTGACGGGATTGGACGAGACGAACCTCGTGACGTCGATGCTCGCGAAGATGGAATATGCGGTGCCGCGCGTCGTGGCGCGTGTGAACAATCCGGCGAACGCGTGGATGTTCACGGCGGTGAACGGTGTGGACGTGGGTGTGAATCAGGCTGAAATCACGGCGCGCTTCGTGATCGAGGGCATGGACGTGCATGACATGTACACGCTCATGAAGCTCGGCCGAGACGAGCACAGCATCGTGCAGGTGACGGTGGGCGCGCATGCCCGCGTGGCGGGACTCGCCCTCAAGGACGTCCCGTTCCCGGCGGAGACCATCGTGACCGCCGTGGAGCACGAGGGCAACCTCATCGTGCCGAACGGTGGCACCGTCTTGGAGTCGGGCGATGAGGCGATCATCTTCACGAGCGAGGAAGGCCGCGACGAGATTCGCCGCCTCTTCTCATAAAGGCAGCGTGCGGCTACCTCGCTTCAGAACGGGTCGTTTCGTTTCGGCATCCGTGCTAAGCTATTCAGCCGGATAAGAAAGCGAGGTAGCCATGCGTACCGATGATTTCGATTACAACCTGCCCGAGGAGCTCATAGCTCAGGCGCCGGCGGAGCCGCGCGACTCGTGTCGCCTGCTGGTGCTGCACCGCGGCGAGCCGCTTGCGACCACGGGCGACGTCGTGCTGCTCGACGCGGGCGGCAGCGTGGAGCACCGGCATTTCTTCGACATCGTCGACTACCTCGAGCCGGGCGATTTGCTCGTCGCGAACGAGACGCGTGTCATGCCGGCACGCCTCATCGGTCGCAAGGCCAAGACCGGCGGCGTGGCCGAGACCTTGCTGCTCAACCGTCGCGAGGACATCGATCCGCTCGGGCACGTGTGGGAATGCCTGGTGAACCCGGGCAAACGCCTGAAGCCGGGCGCGGTGATCGAGTACCGCGCAGGCGGGCTCCATGCGCCGGAAAGCGCGCCGGTGGTGCTTACGGGTGAGGTCGTCGACTTCGTGCCCGACAGCCGTGGTGGACGCCTCGTGCGCTTCACGCCGCAGGGGGAGGGCACAGGCGGCGAGCCGCGTACCCTCGACGAGGCGATTCATGCGGCGGGGCATGTCCCGCTGCCGCCCTACATCACAGATTACGCCGGCGACCCGGAGAAGTACCAGACGGTGTACGCCATGAGCGAGGAGCATTCCGCCGCCGCGCCCACCGCGGGTCTTCACTTCACGCCTGAGCTCATCGAGCGCCTCAAGCAGAAGGGCGTCGGTTGGGCGACGGTCGAGCTCGAGGTTGGTATCGACACCTTCCGCCTCGTGGAGGAGGATGACCCCACCGAGCACGTGATGCACACGGAGCGCTACCACGTGCCGCAGGAGGTGGTCGACGCCGTGCATGCCACGAAGGTGGCCGGGCACCGCGTGATCGCCGTGGGCACGACTGCCGTGCGCTCGCTCGAAAGCGCGTGGGAGGCGGGTGTCCCCGTGAGCGAACCGCCCGTCACGGCGCGCCGCTTCGAGGATGCGCCGGATGCTGCGACGGTGGTGGGCGCAGGCGACATCGTCGCCCGCGCAGACGCCACGACGAACCTCTACCTCATGCCCGGCTCGACCTACCATGTGGTCGACGGCCTCATCACGAACTTCCATGTGCCGCGCTCCACGCTCATGATGCTCGTCTCCGCACTCGCCACGCGCGAGCAGATCATGGATGCATACGAGCAAGCCGTCGCAGAGCGCTACCGCTTCTTCAGCTTCGGCGATGCGATGTTCATCGAATAGCCCTTTCTGTGCAGTGGGACATGTCCGCGGATAGCCCGGGTGCCTCGCTGCATATCGTCTTGGATCCAAACATAGGATTGCATCTGTTTTGCGTAGCCCCAGCGCGTATCTCAAGATAGCGGGGATCAGGGGCGCGAACTTGCCAGCTTGCAGCGGCGCGAGACCAGGTTGTTGCGAGCGCGTCGTCCCGTCGGTACGGCGAATGTTGACGCAGGCGAAAAAACTTCGATTGCAATGAGCGGTGTCCGCATGGGCATATATCATTGAAGGAACCGAAGCTTCACGCGTGTTGGGGGAGTGCACCATGGCAGAAGACATGAACAAGCAGACGGCGGAAGACCAGGCGTTCCAGCAGGGGCTGCAGCCTGTCGACCCCGGCAATTCTGCGCCCGTGCAGCCTGTCGCTGGGGAGCCTGGCGAGGTTGCCTCCCACGAGGCGGGGGCGTCTGCCGTAGAGGCGGTCGGTTCGTTCTTTACGACGGGCGCCGCGGCGATGAACGAGATGCGCAGCGCCCGCAAGGCGCATGCCGAGGCGCGCGATCAGCTCGAGGCTCTCGACAATACCATTGCGAACGAGGAGGCGGAGCTTGCGCACCGCCGCGAGGTCGAGGGGAACTACGCGCAGATCATAGCCGACCAAACCGCCCGTCGCAACGCCGCCGCAGAGGCGGGCTCTGCCGCCGTGCAGGAACAGAACCGCCTCCAGCAGCAGATCGACGTACTGAAAGAGCAGCTTCAGCAGATGAAGGACGCCGACGCCCAAACCGACAAGCGGCTCAAGGCGGCGCTCGATGCCGCGGAGGCACGCGAGGCGTCGGCGCGCGAGAATGGCGCCCGTCTGCAACGCCGCCTAGACGACGCCAAGAAGAATCTAGAGAAGGCCGAGCGCGAACAGGCGGACGGTGTCGCTGCCGCCCAAGCTGCGGTTCAGAGCGCCGACGCGCGCCTCAAGATGCTCAAAGAGGAGCAGGCGGAGGTTCAGCGCAACCCCTCGGCCAACTCCGCTGCCTATAGCGTGCGCTCAGGTGAGCTCGAGCAGGAGATCGCAGACGCCGAGCAAGAGCTCGCGCTCGCGTCGGCAGATCTACCGCGTATCACGCGCGAACTCGCCGACGCACTCGAGTACGCGCGGCGCGCAGCCTCCGAGGCGGAAAAGCCCATAGCGGAGGCGAAGGCAGCGTTCAGCGAGGTAAGCGCTGCTGCCGACGAGGCGCGAAACGCCTATCGCGAAGCGAAGGACGCCGCTTCAGAGCGTCAACGCGGCATGAAGGAGCAGATCTCTGCACAGGAGAAGGCGAAACGCGAACAGGAGCAGGCTGCCGAGGATGCGCAGGCCGAAGCACGCGACGCCCAGGCCATCATTGACGAAGCGAACGATATCCACGCGCACCCCGAGGTCACAGAAACGATCGCCTCGCGTCTCGAGGCGGATCGCGCCGAGCGTGAGCAACAAGCTGTGGAAGTCGAAGAGCTTGCGAGTGTGGAGCGGACGGTTCGCGAGCGCACGCGCGGTTCGCGTGCGAGGTTCATCGGCGCGATCGTCGGTATCGTGGTCGTGGTCGTGGCGATCGTGGTCGCAATCGTCGTGCTTCTGAACAAGTGATTCCGCTGCCAGTGAATCTCTGGCTAAGAAGGAACGAGGCATCTCGTGCTGTACAAGGATTTCCAAGGGTGCAAGCTTTCTGCGCTTGGTTTCGGTGCGATGCGCCTTCCCGTCCTGGGCGGGGACGACGGCGCGATCGACCAAGCAGCGACCGAGGAGATGGTCGCCTACGCCATCGATCACGGGGTGAACTACTTCGATACCGCATGGGGCTACCACAACGGCACGTCCGAGGCAGCCATGGGTCGCGCCCTCTCCGCCTACCCGAGAGACTCGTTCTACCTCGCCACGAAGTTTCCCGGCTACGACCTTTCGAACATGGATAAGGTCGAGGAGATTTTCGAGGCGCAGCTCGAGCGCACGGGCGTGGAGTACTTCGACTTCTACCTCATTCACAATGTGTGCGAGCTCAATATCGATGAGTATCTCAACCCTGCACATGGCATCATGCCGTACCTGCTTAAGCAGAAGGCAGCGGGGCGCATTCGTCATCTGGGCTTTTCCGCTCATGGAGCCATCCCTGTGATGGAGCGCTTCCTCGAGGCGTACGGCGAGCATATGGAATTCTGCCAGATTCAGCTCAACTATCTCGACTGGGAGTTCCAGGACGCCAAGGGCAAGGTGGCGTTGTGCCGCGCGCACGGGCTGCCCGTGTGGGTCATGGAGCCGGTACGTGGCGGTAAGCTCGCGAACCTTTCCCCAGAGGATGCGGAGAAGCTCGCTGCCCAGCGCCCGGATGAGACGCCCGTAGCCTGGGCGTTTCGTTTCGTGCAAAGCGTTCCCGAGGTGTGCGTGACGCTTTCCGGCATGTCAAACTTCGAGCAGCTTAAGCAGAACATCGCGACGTTCGAGGAGGAGCGGCCGCTCACCGATGCCGACCGCGCCGTGCTCGACGAGATTGTTGCTGGCATGCTCTCGCAGGGAACGGTGCCGTGCACCGCCTGTCATTACTGCACGAGCCACTGCCCCATGGGGCTCGATATTCCGGATCTGCTCGCCCTCTACAACCAGCGCAAGCTCACCGGAAACGGCGACTTCATCTCGCGCATGCGCCTGCAGATCATGGATGAGGACAAGCGCCCGAGCGCGTGCATCGGCTGCGGCAGCTGTGCGGCGGTGTGCCCGCAGCAGATCGATATCCCGTCGGTACTCGCCGAGTTCGCGGCAGCCACCGCGCAATAGCCGCTTGCCGATGCTTTCCTACCGTTGGCGAAGCGCGCGTATTTGGTTGTTTAGCGCCTGTTTGGGCGGGAACAAGGAGAGTGACAGACAGGGTCGCTTCAGAGAAGTAAGCGACGACCGAAGGAGGCGAGTCCAATGGGTTTAGAAGATCAACCGCAAGCGTTCGGGCTCGTTGCCTGCGGATTTGAGGCTTAGCTTTTGGGGTCTATGCCTGTAGCAACCCGTTGATTTCCGTCGCAGCATGGATTGAAGCCAACGAAGATTCGCAGACCAGCTCGAAGGCATCTATAGCGGTTGGGGCTCCTTCCAGGGAAGGAAAGCCGAAGCTCGAGAGATGCTTGGGGTGAGTCCAAAGTACAGAACATAGGGGCGGCATCGCAGAGGTGGTGCCGCCCTTCATTTTGCGTGCCGAGCCGTGACAGCGGTGCCAGGGGTGACAGCGGTGCCAGGGGAAACTGTCACATTTTCCTCGCCCAGAGCGTGATGGGAACAGGCGTGTGACAGTTTCCCCTGGCACCGCTGTCACCCCTGGCACCGCTGTCACGGCCTTCGGCAAGGGGGCGTGCGGCACAGTCCCGTCCCGTTTTACCCCTAGTAGCCGAGGTCCTCTCCGATGAGTACCACACGGATGCGGCCCTCATGGCGGCTGTGGCGCGTGACTACCACGTTGCAGCACATGCAGCCGGCGGCATGGCACTCGGCGCAAGTGCCGGTGAGCTCGCATGGGGTGTTCGTGTGGAGGCGTGCGGCGTTGAGCGGGCAGGCTACGGTGCGGATGCGTTTGAGGCCCGCGTCTACATCTGCGACGAGCTTGTTCATTCCAACGAGCACCACCACGTGCGCGGGGCCATGGAGCAGAAGCGACAGGCGATCGCTGTTGCCATCGATGTTCACGAGCTCGCCGTCGAGGGTGAGGGCATTGGCGCTCATGAAGAACCACTCGGCCGAAGTTCGGTCCCGCCACATCTCGCGCTGCTCTTCGGGTGTTGAAGCGGCTGTGCGATCGAGCATGCGGTAGCAGTCGGCTGTCTCAAGTGCGGTTTTCATACCGGTCTCCTTGAACGTTTCGCTGCCGCCCCAGGTCACGGAGTCGCCCTCGTGCATCCAGGAGCGAACGAGCTCCACAGCCTCTGAGCTCGTGGCGCAAAAGTAGCCGTCCATGCCGTGGCGTTCCAGCTTCTTGATGACGGTTGCTGCGGTGGCGCGGTGCGCGGCGAGCACGGTCTCGGTTGTCTTCGGCATGGGCGTTTCCTTTCGATCGGCGTCGTATCGGACGAGGCCTATGGTACGGGAAATGCCGTCGTCGCGCTTGTGCGATTTCGTCCGCACGGGATGGGTGGCCGCGCAGGCTCGGCCGATGTACAAAGGTGCCCGGCTAATGTGCGAGGGTGTTCGGCCGCGCAAATCCGGCCGATGCACGGGGTGGGCAGTTTTCTTTACCCTCATTGTCAACCGAGGTGATGGGTGTGCGTCCGTCTGGGTATGATGGATTGAGCCGGTTGAACGCGGACGAAGGATCGAGGTCATGACGAAAGCATTATGGGGACTCCTGCGCGAAAACAGGCGCGTGGTGATCGTGGCGGCATGCGCCATCGTGTTCCTGACGCTTTTGGAAGATGTTTTGGAAGGCGACCTCATCAGGCTCGATGAGGCGGCGTACGTACTCATCGTCGAGCATCTGCGCGCCGATTGGCTCACGCCCATCATGGAATCCATCTCGGCGCTCGCCTCGCCCGTTATCCTCATGGTGATGCTCTTGCTCATCGTGGCTTTCGCGCCGGGCAGGAGGCCGGGGGCGTGCTGCGCGCTCAACCTCGCGCTCGTGGTAGTTCTCAATCAGGTGCTCAAATTCATCGTACAGCGTCCTCGCCCAGAGGGCTTTCGACTCGCCGCCGAGACAGGCTTCAGCTTCCCTTCAGGCCATTCGATGGCTGCGATGGCGTTTTTCGGCCTGCTCATCTGGATGGTTTGGCGCTATGAGCGCGACCGCGCGGTGCGTATCGGCTGCTCGGTTGCGCTGGCAGTGCTCATCGTGGCGGTAGGCGTGAGCCGAATCTATTTGGGTGTTCACTATGCTTCCGATGTGGTGGCAGGCTTTTGCGCGAGCCTCGCCTGGCTCGCCTTCTACACGCGCGTGGTGGCGCCGCTCTTTCTGGGCGAGACGCCATCGCGGGATGTGGTGGAGGAGGCTGGGGAATAGACCTTGGGAGGCGGGCTCGGGAAAGCGCCCGACAGGTGAAGGCGCCTCGGTGCCAGGGGCGCTCGGTTGCCTTATCGTGCTTCTGGTTTTCCTGCGGCTGCACCCCGCACTCGCTATACTGATTCATCAGTAAAACGGCGCGGGGATGATGCTCCTCGCATAGCCCAGACGAGAAACGCGAGGCCCCATGGACCAGAGCCTATTCACCTACGACATCATCGCCGAGGACCCCAAGACGCATGCGCGTGCTGGCGTGCTGCATACCCCGCACGGCGATATCGAGACGCCCATTTTCATGCCGGTGGGTACGCGCGCTACGGTGAAGGGCGTGCCGTGGGAGACGGTCAAGGACCTGGGCGCGCAGATCGTCCTCTCGAATACGTATCACCTGGCCATGCGCCCCGGTGCCGACCTCATTGCCGAGATGGGTGGTCTTCACAGCTTCATGAACTGGCACGGACCTATCCTCACGGACTCCGGTGGGTTCCAGGTGTTCAGCCACTCGGATGCCGTGAAGCTCACGAACGAGGGCGTGCGTTTCATCGCAACGGACTACGACGGTAGCCACGTGTTCTGGACGCCCGAGGACAACATGGCTATCGCTCAGAAGCTCGGCAGCGACATTTGCATGCAGCTCGATCAGTGCATCGGCTATCCCGTGGAACGCCGCGACGTCGAGCGTTCGACCGACCTCTCGAGTCGCTGGGCAGAGCGCTGCTATAAGGCGCACACCCGTCCCGACCAGGCGCTATTCGGCATCGTGCAAGGCGGCATGCACATGGATCTGCGTGTGAAAAGCCTGCAGCGGCTCGAAGACATGGGCGATTTTCCCGGCTACGGCATTGGCGGCTACTCGGTGGGCGAGAGCCACGAGATCATGTTCGAGACGCTTGCGCCGCTTGCCTCCGAGTACATGCCGCGTACTAAACCGCGCTACCTCATGGGTGTCGGCAACCCCACCACGCTCGTACGCGGTGTGGCTTGCGGTATCGATATGTTCGACTGCGTGCTGCCCACGCGCACTGGCCGCATGGGCACGGCATTCTCGAGCGAGGGGCGCCTGAACTTCCGCAATGCCCGGTTCGCCCGCGATGCGCGCCCCATCGACGAGCGGTGCACGTGCTCCGTCTGCACTGGCGGCTACACACGTGCCCACATTCGCCACATGGTTGCGCAGAAGGAGATGCTCGGCGGTATCCTGCTCTCCATGCACAACATTTACTACCTGCTCGATCTCATGCGTCGCGCGCGCCAGGCAATTATCGAAGGCCGCTACGAGGCCTTTGTGCGTGCATGGATGGACTCGCCGGCAGCTGCGGATTACTGACGGCGCCCACTAGGTCGTGGCATGTAACATAACCCCAGGGGTTTTTTAACATGAACATGTTAAAAAACCCCTGGGGTTATGTTACATGTCTCGCTCGCCGGTCTCGGCCGTCTCGTCGAGGTCGGCAAGCTCGCCCATATCCTCGAGTGCGATTGCGGAAGCGTCGACGAGCGCCCCTGGCTCAGCCCGCTGCCCCTCATGCGTCGGGGGAATCGCGCCCTCGAGCTGGCCACGAATGCTTTCGGCTCGCAACAGGCAGAACATCTCGATGGTGTCCACGCCTACGAGGAATTCCTCGTAGGTGCAAAACGCCGTGGGATCTTCCGCAACGTAGGGTGCGATAAGCTCGCGCATGCGGGCGATGGTTTCGGATAAGCGCCCGCTCTCAACGTAGTTGGCGACCAACTGATCAAGATAGTCGTGGTAGCGCGCCCGGTACTCCTCATGCGCCATGAGGTTCGTGAAGAGCGGGCGCTCAGCGAGTACCTCGGGCGCGGCGGGCTCGTCGATGGGAAGGTTCACATAGGTGCCGACGTCATCGGGGAGCTCCGGACGCCCGAGCGCATACGTGCCGAAGGCGAGGTTGTAGTCCCACGGCAGCATCGAGATGCGCCCCGCGTCTTCGTAGAGCAAGTAGTTGTGGCCGGTGCTTCCCAGGTAGCTATCGAGGTTCGCGACGAAGGCCTGTACGGCGAAGTAGCGCAGCGTTGCGTCGACATCGACGTAGCGTTCGAGGTTCTCGCCAGAGGCGAGCCCTTCAAGCGCTCGGATGAGCCTTCGTTTGCCTGCTTCGTCTACATCGAGCTGCGCCTCGTCGAAGATCCCAGGGTAGAGCGACGGGTCATCGCCGATGTAACGCAGGGCGACGTCAGCGTTCTCATTCTCTAGTGAGCGATAATCGGGTTTGTAAAGCGCGCCGTGGTCTGCACCCCATACACGGTCTGCGAACGCATCTTCGGCGTCTTCGACGGCCAAGAAGAGACCCCAAGGCTCGCCGTTTACCATGACCTGCGTAAATGCGGTTGCAGGCGCGGGGACGCCCATGAAGCGCATCATGTCATAGGTGAGGTAATTCTTGAGATAGCTGTTGTCTTGGAAGGCTGCGTCGAGCGAGAGCTTATCGAGGCCGTGATAGGTGGTGTTGCGGTCGTAGTGGTCGAACTCGATCTTCAAGCTATAGCGCGAAAGGCCGCGGCGCGAGATGTGCCCAACCGAGTTGTTCCCCTTGGCGCGCAGCCCCACGCCCGTGATGCGCTCGCCGTCGATGACGACGTCGGCTTGGGTGTACTCCTCTTCCGGCGCCGAAGCGATGAACGCGTCCCAGTCCTCGACCTCGATGTTGACGGTGTGCACGCGGGAATCGTCGAAGAGGAGGTCGAGATAGGTGTTGGGTCGCGCGGGCGCGATGACGCCGACAGATCCCGCCCAGGCAAGCAGGCAGGCGGCGCCCGTCGAGAGTACGAGCGCGAAGATGCAGATGACGTCTATGTGGCGGTTCCTGATCATGGGCGTTCCGCTTGCTTCCGTGCTTTCGGGTTGGTGCCTTTGCTATCCGAGGTAATCGCCGTTGTATGACACGAGCGCCGCGTCGGTGACGCCTTCGAGTGCGTCGAGCTCGTCGACAAGCGCCGCCCCGCCTTCCTTGAGTCGCAGCTCAAAGGTGAGCTCTACGCTTCCGCCGTGCACGTTCTTCGCCTTGAGGGCATGCCGGGCGGCGCGCGCCTCGATTGCCGTGATGACATTTTGCTCCGCGCTTTCGCCTTCAAGGTGCACCACGAGCATGTATGGCCGGTCATCGGTCTTGCGGTCCGCGAACATGAGAAGCACGAGCCCGATGAACACCGCGCCAAAGATAGCGAGGAAGAGCAAGCCCGCGGCGAGCACGATGCCCGTTGCGATGCACCAGAAGAGGAACACGAGGTCGAGCGGTTCTTTGATGGGCGCGCGGAAGCGCACGATGGAGAGGGCGCCCACCATGCCGAGCGAGAGCAGCACATTGCTTGAGACGGCGAGAATCACGAGGGTCGTGATGAGGGTGAGCGCCACGAGCGTCACGCCGAATGACGTGGAGTACATGACCGCGCTCGACGTCTTCCGGTAGATCAGGAAGATGAAGAGACCGATCCCGCAGGCGAGCAGCATCGCCACGATGGCGTCGATAAGCGGCACGGCTCCCATGCGGTCGAGGAATGCCGAGGTGAAGATGTCGTCGAACGTAACCATGGATTGCCTTTCTTAGTATCACTCGTATCGGCGTCCCAGCGCGTATTTCGAGTATGCGCTGCGCACCGCGCCCGGGGTCTCGATCGCGGCGCGGACGATATCGGGTAGGAATGCGTCGAACTTCACCTCGAGGAGCACGCGGCCTGGGTCGATGGGGATGAGCGGGATGCTTGGATCGAGGAGGGCGCGCGGGTTCGGGCTCGATGCGATGTGCGAGTCGATCGTGAGGCGCACGTTGCCCGGCGCGTAGGTGAATGCTTCACGCCGGTAGCACACGACGGATGCCGCGCGCAGGAGATACGCTTCCTGCCTGCCGTGGAATTCACGTTTGACCGGGTGATCGCATGACTCCCAAGCAAGGGGTGCCCGGCCATCGTTGACGAGTTCCTGTGCCTCTTCGGGCGAAAGGGGACAGGAGCTCTTCTCGCTCGAGCCGGCGTGCTTCGCCTTCTTTTCCAAACGGAGCGTACCGCCCTCGCCATAGGTGCGCAGCCGCCATTTCTCGCGCCGGCTGACGCCCTCCTTGTTTTGGCGGAGCAGAGCGTCGTCGGGTGTGTCGAAATACAGGCTGCGCACGGTGTAGGAGCCGTCCGTGCCCGCATGGCGGTCGCGCGCGAAAAGCGTCGAGAAGCGCCGTGCGAGCACATGAGCGTCTATCGGCGAGATGAGGTACTTCAGCTCATGACGGATCGACATGGGCTAATCGTCGTATCCGGAGTCCGAGTCATGACCCGAGTTGCCGCTGTAGCCGGAGTTGGAGTCGTAGCCCGAATTCGAGTCGTAGCCGGAGTTCGAGTCATAACCCGAGTTGCCACCACTCGGCGCGGGAGACGGGGCGGGCGAGGGTGCTGGTGCGGGCGCTGGTGCGGAGCCGCCGCCGGAACTGGAACCTCCGCCAGAGCTGGAGCCGCCGGAGCTCGTGTATCCGGAATCATAATTCGTGTTGCCGTCCGATGCAGGCTCGTTATAATCGGTCACGCCGTCGTTCAGGGGGCCGTAGTCGGAGTCGTAGTAATCGGTCACGCCGTCGCTGTCGGGACCATAATCGGAGTCGCCGTAGTTCGTCCAGCCATAGTCGGTCGTGCCGGAGACTTCCATGGGGACGGTCATGTTCTGCCCGACGACGTACGTCTCGGATTCATGCACGATATTGCGCAGGAAGTTCTCTTCGGGAAGCGCCGATCCGCTTTCGACCTCAAGGTTGATGGTGTTGCCCTCGCCCTCGACTTCTTCCACGAAATAGCCAGCGTCGTTAATGCGTTCGACGAGCGTGCGAACCGCCTCGCGGCATGTCATGCCCTCGAGCGCGGCGAGATCGAGCTTCATGTTCTCAGCGTCATCGTTGCGTGCTTCAACGCCTACGACAACACCGGAGGCGTCATAGTGAATCGCGAACTCGGGGTTCACGCGCAGGATGAGCGTTCCGCCTCCCTCGGGATAGGGGAGCGTCTCCTCCACGGGCTCGGTTGCTTGGGCAGGATTGCTTGCCGGATTTGCCGGGTTCTGCGTTACTGCAAAAAAAGCTCCGCCGCCCACGATCAATACGAGCAGCGTGGCGAGCACAACGGTAAGGCGTTTGTTCGTCATGTTGTTCACCCCTTGGTCTTGTGACGGACGAATGGCGCAATGAGCGCCCGGCATCGGCTCCCCGCGCAGCGGGAGTCAGTCGCGTCGGTCGCCCGGAGCGTCGCCCTATCAGGCGGGGTGCCAAGAACAGTGTAGGTTACGCCGTACGCGTATGGCGGCCTCGTGAACGTAAGGGTTTTGCAAGGAAGCCAGTTCTAGGGGTTTATGGCTGATTACCTCGATGTTCCTGTTATTCAATCAGATGCACGTCAGGATTTTGTAATGGAAGGGCGGGCGTGCGGTTTTCGCCGACCAGCGGTCGGATTGGGGTTGTTTTCGGCGAAACGGCTATGCTGTGAGAAATGAGTTGGCAACAGATGGAGGAGAAATGATGAATCATACGGAGGGACGATACGATGCAGGAGCTGCTGCTCGCGAGAACCACAGCGATCTCGATAGCGAGATGAACACGTCTGCCGATAGCTCGCACCATTGCCCGCTCGATGGCATTCCCGACGAAGAGCACGGCTACACGAGCGAACAGACGCATCAGCGCGGCCCGGTGGTTTTGCGCGGTCCCATGGCGCCCACCGACACCACGATGGGCAACCTGCTCGCACCGGAAACATCGACCGACTGGCTGCACATGGATCCGTGGCGCGTCCTGCGCATCCAGGCGGAGTTCGTCGACGGTTTCGGCGCGCTTGCCGAGGTGGGTCCCGCGGTGGTGGTTTTCGGCTCCGCCCGCACCAAGCGAGGCGACTCCATGTACCGTGCGGCGCGCGAGACGGGACGGCAGCTTGCGGAGGCGGGCATCGCCACCATCACGGGCGGCGGGCCGGGCATCATGGAAGCGGCGAACCGAGGCGCGGCCGAGCGCGGGGGCGTCTCGATTGGTTTGGGGATCGAGCTCCCCTTCGAAGAGGGTCTGAACAAGTGGGTCAACCTCGGCATGTCCTTCCGCTACTTCTTCGTGCGGAAGACCATGTTTGTGAAGTATTCGCAGGGAGCCATCGTATTTCCCGGCGGCTTCGGAACGCTTGACGAGCTTTTCGAGTTGCTTACGCTCGTGCAGACGCACAAGGTCACGCGGATGCCCGTCGTGCTCGTGGGCAGCGCGTATTGGCGTGGGCTCTTCGATTGGATTGAGGGAACGGTGCAGGAAGAGGGCATGATTTCCTCGCTCGACCCGGATCTTGTGCACATCACCGATAGCGTTGATGACGCTGTTGCCATCGCGACGAGCGCGATTAAGACGATCTGACGCTGCGACTGCCGCGGCATTTCCTGAATATCGGCTCCGGTGGTCAAAAACGAAAGGTTGGTGACACCTCCTCCTGGGAAACGGGGGTGCGCATCGCCCACCGCCCAGGCAGGGGGCGCGGTTATCGCAGCTACGGGGGAACCGCACCCTCATTCCCCGGGAGGAAGTGTCACCAACCTTTCGTTTTTGGCCAGATTTCCAATTCCGGTGACGTTTCGAGCGCGCCAAAGCAGGTAATTGCGTGCGCGACGCCTTTGCACTCCGCTCGCGAAGCCTCTTTGTGCCGCGCTTTGCCTTCGGCGTGCCGCGTGCGCGATGCCCCGCTTCCGGGTATCCTTATGGGAGTCCGAAGAGATCCGGGTACAGAGGTGATGACATGGAGCGTAGGGACGATCGCCGTTCAGGAAACGGGCGCAACGGGGGAACCCGTGGCAACGGGCGCGAGAACCCGAAGCGCGAGGCGCGCAGGAAGGCTGCCGAGCAGCATACGGCGGACGTGGCAGCGCGCCTTGCGAAGGATATCGCGCGTTCTCTTGAAGGCGTGACGCGCTACGAGGGCATGCCTTCCGTCGAGGTTGCTGAGCCGTGCGTGCCCGACGTAACGGTCGTCCCGCTCGATTCCGTGGCGGCAATTCTCGAGAACGGGCGCGGCTACGCCCAGTTCTGCGACCTTGCGGTGCTCGATTTCGCCTCGTTCGTGAATCCGGGCGGCGGCTACATTCGCGGCGGCCTCGCCCAAGAGGAAGCGCTCTGCACGGAGTCCTACCTGTACAACGTCCTCAATGAACAGCGCGATTGGTATGGTGAAAACCGCCGCCGCAACATCAACTGCGAGCTGTATTGCGAACGCGCGCTCGTGGTTCCCGCCGTGCGTTTCGAGCGCGGGAAGATGCATGCCTACGCGGACGTCGTCGTCGCGGCGGCACCGAACGCGAAGCGCGCCCGTGCGGATTACCATGTAAGCGAAGAGACGCTTGCCGCCTCCATGCGCGACCGCATTCGCTTCGTGCTTGCAATCATCGATGCGCTCGGCCGCGAGAAAGCGGTGCTCGGGGCATACGGCTGCGGCGTGTTCGGATGGGACGCCGAGCAAGTTGCCGAGATGTTCCGCGAGGAGCTGGCGAGCGGTTCGCACGGCGTGAAGCAGGTGATATTCGCTATCCCGCGCACGCGCTACGACGAGAACCTCGCGAAGTTCGAGCATGCGTTTAGCGCGTTTCCCGAGGCGCCAGCAACGTCGTATGCTGATGCCGCCCGCGCAGCGGCTGCTGCGAAGGCCGCGGAGGAATCGGCGCGCGCGACGCAGGCAGAAGACGACGATGACGAAGACGATTGGCGCAAGTACCTGTAAGCGCGTTCGCAGGTAAACGTTTTGACGAAAAGGCGGTGGGAATCGGACAACCCGGTTCCACCGCCTTTATATGTATCGTCTCGTGCTGAGCGCTACGGCTTCATCGGTCGATGCGCTTGATCGAAAGGCTCTCCACGATGAGCGCCACGCCGGCAACAACCAGGTATGCCGAGATGAGGATGCTGATTGCCGCGCTTGCGAAGAGCGGCATAAGGGCGAACACGATGCCGAGTACGATATCGACGATGCCCGTGATCATGCCTGCGGTGGAACCGCCAAGCTGGTAGTACTTCATGTTCTGGGCGAACGAGATGCGCTCGATGCCCATGGTCACCAGCAGGAACGCCAGCAGGAACACGATGGTTCCGGCGGTAAGCGTGGCAGGCAGCGCAAGCAGCAAGATGCCGAGCAGGGCGTTCAACAGACCCGATGCGAGCGTCGCGCCGTTGCGGAAGAACTGCGGCGTCTGGAAGTAACTCACCAGGTGCGAGGCGCCATGCATGATGAGCGCGACGGCGGCGAACGTTTGGATGAACGCATACATGCTGAACGGTGCGATCGCGCTGGCAAGTCCGGTGATTACGAGCACGATGCCGATAACCGCCATCCAGATCTTCGTGGCACGAATCTGTCGGTTCCACTGGTCGATATAATCGCTCACGTAATCGTGATTGGGGTCGTACGGGTACATAGATGCCTCCCTAAGGCAGGTGCGCTCATGCCGCGTCTCGGCGAGCGCGTTAGCATTGTTCTACCCGTAGATGCTATTGGTAGACCAGCATTTCCGGGAAAGCACGTTTCAACGACTTAAGGTTTGCGGAAGGGCGACGCCGCACAACGAAATCGCAACGAAGCCCGCCACATGTCGACGCGGCGTTTGAGGTATTCTGCAATGTGACGGGAAGGAGCGGTATACGATGAACGTGTATGTGAACCGACTCGGCGCTCGAGAGCGCGAAGCGCTTCTGTCGAGGCGTTATAACGAAACCGAGCTCGCTGAGCTCCACGCGATGCTCGCGCGTGGCCAGCGGCTTCGTAAACGGAACTTCGCGCTCGCAGCCGGTCTTTACATGATTATCGCTGTCGTGCTGTGGGGCATGACGATTTCTGTGGGCGGGCTCACGCCGGCGGTTCTCTTCGCAGGTGCGGTGCTGGTAGGCGTCGGCGCGGTCGCGCTCGCCGTGGTGTGGCAGCTCGCCATCGGCATCTACGCGCGTCAGTTCAACGACGCCGTTGACGAGGGATATCCTGAGCTTTTCGGCCGCTACCATTTGTAGGTGATAGCGGCCGGCTGCCGTTGGGTTGTCTCCGGGGAGGTTACAGCGCCCACATGTGGTCGACGGGACCGGAGCCGTGGCCGAGGTCGAGTCCTGCGGCGAGCGCGCCGGTGAGGTATTCCTTCGCCTGGTTGATGGCATCGGGCAGCGGGCGCTCCTGCGCGAGTCCGCAGGCGATCGCCGAGGAAAGCGTGCAGCCCGTGCCGTGGGTGTTCTCGGTCTCCACGCGCGTGTGGCGGAACCATGTGATGCGCGGTTCGTCGTCTTCATGCGCGGCGGGCTCGGCGAGGACATCGTTCGCGTCGTTCACGTTGTGACCGCCCTTCACGAGCACGGCGCAGCCGAAATGGCGCGCGAGCTGCTGGGCGACGAGCGCCTGGTCACGGCTCGATTCGATGGCGCGCTCGGCGAGCGCTTCAGCCTCCATGATATTCGGCGTGATGACCGTGGCGAGGGGGAGAAGGCGGGAGGTAAGCGCCTCGACCGCACCCTCGTCGATGAGGCGGGCGCCCGAAGTCGCGACCATCACGGGGTCGACGACGATGTTCTTCGCGTTCCAATGCCCGAGGCGCTCGGCAATCGTTTCGATGATCGCTGCGGAAGAGACCATGCCGATCTTCACCGCTGCGGGCGGGATATCCTCGAAGACGGCGTCGATTTCCTGCGCAACGAATTCCGGCGTCGCTTCGAGGACGGCGCGCACGCCGGTTGTATTCTGCGCGGTGAGTGCGGTGATGGCGGTTTCGGCGAAGAGGTGGTGCGCCGCGATGGTCTTGATATCCGCCTGGATGCCCGCACCCCCGCTCGAATCCGAGCCTGCAATTGAGAGGACGGCGGGAATGGTCTTGCTTGTCATATGTGCCTCGCTTTCGAAAAGCGCGTAACCTGCAGCCTCATCCGAGAGGCTACTCTGCGTCCAGGTCGATCGTGGTGCCCTCGAACACCTTGTTCACCGTGCGCACCGCGCACATCTTCCCGCACATGGTGCAGGTGCCCTCGGTCGAGGCGGGGGAGGCCTCGTAGCGCGCCTTCGAGGTCACGGGATCGAGTGCGTACTGCCACATCTCGTCCCATGCCAGGCGGCGGCGGGCATCGCCCATGCGGTTGTCGGCCTCCTGCGCACCGGGCACGCCCTTGGCGATGTCGGCCGCGTGCGCAGCGATGCGGGTGGCGATGAGGCCGTCGAGCACGTCTTTCGCGTCCGGCAGGCACAGATGCTCTGCCGGGGTCACATAGCACAGGAAGTCCGCGCCAGCGCTCGCGCTGATGGCGCCGCCGATGGCCGCGGTGATGTGGTCGTAGCCCACGCCGATGTCTGTGACGAGCGGACCCAGCACATAGTAGGGTGCGCCGTGGCAGAGGCTCTTCTCCAGTCGCACATTCGCCTCGATTTCGTTGATGGGCATGTGGCCGGGTCCTTCGATCATGACCTGCACGCCGGCGTCCCACGCACGTTTCGTGAGCTTGCCGAGCTCGATCATCTCGGCCGTTTCCACGGCGTCGTTCGCGTCGTAGAGGCAGCCCGGTCGGCAGGAGTCGCCGAGAGAGATGGTCACGTCGTATTCGTGGCAGATCTTCAGAATCTCGTCGTAGTACTCGTAGAACGGATTCTCGTTGCCGGTAACCTCCATCCAGCCGAAGAGGAGTGATCCGCCGCGGCTCACGATGTTCATGAGGCGACCGGTCTCCTTGAACGTCTTCACGACGCTCTTGTTGATGCCGCAGTGGATGGTGAGGAAGTCCACGCCGTCCTCCGCGTGCGCGCGCGTGACTTCCAGCAGGTCGTCGACGGTGAGCTTGACGAGCGGTTTCTCCATGTAGCCAATCGCGTCGTACATGGGCACGGTGCCCACCATGAGCGGGGTTTTCTGGACGAGTTCCTGGCGGAAGAAGCGCGTCTTGCCGGAGTTCGAGAGGTCCATGATGGCGTCCGCGCCGAATTGCTCGGCGGTGCGGACTTTCTCCCACTCCACGTTGGCGTTCGCAACGTCGCCCGAGATACCCAGGTTCACGTTCACCTTGGTAGAGAGGCCTTCGCCTACGCCGCGTGGCTCGAGGCCCATCTCGAGATGGCGAATATTCGCCGGGATGGCGATGCGGCCGGCTGCGACGCCTGCGCGGATGAACTCCGGGTCGCGGTGCTCGCGCTCGGCGACGGCGCGCATCGCTGGCGTGATGACGCCCGCACGCGCGAAGTCGAGCTGCGTGACGCAAGGGCTGCCGTCTGGACGGGTGGGGACGGCTGCCTGCGCGGCTGCGACGTCGTTGCTGGTTACGGCTGGGTTCTGCGGTGCATCCATGATGCGGCTCCCTTCGTTGGCATTACCCATGTCAGGTTCCACGGGTCGGGGCGGGCGCGCCCCCTCTCAGCCTGCCGTTCGCGCGCGAGCCGTTGTTGCCCGTTCGCGCTACCCGCAAGCTCCCCGATATGTCTCGGCTCGCGAGGCGACGTGCCGCGCAAGCCCTGACGACATTATACGCGGGTTGAGGAGGGGGAGAGGACGGCATGGTGGTCAAGGGTGCGCGGTGACGCGGCTTCGCGCGTTGCTTCATTTCTTTTTCGATGCAATAGGATCACCACGTTGCCTAATTTGGACAGGTGAGGGCGCATGGAGGAACACGATTTAATCCGCGATTGTTGACGAGAGAGCCGAGCTTCGAGCCTTTGAAACGGTTGCCTGGCCAGCCGGAGAGCAACGATTACTTTGAAGTACTTGACGCGCGCCCCATTCCAGATGGCTTCTTCGGCTACGTAGGGGAGTATTCGGGAGAGCGCTTCGAGGACGGCGCGAAGAGCATACGCGTGGTTGCGCTTGTCAAACGGAACGGCGACGTATGGCCCGTGGAGGGTCTTGTGGAAGAGATTCCCGAGGGGGATCCTGTCGTCTCCCTTCGCGCGCTCGACGATGAAGCGGACTATATTGCGGTGAGGGCGCTCAATCCCGATGGCGAATACGCGCATGTGGCATATCTTCGCAGGGGTGGTTTCGATTGGCTGCCAGCGTATAGCGTTGTGAAGCGGGTTGAGAGCTTTGGGCCGTATGAGCAAGAGGCGATTCCTGCGCTCGAATTCGCTCCGCTCGCGTTCCTTGTCTTCTATCATCTGCCCAAGCTGGCGGGCAGGACGCCGACATGGCACCATGTGGGAGTGAAAGAGTTCCTGCAAGAGCGGCTCGACGCGTTGGAGTCTTGACCGGACGAGATGTTTTGTCCCAGAGCTTCACCGGGCGTTACGCGGTTGGCAATTTGCCGTATACACCCTGCCGGTGACCGACGCGCACCACGTTTATCAACAGCTCGTCATCGCGGATTTCAGCCAAAATCCGATACTCGCCAACACGCCACCGCCATTCTAGGAGGTATCGATATGACTGACGAGAGAGATGGACTCACCTACTACCGCATTGATGTCGACGGGTTCGAGCATTTCGAGCAGAAGGTAGTTATGCGCGTCGGACGGGTCGGCGGGAAGTGGGTCAACGAGAGCTTCGACTATCGTGCAGATCGCTGGGTCGACGATACAGCCTATTACGCGGAGGTATTCTTCCGCGGCGAGGACCGCTACGAGGAAATCTCCCGCGACGAGGCGAACGAGCTCGTCAGGGTTGGTCGAGCAATCGCACGAGGGAGCTCCAGCCACGAGTGACTTGCTTGCCCGCATGCTCGCGCAAGACGTCGCGTCCCTGCGGCATGGTCTTCGCTTCCTGTGCGACGCCTCGACCGAGCGCTCGCTATCGCTTCCCCGTCGTCGGAGAAAAGCGCCATTCGCCTGCGCTGCGCACACGTTTTGGAGCAGTGGCGTTCCAATTGGTAATCAAACGCGCCTGAGGCGCGAAGGCGCTGGCACCTTCGAACTTGCGAGGCAACTCAATGGCAAAAAGACTCAAGACGAATTGGCAAGCTTGCTCTGCTGTTCGGGGCGAGAAACGTCAAGGAGCTGCATAAGAATATCTCTCGGGCAATTCGATGAGTAAAATACTATTTAGGTGGTTGCGCGTCGCCGCCGCGCACGCGAAGCATGCGGAGAACATGCGCGCCGGGGCCGCCTGCCATAGCGCACGGGGATAGAGGCGAATAGCCGTCAATACATCTTGAGCCAATGGGTTACATGCCCCGGTATGGTATCGTTCTCCTACCGATAAACCGAATAATTCATCCGTTTAGCGAAAAAAATGAATTATTTGACTTATTGGCGGAAGGCTATGGCATGATTGCGTTGAAGGCCTTCGTACCAACGATCTCTAGTATTGAGAGGTGGGTTGATGATCGTTCATTATCGCGTTGACAGCAGAGTCGTACATGGTCAGACGACCACGAAGATAACCAAGGAGCATCCGGTGGATGGCGTGATCATCGTCGATGACGAGATCGCGCAGGATACCTTTATGCAAACGGTGTTCAAAAGCGCACTTGGCTCGCTTCGCCTCTTGGCATTCACCGAGGAACGAGCCTCGGTGAAGCTTCCCGAAGCCGTCCAGTCCAAGAAGAGCTACATGGTCATCTTCAAGACTACGAGGGCTGCGCGAAACCTTGTTGAGCGCGGCTTCTCATTCACTGGCGTCCTAAACATCGGTCCGCAGCCCAACGTGGAGGGGGCTATGCTCATCGAGAAGATGCTCTACCTCACGCCGGATCAGATCGACGACCTGAACGTTCTGGAAGCGCATGGAACCGAGCTGATCATTAACCCTGCATTCACCACGCCTAATCTCACGTGGGCGAATGCCAAGTCGAAAGCGGGTGTGCATTCATGACCTACTTCGTTCAAGTACTGCTCGTTGCAGTTCTGTATTATCTGACCGATACGTTCGCCTCGTTCGGCGGCATGGTGTTCGGTCGCTATACCTGCCAGCGTCCGCTGGTGGGCGGCCTCTTGGTCGGCTTGATCTTCGGTGACCTCCAAAAGGGTCTCGAGTTGGGCATTGCCTTCCAGCTCGCATATATGGGCGCCTTTGCGGTGGGCGGTGCCGTGACGATCGACGTGGGCGTCGCGTCCTACCCCATCATGGCCCTCTCCATTATTAACGGTCTCGACACCGGTACCGCGCTCGCGCTCGCCGCTCCCGTTTCGGTGCTCACCGCGAATCTCGTGCATGTGATGCGCGCGTTCAACACGTTCTGCACGAGCATCGTGCATAAGGGAATCGAGAATACGAACTATGGCACCATCTTCATGGGTAACGTGGTTCTACCGCAGTTGTTCCTCGTCGCGAAGAACTTCTTCGTCGTATTCATCCTCCTTTATCTGGGTGCCGACGCGGTCGACGGTCTTTTGGCCGTCATCCCCGGAAACGTGCTGCATGCCTTGAGTCTTTTGGGGAACACGCTTCCCGCGGTGGGCATGGCCATGCTGCTCAAGTTCAACATCTCCGGCAACTGGATGTTCATCTTCTTCGTTCTTGGTTTCATGATGCTGTCGGTCATGGGCATGAGCTTCATCGCCATTGGCATCGTTGCCGCTGCGATTGGTTTCTTCTACTACCTCATTGAAAAGAACGGCCAACCCCAGGTCGCAGGTGCTGCTGTGGCCGCCGATGATGACGAGGAGCTGTAACATGAGCGAGAACGCTATTTTGGAAACGTCTGCCACGAACGCCGAGCCCTTGTCGCAAAAAGAGCTCAACGCACTGTTCTGGCGCTATCAGCTTCAGTACCTCTACTGCTGCAACCTTGAGAATTGGCATGGCAACTGCTATGCCTACGACATGATTCCCCTCTACAAGAAGTACTACGACGCAGAGGGTCAGAAGCAGGGCATGCTCCGCATGATTGACTTCATCAACACCGAGCAGACCACTGCGAGTGTGCTCTGGGGCATTCTTGTGGGCATGGAGGAGCAGAAGGCGCTCGGTGCCGACGTGGACGACGACATGATCCGTACGGTCAAGTCATCCCTCATGGGGCCTCTGGCGGGCATCGGCGACAGCCTCATCCAGGCGACGGTGCTCCCGCTGCTCACCACCATCGCCATTTCGCTTACGGGCACCGGTCCCTACAGCCCGCTCGGCGTCATAGCGTTCATCATCGCGACGCCGATCCTTTTGTGGGTCTACGCGCGCTTCCTGTTCAACAAGGGCTATGAGCTCGGCAAGGATGCCATCACCATGCTCATGGGCTCGGCAATCGAGAACATCAAGGTTGCTGTCCAGCTCTTCGGCATCGTTATCATCGGCGCTCTCTCTGCGAGCTATGTGAAGCTCACCACCCCGCTGCAGTTCGCTGCCTCGGCGGATGCCGACCCGGTCGTCTTGCAGTCGATCATCGACGGCGTGTTCCCCAACGTGCTGAGCCTCTTGCTCGTGGTGGGATGCTGGTACCTCGTCGCCAAGAAGGGCGTCTCGGTCACGAAGATGATCTTTGGTCTCATGGCTGCCGTGCTCGTGCTCGGCCTCGTGGGAATCCTGTAGGATGAGCGATGATGCGCATTTATCATATCGATCCCCTCTACAAGTCGTTTATCTGGGCGGGCAGGAAGCTCATCGACCGCTTCGGGATCGATACCGACCTGCCTACCGTGGGAACCATTTACTGCGTCATCGCGCTGCCCGGCGAGTTGGACAACATCGTTCGTGAGACAGGCGAGCCGCTCTCGACGTTCTACGAGAAGCATCGCGAGCTCTTCGCCTGCTCGGACGAGGTCTTTCCCGTCCGCATGACCATCACGTGCAACGAAGGCTTCCAGTCCTACCAGCTGCATCCCGACGACGCCTATGCGTTCGTGCATGAGGGCTGCCGGGGGAAAGTATCGGGCGCGGTGACGCTCGATGACGAGGGTAGGACGGCCACGTGGCTGTTCGGTCACAAGGTTGGCTCGTTGGAGGAGTTCAAAGAGTGCGTGGAGCAGCAGGACTGGGGTCGGCTGTTCGGGACGATCGAGGTGCGAGACGGCGACTACGTCCACACGCCTGCCGGCGTGATCCATGGCGGTAAGGGTGCTGGTGCGATTTCGGCTACGTTCGGGACCAACAGCGATATCACGTATCGGTTCTTCGACGAGGGCCGCAATGATCCCGACCGCCCGCTCGCCTTGGACGACGTTTACGCATGTGTGCATTTTCCCGAGGTTCCGTTCTGCGTCGAGCCCCCGCAGCCCCTTGCGCTGCCGGGGATGAAGCTCATCACCTATCACGACGTCGACGGCGAATATGTCGCCCTTCGCTTGCAGGTCGAAGAGAATGCTTCCTATGAGTACGACGCCTTCCTCTTCATCACCTGCGTGCGCGGATCGGGGAGCATCGACGGCGTCTCGCTCGGGCTCGGTGAGACCCTTTTGGTGCCGGCGGGCTATGGCTCGTTTGAGCTCGCAGGATCCATGGACTGCATTGCCATCTCCTATCACGAAAAGGGGGCGTAGGGTCATGGAACCTGAATCGGTCGTGATCGTGGGCGCCGGCCAGACTGGGCGCGGGATGTTCGGCGCCCTCTTCTTCGAAGAAGGGGGCTACCGTATCACCTTTGCGGACATCGATTCGCGGCTCATGGACGGCTTGCGCGAGCAGGGGTACTACACGGTCGAGGAGAAGGATCTGCTCACGGGCGACGTGAGGCGCGTGTGCGTCTCGGGTTTCGAATGCGTGGACGTCCACGAACGTGATGCGTATCTCGACGCCCTCGCAAGCGCCTCCTATATCGCGACCGCGGTCTTCCCCGAATCGTTCAAGGACGTCGCCTCGGCGCTTGCCGACATGGTGCGCGTGCGCATGGAGCGGGGGATAGACGCGCCGGTAGCCGTCATCTTGGGAGGGAACTTCGTCGGGCTTCGGGCGTATTTCCAGAACGCGATCGACGGCGCACTTTCCAACGCCGAGCGCGCCTTCGCCGCCGCACGCATGGCGCTCGCGACTTCGAAGGCGAACCGCAAGGTGGTGCATGCGGGCACGGTCGATGGTGATCGATTCGCGCTCACCGGCGATAACAAATCGGTGCTGCCCGTCGAGGACCGCCTTCCCTTTGGAGAGGGGTACTGCTGCCCATCGTTTTTCCAGGTCGATGCTAACGTGGAGCTCAGTATGATCGAGAAGATCTGGAGCGAGAACCTGATTCACTGCTCGCTCGGCTTCATGGGGGCGTGTGCGGGGTACGAGACGGTGAACGAGGCGATTGAGGACGAGCGCATCGGCTCCCTGGCGCTCTATGCGTGGCACGAGGGCCGGCGCGCGCTCGACTCCGCTTATGGCATCCCCATCCCCGATGAAGCGGCCATCAAGGTCATGATGGAGAAGTTCGATACCCCGTTCTTCCACGACCGCATCGCGCGGATCGTGCGCCAGCCCAAGCGCAAGCTCAAGAAGGGCGATCGGTTCCTGGGGCCGGCGATCCTGTGCATCAAAGAGGGAATCGTTCCCTACTTCATCGTACGCGCTGCCGCCCACGGCTTCTGCTACACAGACGAGCAGGAACCGGAGTCCGTCGAGATCGCGCGCCTGATCGAGAACGAGGGGGTCGATGAGGCCGTCCGCATCGTGTGCGACCTCGACCTTTCGGTTGTAGAAGAGCGGATCGCGCACGAGATGCTCGTCGACGCGGTTCGCGAGGTCGCATGCCCTAGGTGGGTGCCTCCTGCGCTGCGCTAGCTCACGGCAGGCCGCTTTACATCTTGGCGTATCACGGGTGCCCCGGCAGCATGGCTTCGGGGCGCCCGTTGCCTAGTTATTGCGTGGTTATCCACCATGCGACGTCGCTTTGTGCCGGTTGCTTCGGATATAGTGGAGCGTGGCTCAACGATTCTTTGCTGCGAGGATGAACGATGTTTTCCACCAAAGTCAACAGCCTGTATACCAAGCTCACCATGACCGAGAAGAAGATTGCCGACTACCTCATTATCAACGGCGGCGATGTAGACGGCGTGACCTCGTATGAGCTGGCTGAACGGTTGGGCATCGGGCAGGCGACAGTCGTTCGGTTCTCCAAGAAGCTCGGATACCGCATGTTCGGCGAGATGATCGACGATGCGAAGAACTCCGTGGGGGAGTCTTCCTCCGAGATCCAGGAGAGCGATACGGCGTCCGACATTCTGGAGAAGCTCGGCAAGCGCACCTGCGACATCATTCAGGCTATCCGGCAGAGCAACGACGCCGAGTGTTTCGTGCGCGCGGCGAAGCTGATTGACGGCGCCAAGAACATCGTCTGCTACGGCTATACCACGAGCAACCTCTTTGCTAGCTACCTCTCCGAGCTGCTCATCGAGATCGGCAAGGGCGCGCTGTGCGAGAACAACTCCATCCTCACCAAGCGGCGCGTGTTCCAGCTCGATCCGCAGCGCGACGTGGTGGTCATCGTATCGAAGTCGGGCGAGAAATCTGAGCCGGTCGGCATCGCGGAGTATGCACGCAGCAGGGGAGTCCCCGTCATCGCGATCTCTAACGCCGGTAAGAATCCGCTCGTGGAGGCTTCAGATGTGCATCTCAAGGTACTCGAGATCAGCGACCGATCGTCGCCCGCGGCCTCGATGGGAACGGATGCGGGGCTCGTCTACGTTGTCGAGACGCTCGCCGCCTGCGTGTTCCAATGCAACCAGAAGCTCTACCGCAGGCAGTACGGCAACAACATCGTCGCGGCATTCTCCGAGCGCAAGTAGTCCACGGGCCGGCGGTTTCGATTCCGGCTCTGCCGGCGCGGAACGCGTTCTCCTCGCTCTGCTTACCTTGCCTTTACGCAACCTGATAATTCCGATGGGAAAATGGGGCAGTGTAAGACGGATGCGAGGAGGCTCGATATGAGCGTTGACCATGCCAGCTGGAGCTTGCCGTTCGACAAAACGCTTGCCACGAATATGTTCCGCGCCGAGAGCGACCGGTACAACAGGAAGGTGGGCATCGTCTCGACCATTCTGCTCGGCGGACTCGCTATCGCATATATCTGCGCACTTGTGTGGTCTGCCAAAACGGGCACCTCGCTCGACGTATCGGGCAATCCGTATCTGTACGCAGTCGTGCTCGTGGGTGTCGCCGTGCTCGCCGTGTTCGTGGCGGTGCGCCCGGGAAGCGCGACGGCGTTCCGCAACCGCGTGGCGATTCGCCAGCTCACCAAGCAATACGGCGGACGAGGTTTCGTCGTAGAGACCGAGGAGGCGGGGCTGCGATGCCGCATCGGAGACGATGAGCTTTCCGTTCCGTATGCTGCGATAACAAGATCCGCCATCGTGGATGGGGTGACCTGGCTCACCACGGCAGACGACCGCGATTCCTCGGTGCTCTACAACTTCATGGGAATCAACTGGGCGCTGCGCGAGACGGGCTCCCTTTCGATTCCCGTCCCCAATGAGGTGCTGGCACAGCACCGGTCGCTCGTCGCCGATGTGCTCGCGGTGGGGAAAGACCAGCGCGCAGGCCTCAAGCAAGGTAGCGCCGCCACGATGAAGCTGCTATCCGAATTCATCGGCGAGGAAGCGGAAGCATGACGGAAGCGATACTCGGGCTTCTCGGTCTGGCGGCCGTGTATGCAGTGTTTTTTCTGGGTCCAATGATTGCCGTGTACGGGGCGCGGCGCGCGCTCGCGCTCGAGCGGGGGATGATTCGCACACTGATACTGGCCTTTGTTGCCGCCTCATTCGTCCTGGCGATGTGCGGCGCCTTCTCGGCGCTCATGTTCTGGCTCGACGCGACGTGGCCGCTCGTGTTCGCGAGCATCGTCGCCGGAATCGCTTCCTATGCGATCGCGGTCGTGGCGCGGCGGTTGTGAGGTCGAGGCCGAAGGTTTGACGGCGGTGACAGTGGCTGTCTTGGCGAGCGTTGTTCGATTATGGGATTTCTCGCAAGGCTCGCATGAATGCGGTGTAGGGAGATGGCGCGGCAGGCGCTCAGATGGCACAATGGTGCGTCGGATAACCTGACGTAAACGCGAGGGGGACGTGCTATGGCAGACGCAGAGGAGCTGTATTCGCTCGACGGAACTATCAGAGGCGCCGCGCCTGGCGGCATCGAAGAGGTCGAGGGTCGCATCGAGCGGCGCATTGCCTATTTCGAGCAACATGCGCCGATCCCGGTCGAGGTTCCTGCGACACCCGGCCCTGCTGGCCATGAGACGTTCGGCTGGATCGATTTCGGTCACCTGCCCAACACGCGCGATCTGGGCGGTCTCGTGGGCGCGGACGGGCGCACCGTCAAACGCGGCCTCTTGCTGCGCTCCGGCGCGCTTGGCTTCGGCAGCGACGAGGACCTCAGCCGCTTGCGCGACGAATACCATCTGAACCTCGTCGTCGACCTGCGCAACGTCGAGGAGCTTATCGAGATTCCCGATCCCATGGACGCCTTTCCCGGGGCACGCTACGTGCACGCCGATATCCTTGCTCGCAGCGTCGAGGGCATCACGCAGGAGAAGGCGACGCGCGACAAGGTCATGCGCGAGCGCCGCGAGTTCGAGCGCGCTATGCGTGAAGACCAGGGCGACGGCATGGAGGTCATGTATCGCTACCTGCTGTTGAGCGAATCGGGCATGCTGGGTTACGGACGGCTCTTCCGCGAGATTCTCGAGCTCGACCACGGTTCCGCGCTCTGGCACTGCTCGGTGGGGCGCGACCGCTGCGGTATCGCGTCGGTGCTCGTGGAGACGGCGCTCGGCGTTTCCTGGGAAGATATCGAGTCCGATTACCTCGCGACGAACATTTTCGCGAGCGATGAGCAGTCGTTCTCGTACCCGGCCGTCATGCGCGCGCTCTACGCCGCCCGCGATGGTGTGGTGGAGCAGTACGGCAGCCTCATGGGCTACATCAACGCTGCGCTCGGGATCACCCCTACCGAGGTCGAGGAGCTGCGCGCTCGGTATCTGGCGTAGGGTCATTGCCGCCGTTCCGTTTCCGCCTCCTTTTGTTGAGTTGTCCTCTACGTCACTGCGTCGACATATTTCGACACTTTTTTGCTTTGGAAGCGGAAAAGTGTCGAAATATGTCGACGCAGTGCATGCGCTCCGACAGGGCGAACGGCTGAGTAACGGTGAGGGGAACGGCCGGCTCGCGGTCAGGCGCGCAGAAAGACGAGCCTCGAGGCACGCCCGTTTTGGTCGGAGAGCTCGGGCGCGAAGCGATAGCCCACGTTGAAGGCAGTGAGCTCGGCAGCGTCCGCGCAGCTGCGCTCCGCCATCCAGCGCACCATGGAGCCGCGTGCGATCTTCGATGCTGTCGCCCGCTGCACGGGCTTGCCGTCGCGGAGCTCTTCTCCAAAGATGCAGGTAACGACCTGCGTGTCCGAGCTCAAGTGCGGCAGCACCGCCTTGGCGTACTCGACGCTCGCGAGGTTCACCACCGTCTGCCCGCCATTGGGGACGGGGGCTATTGGCTGGTGCGCGGTGATCGTCCGCGCGATGCGGTCGCCCCAAAACGCATAGAGGTCGCGCGCTCCGTCGACAGCAAGCCGCGCGCCCATCTCCAAGCGATAGGGCTCGATGGCGTCGAACGGCCGCGCGCACCCATAGAAGCCGGACACGATCCACAGATGCTCCTGCAGCCAGGTGAGCGCGTCGAGGTCGAGCACCTCGGGAGCAAGGCTTCGGTACTGGATGCCCACGTAGGAGAAGACGGCGGGGGAGACGAGCGGCGCGATGGCGGGATCGTCGAGAGCGGCCTCATCGCGCACGGCTTCGAAGCGGTCGAGCAGCTCCATGTTCTGGGCAAGCAGGGCGTCGTTCACGTTCCAAAGCCTGCGGAGCCCTTCCGCGCCTTCGTTTCGCTCGATGCGCCGGAGCTCGCGGAAGAGTTGCTCCGTTTGCTCGGGAAACGGCGGGATACCGCGTGGTGCGAACGAATCGCGCGCGACGCGCATCTGCTTGGCGGGAGAGATGATGACCTGGAGCATAACGTTCTTTCGATGAGTCGATAGGTCGAATCGGGGGGGCATGGCGTTGCTAGACCCGAGTCCGATTGTCTCATAGTGAGCCACATGGATCAGCCGAAAGAGACGGCTCCTTTTGGCTGATGCTCTAAATGACTCAAAACGACCCCGTCCCCAAATGAGTCACCGTGGGGCGTTGTGGAACAGTTTCCATAGCATCGACCGTTCGCCGAATGGTGAACGGTGAACGGTGACACGTCTGCCGTGAACGGTATTTTTGGAAACGTTTCATTCCAAAGTTTTACAAGCGTGCAATAATGCAAATGGAAGAGATTGGAAACGTTTCCAATTTCAGATGACAACGTGAGGAGGAAGTCATCATGCTTAATCGTCGTCAGTTCATCACGGCCGGTCTCGGTGCCACGGCAAGCGTTGCTGCGTTGGCTGGTTGCTCGGGTGGCGGCACCTCTGCGGGCGGCTCCGGCAGCGCTCCCGCGAGTGGCACGGGCAAGGTTTACTACCTGAACTTCAAGCCCGAGCAGGATCCCCAGTGGCAGGAGCTCGCCAAGGTCTACACCGAGGAGACGGGCGTCGAGGTAACCGTCAGCACCGCCGCTTCCGGTCAGTACGAGACCACCCTCAAGTCCGAGATGGCCAAGACCGACGCGCCGACCCTCTTCCAGGTGAACGGCCCTGTGGGTCTCGCCAACTGGGTCGACTACTGCTACGACCTCGATGGCACGGACGTCATGAGCACCCTCACCAACGACGCCTACGCGCTTAAGGGCGAGGACGACAAGACGAAGGGCGTCGCCTACGTCATCGAGTCTTACGGCATCATCTACAACAAGGATCTGCTCGAGCAGTCCGGCCACACCGCGGACGAAATCACCAACTTCGAGGGTCTGAAGGCCGTCGTCGAGGACATCACTGCCCGCAAGGACGAGCTCGGCTTCTCCGCCTTCACCTCCGCCGGTATGGACTCCAGCTCCGACTGGCGCTTCAAGACCCACCTGGCGAACCTGCCCATCTATTATGAGTACAAGGAGAGGGGTATCGACTCCACGGATGCTATCGAGGGCCTCTATCTCGATAACTACCGCCAGATCTGGGATCTCTACATCAACAACGCGACGTGCGAGCCGACCCTGCTCTCCACGAAGACCGCCGACGACGCCACCGCCGAGTTCACGACCGGCCAGGCCGTCTTCTATCAGAACGGCACCTGGGAGTATGCGAACGTCGTCGCCGAGGGCAGCGTCGTGAATGACGACAACCTCGGCCTCCTGCCGATCTACATCGGCGTCGAGGGCGAAGAGGACCAGGGCATCTGCACGGGCTCCGAGAACTACTGGTGCGTGAACAAGAACGCCTCCGAGGACGACATCAAGGCGACGCTCGACTTCATCAACTGGTGCGTGACCTCCGAGACTGGCACGACCGCCATGTGCGGCTCCGAGGGCGCCATGCCTTCCGGTGAGGCCGGCATGGGCTTCGTGATTCCGTTCGAGGGCAACCAGCCGTCCAACAACGTCCTGAACAAGCTCGCGGACGAGATTAACGCCGAGAAGACCCCGGTCTCCTGGAACTTCTCCACCATGCCTTCCGAGGAGTGGAAGAACGGCGTCGGCTCCGCGCTCACCACGTACGCGGCCGATCAGACCGATGGCAACTGGGACGGCGTCGTGACCGCGTTCGTCGATGGTTGGGCGACCGAGGCCGCCGCTTCCAAGGCGTAAGCATCCCGCAGCTCGACGAGGGCTCGCCCCGTCGGATCTGTTGAACCCCTAAGGTCGGCGGGCGGGTTTCCAACCCGTCCGCCGTCGTTTTTTGCAAGGGAGGTTAGCTATGGAGAAAACCATCCGCAAGTACTGGCCAGTCTTTCTGGTGCCCACACTCGCGGCGTTCGTCATCGGCTTCATTGTGCCGTTCATCATGGGCGTGTGGCTGTCGTTCTGCGACTTCACCACCGTGGTCGATGCCGAATTCAACGGCATCACGAACTATGTGCGCGCCCTTCAGGACACCGTCTTCCAGCATGCGTTCTGGTTCACGGCGCTCTTCGCGGTCGTATCGCTTCTGGTGATCAACGTCATCGCCTTCGCGCTCGCACTTGCGCTCACGCAGAAGATGCGCGGCACCAACCTCTTCCGCACCATCTTCTTCATGCCGAACCTCATCGGCGGCATCGTGCTCGGCTATATCTGGCAGCTTATCTTTAACGGCATCCTCGCCCAGTACAGCCAGGCGATTAACCTGAACGAATGGTACGGCTTCGCCGGTCTCGTCATCCTCGTGGCATGGCAGCAGATCGGCTACATGATGATCGTCTACATCGCCGGTCTTCAGTCCATCCCCACCGATGTCCTCGAGGCCGCCGAGGTCGACGGCGCAGGCCCCTGGCAGCGCTTGAAAAGCGTCATCATCCCCATGATGATGCCCTCGATCACCATCTGCACGTTCCTCTCGATCACCAACGGCTTCAAGCTCTTCGACCAGAACCTCTCGCTCACCGCGGGCGAGCCGTCGAAGATGTCCGAGCTTTTGGCGCTCAACATCTATAACACGTTCTACGGCCGCGTGGGCTGGGAGGGTGTCGGCCAGGCGAAGGCGGTCATCTTCTGTCTCGTCGTCGTGGCGATCGGCCTTATCCAGCTGCGCGTGACGCGCTCGAGGGAGGTGCAGGCATAAATGAAGCAGAAGAAGCTTTTGAGCATCATCGGGACCGTGTTCTTCACCATCCTGTGCTTCACCTGGGTGCTGCCTGTGCTCATCGTGCTCATGGACTCGTTCAAGAGCCGTACGTTCATCAGCTTGCAGCCGTTTAACTTCCCCACGGAGCTGACGTTCGTGGGGTTCGAGAACTACATGCAGGCCATCGATTACTACGGATTCCTCGACGCCGTGGGCTGGACGGTCTTCATCACCGTGGGCTCCGTCCTCGTGATCCTCATCTGCTGCTCGATGTGCGCATGGTTCATCACGCGCGTGGCGAACCGCTTCACGAAGGGCGTGTACCTTCTGTGCGTGCTCTCCATGGTCGTGCCGTTCCAGATGGTCATGTTCACGCTCTCGCTCGTGGCTGACCGTCTGGGTCTCTCCACGCCTTGGGGCATCATCATCGTGTACCTGGGCTTCGGCGCGGGGCTCGCAGTCTTCATGTTCTGCGGCTTCGTGAAGTCCATCCCAATCGAGATCGAGGAGGCGGCGCTCATCGACGGGTGCTCGCCCATCCGCACGTTCTTCAACGTGGTGCTGCCCATCATGAAGCCCACCTACATCTCGGTGGCGATTCTGCAGGCCATGTGGATCTGGAACGACTTCCTGCTGCCGTACCTCGTGCTCGATACCACCGAGTACAAGACGATCTCCATCGTGATTCAGTTCATGAAGGGGTCGTACGGCCGCGTGGACATGGGCGCCATCATGGCGGCGCTCATCATGGCGGTCATCCCGGTCGTCATCTTCTACCTGCTGTGCCAGAAGCACATCATCAAGGGTGTCGCTGCCGGCGCGGTGAAGGGCTAGGTTACCGGGCGAGCGGTTAAGGCGAGGCGCATCATGGACATCCGCGACATAGCACGGCTTTCGGGCTATAGCCTGGGGACGGTCTCGCGCGTGCTCAACGGTCATCCCAATGTGAGCGAGCGCGCGCGGGAGCGGGTGCTTTCGGTTGTCGAAGAGGTCGGCTACGAGCCCAACTCGAACGCGCGTTACCTCAAGATGCAGTCGCACCTGTCGATCGCCGTCTTCGTGAAGGGCTCGCGGAACATGCTCTTCGCCGACATCCTCGAGCGGGTGCAGGCGCTTTTGCGCGAGGCGGAAGAGCAGCCGGACGTGGTGTACCTTGGCGAAGACGATAACGAGGTCGAGGCCGCGCTTCGCTACGAGCGCCTGCGGCACCCCAAGGGCATCGTGTTTTTGGGCGGCGACCCGGCCTACTTCAAGGCGGCGTTCAGCCATATCAGCGTGCCGGCGGTGCTCGTCACGAACACGGCGGCGGGGCTTGGCTTCAAGAACCTGTCGAGCGTGTCGACGAACGACGTCGCTGCCGCGCGCGAGCTCATGGAGTACCTGTACGGCGCCGGGCACCGCAGGATCGGCATCATCGGCGGCGAGCGGTCGCTCTCTCAGGTGGGCGGCAGGCGCCTGCATGGTGCCGAGGAGGCGCTGCGCGCGCACGGGATCGAGTTCGATTACGAGCGAGATTTCGAGCCGTGCCACTTCTCCATGGAGGAGGGCTACGACGCAGCGGTACGCCTCATCATGCGCGCGCCAGATCTCACCGCCGTCTTCGCCCTCGGCGATGCCATCGCGATCGGGGCTATGCGCGCGGTGTTCGACATGGGGATGCGCATCCCCGAGGACATCTCCATCGCGGGTTTCGACGGCCTTGCGGCCGGGCAGTTCAGCGTACCGCGCCTCACGACGATCAGGCAGGACACGCGCCTGCTGGCATCGCGGAGCGTCGAGGCGCTCCTCGCGGCGCTCGCCGGTGAGGAACAGCCCGTGCGGGAGATGGTCTCGCATCAGCTGCTCAATCGCGAGAGCGTGCGAGCGGTCGAACAAGAACCTTGCCGAGTCGCATAAGCGTGGCGGCGTCTTTGTCGCGGCGCGTGACCGGTGGGTAGAGAGCGGAAGCCCGGTGTCGCCGGGAGTTCCGCATTGAGAGGAGGAGAAGCATGAGAAGCGCCGGCATCTTGATGCCTGTTACCGCGCTGCCCTCGCCTTGGGGCGTGGGCACGCTCGGTGCCGAGGCGCGCTCCTTCATAGATTTCCTCGTTGCGTCCGGGCAATCGATCTGGCAGCTGCTGCCGATCTGCCCTACGAGCTACGGCGACTCGCCGTATCAGTCGTGCTCGTCGTTCGCAGGCAATCCCTATCTCATCGATCTCGATGACTTGTGTGACGAGGGATTGCTCGAGCCCGATGAGTACCAGACGATCGCGTGGGGGAGCGACCCTGCGTGCGTCGATTACGGCCTGCTGTACGAGCAGCGTTTCGGCGTGCTTCGCCATGCCGTGCGGCGTCTGCTCGATGCGCGCCGCGACGAGTTCGAAGAGTTCTGCGCGCGCGAGCACGCATGGCTCGAAGACTACGCGCTCTTCATGGCCATCAAGGGCGCGTGCGGCGGCGAGGCGCTCGGCGCATGGGACGAGCCGCTGCGTTTGCGCGACCCCGAGGCGCTCGCCGCGGCATCGGCTGAGCTCACGGACGAGGTACTCTTCTGGAAGGGCGTGCAGTGCCTGTTCTTCAACCAGTGGGAGCGTCTGCGTGCCTATGCGCACGAGCGGGGCATCCGTCTCATGGGCGACATGCCCATCTACGTGGCCGAGGACAGCGCCGACCTATGGGCGCACCCCGACCAGTTCCAGCTCGACGACGACCTGCGGCCCATCGAGGTGGCCGGTTGCCCGCCCGACGGCTTCTCTGCCACGGGCCAGCTCTGGGGAAACCCGCTCTTCGCGTGGGACGAGATGGCCGAGGACGGCTTCAGCTGGTGGATCGAGCGGATCCGCTTCCAGCTCGGTCTATACGATATCCTGCGCATCGATCATTTCCGCGGCTTCGACTCTTACTTCGCGATTCCTGCAGGCGCCGACACGGCGGCGGGCGGGCGCTGGCGCGAGGGACCGGGCACGGCGTTTTTCGATACGATTGAGCGCGAGCTTGGGCAGTGTCCCATCGTTGCCGAGGACCTGGGGTTCCTTACACCCTCGGTGTACGAGCTCCTGGAGTACACGGGCTGTCCCGGCATGAAGGTGCTGCAGTTCGCCTTCGATAGTCGTGACGGCGGCGGCAGGGTATACCAGCCGCACAACTTCGTTAAGAACTGCGTTGCCTATGTGGGCACGCACGACAACGACACGGCGCTCGGCTGGCTCGAGACGGCCGATCC
The DNA here is from genome assembly GCA_900538305.1 of uncultured Collinsella sp. GTDB lineage: Bacteria > Actinomycetota > Coriobacteriia > Coriobacteriales > Coriobacteriaceae > Enorma. The sequence goes on from UPXY01000005.1 coordinate 51,175, forward strand.
CGGCGACGTCGAGCTCGCCCGTGCCTACCTGCACCTCGATGAACGTGAGGGCGAGGGCTGGGGCATGATGCGCGCCATCTGGTCGAGCGTGGCCGACACGGCGATCGTCATGATGCAGGATCTGCTCGAGTTGGGGAGCGAGGCGCGCATCAACACGCCCTCGACCCTTGGTGGTAATTGGTGTTGGCGCGCGTTGCCGGGCTTTGCGAGCGAGGAGCTCGCGAGCCGTCTGCACCGCCAGATGGAACTCTACGAGCGGCTGCCCGAGCGGGGCTAGGCGCTCATGCAAGCACGGCGCGGTGCTCCCCGGAGTTGCTGCGCAGAGACGAATGGTCTTTGAGGAGGAAGAGATCATGGCCGAGGTGAATCTGAAGCATATCGAGAAGGTGTATCCGCACGCGGGCGGCAAGAAGCCCGCACCCAAGAAGCACGATGGCGAGAAGAAAGGGCCGAACCTCAAGGTGACGGACGAGGGCGTCGTCGCCGTTGAGGATTTCAACCTCGATATCGCCGATCACGAGTTCGTCGTGCTCGTGGGTCCTTCGGGCTGCGGCAAGTCGACGACGCTGCGCATGGTGGCCGGCCTTGAAGAGATCACCCGCGGCGAGCTTTACATCGACGGCAAGCTCATGAACGACGTGGCCCCCAAGGATCGCGACATCGCCATGGTCTTTCAGAGCTACGCGCTGTACCCGCACATGACGGTGCGCGACAACATGGCGTTTCCGCTGAAGCTCCGCAAGGTGGGCAAGGAGGAGCGCTATAAGAAGGTCGAGGAGGCCGCGCAAATCCTCGGCATCACGCAGTACCTCGACCGCAAGCCCAAGGAGCTATCCGGTGGCCAGCGTCAGCGCGTGGCGATCGGTCGCGCCATCGTACGCGAACCCAAGGTGCTGCTCATGGACGAGCCGCTCTCGAACCTCGACGCGAAGCTTCGCAACCAGATGCGCGCCGAGATTATCAAGCTGCGCGATCGCATCGACACCACGTTCATGTACGTTACGCACGATCAGACCGAGGCCATGACCCTGGGCGACCGCATCGTCGTCATGAAGGATGGCATGGTCCAGCAGATCGGCACGCCGCAAGAGGTTTACAACCATCCGTCGAACCTCTTCGTGGCTGGGTTCATCGGCACGCCGCAGATGAACTTCTACGATGCCGAGCTCGTGCGCGAGGGCGACGCCTACACCGTGCGTATCGGCGATGCGATCATCACGCCGTCGTCCGAGAAGCAGGCCGCGCTCGCCGCGAAGGGCGTTGGCTCGCAGTCCATCACGCTCGGCGTGCGTCCCGAGGACATCTCGCTCACCGACGAGGCCGAGAACGTGCTTACCGGCACCGTCGACGTGACCGAGATGATGGGTAGCTCGATCAACCTGCACGTGAGCGTGTACGGCCACGATAGCATCATCGTCGCGCAGACGACGAGCCTCGAGGGCAAGCCGCTCGTGCTGAGCCCCGGCGAGCAGATTTCGTTCTCCTTCGGCGGCGGCGCGCTGCACTTCTTCAGCAAGGAGACCGACGAGAACCTGGAGTAGGCACGTGTAAAATTACCCCAGGGGTTATTTTACATGGGCATCGCGCTGGGTGGTGACTGCCTGCGCGTATTGAACATAGGTGTTCCGGGCGCGCGGACGACGCTTGCCCGTTCCTTCCTCCGTGCTGGGAGGCCCCGTTCGCGGTGATGGCCGTGGGCGGGGCCTTCCGCTGTATACGTTAGCCGTCCGGGCTGTGCCGCACGCTGTTCGGATGCCGGGGCGTTAGGCAGTGTAATGTGCGAGGCACATGCCGATGAATTCGCGCATCTCGGAACGGAAATCGATTGCGGGGCGCGTGCGTCCGATCTGCTCGAGCGCTTGCGCGATGAGGGGGTTCTCCCAGCAACCACTTACGAGCCCCGTGGCGTGGTAATACACGTCAAGTAGCAGGCGCTCGACATCGCTCACTTTGATGTTAAGGATGCGGGGCAGGCGCTTCGCCATGGCGTCGACGTTTCGGTAGTAACCTTGCTTGAAGGCGGCGAGGCGCTCGACCGTCACATTCGTCTCGATGATGGTGGAAAGCAGGTCGCCCAAGCGGAAGTATTCCTGGTGCGCGTTGGCGATGCCCGCCCACACCTCCGTGACGGTAGCCTCCGAGAAGCCGCAGCCCTCGGGCAGGGCGGCAAACAGGGCGTCGAAGTATTCCGTGCATGCATCGCTCGCGAGCAGCAGGAAGATCTCTTCCTTCGTGCTCACGTACTTATAGAGGTTGGCTCGCGACCAACCGAGCTCGTCGGCGATGGTGGTGAGCGTGATCTCGTGATACGGCCGCGTGGCGAATTGTTTGCGTGCGACCGCCTTGACCTCAGCCAGGCGCTGGGCTTTCTGCTCCTCACTTCGAGCGCGAATGAATTCCGACATGACCTTCCACCTTTCCAGATAGTTTGCACTATACCAGAGGTAACGTCGTTCGCGAAAATCTCTATGTAGATAACGTTTTGAAAATAAATAACTTTACAAGTAACATAACGTCGCTTATAGTGAGCGTTGTCAAGTGACGCAACGTTGCTTATTCGCCTGGAATGCAATCTGCCGTAACGCTTCGAGGCAAAACGGCGGCTGCGGCCACCGATAGCAACCAACCGTAGAAAGGACATGCGATGCTCGGCAATTTCACGTACCAGAACCCCACCAAGCTCATCTTCGGCACGGATGCCATGGCCATGCTTGCAGACGAGCTCAAGCAGTACGGCCCGGTGGTGCAGCTCGTGTACGGCGGCGGCTCCATCAAGAAGAACGGCATCTACGACCAGGTCACCGCCGCGCTCGAGGCGGCCGGCAAGACCGTCGTGGAGGACGGCGGCGTCATGCCGAACCCCACGGTCGAGAAGCTCTACGAGGGCGTGCGCATCGCGCGCGAGAACCACGTCGACTTCATCCTTGCCGTGGGTGGTGGGTCCTGCATCGACTACGCTAAGGGCGTGGCAGTCTCGGTGAATCTGCCCGAAGACGTCGACCCGTGGCAGAAGTACTGGGTGGACTTCGATGAGCCGGCGGCTGACCTCGACATCATTCCCGTGGGTTCGGTCCTTACGATGGTGGGCACGGGTTCGGAGATGAACTGCGGCTCGGTCATCACCAACCATGAGGCGAGGATGAAGGTGGGGCACGTCTTCGCGAACGAGCAGGTGTTCCCCAAGTTCGCCGTGTTGGATCCCGAATTCACCTACACGCTGCCGAAGTACCAGATGGTCGCTGGCATCTTCGACATCATAAACCATATCACCGAGCAGTATTTCTCGGGTGAGGACGATAACACGAGCGACTACCTCTCCGAGGGGCTCATGCGCTCGCTTGTGCGCGCGAGCCGCGCCGCCGTGGAGGATCCGCGGGACTACGAGGCTCGCTCGAACATCATGTGGTGCGCCACATGGGCGCTCAACACGCTCGTGGCCTGCGGGAAGACCATGGACTGGGAGGTGCACATGCTCGGCCAGGCGGTGGGCGCGCACACAGACGCCACGCACGGCATGACGCTCGCTGCGGTGGCGCTGCCGTACTACCGTCTCATCATGCCCTATGGCACGGCGAAGTTCGCACGCTTCGCGGTGAACGTGTGGGGGATCGACCCCGAGGGCAAGAGTGAAGAGGAGCTCGCGTCGGCCGGCCTCGATGCCATGGAGACGTGGATGCGCGAGATCGGTTGCGTGATGACGACCGGCGAGCTGGGCGTGACGGAGGGCATGCTCGAAGGTATCGCCGACAGCACCCTGATCATGCAGGGCGGTTACCACGTGCTCACTCGCGAGGAGGTCATCGAGATCCTGCGCGCCAGCCTGTAGGGTAGATGTTGCATAACCCCAGGGGTATTTTTACATTAGGGAGGAACGTATGACGAAAACGTTAGTGGCATTTTTCTCGGCAAGTGGCGTGACGGCGCGGGTTGCGCGCGTGATCGCTGAAGCAACGGGCGGAGACCTGTTCGAAATCGCACCGGCAGAGTCCTACACGGCGGCGGACCTTGACTGGACGAACAAGCGCAGCCGCAGCTCGCTTGAGATGGAAGATAGCGCCTGCCGACCCGGGATCGCGGATGCCGTCGCAGATATGGATGACTACGACACCGTGTTTCTTGGCTTCCCCGTCTGGTGGTACGTGGAGCCGCGCATCGTGGATACGTTTCTCGAGGCGCACGACTTCACCGGCAAGACAGTGATTCCGTTTGCGACGTCGGGCGGCAGCGGTATCGGCCGCGCGGAACGCCGTATGATGAGCGTGTGCCCCGAAGCCGCATGGAAGCCGGGCGTACTGCTCAACGGCGTTGACGCAGCAGCGTGGGCGAAAAGCGTCGAGTAGGTTTTTCGGCATCTGATACTGAAGCTATCATTTTGCGGATGAAGGGAACCATGATGGAAGAGAAGGCTTTTGCCTGCGGCATGGAGGCGCTCGCGGCGACGGACCCGGAGTTTGCCGAACGGTTCGCGTTCTTCGCGGGTAAGGAAGTGCCGGGCGAGGAGGCGGCCGTGTTGCCTGATCGTGAGCGCTGCTTGGCGGTTCTCGCGGCACTATTGGGCTGTCAGGGCGTGGACGAGTTCCGCGCCATGCTTCCCGAGGTACTTGATGCGGCGCTTTCGCCTATCGAGGTGAAGGAGGTCGTCTACCAGGCATGTGCGTACCTTGGCATCGGGCGCGTGCGACCGTTTCTCGATGTGACGAACGAGGTGCTCACGGCACGTGGTGTGGAGCTACCGCTGCAAGCGCAGGGCACGACGACGCTTGAGACGCGCTGTGCCGCCGGCAACCAGAAGCAGATTGACTACTTTGGCGAGGGAATGCGCGAGAGTTGGCTCAACGGCCCTGTCGAGCGCGCGACCGTTAACCGCTGGCTTGCGGAGAACTGCTTCGGCGATTACTACACGCGTGGCGGCTTGTCCGACCTTGACCGCGAGATGGTCACCTTCTGCTATATCGTGGCGCAGGGCGGCTGCGAGCCGCAGGCCACAGCACATGCGAACGGCAATATGAACCTCGGTCGCACGAAGGATTTCATGTACCGAGTGGTTATGCAGATTCTGCCCTATATTGGCTATCCGCGCAGCCTGAACGCTCTCGTCTGCATCGATAACGCCATGGGTTAATGGAGACGGGTTCATTTCAACCCAGTTTGGAAGGAGGATATCATGGCAGAGAATACAGATTTCACCCCCATGTTCGGCATGGGCGAGCCCAATGAGGCATTCGCCCGGTACTTCGTCGGGAACTCGTACCTCAACCCCCTGACCAGCGCTGCAGAATGCGGCGTGGGGCTCTCGAACGTCACGTTCGAGCCGGGGTGCCGCAACAACTGGCATGCCCACCACGCCGACAAAGGCGGCGGGCAGATTCTCATCGTGACTGACGGTCGCGGTTGGTACCAGGAGTGGGGGGAAGACCCGCAGGAACTCACGCCGGGCACCGTCGTGGTGATTCCCGCCGGCGTGAAGCATTGGCATGGTGCCGCATGCGACAGCTGGATGAGCCATATAGCCTTCGAAGCGCCGGGCGAGAACTGCAGCAACGAGTGGCTCGAGCCGGTCACGGACGAGCAATTTCCAGCATAAGCATGTTAAAAACCCCTGGGGTATTTTTACATGAAAGGGATGAACATGGCGGATAGGCGGTACACGACTCTCGGCCATTCAGGCATTACGATCCCGCGCCTGTGTTTGGGCGGTATGAGTTTCGGTAAGCCCTCGGCGGATTTCCATCAGTGGACGATCGGCCTGGAAGAGACCCGATCCGTCGTCAAGCGCGCGTTCGAGCTCGGCGTGAACTTCATCGACACGGCGAACTGCTATGCGCATGGTACGAGCGAGGAGTATATCGGTGCTGCCTTGCGCGACCTTGGCATCCCGCGTGATGAGGTGGTGCTCGCCAGCAAGGTCTTCTTCAACGAGGGTGGTCTCTCGCGCGAGGCGATCAATCGCGAGATCGACGGCACGCTCGCGCGCCTGGGCACGGACTACCTCGACCTCTATATCATCCATCGCTTTGATTACAACACACCCATCGAGGAGACCATGGAGGCGCTTGACGCCCTCGTCCGCGCCGGCAAGGTGCGCGTCCTCGGTGCAAGCGCGATGTACGCCTACCAGCTCCACAACATGCAGGTCGTAGCCGAGCAGAATGGCTGGACGCAGTTCACAAGTATGCAGTGCCACTACAATCTGCTCTATCGCGAGGACGAGCGCGAGATGATTCCCGTCTGCCGTCAGTTTGACATGGCGCTCACGCCGTACAGCCCGCTTGCCTCGGGGCACTTGTGTCGTCCCACCTGGGACTCCGCGTCCAAGCGTTCGACGACCGACGCCACGATGCGCAACAAGTACGACGCTGCGGAGCCCCAGGACATGCCTATCGTCGGGCGCGTGGCCGAGCTGGCCGAGCACCATGGCGTCCCCATGTCGCACATCGCGCTCGCCTGGCATTGGGCGCGCGGCGTTGAGGCGCCGATCGTGGGTTGTTCCAAGCCTGAGCGCGTAGATGATGCCGTGGCGGCGCTTGACGTGGCGCTCACGCCGGAGGAGATCGACTACCTCGAGGAGCCGTACGCCGCGCATGAGCTCGTGGGTCCGGCGGCTCGCCCGGGCGAGAAGCCGCTTGCGGGCACCACGAATCCCAACGCAAAGTAATCTTTTCGCAGGAGATTCTCGCACGGCATCATGGTTAGGGATTATCGGCGGCGTGGAATCGGCGGGAAAGTGCCGTTCTTGTCAACGGTCGTCTTGCTCTGTGAACCTTCTGTCTTCGAGTCTTCTCAGTAACAATGCATTGACAATAATGATATATTCGTCAATTTGTTGATCTGTTTTCGAGGAGAAGGAGGCTGCTATGGCAGAAGAGCAGCGTCCACGCCGTCGTTGGGTGCATCGTGTGCTCATCGGAGCTGTGGCAGTGCTCATGGTGGCGTTCGTCGGCATCTCGTTATTTGCCGGTAACTATCTCGTCGATTACGCGCTCACGGTAAACAGCGACGGCACGCTTGGCTCCATGAACGGCGAGGCGTATTCCGGCGTGCAGGATACCGAGGCACAGCGCGCCTACGACGCATGGGTTGAAGGCCGGGAGCTCGACGAATGGACGATTGAAAGCGAAGACGGTCTCAACCTTTGGGCGCAGTACTATCCCGCAGAAGGGGAATCGCATCGCTATGTGCTCGCCGTCCATGGCTATACCGTCGATCACCGCGACATCGCGCCGGCGATCGTGCCGTTCGTCGAAGCCGGTTACAACGTGCTCGCGCCCGACGAGCGCGGACGAGGCAACAGCGAAGGCGACTTCCTTTCCATGGGATATTTCGAGAAGCGCGACGTCGTAGCGTGGGCGAGCGAGATCGTGGCGCGCGAGGCTCAAGCGCAGATCGTGCTCTACGGCGAGAGCATGGGTGCGGCGACCGTGCTCATGGCGGCAGGCGAGGACGACCTTACGGAAAGCGTTGTAGCGGTGGTCGAGGACTGCGGCTATACGAGTGCATACGCCATGTTCACCGATCAGCTCAAGGAGCGCTTCGGTCTGCCGGAGTTCCCGTTTTTGCCCGCGGCCGACCTCGTGTGCAGCGTGCGCTACGGATTCCGTTTCTCGGGCGCGGATGCAAAGGCGGCGCTTGCGTCCTGCGAGGTGCCCATCCTTTTCATCCATGGCGGTGCGGACGACTACGTGCCCACGTACATGGGGGAAGAGCTCTACGAGGCATATGAGGGCGAGAAGGAACTGCTGATCGTCGAGGGCGCGGGTCACGGAGCGAGTGCGGATGTGGATCCGGAGCTCTACTATCAGACGGTGTTTTCCTTCCTGGATCGCTACACAGCGTGATGCAGTTTTCGTATATGGCGTGTAGCCATGCGGTGCTGCGCAAAACGATGATCTCAATACCTGGTACCGATATTCAATTTCCCCGTATTCAATAGTGAGGGCAGATTTACGTCGATCTGTCCGGGTGCGGGTTGGGTGTACGGGGTATAGTGGTAGCGATATTCATCGCGTGCGAGGAGTTATGCATGCCGAAGAACAAGCAGAAGCGGGCGAAGCGGCCGAATGACCATGCCGAGGCAGCGGTGCCCGAGTCCAAGCCAGCACCTTCGATGCCCGCGTGGCTCCGGCGCGCGGCATGCTTCTTCGGGGCGCTCTTCTGCGCGTTCGGTGTTGTGTACTGTACGATGGTGCTGCTCGTGGGCGAAGGGTCGCCCGTCTTTATCGTCGCGATTATCGTGTTCGCCGCCATGGCGGTGCATCTCGTGCGCGCCGGTCTCTCCGATGGCCGCTGGCGCGCAGGGCGGTAACGCCGTATGTAACATTACCCCAGGGGCTTTTTAACATGCGGGAGCCCCGGTTCTTCCATTCGCGCGCATTGCTGAAGGTGGTGCGCGGTAGGAAGACCCGGGGCTCCGTGCTGCAAACGTTGCTGCGGGTTACGCGCGGGCGATAAACGCTTTGTAGCCCTTATACGCCTCGTAGACGTCGGCCTTGTTCGTGACCTCCCAAAGCGCGTGCATGGAGAGCACGGCCACGCCGGAGTCGATGACATCCATGCCGTACTCGGCGAGGATGTAGGCGATGGTGCCGCCGCCACCCGCTCCGATGCGTCCGAGCTCGCAGGTCTGGAACGCTACGCCGGCCTCGTCCATGATATCGCGGACGAGCGCGAGGTACTCGGCATCGGCATCGTTCGAACCGCTCTTGCCGCGCGCGCCCGTGTACTTGTTGAAGCACAGGCCGCGGCCCATGACGGCGGCGTTCTTCTTCTCGAAGCGATCGGCATAAAGCGTGTCAAAGCCTGCGGAGACGTCGGAGGAGAGCATGCGCGAGTTCGCGAGCGCGCGACGCAGCTTGAGCTCACCACTCTCGCCCGCGAGCTCCATGATCTCGGCAATAGCGTTCTCGAAGAAGCGGCTCGTCATACCGGACGCGCCCACGGAACCAATCTCTTCCTTGTCCACGAGAAGCGTCACCGCGGTGCGCGTGACCTCGGGAACGTCGAGTTGTGCAGCGAGCGAGGTGTAGGCGCACACGCGGTCGTCCTGGCCGTAGCCCAGGATCATCGAGCGGTCGAAGCCCATCTCGCGTGCGGCGCCGGCGGGCACGACCTCGATCTCGGCCGAGAGGAAGTCTTCCTCGTCGATGCCGTACTTCTCGGAGAGGATGTCGAGGAAGAGTTTCTTCACCGGCTCCTTCTCTTCATCGTCGCCCTCGATCTTGACGGGGCGGCCGCCCACGATGACGTCGAGGTTCTCATGGTCGACCGCCTCGCCTGCCGGCTTCTTCAGCTGATCGCTTGCCAGGTGGATGAGCAGGTCGGAGATGCAGAAGACGGGGTCGGTGGGATCCTCGCCCACGCACACCTCGATGGTGGCGCCGTCCTTCTTGCATACCACGCCGTGAAGCGCGAGCGGGGTGGCGACCCAGTGATAGGCTTTCACACCGCCGTAGTAATGCGTATCGAGGTAGGCCATGTCGCCCGCCTCGTACAGCGGGTTCTGCTTGAGGTCGAGGCGCGGGGAGTCGACATGCGCGCCCAGGATGTTCATGCCGCGCTCCATGGGCTCGGTGCCGAGGTTCACGAGCATGAGCGACTTGTTGTGGTTCACGGCGTAGATCTTGTCGCCGGTCTTGAGCTTGCGGCCTTCGGCAATTGCCGTCTCGAGGTTTACGTAGCCTGCCTCCTCGGCAAGGGCGACGCTCGCCGTCACGCACTCGCGCTCCGTCTTGTTCTCGCTGATGAACGCGCGGTACTTGGTGCACAGCTCTTCAAGCTCCGCCGTCGCGGCGTCATCGTATGCCTTCCATGCATTCGGACGTTCCATGGATCTGTCCTTTCCTCGGGCGGGCAGCGCTTCAGTTGCCCGCATGCTTTCGATTCCGCATGCCATGGTAGCACGGTGCGGCGGTGTTTGGAGCGCGCGTGTGAAACGGGCGGCGCAGCATGGGCACGGGCGGCAGCGGGAGCGCGGCACGGGCGGCGCAGCATGGGCGCGGGCGGCAGCGGGTGCGCAGCACGGTCGACCCAGCATGGGCGCGGACGGCAGCGGGAACGCGGAACGGTCGGCCCTCGCAGAACCAGTTGAACAGAATAGAGAAATCCGGACAGTTTTTGGCTACCGGAGCTACAAAAGTGTCCGAATTTCTCTAGTTTGTGTGCAAGCCTCATCCTTATAGACAAACTAGAGAAATTCGGACAGATTTAAGCTGTAAGAGCGTTGAAAGTGTCCGGATTTCTCTACTTTGCATTTCGACGACCATAGAAGACATTCCGGCGACCATAGAAGCTCGAAAGCTACGCGGTTCGCATGGGTTCGTCGTTGCTGACCGTGTGCTCATCGTTGCGGACGCGTTTTTTAGCGTCTGATTTTCCGAGCGGTCATGAGAACGATGCCGACGAGGCAGGCAGCACTTCCTAAGATGGCGAGCGTTATGGTGAGTTTCGTCGCGTGTGTTCCGTCGGTGCTCACGAGGGCACCGGAATCGCTCTTCGAACCCTCGCTGCCACCCTCGTCCGACCCGGGCCTGTTATCGGAATCGCCGTCGTTTCCCGAGCCTCCGTGGTCGCCGCCTTCACCGTCATCGGGCTGGGTTGTGCCGCCGTCACCGGGCTCCTCGCCTCCGCCCGGCTCGGGATCGGTACCGGGGTCGGGCTCGGGTTCTTCGCTCGCTACCTCAAAGACGTAGGCGCCGTTGTTGCCTAGGTTCGCCGTGAGGACGAGCGCGTCTCCCGACATATCCCCACGTAGCTCCTGCGTATAGGGGAGCGTGCCCGTGCGGTTCTGCGCTTTCGCGTTCACCACGGCAACCGTACCCGTGGGCATGGCGGGCGACCCGGCGATAAGCTCGTACTGGCCGTTGTCGCCCGCGCGCCATGCGGAGGCACCTGTATCTTCGCTCGCCATATAGCGGCGTACGGTTTTCGTTGCGGTTGCGGGCGCTGCTGTGGAGACTGACGAGAACCGCGCGGAATACGTCGTCTCGAGGTAATAGTAGGTGCTTCCGGCAACAGGCTCGCTCGTGAGCGGGACGAGCTCGCTCGCCTGGGGCAGCTCGCCCTTCGCGACTTCCACTCCGGCAGCAAGGGTGTAGAGCGGGGTATCACCGCCCACCACATAGGCGCTCCCAGGTGCGGCGTTTCCGGTTAGGGCGGTTGCCACGAGCGGCTGGGAGGTAGCGTCCGCGTCGGCTCCGTCCGCGCCTCCATACGCAAGCGCAGTTACCGCAAGATCGCCATCCGCGTTCTCAACGCCAGCGCCGCCGAGCATCTCGGTAAGCTCGCCTTCTGTCAAGGCATCGCCGTCTTGCATGCGCGCCAAGACATCGCGCACCTCCTCGCGCGGAGCAACCTCGAACACCAGGCGAACCGGGCTCACAGCTTCCACGTCATCGAGCGCCATGGTGGCCGAACCGTCCGGGCCCAGGGTCACATCGGCGCGAAACGCCGGCACGGCATCCGAGGGGATCGATGCGTAGACAGTTTGTGCGCCCGTCGCGAGGTCGGTCTCGACGGCGATGTAGAAGTCGTACAGCGCGACGTCGCCGCCGGTATAGAAGTTCGGCAGGTTGCCAATGTAGAAGTACGTCTCGCAGACCGCCGTGGCTCCCGCCTTCCGCGCGGCTTCGATGCGCTCGGCAGTCTCGGTAGACGTGTCGTCGGGAAGGTCGCTTGAGCCTGCGCCGGCGGTCAAAGCGGAGATTTCCGCCTGCGTGGCAAAGCGATACGGCGCACCGTTGTCGCCAGCCACCATATGGTGGTCGGCGCCGATGTACCAGGATGCGCGGTTCGAGAACGCCCCGGTCGAGGCATCGTAGGAGACCTGTCGGTCCTGAAGTGCTTCGTAGAAAAGGTTGTATGCCGAATATCCCAGGTTGTAGCGGTCGTTGATGCTGCGCACCAGGTAGTCGAACTCGTGCGTGGCGCCGGAAAGGTCGCCGGGGTTTTTCAAGCTCATTTCGATCGCCTGCGCTGCGAGCTCGCCGGTGAGCAGCGTGTCGCCATACTGCACGCCCCTGACGCGCTCGACCTCCATGCCCGCTCCAAGCGTGCTGTGAGCTTCGATGCGGCTCCCTTCGGCAAGCGATTCGTCGGCGTCGACGGGCGAGATGTAGTGCACGGATAACATCTCGTCGAGGGCGGAGGCGAACGCCCAGTCCACTGCGGAGGCGCTTCGCGCGGGGAAGTAGTGCTCGACGCAGCTCAGGACGGTAGGATCGCTCGCATCGAGCAGCCCGTTCACTACGGGGAACGTGACCTGCTCTGCCTTGATGCCGCCCGTGCTCGAACCATAGAGGCCGAGCGCGACCTCTACCTGGCCGTTCGCGGCAGCTGCGGCATATGCCTGGGCGGCCTCGTTCAGGTTTTTCCGAAGGTCGATCTCTGCGCCTCCCACCATGGCGGTGAGGTCGCTGTTCACCTGCCCGGCAGGGGTGTCAAGGAGGTATGCCACGGCACCCGTGGCGTCGATGCCGGTCGTGTATACCGAAAGGGCGCTTCCACCGTTCGCATAGGCGGCATCGACGTGCTGCTGCGCCAAGCGCATGGTGAGCATCGTTGCGAACAGCGCGTCCGTTCCGTTGCCAGATTCGTGCGTCCCGGGGAGCGGTCCCACAAACCCGCTCGTGTCTCCTGTGTAGATTGGCGGTTCGTCGACCTGTGTGTTCGCCATGGGCGGAGTATCGGCTCCCATGACGATTATTTCGGGCGAGCGGTCTTTTGCATCCGCGTTGCCGGCGCTCACAAGCATCTTGCCCGCCTCATAGATGGCGCGTTGCAGGTAGGTGCCGCTTCCCAGGCTCGTGCTCTTCGTAGCGGTCTGCGCCTGCGCGGGCGTCGCCGTGACGGAGACCGTTTTCGTGGAGCTGTCGTACGCAAGGAATGCGCCCGAAGCATCGGGTTCGTATTCGTCGAGCGGCATGAGCGTCGTGACCGCGCTCGAGTAACCGATCACGGCGACGCGTGTTGCGGGTGCGTTGTTGCCGGCGTTTTGCTCCATCAGGCGGCTGATGGCGTTGTTGAGCGCTTCGATGACGTAGCTTGCCTGGGGCTGCCCCGCGTACGTCGTGGAGCCGAGCACGCTGTTCAGGCTCACCACGAACACGACGTCGCGGCCGGTGCCATCTTGCTCGTGGATCGCGGCGGTCTGCGCGATGGCCGATATGCTTATAAGGAAATCGTTTTGCGGGTCGTCCATCTGTGCGGCGATGCCTGCGGCCGCAGCATCTTCGTTCGAGGCGTAGACGGAGGCGTCGACCCAGATGCGCCCGGCTTTATCGGTGCTATACACGGGGTTGTTCTCGCTTATGCCGAAGAACGTGCGCCAACCGGTTGAGGTATCCGGGTCGGCGATCTTCTCCACGCCGGTGACGGCGTAGTTATGTTCCGTTGCGGGGCTTTCGGCGGTGCTGGAGCCAGGGGCAGCGAGTGCGAATGTCGCGGAGGACAGCGATGTCACGAGAAGGGTAAGAGCGAGCAAGCTGGCGGACAGCATACGAAGCAGACGGCGCATAAGCCCTCGATTCTGAGGAGGCGCGGGTAGGGGAGTCGAATCCATTCGTTATGTTCCACGTACCCGAATGCGTGGAGGATAAACACAGGTACGTCCGGCTTTGTGCGAATTAAGCGATTCGCAAGTGCGCCACGCAGGTTCGAACGAAGGAATTGCCTCGAAGCCCGTATGCTAGCCGTCTCATATAGATATGTATAGATTGTGCTTACACGTGCATAGACCTGCCGTTCCCAGCCTGTGGGCGACTGCTTGCATAATCGACCTCCTTTTACCCCCGTGTTTCTGCGATGATGGTTTCGGGTATGAATCCGAGCGCAAGGCAAAGGTGCGCGAGGCGTACGCTAGGAGGAATGTATGGAATACAAGATCAGCGGCTACGAGCCCGAGAAGCTCTTCCACTACTTCGAGGAGATCAGCGCGATTCCGCGTGGCTCGGGCAATGAGAAGGGCATCAGCGACTATCTGGTTGCGTTCGCTAAGGACCACGGCTTCTGGGTCTACCAGGACGATGTCCATAACGTCATCATCAAGAAGCCCGCGAGTGCTGGCGCGGAGAACGCCCCGGCGGTCATGCTGCAGGGTCACATCGACATGGTGTGCGACAAGCGCGCCGGCGTCGAGCACGACTTCGAGCGCGATGGCATCGACCTCGTGGTGAAGGACGGCATCCTCACTGCGAACGGCACGACGCTCGGTGCGGACAACGGCATCGCCGTCGCCCTCATGCTCACGGTGCTCGACGACGATTCCCTCGTGCACCCCGCGCTCGAGTGCGTGTTCACCACGGACGAGGAGACCGGCCTCGTTGGCGCCGAGACCCTCGACAAGTCGCAGATCGACGCCCGCATCATGGTGAACCTCGACTCCGAGGAGGAGGGCGTGGCGACCGTGTCGTGTGCCGGCGGCGTCGTGGCGACGCTCACCCGTCCGGTGGTGCGCGAGCATGTGGACGGCGCGACGCTCACGCTCGACATCTCCGGCCTCCAGGGCGGCCACTCCGGTAGCGACATCCACCTCGAGCGTGGCAACGGCGACCTCATCATGGCGCGCATCATCGAGAAGCTCATGCGCACCGGCGCGCCGCATCTGGTGAACATGAACGGCGGCACGAAGGACAACGCGATCAACCGCGAATGCACCGCCGTGCTCGTGTACGCAAACGTCGCCGAGGCCGAGGCCGCTGCGAAGACCGCGCAGGCCATGATCGACGACGTCACCGCCGAGCTCGAGGTCTTCGACCCCGGCTTCACCTGCACCGTCGAGGTGGCAGACGGTGCCTCGGTCGAGGCGATCCCCGATGCCGATGCCCGCGCCTTCATCTCCGCTTTGCGCCTTGCGCCGAACGGCGTCATGCGCCGCAACGTCGCAGCCGACGGCTCGGTCGAGGTTTCGTCGAACATCGGCGTCGTGCAGACCTCGGACGACATGATCACGTTCCTGCTTTCGCCGCGTTCGTCCATCACGTCGCTGCAGGAGGACGTCAAGGAGCGCATCCAGACGCTCGCCGATGCGTTCGGCTTCAACGCGCTCTTCGAGAACGAGTATCCCGGCTGGAGCTACGTCGAGCATTCGCACGTGCGCGACGTCTTCAAGGAGAGCTATCGCGAGCTATTCGGCACCGAGCTGCGCATCGAGTCCATCCACGCCGGCCTTGAGTGCGGCCTCTTCGCCGCGGCGCTGCCCGGGCTTGATGCCATCGCCGTGGGTCCCACGCTCGCCAACGTCCACACCCCCGACGAGTGCATGGAGCTTGCGTCGTCCGAGCGCTTCTACCAGCTGCTCGTCGACGCGCTGCGCCGCCTCGCCGCGTAGGCGCGAATCGCATATAGTTCCCTAGCGTGCGAGCCCCGCTTGCCTCTTGGCAGACGGGGCTCGTTTTTGGCGCTCCAGGCGCAACGTCCGCGTGCTGCCGATTCCGTCAAGGGCTCCTCTCAGCTGAATCGACTTTTCTCGACGGTTTTGCCCTTTCGAAGCGCGATTCTGTCGAAAACAGTCGATTCAGCCGAAGCAGTGGCGGGTGCGGCGGCCTCGGGATCGGCCGCGGCAGGCGGCGGGCGCGGCGGCCTTGGGGATGGATGCAGGAGACGCGCCCATCTGGTTCGTGTGTCTTGTCTGCCCGATGGGGTAGACTGGTGCAAGCAGAAACTATGCGCCAGAGAGGATACCCCGCATGTCTGATTCCGCAGCCCGCCGCACGTTCGCCGTCATCGACGGCAACTCGCTCATGCATCGCGCGTTCCATGCCGTGCCGCCTACCATGAACGCGCCGGATGGTACGCCTACGAACGCGATCTTCGGATTCCTCAACATGTTCCTCAAGATGATCGACGCCTTTCACCCGGACGGCGTGGTCGTCGCCTTCGACAAGGGCAAGCCGCGCGTGCGCATGGAGATGCTTCCGCAGTACAAGGCGCAGCGCCCGCCCATGGATCCAGATCTTCGCCAGCAGTTCCCGCGTGTGAAGGAACTCCTGGCGCACATCTCCGTGCCGGTGCTCGAGGCCGAAGGCTGGGAGGGCGACGATATCTTGGGCACGCTCGCGCGTGCGGGCGAGGCAGCCGGGTGCGACATGCTCCTCATCACCGGCGACCGCGACATGTACCAGCTCACCACCGAGCACGTGAAGATCGTGGGTACGAAGAAGGGCCTCTCGGACGTGCAGATCATGACGCCGGAGACCGTCGAGGACCTCTATCACGGCATCACGCCGGAACTCGTGCCAGATTTCTACGGGCTCAAGGGCGATAGCTCGGACAACATTCCTGGCGTGCCGGGTATAGGCCCCAAGAAGGCGAGCGCACTCATCGCGCAGTATGGCAGCCTGGACGAGGTTATCGCCCATGCGGACGAGATCAAGGGGAAGATGGGCGAGAACTTGCGCGCGCACATCGACGACGCGCTCGTTTCGCGTCGTGTGGCGACCATTCAGACGAACGCCCCGGTTGAAGTCGACTTCGAGGCGACATCGTTCCCCGCGTATGATGCCCAGGCCATCTCGGAGGCGCTTGGCGAGCTGGGCATCATGTCCATGCAGAACCGCTTCCTAGCGCTTTTGGGTGATGGCGCGGGCGGCGCCTCGGCTCCTGCTGAGCTCGCGATTCCGCGCGTCATCACCGTGCACGGCGCGGCCGATGCCTCTGCCAAAGAGGCGTTCGACGAGCTCGAGCGCGCCCTCACGGCACAAGAGTGGCTCGCCGCCGCGATCGACGACGACAAAGAGGCTGGTGCGCTGTTCGGCCTCACGCATACGCTCTGGGTGGCGACGGGCGAGGCGCTGCTCTCCTTCGAGGAGCCCGATGCATCCGGCGCGCCCGCGCCCGAGCTCGCCGCTATCGCTTCGGCGCATGGTATCGATTGCGCGTCCGGCGTCGTCCCCGGTGTGCTCAGCCGCCTCTTTGCCGCAGGGCGCACCGCGTCGAGCGACATGAAGGCGCTCATGCACGAGCTCTCGCCGGTCGATTCCACCGAGGTGGCGCTGCTCGACCCGCTCTCGATCGATCCAGCGCGGATCTTCGACACGACGGTTGCGGCGTATCTGCTCGACTCCGTGCGTTCGGACTTCGACGATGCCTATCTCGCCGATGCCTACCTGCATACCGCGCTGCCCGCTGCGGTAGGTGAGGAAGGAGCCGGTGCCGATGCGCCCTCGTTGGCGGCGCGCGGTGTCGTCGTGGCGCGCGCGGTTGTGGAGCCGCTCATGCGCGCGCTCGAGGAGCAGGGTGCGGCAGGGGTGTTCCGCGATATCGAGATGCCGCTCGTGGGTGTGCTTGCCGCCATGGAGCGTACGGGCATGTACGTCGAGCCCGACCGCCTCGCCGCGCTCTCCACCGAACTCGGTGCACAGATCGACGAGCTTGCTGCCCGCATCCGCGAGCTTGCAGGCGACGAGACCTTCAACATCTCGAGTCCTATGCAGCTCAGCCATATCCTGTTCGACGTGATGGGCCTTCCCACCAAGGGGCTCAAGAAGACGCATCGCGGCTATTATTCCACGAACGCCCGTGTGTTGGAGGAGCTTGCGCACGACCACGAGATCGTGCGGCTCATCCTTGAGTATCGCGAGAAGACGAAGATCAAGTCGACATACCTCGATACGTTGGGACCCTTGGCGCGGGAGATGCGTGACGCGCGCGTCCACACCACCTACAACCAGACCATCACCGCCACCGGGCGCCTCTCTTCGTCTAACCCCAACCTGCAGAACATCCCCACGCGCTCTGCGTTGGGGCATACGGTCAAAACGGCATTTTCCGTGGCGCCGGGAAGCGTCTTTTTGGCTGCGGATTATTCGCAGATCGAGCTCAGACTGCTCGCCCACCTGTCTGCCGACGAGCACCTGGTTGCCGCCTTCAACGAGGGCGAGGATTTCCATGCCGAGACGGCGGCTCGCGTATTCGGCGTACCCGTCGACGAGGTCACCCCGCAGCTGCGCAGCCGAGCGAAGGCCGTGAACTTCGGTATCGTGTACGGCCAGCAAGCCTACGGCCTCTCGCAGTCGCTTGATATTCCCATGGGCGAGGCGCAGTCGATGATCGACGCGTATTTCCGCGCGTATCCCGGTGTGCGCACATTCCTCGATCGTACCGTCGCGGAGGCGAAGGCGCACGGCTATGCCGAGACGATGTTCGGGCGTCGTCGTCCCATCCCCGAGCTCAAGATGCGCATTCCCGCGCAGCGGAGTTTCGGCGAGCGCACGGCTATGAACCATCCCATGCAGGGGAGCGCCGCGGACATCATCAAGATCGCCATGAACCGCGTGGCCCGACGCCTGCGCGACGAGGGTTTCCATGCGCGGTTGATCTTGCAGGTGCACGACGAGCTCGATTTCGAGTGCCCCAAGGACGAGGTCGAGGCGCTCAGCGCCATGGTGCGCGAGGAGATGGAGGGCGTAGTGGAGCTCAAGGTGCCGCTCATCGCCGAGGTCTCCGTGGGCGAGACCTGGGCAGACGCTAAGTGAGTCATTCGGGGTGGGTTTCAATGAGTCGTTCAGTGCGAATCTAGGGGGTTGGGTTTATTGTCTCGCGCAGCACGCTTCCCCCAAGGCACGTTCGTGCTCATCGCAACGCGTCTCATGTTCTATTTGGGCGTGCAGGCGGCGTATTTCATCGGTATCGTCGGCGTACTCACCTACGAGCTCAAGGCGAGTACCATGGCGCTTGCCGCGGCGGTCGGAATCTTCAACCTCTGCATCATCGTGGCGAACGCCTGCGGTGGGACCTTGCTCGACGTGAAGGGGCCGCGCGTCCATACGGCGGCGACGGTCGCCGTCGTCGTCGCATCGTGCTTGGTGTACCAGATTGTCGAAGTCTCGGTCGCGAGCGTTCTGGCAATGAGCGCTGCCTTTGGATTCTCATGCGGTATGGGGTTCCCGTACCTCACGGCCTACCCTGCGTACCTTACCCATCGCTCGGGCGAGCTGCAGCAGGTGAACGCTCTGCTTTCGGTCGCGTCGAACGCCGCGGTCGCGGTGGGGCCGGCCATAGGCGGCGTCATCGCCTCGGTGTTCCCGGCGCAGCGCGTGTTCGTGTTCCCTGCTGTGCTTGGCGTGGCGGCGATCGTTCCCGCCGCGGCGTTGCTCAAGCAGATCGCTGCCATGGGCGTGCGTAGCCTGCACGGTCTTGAGGGCGCGTCATCTGTGTATGCAAACGAGGGCACGCAGGACGATGCCGGCGAAGCCGCGGCCAGCGTCCCGGCGGTAGAGAAGGGGACGTTTGGGGATTCCGTGCGCACCGTGATGGGGTCGTCGGTGCTCTCGCTGCTCTTTTGGGGCGGAGTCCTAGCGTATGCAGGATACGGTGCGTTCGACCCGCTCGAATCGCTCTATTATCGAGACGTGCTGCATGTGGGCATCGCCTGGATGGGATGGTTGTCGAGCGCTGCCGGTGTGGGAAGCTTCGCGGGTGCCATGCTATCGCTGCGTGTGCCCAATTCGTGGGTGAACGTTCGCACGTTGCTCTTGCTCATCGCCCTGCAGGGTGCGGCGTGCCTGCTCTATGTGGGGACTCCGTTCGTCATCTGCGCCCTTGCGGGGCAGGTGCTTTTGGGTTGTGCGTTCGGCATGGTCACGCCCCTGCAGAACACGCTCGTGCAGATGCGCGCACCCAAGCACCTCTTGGGGCGCGTGAACTCCGTGATGAGCGCAGGGTTCAACGGCGCTGGTGTGATTCCGCTCTTCGCGGCTCCCGTGCTGGCGGATATGTTCGGCGTGCAAGCGGTTCTGTTAGGGGCGAGCGCGTTCGTCCTCATCGTGCCCATCGTATGCCTTGCACTTCGCCGCGACGCCGCCTAACACGGCGCTCTGGGCGGCAGGTTGGGGCTGGAGCGGCATTCGTTCACGATTTCGAAATATTATTCATTATGAAAAACTTTAGCTTGGCAAAGCACCTTGTCCTCGGGTAGGATACCCCCTAACGCGCGACGGTCGCCGCCTCATTGCTACCGTTCGCGGAATTTCGATTGCGGCGCTTGGTTGGAGTTTCTAGTGCAGAACGCGATAGCGACATACGAGGGCATGGCCGCGGTGGCCATGGTGCCCGGCGCATGCGCCATCGACGCTCAGAACCGACGCCAGCGTGCAATCTCCCGACGACGATAATCGGTCGTCTCTGCCCGCGCATCCTGCGCACTTCCCAGAGTCCCGATAAGGTTCGTCGTCGTTTCCCCTCCGGGATATGCCGTCTATGCCATCGCGTGCCCATGTCGCGCGCCGTCGTAGAAGCAAGACTGGCATCCGGAATATCCTCGACATACGCATTCCCTTTGACGGGCTCGTCCGCACCGCATTCACTTGAAAGGACGAACCATGAGCACGGAATCCATGAACAGCGCCAAGGAAAAGGTCGTACTCGCGTACTCCGGCGGCCTCGACACGTCGGTCTGCGTAAAGTGGCTCCAGGATGAGCTTGGCTACGACGTCATCTGCGTGCTGGGCAACGTCGGCCAGGAGCACGACGGTCTGGAGAAGATCGAGGCGAAGGCCAAGGCGCTCGGCGTGGTGGCTTGCGAGGTCGTGGACATGCGTGAGGAGTTCGCGAACGAGTACCTCACCTGCGCCATCGCCGCGAACGCCATGTACGAGAACAAATACCCGTTGCTCTCCGCCCTCTCGCGCCCGCTCATCTCGAAGCATCTCGTCGACGCCGCGCACAAGTACGGCGCGACGGCGGTGGCGCACGGCTGCACTGGCAAGGGCAACGATCAGGTGCGTTTCGAGACCTCGATCATGGCGCTCGATCCCACGCTCAAGGTCATCGCGCCCGTGCGCGAATGGGATCTTGGTATGCGCCCGGACGAGATCGCCTACGCGAAGGCGCACGGCGTGCCGGTGCCGGTGAGCCTCGACAAGCCCTATTCCATCGACGATAACCTCTGGGGTCGCGCCATCGAGGCAGGCGTGCTCGAGGATCCGTGGAACGAGCCGCCCGAGGACATCTGGACGATGACTGTGAACCCGCTCGAGGCACCCGACGAGCCCACCTACGTGGAGCTCGGCTTCGAGGCCGGCGTACCGGTAAGCCTGAATGGCGAAAAGATGGGTCTTGTCGAGCTCGTGGATAAGCTGAACGGTATCGCCGGTGCCGCGGGCTTCGGCCGCATCGATATGATCGAGAACCGCTACGTGGGCATCAAGAGCCGCGAGTGCTATGAGGTGCCGGCCGGTCTTGCCATCATCCAGGCGCACAAGGCGCTCGAAGACCTGTGCCTCGAGCGGGACGTGTTGCACTATAAGCTCGGTCTCGAGCAGACGTGGGCGGATCAGGTCTACAACGGCCGTTGGTTCAGCCCGCTCAAGCTCGCGCTCGATGCTTTCATGGGAGCCACGCAGGCTACGCTCACCGGCGAGATCAAGCTCAAGTTCTATAAGGGCTCGTGCGTGGCCGTTGGCCGCAAGAGCGCTGCCGCCCTCTACGACCAGCAGCTCGCAACCTACGACAACGACGATGCGTTCGACCAGCAGGCTGCGAAGGGCTTCATCGATATCCAGGCGCTTTCCATCAAAACCTGGGCGATGAAGCAGGCGCAGCTCGAGCAGGCGCATGCCGTGGCCTTCGGCGGTGCTGCCGCGTTCGATGTGGTCGACGGCGGTGCGGTTGAGCTTTCCGCTGCGGCGTCGCTGTAGCGCCCGGTAAGAGCTCCAAGACGCTCTGAACGGTCAACTTTCAAGAGATTCGCGAGAAAGACGGGATACAGCATCCATGGCATTGTGGGACGGTAGGTTCGAAGAGGGTGCAGCGCTCTCGACGCAGGCGTTTGGCGCGTCGCTGCCGGTCGATAAGGCGTTGTACAAGCAAGATATCGCGGGGTCGCGCGCGCACGCGCGGATGCTCGCCGCGCAGGGGATCATCTCCGAGGAAGACGCCGAAGCCATCTGCGACGGGCTCGAGAATATCGAGCACGACATCGATGCCGGCAACTTCACGTTCGATATCGCGGATGAGGACATCCACATGGCGATCGAGGCCGAGCTTACGCGGCGTATCGGCGAGGCCGGTGGTCGCCTGCACACCGGGCGCTCGCGGAACGATCAGGTTGCGACCGACACGCGCCTTGCGGCGAAGGCGCTCACCAAGAGCCTTATGCAGGCGAACCTTGACCTGCGCGCGGCGCTTCTTCACGCCGCCGATCAAGCGGGCGCGACGGTGCTTCCCGGCATGACGCACCTTCAGCATGCTCAACCGGTGCTTTTTGCGCATCATCTGCTTGCCTATGTATGGATGCTCACGCGTGACTTCACGCGTCTCTTCACCGCATTCGACGCGGCGGATGCCTCGCCGCTCGGTGCGGCGGCGCTCGCAGGCACCACGTATCCGCTCGACCGCCAGATGACGGCGCACCGCCTGGGCTTCACGCGCGTGATCGAGAACTCGCTCGACGCCGTGAGCGACCGCGATTTCCTGCTCGATCTTGAATACGCATGCAGCGTCATGGCCGTGCATCTCTCGCGGCTTTCGGAAGAGATCGTGCTGTGGTCGAGCCAGGAGTTCGGCTTTATCACGCTTTCGGATGCGTACTCCACGGGCTCGTCCATCATGCCGCAGAAGAAAAATCCCGATTTCGCCGAACTTATCCGCGGCAAGACGGGGCGCGTGGTGGGTGACCTCGTGCAGCTGCTTGTGACGATGAAGGGTTTGCCGCTCGCCTATAACAAGGATATGCAGGAGGACAAGGAGGGCGCGCTCGACGCGGCGCATACGCTCGAGGAGTGCCTTGCCGTTATGGCAGGCATGGTGTCCACCTGGGTCGTCAACGCGGACCGTATGCGCGCATCCATGGAGCGCGGGCACCTCGCCGCGACGGATGTGGCCGATTACCTTGCTAAACGTGGCATGCCGTTCCGTGAGGCGCATGCCGTGGTGGGTCATCTGGTGTTGGAGGCGGAAAAAGCCGGCTGCGATATCTCCGAGCTGCCGCTCGCGACGTTCCGGGCGGCGAGCGAGCTGTTCGACGCGGATATCACCGGGGCGTTCGACCTCGATGCGATCGTCGCGGCGCGCACAACGGAGGGCGGTACGGCGCCGTCCGCCGTGGCAGACCAGCTTAAGCGCGCGCAGGCACGTTACCTCGTAGACGAGAACGCCGTCGCGCTGCTCTCTCCCGTTGTCGAAATGGGGCGGAGGTAGTCGCTGCCCGGGAATGCGATTAGTGTCCCATCTGCTAGCGTTCTCGTTCCCAAATTGCTTCAAGTGAACAGTTTTTGCCGTATCCCTGAAGTAGCTGAGTGATTTTGCATGATAAAACTGCAGGTACAGCGATCGGGGATATCTGAGCTACTCGGGCACCCTGCCGAAAACTGTTCACTTGCGTCGATTTGGGTCTCAAGGGTGACCAGAATGGCTTTCGGAGGGTTGTGCACGCACAATAATCCCGGCTTTTTCATCGCACGGAGAGGACGAACGATGGTTTGCGCTTTCCATACGATGCAATTATCGCTGGGGGTATCCCGCATTGGCGTCTACTGCTCGGAGCTCACGTAGCTTTCGTCGATGGTGACTTTGGTGAACGTCTTAGGATAGTGGTCGCGTACGATTTCGTCGATGCGTCGTTTGAGCTGGGTGTCGCTGAGCTCGAGTCCGTGCGGGCGCACGCAGTCGAAGATGACGTTCGTGTGCGTGGGACCGGGGACGCAGCGCAGGTCGTGGATGGTGAGTCGCGGGTCGATGATCTTCACCGCCTGGCTGATCCAGTTGCGCATGTCTGCGACGGTGGGGTCGTCCGTTACGATGGGGTCGTAGTGCAGCGTGACGATGAGTCCATCCTGCGTTTTGAAATCTTGCTCGATGTTGTCGATGAGGTCGTGGCTCTCCATGGGATCCGCCTCGGCGGCCATCTCTACGTGCGCGCTTGCGAACTGGCGCCCTGGGCCGTAATCGTGCACCATGAGGTCGTGAGTGCCGAGTACGCCGGGATAGCTCATGATCTTGTCGTGGATATGGCCGACGAGCTCTGCGCTCGGCGCCTGACCGAGGAGCGGGCTGATCGTCTCGCCCAAGAGCTGCACGCCACTCACGCAGATGAAGAGTCCCACCGCGGCGCCCGCCCAGCCGTCGAGTTCGACGCCCGTCACCTGTGAGATGCAGGCGCAGATGAGCACCGCTCCCGTGCTGATGACGTCGTTGCGTGAGTCCACTGCCGTCGCGGCGAGCGTGTCGGAATCGATCCGCCGGCCAAGCGTGCGGTTGAACGCCGCCATCCACAGCTTCACGAGGATGGAGAGCACGAGCACCGCAACGAGTGCGCCCGAGAACTCCGTGGGCTCGGGTGCGAGGATCTTTTGGATGGACGACCAGGTGAGGTTGATGCCGATGGCGAGCACGAGCGCTGCGACCACGAGCCCAGCGAGGTACTCGTAGCGGCCATGCCCATAGGGGTGCTCCGGGTCCGCGGGGCGGCTCGCCAACTTGAAGCCCAAGAGGCTCACGATGTTCGATGCGGCGTCGGAGAGGTTATTCACCGCGTCTGCCACGATCGAGACCGAACCCGAGATGAGGCCGATCGCGCCCTTGCCCAGGCATAGCAGGATGTTGCAGATGATCCCCACGATGCCTGCGAACTGGCCGTAGCGCGTGCGCACGGCGGGATTCGAGGTATCGGAGGCGTCTTTGACGAAATGTCGCACCAGCCAGTCGGTCATCGAGATGCCACCTTCCAAGATGAAGCCGGTGATTCCAAAGCACACATTGTAGGCCGTTTTCACCTGAATCCCCAGAGAGATTTCACGTGCTCCGTCTGTTCAGTATTACCCCGACGTCGATCTTTTCGCCAGGGCATGAGCCTGAGAGGATGAAAGCGGCGGAATAGGTCGGCGCGGTGCTCAAGGCGGCGCGCAAGAGGTAGGGCGCTGCTGGGGTTGCGCGTAAGGAGGACGTGCCCGCCGTCTTGCCCCGCCACAACATGTTGGTCAAGAGTGAATCTCTGAAGTTTTCCCGTACCCCCTGGCTCGTGCTTTCGTAGAACGTGTGGATTTCTGTGAACGGTTCGGAATAGGGATCTCACATTCTTCGCTGGTAGGAATCGCGCGTCTGCGCAAGCGAATTAGGGCGACAACCAAACGTTAATGTGATTCAGAATCAGCACAATTCTCTGAGCTGCATAAACACAATATGTAGTGTTACGAAGAAAAAAATCCACAGAATATGGGACGATTTCTCGCGTACTATGAAACGGCCGAATCATTTTGAAAGACGTTCAACAAACGCGAAGGGCACACCATGAAGATCATCAAGCGCAGCGGCGTCGAGGTCGCGTTCGACATCGCGAAGATCGAAAACGCCATCCGGGCGGCGAACAAGGAAGTAACCGAGGCCGACCGCCTTACCGAGCGCCAGGTGGTCTACGCCGCGCAGAACGTTGCGGAAGCGTGCGAGACGGCTGGGCACACGGTCTCCGTGGAGGAGATCCAGGATCTCGTGGAAGACGAGCTCATGAAGCTCGATAAGTTCGAGCTTGCGCGCAAGTACATCATCTACCGCTACGTGCAGAGCCTGAAGCGTCAGAAGAACACCACCGACGATAAGATCCTTTCGCTCATCGAGTGCAACAACGAAGAGGTCAAACAGGAGAATTCCAACAAGAACCCCACGGTGAACTCCGTGCAGCGCGACTACATGGCAGGTGAGGTGTCGAAGGACCTCACGCAGCGCGTCCTGCTGCCGGCGAACGTGGTCGAGGCGCACAACGAGGGCATCATCCACTTCCACGATTCGGACTACTTTGCCCAGCACATGCACAACTGCGACCTTGTGAACCTCGAGGACATGCTGCAGAACGGCACCGTCATCTCGGGTACCATGATCGAGCGTCCCCACAGCTTCTCGACCGCGTGCAACATCGCTACGCAGATCATCGCGCAGGTGGCGAGCTGCCAGTACGGTGGCCAGTCCATCTCGCTCACGCACCTCGCGCCGTTCGTCGACGTGAGCCGGCAGAAGATTCGCCGCCAGGTCGAGCGGGAGCTTTCCGAGCTCGGCTTCGAGGCGCCTGCGGAGAAGGTCTCCGAGGTCGTTGAGGAACGCCTGCGCGACGAGATCCGCCGTGGCGTGCAGACCATCCAGTACCAGGTCGTGACCCTCATGACGACGAACGGCCAGGCACCGTTCGTGACGGTGTACATGTGCCTGGGTGAGGCGCGCAACGAGGCCGAGAAGCGCGATCTGGCGCTCATCATCGAGGAGACGCTCCGCCAGCGCTACGAGGGCGTGAAGAACGAGGCGGGCGTGTGGATCACCCCGGCGTTTCCCAAGCTCATCTACGTGCTCGATGAGGACAACGTCTACGAGGGGAGCCCGTACTTCTACCTTACGCAGCTCGCGGCGAAGTGCACCGCCAAGCGCATGGTGCCGGATTACATCTCTGCGAAGAAGATGCGCGAACTCAAGCTTTCGAAGGGCGAGAAGCCGGGCGAGGGCGACGTCTACACCTGCATGGGATGCCGCAGCTTCCTCACGCCGGATCGTTCGGGCAACGGCTTCGACAATGTTGCGCGCGCCAAGAACTATGAACCGGGCAAGCCCAAGTACTACGGCCGCTTCAACCAGGGCGTCGTAACGATCAACCTCGTGGACGTGGCATGCTCTTCAGGGCGCGACGAGGCGAGGTTCTGGGAGCTCTTCGACGAGCGCCTCGAGCTCTGCCACAAGGCGCTGCGCTGCCGTCACGAGCGCCTCAAGGGCACGCTCTCCGACGCCGCGCCGATCCTTTGGCAGTACGGTGCGCTTGCGCGCCTCGACAAGGGCGAGACGATCGACAAGCTGCTCTATGGCGGCTATTCGACCATTTCACTCGGCTACGCCGGCCTGTATGAGTGCGTGAAGTACATGAAGGGCGTGAGCCACACCGACGCTGCGGGCAAGGATTTCGCGATCGCTGTCATGCAGCGGATGAACGATAAGTGCGCCGAGTGGAAGGCCGCCGAGGATATCGACTACTCGCTCTACGGCACGCCGCTCGAATCCACGACGTACAAGTTCGCGAAGTGCCTGCAGCGCCGCTTCGGCATCATCCCGGGTGTGACGGACAAGGGCTACATCACGAACAGCTACCATGTGCACGTGAGCGAGGAGATCGACGCGTTCGACAAGCTCAAGTTCGAGAGCGAGTTCCAGGCGCTTTCGCCCGGCGGCGCCATCTCCTACGTCGAGGTGCCCAACATGCAGGATAACCTCAAGGCCGTCATCCGCGTGATGCAGTACATCTACGAGAACATCATGTACGCGGAGCTCAACACCAAGAGCGACTACTGCCAGGTGTGCGGCTACGACGGCGAGATCCGTATCGTCGAGGACGATGGCAAGCTCGTGTGGGAGTGCCCGAACTGCGGCAACCGCGACCAGGAGAAGATGAATGTCGCACGTCGTACCTGCGGATATATCGGGACGCAGTTCTGGAACCAGGGACGCACGGAGGAGATTCGCGACCGCGTGCTGCATTTGTAGCTCCCACCGGGCGGCGCGGCAAGCTGCGAGTGTGGCTCCGTTGCGCTCGTCATAGCCACGAGGCCAGATCAGCGCGCTGGGGCGGGGCATATGGTCCCGCCCGCAGTTCCGCAGCGAGCGAAGCGGAGCGAGGACTGTTTGAGGACGGGACCATATGCCCCGCCCCGGAGGGTGAGCGATGAACTACGCAGAGATTAAATACTCCGATATCGCGAACGGCGAGGGTGTGCGCACGTCGCTGTTTGTCTCTGGGTGCCGGCGCGGGTGCCCAGGTTGCTTCAACTCGGGTGCGTGGAGCTTTGCGGCTGGCGAGGCCTTCACGAGCGAGGTTGAGGACAAGATCATCGCGAGCC
Source organism: uncultured Collinsella sp. (assembly GCA_900538305.1). Lineage (GTDB taxonomy): Bacteria > Actinomycetota > Coriobacteriia > Coriobacteriales > Coriobacteriaceae > Enorma. The sequence continues at coordinate 78,966 of UPXY01000005.1, forward strand.
TCGATCATCCATTCTGCGATGGGCTGACCGTGTTGGGCGGCGAGCCCATGGAGCCCGAGAACCAGCGCGGTCTCGTGAGTTTTCTTGAGCGCGTTCGCGAGCGCTTTCCGCGGTGCGGGGAGAGCGCGTCGGACGCTGAGGGCTCGGCTGCTGCCGCAGGTGCGATGGGCGCCGAGGGGTCGACTGCTTTCGCAGGTGCGACAGGCGCTAAGGGCTCGCCTATCGCTGCCGCCAAGACCATCTGGTGTTTCACGGGCGATACGCTCGACGAGCTCATGCCGGGCGGGCGACATCACACCGAGGTGACGGATCGCCTGCTTGCATGCGTGGATATCCTCGTCGATGGCCCTTGGGTGCAGGAGCTCTATGACATCTCGCTGCGGTTCCGCGGGTCGTCGAACCAGCGCATCATCGACCTGAACGCTACGCGCGCCGCGGCTGCCGAGCGCGGTTGCTCACTTGCCGACGCCGTCTGTCTATGGCAAGACGAGCAGGTCTACACGACCCATGCGATGTAACACTGGACGGGGCTTCGCTTCGTAAACCGTTTACGGACCATATCGACCGTTCACCCTGCTTTAGTAATTTAGGATAACAATATAACAATATCCTGAATCATGTCATATCCCGCAGTGCAGTTGGGTTTGGCCAGCCTTTCTGCGCCTTGTGGGACACATGTCGGAAGAAGGGGTGATAACCATGATCACATTGTGGCAAGCTGTGCTGATCGCGCTCGTGGCCGTACTAACCGAGCTCGACGGCAACATCTTCGGCGAGAACAAGATGCGCGAGCCCATCGTAACCGGATTCCTCGTAGGTCTGATCTTGGGAGATGTCACTAAGGGCCTTATGCTCGGTGCCCAGATGCAGCTCATGTGGATGGGTGCGACGGCGATTGGCCCCACCGCTGGTCTTGACATCGGTACCGGTGGCACCGTGGGCGCTGCCGTTGCCATTGCGACGGGCACCGGTCTGGAGAGCGCCATTATGTTCGGCGTCCCGGTCTCCGTCATCATGCAGTTCGTGAACACTCTGCTCATGGCGGCATACTCTGGCGTCATGCTCGAGGCCGATAAGGCGATCGAGGATCTCAAGCTCGCCCGCCTCGGAGCACTTCACTGGCTGTGCGTATTGCTTTCGGCCATTAAAACGTTCGTACTCATCTTTATGCTCATGTACCTCGGTGGTGACCTCATCGACACCATCGTGAACGGCCTTCCCGCATGGGTGTCCAACGGTCTGAACGGCATCGCTGCGCTTCTGCCGTGCCTCGGCTTCGCCCTGCTTATGAGCATTATCATGGACGGTTCTATGTGGCCGTACTTCATCATCGGCTTCGTCCCTGCTGCGTTCGTGGGCTTCGATATCAACATGGTTGGCATGGCTGCTGTCGCCGTCGCGATCGCCCTGATCATCTGGCAGCTCCGCAGCGAGCGAGCCGCAGCTACCCCGCAGGTTGCTGCTGCAAGTGACGACGAATGGGAGGACTAGCATCATGGCTGATACCATCACCACCAACGGCGCCGCTGCCGCTCAGTCCAGCATTTCCAAGAGCGATTTCCGTAGCGCGTTCTGGCGCAGCTTCGTGCTCATGGGTTCGTTTAACTACGAACGCATGCAGAGCCTCGGTTTCCTGTATAGCATTTTGAAGCCGCTTAAGAGCATCTATGGGGACGACGAGGAAGGTCTGCGCGCCGCCCTCAAGCGCCATATCGCTGCATTCAACATGACGTGCGCTCCGTCCACGTTCGTTATGGGCATCTCCGTCGCCATGGAGGAGAGCTTCAAGCGTGATCCGCAGCTCGATACGAGCTCTGTCAACGCCATCAAGGTCTCGCTCATGGGCCCGCTTTCCGGCATTGGCGATACGTTCTTCTGGGGCATCTTCCGCGTGCTGGCTTGCTCGCTCGGCGTCGCTTTCGCGCAGCAGGGAAATCCCATCGCTCCGTTCGTCCTCTTGCTGGTCTTCAACATCCCCAACGTCCTCGTGCGCTGGTTCGGTCTTAAGCTCGGCTACGAGCAGGGCAGCTCGTTCCTGGAGCGCTTGGAGAAGAACGGGCAGATGAAACTCGTCACCTACTGCGCCGGTATCATCGGTGCCGTCTCCATTGGCACCATGATCGCTATGTGGGTTTCGATCTCTTGTCCTTTGAGTTTCACTATCGGTGAGATGACCATCACTATCCAGGAATACCTCGACCAGCTCTTCCCGAAGTTCCTGCCGCTTGTGTGCACGCTCGCCGTGTACGGTGCCCTCAAGAAGAACGTCAAGGTGCCTATCATCATCGCGGCTATCTGCGTGATCGGCTTCGTGCTTGGCGTCACCGGTCTCATCGCGATGTAAGGGGCTGTCATGGCTATCGTAGACGCACGCATCGACGACCGCTTAGTTCATGGCCAGGTGTGCAGCTTTTGGATCCCGAAGTACAACGTCGATCGCATTGTGGTAGTCGATGATGCGGTTGCCAAAGACGATTTGCGAAAATCCATGCTGCGCATGGCGTGTCCGGAGCGCTGCAAGCTTTCGATCTTTGACACGGCAAAGGCGGCCGATAAATTCTCTCGTCATATCGACGAGGGCATCAAGGTCATGATCCTTTGCAACAGCCCGGTTCCCATTCTGCAGATGGCGAAATACGGCTTCAAGGTGGAGTACGTGACGGTTGGCAACATGTCGGGTCGGCCCGGTTCGCAGCAGATCGCCAAGACCGCTTACGCTACGCCCGAAGAGATCGAGGCATTTCGCGAGCTCGCGGCTCAAGGCATCGAGATATACGATCAGCTGGTGCCGAACGATATTCGCGAGGACATAACGAAGCGCTTCCTGTAGGCCTATCAACACGTCGTCCTGCATGTCGGGCAGGGCGATGTCGCAATGGTACTCATCCTTATGATTGGAGTGGAAACTATGGAGCAGACGGTGCTGGGCAACATCAAAAGCCAGCCTGAGGTGCTTCCGCAGGTATTTGCGAATCGCGATGTGTTCGTTGAGCCGTTTCGCCGCGAAGTTGACGAGCAGGGAATCAGGAAAATCATCTTCTTTGGTTCGGGTACCTCGTACAACGTGTCGCAGATCGCAGCGTTTTACATGAAGCAACTTGCGGGAATTGCTGCGGAGGCGCAGTATCCCACGGTGTTCAAGAATTACGAGCGTGCAGATTGGACGGGCTCGGTCGCCCCGGAGAACACGCTGTTCGTGGGCATCAGTCAGTCGGGAACTTCGGTCTCCACCTGCGAGGTCATGGAATATGGCCAGAAGGTTGGCTGCCGCACGCTGGTGATAACAGGTGATCTGGAGAGCCGCATCACGCAGTTTGCCAACGTCACGACACACCTGCTCGTGGGTCCCGAGCTGACACCGCCTGAGACCAAGGGTTACACGGTTTCCGTGCTGAGTGTGTATCTCTGGGCGCTTGCCGTCGCTTACGATCGCGGGAAACTTTCTACAGAAGGTTACCAGGCGGCGCTCGATGAGATCGAGGAGTTCGTAGGCGATTTCCAGAGCGTCATCGACGAAGGCGAGGCATGGTACGACCGCAACAAAGGCTCGATCCTGCAGAGCGACCGTCTGTTTATCCTGGGCTACGGTGTCGATTACGGCTCGATGCTTGAGGCCATGCTCAAGGTGGGCGAAATGCTTCGTATTCCGACGATTGGCTACGAGCTCGAGGAGTTCTCGCACGGTCCTACCATGGGGCTTCGTCCCAACCAGACGATCTTCATGATCGGTTCCGATGAGGCGGAGTACGAGCGCATGCTTGTCTTCCGCGACGCCTATAAGAAGTACACGCCGCGCGTGCACGTGGTATCGATGCGCGACATCCCGGATGCCGACGAGCGCGATCTTGTGTTCACACATCGCGTGAGCAAGTATCTTGCGCCGCTCGCGTATACGGTGCCATTCCAGTTCGTTGCCGCTAAGGGCGCGAAGGATATCTTTATCGACACCGGTGTGAACCCGTTCCAAGAGCCGCTCGCGCATTACGCTGACGACGAGAAGTAGCGGCGGTGTATCGATCGAGGGCGTGAGCGCATCTCCCGCTTCGCTTGCGCAACCGGTGACGCTTCGCATGTGACCCCGCGTTTCCTTCACACGGAAAGGTGGGGTCGCTGCTATCATATTGCTATTATGCTGCCAAAACGCTGCTCCTTATGCGGCATTGCGAACGGAAAACTTCATGGACACTGGATTCATCAAGATTGATCGCTCCTCACCTTTGCCGCTGTATAAACAGCTAGAAGATTGCATCGTGAGAGCCATTGGTGAAGGTGCTTTGAAGACAGGGGATAAGCTGCCCACCGAGGATGAGCTGGCCGAGACGTTCGGCCTTTCGCGCCCCGTTGTTCGACAAGCGTATGGTGCGCTCGTGGGAGCACGCCTCGTTTCCCGTGAGCGTGGGCGCGGTAGCTTTGTGCGTGCGCCAAGCTCGATCAGGCCTCACGCCTCACTTTTGGGGTTTTCTCAAGAGACACTGCTTACGGGTGGCATTCCGGTCACGCGCGTGCTTTCCTTTGAGCGCGCCGAGCTGCCCGAGAGCCTCTCTCCATGCATTTCCTCGGCGTTCACCGATGCGTTTTTCCTCGAGCGCGTGCGCTTCACGAACGGTACGGCGTCGTCTCACCTCAAAACCTGGGTTCCATACGAGCGTTTTCCGGGAATCGGGTCATACGATTTTACGATCGATTCCCTTTACGCCACGCTCTTCAAACTCTATGGCGTACGTCCCACGCGTGCCGTGCGAACTGTTTGGGCGTCTGCCGCCGATGCCCGTACCGCAGAGGCTATGGAACTCGAGCCGGGTTCGCCCGTCATGCGCATGCTCAACATCGTTTACGACGAACAAGATGAGCTTATGGAAGTCGGCATCGAGTTCTACCTGCCCGATATCCAGAGCTTCACGTTCGAGGTGCATAGCGCGTGATGTAAAATCACCCCAGGGGTTTTCGCCATTGGGGACGGGGGTTATTGGCTGGTGGGCGGCTCGCCATTGGGGATGGT
>UPXY01000006.1 GCA_900538305.1 uncultured Collinsella sp.
GCCCTTCGTGAGCGAAGCGAATCGGGCTTCGAAAGGAAACGCCTTAGGACGGGGCAAAGTGCAGAAAGCTATCCCTCTTCTACCGCATTCAGTAGCATTTTAAGCGCATGCAAACAAGCCGCCTGGCGTACGTCCTCGCGCGTCCCTTCAAACCTGCAGCACTCCGTGTGTACCCCGTGATCGCTCGCAAGGCCGAAATAGACGGTGCCCACGGGGTCTTCCTCCGTGCCGCCCCCGGGACCGGCAAAACCCGTGGTGCTCACCGCGAGCGAGCTTCCGAACACCTTGCGTGCGCCCTCAGCCATCTCTAAGGCACAGGAAGCGGAAACGGCGGTGAAGCGCTCCAGTGTATCGAGTGATACGCCGAGAACAGCATGTTTGATCTCGTCAACATAGGTCACTGCTCCACCGCGCAGGACACCCGAGGCGCCGGGGATGTCGGCGATCGTCGACGAGACAAGCCCTGCCGTGCATGACTCTGCCGTGGAGACTGTTACACCACGCTCGCAACAGCGACGCACGAGCTCGCGCGCCGCCTCATCCGCAGCCTGATGTGCACTCGTCATGGCTACTCCCTCTCTTACGAGAAGATGACGTCGCGGCCGTTCCAGAAATACTGCACGCCCGAGACGACGGTAAGGACCACGGCCAAGATGATGAGCGCGTGCGCGGCGATGAGAAGGTAGGCAGCAAGATAGACCGCTCCGGCAGACGCGATCGCGATGGCGATGAAGTAGGCGCAAAGCGCGATCATCGTGACCGCAGTCTTCCATTTACCAAGGGTATCGGCTGCGATGACGACGCCCTTCGCTCCAGCGACCATGCGCAGCGCGCTCACGAGAAACTCGCGCAAAAGAATAATGAAGACAACCCAAACGCCCACGAACTCCTGCTCGAGCAGGATGAGCAACGCCGAGAACACGAGAAGCTTGTCGGCGATTGGGTCGAGAAACTTGCCGAAATCCGTGATCTGATTGCGCGACCGCGCGAGATAGCCATCGAGCTTATCCGTCAAGCTCAGAAGAATATAAAGGAGGCACGCGGCGGGCGCGAGCACGGGGTCGTAGAGCACGCCGGCCTGTACGCACGAGAGCTCGGCAAGCACCATGAACACCGGTATGAACACAATGCGCACACAGGTGACGATATTCGCCGGCGTCCAAACGCTCGGTGCGCCCTCGGCCGTTTTCCTAGTTTCTGGATCCATGTGCCCCTCGCTATTCCACGACATGGCCGACAAGCTCATAGCAAAAGCTATCGGTAAACTCGACTTCTACGATATCACCAACGGTGGCCTCGGTGGCATCGAGATGCACCGCACCATCGGAATCCGGAGCCTGGAACCACGCATGCCCGATGAGCTCGACCCCTTCGTCCGTCTCCTCGATGCCGTCGACGATCACCTCTGCGCGCTCCCCTACATGCGCGGCGGTTGCCGCGAACCCGAGCGATTCAGCCAGATCCATCGCGGCCTGGGTACGTTCAAGCTTTTCGACATCATCGATCTGGCCGTCCATCTTCTCGGCGCGTGTTCCCTCTTCAGGAGAAAAGGCGAAGACGCTCGTATAGTCGAAGCCGGTGCGATCCATGAAGGCGAGCATTTGCTCATGTTCCTCATACGTCTCACCCGGGAACGCGACAAGATAGGTCGTGCGGATGATCATGCCGGGTATCTCGCGACGCAAGCGCTGGAAAAGCGCATCGAGCTCGTCCTCGGAACCGGAGCGATTCATGGCCTTCAGAACGCGCGCGCTGCAATGCTGGATGGGGATATCGATATAGGGCAGAACCTCAGGGGTATCACGGATCGCGGCGATAAGTTCGTCCGTCATCCCTTCGGGCTGCAGATAGAGGACGCGCAACCAGACACGCTCCGGGCGAACGGCATGAGCGACGGCAACAAGGAGTTGCGCGAGGTTGCCTGGGCCGGAGACGGATTCGTCAAAGTCCTCGCCCCAGATGCCGGTGTCCTGCCCAATGAGCACGATCTCTCGCACACCTGCGGCAACGAGGTCGCAAACCTCCGCCTTGATCTCTTCCCAAGGGCGGCTGTGGTAGCGCCCGCGGATGTAGGGAATGGCGCAGAAGCTGCAGAAGCGGTCGCAGCCATCCGAGATCTTCACATATGCGACGGCGCTTTCCACCGTGCGCTTCACCTGAGGCACAAGCGGCGCTTCCACGCGCTCGCACCCGAGTACGCGATCGACGACGGCAACGATACCGTCCTCCTCATCGGTGCGGACGAACGCAGCGACCTCGGGAAGCTCGCTTGGAAGATCCTCTCCGTAGCGTGAGGGAACGCAGCCGCACATCACGATCTTGAGGTTGCGCACTCCCGTGGCGGCCTCCTCGGCAAGAGCGAGGGTTGCCTCAACGCTCTCCTCGGTGGCAGAAGCCAAAAAGGAGCACGTATTCACAATGGCGACATCGGCATCTTCGACATCGTACGCTTCCTCGTAGCCCGCAGAGAGCAGAAGCGAGCGCATGCGGTCGGTATCTACCTCGTTCTTAGCGCAACCGAGGGTGATGAAGTAGATGGCACCAAGACTATCGGTGATGTTCTCGGACATGAGTGCCTTTCTAGTACAGCTCGCGCGTAGCGCGGGATGCGCGCCGGATGCGCGCGTTAGCGGTAGTTCGTGAACTGGAGCGGCAAACCGTAATCGGCATCGTGAAGATAACCGATAACCTCCTGGAGCGTATCCTTCGACGCCGAGGTGACGCGCAGCTTGTCGGATTCGATCTGGATCTTGCACTTGAGCTTGAGCGCCTTAACATCGCGGTTGATGTTCTTTGCCGTCTCCTGGTCGATACCGTTGACGATATGGCCGACGACGCGCACGAAGCCACCGGACGCCGCTTGCGGGGTATCCCACGAAAGCGCCTTGATATCGATACCGCGTTTGATCAGCTTCGAATTAAGGACATCGGTAATCTGGCGGACGACGAAATCAGCGGGTGCGCTGATCGTGATGGTGCGGTCGCCCTTTGAAAGCTCGACGGTGGAGCCCGAATCCTTCAGGTCATAGCGCTGTGCGATCTCGCGCGCAGTCTGCTGGTAGGCGTTATCGACCTCCTGCATATCGACTTCTGAGACGATGTCGAAACTCGATTCCTTGGCCATGGTTCCTCCTTGAACGTCTACGGTGCGCTCGCTACGCGGTAGCGCTGGCACCATCCTCATCGGTTCCTGCTTCCTCGTCGGTAGCGGGGGTTTCCGGTTGCGGTGCGGTAATCGTCACCTTAGCGACCCCGGCGGTCCGGGTATCCCAGCTCACCTCTTTGCCGTTATGCGTCACGGTCACATCGGCCGGACTGCTCACGGTGATCTCGATCGATTCCTCGACGGTATATTCCTTATCGAAAGGCCCGATGACGTTGTCGGCAAAGAAAGAGACGCCGTCGAGCTTGATCTCTACCCACGACGTGCCGCCCTCGGGCACGGAGATGCCGACGATAGTCTCCTCCGGTTCTGCCGGGGTCGCCGCGTCGGTTGCTGGCGAGGTGGGCGACGCGGCATCGGTGGCATCCGCTGTGTCCGCAGTCTCGGCGCTCGAAGGCGATGTCGCCGCCTGCGTCGTCTCTGCCGTTGCGGAACCTGCCGCATCTGCTGAGCGGTCGGGGGCGCAGCCGCGCAGCAAGAGCAACGCGATCACGATAAGCAAGAGGATGATGATCGCAAGCCCGCCGATGGCGATCCTGGGATCGATGCTACCACCGGAGATACCGCTGCGGCCGGTACCCCCTCCGCGCCGTCCATCGTATCCGCGCCGCGCCGGTCCATCTTGACGCGGCATGCCGGCACGACGATCTCGAGCGGAGTGCGGAGGCACAGGGGTGCTGTTCGACCGACGTCCATAGGCGCTCCCGCGCTCGGGGTACCTGCCAGTTCCTTGATAAGAACGGCCAGGCACCTCGTTACGGCCTCCGCGAAGCCGTGATGTTGGCGTGTCCCCACTCGCAGGACGGTTCCCGCTTTGCGCAGCGTAGCCACGTTGCCGACCATAGGAACTGCTCGTTCTCGCACCGGGCTGCGCAGTCGCTCTTTGACGGTACGCGCTGCGCGAGGCGCGGATGGGTTCATGGCCGGACTGAGACTCGGAGACATAGCCCGCCTGAGGAGGTCGCTGCGCAAACCGAGAACCGCCGTCGAGCGCCATGAAGCGCCCGGTGGGGTTCTCAGAGCGCGGACTTACGAACCCCGCGGCATCCTGGAGCCGTCCGCCTGCGTGCGCTGTATCGCGCTCGTAAGCATCGAGCTCGTCGAAGTACGCATCCATGACGACACGGGGATTCAACCCTAGGTAGCGTGCATAGCTCGAGATCATACCCTGGGCATAGCCGCGTGGCGGCATGGCGGAAAAGTTGCCCTGTTCGAAGAATTCGATGATCTGGGGGCGAATCTTGATGGTCGTAGCGACCTGATGGATCGAGAGACCGAGCTGACGCCTGCGCTCAAGCAGCATCTCGCCAAACCGAGCAGCCATTAGAAACCCCCTAACCCGTCATCTTCGGATATCTGGGCCTCGAGATTCTGAAGCTCTTCGAGCGCCTGTTCATCGAGAAGGACCTCGCGCGGTTTCGAACCATCGGGCGGGCCCACGATGCCCTTCTCCTCGAGCATGTCCATGATACGGCCAGCACGAGCGTAGCCGACCTTGAGGCGCCGCTGTAGGCTCGACGTCGACCCGAGCTTCGACTCAACGACGAGGTGCGCAGCCTCCCAGATAAGCGGGTCGTCTGCGGACGCGCCGCCGGAACCGGAGCCGGAGCCCTGCATCGCAGCGGGAGCGACCGCGGAGAGAATCTCCTCGTGGTATTCTGCCGGCGATTGCTCCTTCACGAACTCAACGACGCTGAAAATCTCCTCGTCGGAGACGAAACAGCCCTGGATACGCTTGGGCTTGCCCCAATCCACGCGGCTGAAGAGCATGTCACCCTGGCCGATGAGCTTCTCGGCACCCGTTTGGTCGAGGATGACGCGGCTGTCGATGCCCGTGGCGACGGTAAGGCCGATGCGGTTCGTGATGTTCGCCTTGATAAGACCGGTCACGACGTTGGAGCTCGGGCGCTGTGTGGCGACGATCATATGGATACCCGCCGCACGACCGAGCTGAGCGATGCGCACGATCGATGCCTCGACATCTTTACCGGCAACCATCATGAGGTCGGAGAGCTCATCGATCACGATCACGAGATAGGGCATCTTGCTCGGCGGGTTATCGTACTTCTCAAACTCGCCGGCAGCTTGCTTCTCGTTGAACGTCGAGATCTTGCGCACGCCGATGCGCTCGAAGATCTTGAGGCGCCGCTCCATTTCGGATACCGCCCATTGCAGCGCGCTCGCAGCCTGCTTGGGCTCGGTCACGACCGGTACGTAGAGATGCGGCAGGCCGTCGTAGGGCGCGAACTCGACGCGCTTGGGATCGATCATGATGAGGCGAACGTCTTCCGGGAACGTGCGCATGAGAAGGCTCATGAGAATTGAGGAGATAACGACGGATTTGCCCGAACCCGTGGTACCGGCAATGAGGAGATGCGGCATCTTGGCGAGGTCGGCGACCATGGGCTCGCCCTCGGAATCGCGGCCGAGCGCAAACTCCAAAGGACCTCCCGTCACATAGGGCAGGATATCTCCGAAAGCAACCGTCTGGCGCGAGCGGTTGGGGATCTCGATGCCCACGAGCGATGTGCCCGGAATGGGTGCGAAGATGCGGACCGAATCCGTCGCAAGCGAGAGGGCGATGTCGTCCTCGAGGCTCGCGATACGGCTCACGCGCTCACCCTCGCCAGGCTGCACCTTGAAGGTCGTGACCGTGGGTCCAGAGATCCAACCGACCACGCGCGAGTGCAAGCCAAATTCCTGGAGCGTCGCCTGTAGCGATTCTGCCGTCTGCTGAAGCTCGGTGTTCGCTGCTGAAGACCCCTTCGCCTGCGGGCTATGGCGCAGCATCGAGGCAGGAGGAAGCCTTCGTTCCGCACCTTCGGCATCGGAAGCCGAGGGCTCGAGTTCGGATTTTCGGGAAGGCACGGCAGATGCGGCGACCTGGTGCGCAAGCGCCTCATCGTGAGATGCGTCTTCATCGGCGACAGCGATTTCCTTGCCATGAGGATGCTTTAGGAACTCGGGAATCACTAAACCGCTTTCGCTCGCAGAAGCGGGAGCTTCAGGCACCGCGTCGATCGATTCTTCCGCGAGTTTGCTGCCTGTAGCCTCGTCCAAGGACTGAAGAGCCTCTTCTTTCTGGATATCGGCCGTGTTTGCATACCGGTCCTCGATGGGGATGAGCGTCGTCTGCGCGCGCTCCTTTGCAAGCGCATCTGTAAGGTCGACGAAGGGATCCTCGTCAACGTCATCGGCCTCGCACGAGAGCAGCGTCGTCTGCGCCCGATCACCGAGGAAGGTCGTTTCAGCAGCTCCCTCCCCATCAAGGGGAACAGGTTCGACGACGGCTGCGCCACCGCGCGGAGCATAGGGGTTCACCCGGGCATCGAGGGCGGAGTCGTCCCCCCAGGGGCGCTCATTCACCTCGACGTGACGACGCTCGCGAATGCGCTCGGCATGGTCGCGCACCGCACCGATGAAGCTCGAGACCGAGAAGCCCACGAGAATCGCGCCGGCGATGGCGATACCCACGAGAACGACGCCCGCGATAGGCTTGCCAAGCGCGGATGCGAGAACGGACGCCACCGCGAACCCCAAGTAGCCTCCGGTCGCCGAGAGCTCGGCCTCCCCTACCGTGACGCCGAGCACCATATGCTCAGGCGTGCCGACGAGCGTGATGAGCGCGATGACGGCGATGAAGATGATGAGCGAGCCGAGGCACGTCTTCACCTTGAGGACGTCCTCGCTCCGCACGAATAGCAGCGCCGCAACAAGCAAAAGCGCGAGCGGAAGAACGTAGGCGCCAAGACCGAACCCCAGGTGATAGAAGCCGGCAACCGCAGCGGTGATAGGTGCCGAGGCGGGAGCAATGACCGCAATGAAGGAGCAGACCGCGAAGACGGCGAGCGCGACGCCTGCGATGTCGCGACCCGATCCGCCAGATAGCAGGGGCTCGGGCACGGGCGCGGCGTGCGCGCCGGCTCGGAGCTGCGACGAGGCCTTCTTCTGCGCAGGCTTCTTCCCCTTCACGCCCTTCGATGTACCCGTACGAGCCGCCACGTTAAACCTCCATGACGACCGGGATGATCATCGGACGGGTCTTGGTACGGTTCCAGATGAAGTTCGAAAGCGAGTCGCGCACGGCCTTGCGGAGCGCGCCCGTGCTGCTGCTCGTGAAGTCGAACGACCCCTTCTCGACTGCCTTCATGATGGCCTGCGACGCGTCGTCGCCAAATTCCTCGTCGATGCTGAACGACACGCCGCGGCTCGAGAACTCGATTGCGTCGATGCGCTTCTTCTTCATGGAAACGACGGCCACGACCGTGACCATGCCGTCGTTCGCAAGCTTCTGGCGATCGCGGAGCACGATGGGATCGGTGTCGCCGATGCGCAGGCCGTCAACGTAGACGATACCGCTCTCCACCGCGGGCCCGACCTTCACCACGCCGCCGCGCACCTCGAGCGTATCTCCGTTATCGAGCACGAAAATGTGATCTTCGGGAATGCCCACCTTGCGCGCAAGGCGCGCGTGAGCCCGCAGGTGCACGGCCTCACCGTGAACGGGCATGAAATAGGTCGGCTTCGCCATGGTGAGCATGAGCTTGAGCTCCTCCTGGCTGCCGTGCCCGGAGACGTGGACGAGCTTAGAGGACTTGTCGACCACGGTGCAGCCGAGCTTCGCCAAGCTGTTGACGACCTGCTGCACGGCCTTCTCGTTGCCGGGAACGGGCGTCGCGGAGATGATGACGGTATCACCCGAGTGGATCGAGAGCGTCTTGTGCTCGCCGTTGGCCATACGCGAGAGCGCGGAGAGCGGCTCGCCCTGGGAGCCGGTGCACATGACGACGATCTTGTCATCGGGGATGCCGTTCACGTCATAGGCGTCGATGATGTCCGCCTCATCGATTTCGAGATACCCGAGCTCGCGCGCGACACGGGTGTTCGTGAGCATGGAGCGACCGGTGACGACGATCTTGCGACCGCTCGCCTTCGCAGCGTTGCAGATCTGCTGCAGGCGATGAATGTGACTCGAGAACGAGGCGACGAACACGCGCCCGGGAGCATTCTTGATGACCTCGTTGAGCGTGGGGCCGACCTCGGCCTCAGACTTGGTGAAACCGGGGACGGTCGCGTTCGTAGAGTCAGAAAGGAGCAGGTCGACACCCTGCTTGGCGAACTTCGAGATAGCCGCATAGTCCGGTGTGACACCATCGATGGGCGTCTGGTCGAGCTTGAAGTCGCCGGTGTGCATGACCGTGCCCTGCGGCGACTTGATGTAGACGCCGAGTGCGCCGGGAATGGAGTGCGTCATGGAGAAGAAGTCGACCGAGATGCATCCGAGACTGATGTGCGACCCGCTCTTGACCTCACGGAACTTGGGTGAGCGAATGCGGAACTCGGCGAGCTTGCCTTCGATGAAGCCCAAGGTGAGCTTGCTGGAGAAGATGGGCACCTTGTTGTTGAGATCCTGCAGGAGATACGGCAGGGCGCCCGTGTGGTCCTCGTGGCCATGCGTCACGATGATACCGCGGAGCTTCTCCTCGTTTTCGAGGACATAGGTGTAATCCGGAAGGACGAGGTCGATACCGGGCTGCGAATCATCGGGGAACATGAGGCCCGCGTCGATGAGTACCATGTCGGGACCGCATTCGACGACCGTCATGTTCTTGCCGATGCCGTCAAGACCGCCAAGCGGGATGATACGCAAGGGTTGGTTCTTTTTTGTCATGAGCTATTGAGCTCCTTTCACATCGTAGTACGAAATACATCGCGCTCGTGCGCGAGAACGTCCAAACAGCACGACAATGAGCATAGTCATACAGAATATATTGTACGTGCTTTACCGAAGACATGCGGCACGTCCATGGCATCCCACAGGAACAGCGCAAGAGCGTGCGGCGTCGAACACGCATATGAAACAAGGAAAGCCGCTGCGTGGAGAGTTGCTCCAACGCAGCGGCTTCCCAGAATAAAAGCGCTATACGGCGAACCCCAGCGGCTTACCCCTCGTGATGGCGGCGCGGCGCACGGCCACCGTGGCCGTTGTCGCCGGGACGACGGCGCGGGCGCTCGCTGCGGTCACGGCTCTCGCGACGCGGACGACCTTCACCCGAGCCCTTGCCGGAACCCTCGGGCGCCTGCGGCTTATCGAGGCGGTCGAGCGAGACCTTACCCTTGTCGTCGACCTCGATGACCTTGACCTTCACCTCGTCACCGATGTTCAGGACATCCTCGACGCGCTCCACGCGACCCTCGGCAACACGGGAGATGTGCAGCAGGCCGTCCTTCGTGCCGAAGAGATGCACGAAGGCGCCGAACGGTTGGATGGTGACGACGCGGCCGTCGTAGACCTCGCCCACCTCGGGCTCGCGGACGATCTCCTTGATGCGGCTCACAGCCTCGTCGACGGATTCGCCCACACCGCCCACGACGACGGTGCCGTCCTGTTCGACGTTGATCGTGGCGCCCGTCTCGTCCTGGATACCGCGGATGGTGTCGCCGCCCTTGCCGATGACGTCGCGGATCTTATCCACGGGGACGGTGATGGTCTCGATGTGCGGCGCGGTAGGACGCATCTCCTCGCGCGGGGCGGGGATCACGTCGAGCATCTTGCCCAGAATGAACGCGCGGCCCTGCTTGGCCTGCTCGAGAGCGGTCTTCAGGATCTCGAAGGTGAGACCGGTCGCCTTGTTATCCATCTGGAGCGCCGTGATGCCGCGCTCGGTACCGGTCACCTTGAAGTCCATGTCGCCGAGGAAGTCCTCGATGCCCTGGATATCGGAGAGGACGACGGTCTTGCCCTCTTCCTGGATGAGGCCCATCGCGATGCCGGAAACAGGGCGCTTGAGCGGCACGCCGCCGTCCATGAGCGCAAGGCAGCTCGCGCAGGTGGATGCCATCGAGGATGAGCCGTTGGACTCCATGACCTCGGAAACGACGCGGATGGCGTACGGGAACTCCGTCTCATCGGGCAGCACGGGCAGAAGTGCGCGCTCGGCAAGGTTGCCGTGACCGATCTCGCGGCGCTTGGGCGCACCGATGCGACCAGTCTCGCCCGTGCAGAACGGTGGGAAGTTGTACTGGTGCATATAGCGCTTGCCGTCCACCGGCTCGATGGTGTCGAGACGCTGGCCTTCGCTCAGCATGCCGAGCGAGAGCACCGAGAGCACCTGGGTCTGGCCGCGCTGGAACAGGCCGGAGCCATGCACGAGCGGCAGGTAGCTGTCTTTAACCATGATGGGACGGATCTCGTCGGCGGCACGGCCGTCGACGCGCTCGCCCGTCTCGACGACCATGGTGCGCATGGCCTTCTTCTCAAGCTTCTTGAGGTTCACCGGGATCTCGCGCTCCCAAGCGAGCTGCTCCTCCTCGGTGAACTCAGCACGGATGCGCTCCTTGAGCTCTTCGACGTGCGCGATGCGCGAAAGCTTGTCGGCGTCGGAGAGCGCAGCGTACATCTCGTCGTAGTGGGCGAAGATGCGCTCCTCGACCTCGGGCACGGGCTGGTCGAGCTCGTACTCCTTCTGCTGGATGGGGCCGTTCACCCGCTCCCACTCCTCGACGAACTCGAGCTGCGCGTCGCAGAACGCGCCGATGGCCTCCTGGCCGAACTGCATCGCGGCGAGCATGTCGTCCTCGGTGACCTCCTCGGCACCGGCCTCCACCATGGAGATGAAGTCGCGCGTGCCGGCGAGCTCGAGGTCGAGGTCGGAGTTCTCGCGCTCCTCATACGTGGGGTTCACGATGAACTCGCCCGTCTCCTTGTCGCGCCCGATGCGCACGCATGCCAGCGGACCCTCGAAGGGCACGCCGCCGAGCGTGAGGGCGAGCGAGGCACCCATGGTACAGATCACGTCGATGGGGTTCTTCTGGTCGGCGACGAGCGAGGTGGCAACGATCTGCACCTCGTTACGGAAGCCGTCCGGGAAGCTCGGGCGGATGGGACGGTCGATCATGCGCGCGGTGAGCGTCGCCTTCTCGGAGGGACGGCCCTCGCGCTTGAGGTAGCCGCCCGGGATGCGTCCGGCCGCATACATCTTCTCGTTGAAATCGACCGTGAGCGGGAAGAAGTCGTAGTTCTTCCGCTCCTTCGAGACCACGACGGTCACGAGGGCCGTCGTGTCTGCCTGCTTGACCAGGGCGGCGCCGGTCGCCTGCTTGGCGAGTTCGCCCGCCTCGAGCGTGTAGGTCTTGCCGTAAAGCTCAAAGGTCTTGGTTACGAGTGACATTTCTCTCCTTCATCTCCGTACGCCCCGTTGCGCACGGGCTTCCTCATGCCGGGCACGCCCGGCAAACGTCAAGGGAAGCACCCCGCTTCCCCTCACATGAAAAGGAGCCCCGCTCGGGGGCTCCTGCATGCACACCTTACTGGATGTTGTCGCGGATGCCGAGCTTCGCGATGAGTTCACGGTACTCGACGATGTCGTTCTTCTTGATGTAGGACAGAAGACGACGACGACGGCCGACGATCATGAGCAGGCCGCGGCGGGTGTGGAAGTCCTTCGGATGGGTCTTCATGTGCTCGGTGAGCTCGCGGATGCGCTCCGTGGCGATGGCAACCTGAACCTTGGGGTTGCCGGTGTCCTGGGCGTTCTTGCCGAACTCAGCGGTGAGCTCCGCCTTGCGCTCCTTCGATACGGTCATGGTTTCACCTTTCTCTCGATTCGCCAAGGGCTGGGTAGGTCGTCGGTGATTCGACCAACCAAGTCCAAGGCACGACTGCGCTATGTTACCACACCCCGTCCCCGTCCTCGCAACCTGCACAAACCCAAAACGAGAATTTCAGCACGAGGTTCTTACCACATCTTTCTGCCACCGACTCGATCATCAGACGCCGAGGAGGAACTCGAGGGCGCGAAGGCGCACGTCAAGATGGGTCGCCGCCCAGGCATGGGAAAACGCGAGAAGCAACGCCGCGGTGGGAGCGTCGACGCTTGCGCCGGCAAGGTCATCGAAGCGCAGCGACATGAGAGCGCGGAACCATCCGACAAGCGTTGCGTCGACCTCCTCGGCACCGGCGACGCTCGAGGCACACGAAGCGCAGACAAGACCGCCTGCCGTCGCGGAGAAATACGAGACGTCGGCATCGCCACAAAGCACGCAGGCTGAGAAATCCGGATAGTATCCCAGATGGGCGAGCAGCTTGAACACATAGGCAGCAACGACGAGATCGAGATGCGCGCTATCCAAGACCCCTGCCGATCCGCCGAGCACCGCGAGGACACGCTCGGTGATGGGAAACACGAACGGATCTTTCGCATCCTCGAAGCAGCACGCCCGCGCGACGTCCACGATCGCAGCGCCGGCGGAAAGCACATCGAGCTCGGGAGCGGCACCGAACGGGGCGGAAACGAGCGTGGCCTCGGCGACGACATCGAGCGAACGGCCGCGGGCGATGAGCATGTCCACCGTACAGCCAACCTCGCAACGGGCCGCGAGCCGGCTCCCGGGTTTGCGCGCCCCCTTCCCCACGGCGCGGATCTGCCGCCCATCGTGCGCGAGCAGCGTGTAGATGAGGTCAGTCTCGCGCAGCTTGGTCTTATCGAGCACGAGCACCCGCTCGCGGTATGTCCTTTCCACCGCCATAGCGCACCGCGCCGTCTGGCTATTCGTCCGCCGCGTAGCCCAGGCGGCGAATCTCGCGCACATCCTCGCGCCACCGACTCTTAACACGCACGTCGAGCTCGAGGAAGACCTTGCAACCGAAGATGCGTTCCAGGTCACGCCGGGCATCGATGCCCACGTGCTTCAGCATCTCGCCGCGCTTGCCGATGATAATGCCCTTCTGACCGTCGCGCTCCACGTAGATCGTGGCGTGCACGATGAGCGTGCCGCGACGGCGCTCGATGGAATCGCACATGACGCCGATGGAGTGGGGCACCTCCTCACGCGTGCGCAGCAGGAGCTTCTCGCGAACGAACTCCGAAACGATCATCTCGTCGGACGCATCGGTGTCCACGCCCTCGGGGAACCACATCGGCCCTTCGGGAAGATAGCTCGACACGAGGGCGATGAAGGAATCGACGTTGAAGTTCTCCGTTGCGGAAAGCACGATCTCGTCGTCGAACTCGCAAAGCTCGCGCGCGGCAGCAATCTGCTTCATTACGTTTTCCGGCGAGGCAAGATCGGCCTTGGTGAGCACGAGCATGCGCTTGGTGGGCGCCTTTGCCACACGCTCTGCCACCCATGCGTCGCCGCGGCCGATGGGCTTCGAGGCATCGATGAGGAAGCACAGGACATCGACGTCCTTGAACTCCGCAAGCGCGCTCTTGTTAAGCTCGCTGCCGAGCGAATCCTGGGGCTTATGCAAGCCGGGCGTATCGACGAAAACGATCTGGGCATCATCGGTGCGCACGACGCCGAGCATGCGCCGGCGCGTGGTCTGCGCGACCGGCGAGGTGATTGCCATCTTGCGCCCCATGCAGGCGTTCATGAGCGTCGACTTTCCCGCGTTCGGGCGGCCGACAAGCGCGACGAACCCGCTTCTGAAGCCCGGGCATGCCGCAGGGGCGATCCCGCCGCATCCATCTTCCTCAACGAGGTTATCGAGTTCTTCATCGCTCATATCGGCGAAGGGGTCGAACTCCTCGACCTGGGTCATATTCGATCCTTTCCGACAGGGACGTCGCCCTGAAATCTTGTCGTTCGCATCTGAAAAAGCGCTAGTCGCAATAGTCACCTCTTGTCACATGAGGGCGAGGGCGCGGGCGAACACGATAACTCCCACGATCGCAGCGGTGATGGAGAGCGTGAAGACGCTTGCAGCCGCGATGTCCTTAGCGCGCTTCGCGAGTGGATGCAGCTCCTGCGTGGCGAGATCCACGATCGCCTCGATGGAGGTGTTCACGAGCTCGGCGAACAGCACGAGCCCGATGCAGAGAGCGACGAGCACCCAGGAAAGGGCGTCGATCTTGAGGACGAGCCCCGCGATGACCGCGAGCATGCCCACGCACAGCTGCACCTTGATGTTGCGCTCTGTCACCACCGCGGTGCGGAACCCTTCGAAGGCGTAGCCGAACGAGCGCAGAAACGTCGGGTGGTCGCGATTCGAACCGGGAATCATCGTCACTCCCCCTTCTCGTCTTCATGATGCCGCGTCACCGGCCCGATGCGCACCGTCGCGGGATCTTCCCCCCGTCGCGACGCGAGCGCGCGCAGCACGATGAGCTCGCACTCCTCCATGGCGATCGCATCGTCCTCGTTCATATGGTCGTATCCCAAAAGATGCAGCATGCCGTGGACAAGCATGAGGCGGCATTCCTCGACGGGCGTCGTACCGAAGGAGGGCGCCTGGGCCGCGATGACCTGAGGGGCAAGCGCGATGTCTCCAAGCTCGACGGGATCCTCCTTAGTATCGAGAGCATGCGCGAGCACTTCTTCAGGGCACGCCCCATCGAGCAACGGAAAGGACAGCACGTCGGTGGGAGCGTCGATGCCACGCCATGCATGGTTGAGCTCGCGCATCTCGTCATCATCAACATACGCGACGGACACGACGGCATCCGCATCCAACCCAGCCGTGCGCAGCACCTCATCGAGGGCAGCCTCGAACTCCTCCTCGGCAACAAGGAGCGGCAGCTCCGCATCGTTCGACAGCAGAACGCTCATTTCGTCGCCCCCTTGCCCTTCTTTCGCCCAGCGGCGACGTGCGCTTCCTCATGCGTCCGATCGAACGCGTCGTATGCCTCGACGATGCGCCCGACAAGCGAATGGCGCACCACATCGGAGCGATCGAGATGGATGAAGGCGATATCTTCGACTCCCGCAAGAATCTCCTCGATCTCGGTGAGGCCACCGCGCCTGCCCATAAGATCGCGCTGCGTGGTGTCGCCCGTGATGATGAATTTAGAATTGAATCCCAGACGCGTGAGGAACATCTTCATCTGCTCGGGCGTGGTGTTCTGGGCTTCGTCTAAGATCACGAATGCATCGTTGAGCGTCCTGCCACGCATGTAGGCGAGCGGAGCGATCTCGATGACACCCTGCTCGATGAGCTCGCCGCCGCGCTCCATGTCCGTCATATCGAAAAGCGCATCGAACAGCGGTCGCACGTAGGGATCGATCTTCTCCTGAAGCGTTCCGGGCAGATATCCCAGGCTCTCGCCCGCCTCCACGACAGGGCGCGTAAGCACCACGCGGCCGACCTCGTGACGCTTGAGAGCGGCGACCGCCATCGCCATGGCGAGATACGTCTTGCCCGTACCGGCAGGCCCCAGGCAAAACGTCACCGTATGCTGACGGATTGCGTCGATATAGCGCTTCTGACCCACGGTTTTCGGACGGATCGCCTTGCCACGGTACGTGAGCAGGATATCGTCTCTAAAACCGGAGATGTCCATCACGCTTTCCCTGAGCGTTTGCAGGGCGCGGATGACCTCGGCCTCCGTGGGCGTGTCGCCCGCACGCGCCTCCTTGATGAGGTAGGTGAAGAGCCTGGTGAGAATCTCAACCTCCTCCGCAGAGCCCGAAACGGAAAGCGTCCGCCCACGCGAGGCGATCGCCGCGCCGGTACGCTCCTCGATAGCGCGCAGCAGCATGTCACCGGAACCGAGGACGCGGACCGCGTCGACGTCATCGGGTATGGTCAGTTTCACCGTCGCGGTATCCATCAGCCCTCCAAGCACCTCGAGCCGCACGTTGCAGCCGCTTCGCATGCCTTTCCGCAGTCGCTGGCGCGCATGACCTGGGCGCGAACAAGACCAGATGCGCCTACATCCATGATAGCAACGTCCACGATCGCAGGCGCAGCGATGCCCGCCTCTTCGAGACCCGAAACCTCGACGCGATGGAAGGACGCGAGCGTGCCGCGGCATCCCTCTTCGATGACAGCGCGTTCCACCGTCCCGATCCTTGCCTCGGCGTCCTGCCGGGCGAGACGCGCGGCGAGCTCTCGCGCTCGATGTGAACGCGCCGCCATGACCTCGGGCGGCACCTGATGGGGCATGCTCGCTGCCGGTGTGCCGGGACGCGCGCTATAGCGGAACACATGCATGCGCGAGAACCCTACGCGCTCGCAAAGGGCGAGCGACTCCTCGAACTCCTCATCGGTCTCTCCGGGGAAGCCGACAATGAGGTCGCAGGATAGCGAGGCGCTCGGCAGCGCAGCCCGGATACGGCGGCAAAGGCCTTCGAACTCCGCAGCGGTATAGGGACGTCCCATGCGCTCGAGCGTGCGCGTGCAGCCAGACTGCACGGGAAGATGGAAGAACGGGGCGACGCGCCCTCCAGACGCGGCGACGCATGCGATGAGCCGATCGCTCACGTCCATGGGCTCGATGGAGGAAAGCCTGATATGCGGCACCGTAGTCTCGCGAAGGATGGTATCGACGAGCTCATCGATCTCGACATGCGCGTCGCAAGGCCCCTCTCCGTCGTATGCCCCGAGGTTGACACCGGTGAGCACGACCTCGGGCAAGCCCTCGTCGAGCGCGGCGCGCACCTCCTCGAGGACAGCCTCGACAGGAACGGAGCGCTCCGGCCCGCGCGCCTTCCACACGATGCAGTACGTGCAGCGGTTGTTGCAGCCGTCTTGTATCTTCACGCCCACGCGAGCGCGGCGTTGCAAGACCCCCGAACAGCTTCCTCGATACGCGGAAGGCGCCGAGGCGCTATATCCCAGCGCATCGAGAGAACGGGCGGCGACATCGACCTTAGAGGGAACGACGATAACGCGGTCGGAGAGCTCGCGCAGCGATTCGGGATGGAGCGCCGCAGCGCAACCCGTCGCGATCACGAGCGGCTCGCGCGCCTGCCCGAGCGCATGGCGCACGGCCTTTCTGGTCTTCGCTTCAGCCTCGCCGGTCACGGCGCAGGTGTTGATGACGATGAGCTCGGCTTCCTCAGGGTCGACGAGCAGCAGCCCTGCCGAAGCGAGTTCGCGCTCCATGCGGTCGGATTCAACGCGGTTGACCCGGCACCCGAGATTGATAACGGAAACGAACGGATTCGCCACGGTGCGTCCTCACAAGCCTAATCGAGCATGTCGTCGATGGCGTCGCGGATGCGCTCGCCCACGCTGCGATGCGGCGCAACCTCGTCACCAACGACCTCGGCATAGCGTTCGAGGAGCTCGCGCGCCTCGCCGGAAAGCTTGCGCGGCACCTCTACGCGGACCTGCGCGATGGCGCGCCCGCGCGTCGTGCCGTCCATGCGCGGCATGCCGAACTCCTCGGTCGTAACCGTGTCACCGTACTGCGTGCCAGCGGGCACCTGGAACGTGATGGTCTCATCGGGCATGATGCCGGGAACGCTCACCGTGCAGCCGAGCGCCGCCTGGGCGATCGAGACCGTGACAACGCACAGTAAATCGTCGCCCGCGCGCTCGAACCGATCGTGATCTTTGACGACGACCGTCACCAAGAGGTCGCCCGACGCCTCGCCGCGGAACCCCGCCTCGCCATAGCCGCGCACGCGCAGCTGCCGTCCGCTCGAGATGCCAGCAGGCACCTCGATGTCGATCTTCTCGTGGGTCGGTGTGCGCCCCTGCCCGTCGCACATGTCGCAGGGGTGGTCGATGATGGTGCCCTCGCCGCCGCAGTCGGGACAGGGCGAGGTGGACTGCATCGCGCCGAAGATCGAGCGCTGCATGGTGGTGACATAACCCGATCCATGGCAGCGGGGACACTGCGTCTCCTCGGCACCCTCCGCGCGACCGGTGCCGCCGCAGTCCTCACAGGGCGCGAGGCGGTCGTAGCTCACGGTCTTCGTGCAACCGAGCGCGGCTTCCTCGAGGGTGACCGAGAGGGTGATGGCCATATCGCGACCGACGCGTCGCCGCGCCCGACCGCCCTGGGGCGAGCGGCCTCCTCCGAAGAACGACGAAAAGATATCATCCACGCCCATGCCGCCGAAGATGTCGCTGAAATCGACGTACCCGGAACCACCAGGGCCGTCAGCCGAACCGAAGCGGTCGTAGTTCGCGCGCTTCTGCTCATCCGAGAGCACCGAGTACGCCTCGTTTAGCTCCTTGAACTTCTCCTCGGCTTTCGGATCGTCCGAAACATCCGGATGCACCTTGCGCGCCTTCTTCAAGAACGCGCGCTTGATGGTGCGCTGATCCGCGTCTCGCTCTACACCCAGGATATCGTAGTAATCTTTCGATCCCGGCACTTCCCTACCTTCTCCCCCATCAAGACGTCAGCGCCAAACGCGACGCGTCCGGCGCTCTGTGTATAACCGCATGCAGTGCATGGCGTGACCGCCGACACGCTACCACAGGAACGGTCGATAGAAATACATACCGCGCGTACAGCTCGCAAACCACATGAGCAGCAGCACGTAGAACAACGAGTTCATGCATCCAGTCGCGAACTGCTGAAGCCCGCGCTTGAACCAGATGAACGAGCGATGCGACGGGACCTCCTTCAGCACCATGCCCGCACCGAAGCAGAACGGAATAAGGCAGAGCGCCGAAAAGAATGTGAAGGCACCGCCCATGAGCGCGAGCAAAAGAAACGGCGCCGCCATACCCATGAGCTTGAAGCCATGAGCCGCCTTGCCTTCGAGCCGCTCGGCTGCGACACGGGCGCGCCCAACGAGGTCTCCTGCCGCAGCACCGTTCGTCCCGGCATGACCCATACCCTTCACGCGAACCGTGGCGCCATCGTGCATGCCTGCGGGGAATTCGATGACCGTCTCGGCCATGACTTGGCGGCGCCCAGAGCCCCCGCACTCGGGACAGGGGTCGGAGATGACCCTGCCCGAGCCGTTGCACTCCGGACACACCATCTGGAACATGCCGCCGCCGAAGAGAAATGACATATCGACGTCCATGGTGCCCGTGCCACCGCACGAGGGACAGGCGTGGGCGTGCTCGGACGACACGGAACCGGAGCCATGGCAGTGGTCGCACGACTCATAGCGCCGGTACTTGATGCCCTTGCGCGCGCCGCTTTTCACCTGCTCGGGCGTGAGGTCAACATCGACGACGACATCCGCCCCCTCCTCGGGGTTGAACGCCTGCGACGTCCCTCGCCCACCGCGGCGAGGCTCCGACCACATGCCACCGAAGGGGAAGCCTCCGAAGCCGCCATAATAGGATCCGCGTGCGCCGGCCGCGCCTGCATACGGGCTCTGCGCAGCCGAGCCGCCGTATCCGGCAAAGGGGTTTCCCGAGCGCATCGCGTCATAGCGGGCGCGCTTCTGCTCGTCCGATAAGACCGCATAGGCTTCCGAGACCTCTTTGAACTTCTCCTCGGCGTCGGGCTCCTTGTTGACATCAGGATGCAGCTTGCGCGCCTTCTGCTGAAACGCCTTCTGGATCTCGCGCTTGTCGGCATCTTTCGAGACGCCGAGGATCGCGTAGTAGTCTTTGTCGTTCATTCCTGCCACGGTGGGGGCAACCTCCTGCTCGCTAACGTAAGCATAGCGTATTGTACCGAAATGCAGCGCTGCTCAAACACAGGATCGCAACTGAACGCAGCTTGCACAAGGACAGATAGGTGCTAGCGAAGATCCCACATGATGCCGAAAAGCTCGTTACCCAGAAGCCATCCGTCCTCGGTGGGTACCAAAGCGCCCGTCGCCGCATCAAGGCGCGTGAGCCCCGATGTGGTCGCAGCGCGTATGCCAGCCTGGACACGCGCCGCACCGAGCGCGCGCTGCGCCCGATCGAGGAGCTCGGATGGAGCCCCCGCAGTCGTGCGCATCGCGAGCATGAGGTCTTCCGCTATAGCCTCCCGCTCCGAGAGGAATTCGAAGTCGAAGGAGCAAGCCGCATCGTCGCGCTGCACGAAGCGCACGCGAGCTGCACCGCCGCCCGCGAGCGTATCGCCGAACAGCGCGCTCAAACCGCAGAATTCCCCTGCCGTGAGCATACCGGCTGCTGAGCGGCCGACTCCGAGGTAGCTTGTCCCCGTCCAGTACGCGATGTTGTGCCGGCACGCCTTCCCAGGCTTCGCGTAGCTCGCGACCTCATAGCGCGCATACCCGGAGGCCTCGAGCAGGTCGCGCGCTCGCACCATACATTCAGCCTGGAAATCCTCGTCGGGGGTGCATTCCTCCCCGCGCTCGATTCGGCGCGCGAGCGGCGTTCCCGCTTCGATGGCGAGCGGATAGACAGAGATATGACCGGGGGCGGCATCGATCGCCTCGCGCAACGTTTCCTCCCAGCTCTCCTCCGTTTGACGGGGAAGGCCGCACATGAGGTCGCATGAGACATCAAAGCCGTGCGCGCGGGCGCGCTCGACGGCAGCGCGGGCCGATCGCGCGTCGTGAAGCCGGCCTATGGCGCAAAGCTCCTCATCCTGGAAGCTCTGAACACCAAGCGAGATGCGCGTGACGCCCGAGACCGCGAGTCCCGCAGCGAGCGCTTCGGTGAACGATTCCGGGTTCGCCTCGCAGGTGAGCTCTTCGGGTGCGCACCATGCTCGGATGTGCCGCACGAGCTTAGGCAACCGGGGCCCGAGCACCGTCGGCGTGCCGCCACCGAGATAGGCTGTCCGCACGTTCTGAAGCGCGCCCGCGTCGCCAAGCGCGTCGATGCGCCGGAACAGCCCATCAAGGTAGCGCTCTGCGGCGGCATCGAGGGCGGAACCGTCGAGCGCACGCGAATCGAAGTCGCAGTAGGCGCACTTCGCGTGGCAGAACGGGATATGGACGTAGAGCGCTTCTATCGCCATAGCCCAACCTCACGCGCCCGAGGCCAGAAAGAGACCGTCGCAACATGCCGGAGCCTTAAGCATGGTCGACCTCGTCCGCATCCAACATTGCCTCGATCTCATCGATGAGGGCAATGAATTCCTTGAAAGCGGAGCACCTCACCACACGGCCGCGCCACATCGCGGCATGCGGCAGACCCTTGAGGTACCACGTCGCGTACGTACGTGCACGCGCCATTGCGCGCGGGATGAGCTCATGCGTGAGCGCAAGGTGGTCGCGAAGCGCATCGAGCCGCTCACGAGCGGTGCGTACCGGAACCTCACGCCCATCGTTCAGCAGGTGCTCGGCATCTTCGAAAATCCAGGGGTTTCCGTAGGAGCCGCGCGCGATGAAGACCCCGCTCGCCGCGGTCTCGCGAAGCATCTGCACCGCGGCCTCGGCAGAGAACACATCGCCCGACCCGATCACCGGCACGGAAACCGCTCGGGCGACATCGTCGATCACCGACCAATCAGCCTCACCGGTATAGAGCTGCTTCGCGCTCCTGCCGTGCACCGCGATGGCGGAAGCGCCCGCCTCCTCGAGCATCTCGGCGAACACGGGGGCAACGACCTCGCCGGTACGGAAGCCCGAGCGGATCTTCACCGTCACAGGTACATGGGCATGCGAGACCGCCGCTCGAACGATGTCGCGCGCAAGCAGCGGCGCCTCCATGAGCGCCGATCCCTCGCCCTTGGTGATAACCTTGCGGGCAGGACAAGCCATGTTGATGTCTATGAGCGAGAGCTTCTCGCCCACGCGCTCCTCGACCGCTTCGACGGCCTCGGCGAACTGCTCGGGCTTGCTGCCAAAGAGCTGAACTGCGATATTCGGCTCCTCATCCGCAGGCAGCACGAGCTCCCAGGTCTGCTCGCTTGCATAGTGAAGCCCGGCAACGCTCACCATTTCGCTATACGCGAGCGGCGCGCCGTGCCGGCGCATCTGGATACGGTAGGCGGCATCGGAAACACCTGCCATGGGCGCCATGAGGAACGGATGTTCCCCGAGATATGTTGTAACGTCGTTCATCGATCGGCACGCATCCTGCCATTGGGGACAGTCCCCCATGGCGAGACATTGGGGACAGGCTTATCGGGAGGTTAGTCCTCGACCTTCAAGATAGCAAGGAAGGCTTCCTGGGGCACCTCGACCGAACCGATGGCCTTCATGCGCTTCTTGCCCTCTTTCTGCTTCTCCAAGAGCTTGCGCTTGCGGGAGATGTCGCCGCCATAGCATTTGGCGAGCACGTCCTTGCGCACGGCCTTCACCGTGGAGCGCGCGATGATCTTGTTGCCGATCGCGCCCTGGATGGGCACCTCGAACTGCTGGCGCGGGATGATCTCTTTGAGCTTGTCGCAGAGCCCGCGCGCAAGCGGATAAGCCTTGTCCTTGTGCACGATAAAGCTGAGCGCGTCGACCTCATCACCCGAGAGCAGAATGTCGAGCTTCACAAGCTCGCTCGCCCGGTAATCGGCAAACTCGTAATCGAGCGAGGCATACCCCTTCGTGCGACTCTTGAGCTGGTCGAAGAAGTCGAGGATGAGCTCGGCGAGCGGGATGTCGAAACGCATCTCCACCGACTTCTGAGAGAGATGGATCATATCGGTCATGATGCCACGATGCTCGATGCCGAGCTGCATCACCGCACCCGTGTACTCGGGCGGCACGATGACCTTCGCTTTGAGATAGGGCTCCTCGATGTGGTCGATACGGGTCACATCTGGTAGATCTTGAGGGCTGCGTACCTCGAGCATAGTGCCGTCCGTCTTATAAACGTGGTAGTCGACGCTCGGGCTCGTTGCGATGAGGTCGAGGTCGAATTCGCGTTCAAGACGCTCCTTCACCACCTCCATATGCAGCAGGCCGAGGAAGCCGACACGGAAGCCGAAGCCAAGCGCGACGGAAGTCTCGGGCGTCCAGATGAGCGACGGGTCGTTCACATGGAGCTTCTCGAGCGCGTCGCGCAGATTCTCATAGTCCTTGTTATCGATGGGAAAGATGCCGGTATAGACCATGGGCTTCGCCTCGCGGTACCCAGGCAGGGGCTCGGCGCAGGGGCGGTCGCGATACGTAAGGGTTTCGCCCACATGAACCGCTTCGGGGTCTTTGAGTCCGGTGACGACGAATCCGACCTCGCCCACGGTGAGGGCTTCGACGGGCGTCTCGGCGGGTCGCTTTACGCCGACGCCGTCGACGAGGAAGCTGTGCCCCGTCTGCATCATGGTGAGCTGCATGCCGGCGCAGATTTCGCCGTCGAAGATGCGCACCGTGGCGACGACACCGCGATACTCGTCGAAATACGAGTCGAGAATGAGCGCTTTGAGCGGCGCCTCAGCGTCTCCTTCGGGCGCTGAGACCAAAAAGACGATCGCCTCGAGCAGGTCGTGGATGCCCTCGCCCGTCTTGCCGGAAACGCACACGGCATCGTCGGCGGGAATCGCGAGTTCGTCCTCGATCTCGAGCTTGACCTCGTCCGGGTGCGCGGAGGGAAGGTCGATCTTGTTGATCGCGGGCACGATGTCGAGGTTCGCGTTCATGGCGAGGTTAGCGTTCGAAACGGTCTGAGCCTCCACCCCCTGCGTGGCATCGACCACGAGCACCGCGCCCTCGCACGCAGCGAGCGAGCGCGACACCTCATAGGTGAAGTCGACGTGACCGGGTGTATCGATAAGGTTGAACTGGTAGGTCTCTCCATCGTCGGCCGTGTACATGACGCGCACGGCATTCGACTTGATCGTGATGCCGCGCTCGCGCTCGATGTCCATGGTATCGAGCAGCTGCGAGGCCATGTCGCGCTCCTCGACCGTATTCGTGAGCTCGAGGATGCGGTCAGAGATCGTCGATTTACCGTGGTCGATATGAGCCACGATGGAAAAGTTTCTGATGTGTGAGGTGTTGGTGTTCATGGGGGTTATTGTACTTGATTAGACGGGATGATGCGAGGGACCTTGGGTGCTCGGAGCTGGTTGCGGGCTTTCCTCACGCGAGTTCCGCACGAACAGGAGGCGCCAGTGGCGCCTCCGTCGTGAGCAGGACTGCCCGAGCGGTGAGGGAAGCCCACGACCAGCCCCGAGCGCGTTCATGGTGCCGCACACAGCGCAAACAAAGGGGTGAAAGGATGTTGAGAGGGCGATACACCTGAAAAGCGGGGATCCTACCTGGCGATAGAATCCCCGCTTTGGGTAACGTGCTTGTAGAGGCTTGTGCTAGTTCAGGGTGTTCACGAGCTTCTGAACACCGGACTTGCGGTTGGAAGCCTGGTTCTTGTGGATGATGCCCTTGGCAGCAGCCTGATCGAGACGCTTGTAAGCGCGGCTGGCAGCGGCCTGCGCGGCCTGGGCGTCGCCCTGCTCAACAGCCTCATGAACGTGCTTGACGAGCGTCTTGAGCTCGGAGCGCACGGCGCGGTTGCGCACGCGGGCCTTCTCGGCGGTGCGGATACGCTTCTTCTGCGATTTGATGTTAGCCACTTGCAGAGTTCCTTTCGAATTTCCTAGATATCGTCGCCATATGATCAGGCCTCTGAGACACGATTGAGGTCACAAGCAGGTAGTGTACCACGATGGCGCAGGTAGGTGAAGTGGTGATGCTGTGAAATTATACGGTGCCGGGCGTTGTCGTCCATACGCGGAAGGGTGCTAAGGAACGCGTGACGATCTTTGTGCGATGGAGACGAACCACGTGGTGAATGCGATCTCGGAATCCCTCGAACCCTTGAGCGCGCATTCCGTCTCGACAGCGCTACGCAGGGCATCCACAAGTTCGCCCATCGAAAACAGGCGCGACCACCGTACATGGTTTTTCACCTGCCAATCTTTCACGCCGAGCGTCGAGGCGAGCTCGCGCGCCTGGCCGCGTTCGTCGAGCGCCTTCGCGACGATGAGCTCGCGTACACGCGTGAGCAGAAGCGAGAGGAGGCGGACTTCGCTCTTAGGCGGCAACAGGCGATAGAGCTCGAGCGCGCGAGCGACATCGCGGGCACTCACCGCATCAAGAAAATCCCACGGTTTAATCTCTGCCGTGCGAACGACATAGCGTTCAACGTCTGCAAGCTCGATGCTGGACGATCCAGTCATGGCGGCAAGCTTTTTAAGCTGGGTATCGAGCATGCGTGTGGACTCGCCCGCGCGCGCGACGAGCTCCTCGGCGGCCGCGCTCGAAATGGAGACGCCATGCCTGCTCGCCATGCCCTGGACGTATGCCGGGAGCTCCCAGCGCTTCTTCGCCGAACAGTCGATAACCGCCTTGGCGTCGATCTTCGCTACGGCCTTGTAGAGCCGCGTGTTCCTCGCGAGGGCGTCGGCAACGATGAGACACACGGTGTCGGGTGACGGAGCCGCAAGATAGGAAACGAGCGCTTCGCTCATCGCCTTCACAAGGTGATCGCAGCTTCGTAAGATCACGAGCCTGAAGTCCGAACCCATGGGAAACGTGCAGAGCGAAGCGATGATCTCGTCCGGCTCCTGCGGTTTGGTCATGTCGCGGTCGTCGAGGTTGAAGGTCGCCATACCGCTCGCTTCGAGGCGCGACACCAGGCGGTCTATCGCGGCATCGCGTTTCACCTCGTCAGGACCGACGAGGAGATATGCTGGCAGCAGCTTAGCAGATGCCATGGTAGGCTCCTTTAGCGAATGAGGGGGCTCGGCCTGGGTCTCGGCTTCCCCACCACTCTATCATGCTGCCCGGCCATACGAGACCGAGATGCCCCCTTCCGCTGGCGAAACCCTCACATCGCCAACGTCCTTCGTGCAGACGGTCTGCGTCCCATGTTCTGCGAGCAGCTCGATACAGGCTTCAGCCGGGTGGCCGTAGCGATTGCCCTCCCCCGCGCTCGCCACGGCGAGGAGGGGGTCGAACATTTCGAGCACCTCGGCATCGACGGACTCGGCAGACCCGTGGTGCCCGAGTTTGAGTACATCCACCTCCCCCACCGCATACGCATATGCACGTTCCTCATCGACTTCGGTATCGCCTGTGAGCAGAACGTCCATAGAAACGCCCGCGTCTTCATATGCAACGTCGAGCGCGATGGAATCCTCGTTGTCGAGACCGTCGACATCTGAACACGGCCATACCACGCGACAGCAAAACCTGCCCACGTTGATGCTGTCTCCCGCCAAAACGCATTCGACTCGGGGCAAATCGAGCGAGGTAACACTCTGCGGCGCGTTCACGGCAGCGCCTTCGGCGACGACGATTCGCTCCACTCCTACCGTATCGAGCACCGCATCGAGACCACCGCAATGGTCGCTGTCCCAATGCGTGATGACAACGGCGTCGAGGTGGCTCACGTTGTTTCTCGCAAGCGCCGTTGCGACTTCATCGTCGACGCCCGCATCGACGAGCACAGCGCTCGATCCGTCCCTGATGAGGATCGAATCCGCCTGGCCAACATCTAATATGATGACCTCGGGAGGTGCGAGATAGCGCCAACGAACATGTTGACCGAATGCGATGAGCGCGCAAGCACCGAGAGCGCACGCGAAATGCGTGCCCCGTATGCGCATCCAGCCGATATATACGACAGCGGCAAGCCCATAGAGGAAGGTGGCCCCACCGATACCCAACACCATCGCAATAGACGCGTGAGGCACCGCAGCGAGTGCAGACGCACAGAAGATGGAGACGCGTGCCAAAGCGAACGCCGGGATGAACGCTACAGAGAGCCACGGTGCGAGCATGCAGGCCAAAGCTGCCACAAGACCGGCAATAAGAAGTGCCGACATAACCGGCCCTAGCACGACGTTAGCCACGGGAGCGATAAGCGAGCAGGTGCCGAACACGGGAACGGTGATGGGAAGCGTCGCCCACTGCGCGCAGAGCGTGAGCGCAAGAGCCTCCGCAAGCATTCGCGGCATATGCAACCGGCGCAGACGGAACGTAACGTAGCCACCGAACACCTGAATGAAAAGAACGCTCGCCGCGGAAAGCTGAAATCCAAGATCGAACGCGATGCCTGCATCTGCCACGACGAGTACGAGCACGCTCACGGCAAGGGCGGATAGGCCATGCGACCTCCTTTCGCCAAGCCCTGCGAGCATGGAGCAAGCCACCATGATGAAGGAACGAACAGCCGAGGCGGCGCCTCCCGTGAAGAGCACGTAGGCACCCATG
Organism: uncultured Collinsella sp.; assembly: GCA_900538305.1. Classification (GTDB taxonomy): domain Bacteria; phylum Actinomycetota; class Coriobacteriia; order Coriobacteriales; family Coriobacteriaceae; genus Enorma. The sequence goes on from UPXY01000006.1 coordinate 26,858, forward strand.
ACCGTTGTCAGCAGCGCGAACCTGAGCAAGCGCTTCAAGCCGATGGACTTGACGGAAGTCTCCACGAGCGCCACCACAAGGGCAAGATGACTCCCTGAAACAGCGATGAGATGCGATGTCCCCGTTTGCGCGAACATATCGGACGCCAGTGACGCGTTGAGTTCTGTCGTGCGCCCACATACGATCCCCGCAAGGAGCGCGCGATCATCCCCTTGCGCTGAGTCGATCGCCGCAAGCACACGGTCGCGCGCCGCGTCGACGGGCGTCTGCACCCGCGACTGCTCAACGATGGATACGACGCGAACGCTCGCGACCTCGCCGCCCACATATGATGAGCGACCCCAGGAATCTGCCGCAAGCGCTTCAACCCTGCCCACGCATGAGATGTTCGCACCTGTGGGAAGCTCCTCATCACAGGAGAGTTCAACCGTCCCTGCGCGCGCACCATCGAGGTATGCATGGGCTTGATGCCGATACGCCCACGAAGATGCCTGCGCGTCTCCGACGATGCGAAACTCGAAGCTGCTTGCGGGCTTCGTCAGCAGCTTCGCAGCCGATGCGCTCCTGCTCAAGCAACCGGCAGCACCCGCGAGCGCCCCGATGATGCAGCCGATGCCGACCCAGCCGAGAAGGCGAAACCGTCGCGCACGCCCTGAGTCGTCGGATAGAACAGGCAGCGCGCATAGCCTCGCCATGAAAGATGGTAAAGAACCGTCCAGGGCGCCTGCATGATCAGCAGTCTCACGATCCTGCCGGCGGGAAAGACACCGCAACTGCGCCACCATGAGCAAGACGATCCCCAGCAACGAGCACACAGCGACACGCAAGACCATCGAGGGTGCATCGTCCAAAGAGGAAGCTGCGTCGTTCGCCCAGGTGCGCACATAGTCTTGCCACCCACGCTCCATAACCGCCGCAGCGCACGCGAGCGCACTCGCCGCAGCCCCCAAGGCTGGTGGGATATACGGCCGCGGTGGCGCTTCGAGCTCGCAACTTCCCCTCATATGCAAATCGAGCCCTTCAGCTTCTCATATTTCTTCTCCCCGATCCCCGATACGCGCATGATATCTTCCACCGATGCGAAAGGACCGTTCGCCTCGCGGTCATCGATGATCGCTTGCGCCGTTGCAGGTCCTACCCCGGGAAGGGCGTCGAGCTCCTCGAGCGTCGCAGTGTTGATGTTCACGAGCGCCGTTGCCACCTGTCCGGCTTCCTGTGTGCTCGAATCAACTAATGCCCCGGACGCATCGATTTCGCCCTCCTTGGGTACGTAGACTTTCTGACCATCCTGGAGAAGCTGCGCCTGGTTCAATGTGGTGCAGTCCGCATCGGTTGCGAGACCCCCCGCCGCCTCTATGGCATCGGCGACGCGTGAGCCAGCGTCGAGTTCGACCACACCGGGTTCGATCACGGCGCCACCCACATCTACCACAACAGTTTCAATCTCATCGCCTTCGACACCCGCATCGGCACCCGCCTCTTCACGCTCTACGCTCGCGTCATCGCCTTCGACTTCCGTGTGTTGCGTCTCACTCGTCGCTGCGCGCTCGATGAGGACGGGTTCCCGAGCGGCACCGATAACGCCGAGCGAGAATGCGGCCGCAACACCGAGCAACGTGCATGCGAGTGCTATGCGCGCGCCCGTTCCCGCCTTGGAGACCCCTCGGATTCGTCGTGCAACGCGCGCGACACCGTGTTCACGTTGAAGCTGAGCCATGATGCATCACCCCTTGGCTGCATCATCCTCTGAATCGGTGTCCCCGGCGCGGAAATTCTCAGATTGTCGCCCGTGACCTTGCAGAAAGCTTGTCATAATCTGCCCTGGACGGCCCGCAACGGCGAGCCAGCGCGCCAATAGAACAGCACGTCGCTCAAAAGGGCTGGTAGACAGCTTAAGATATACTGCTTCGACGCGCACAATGACCAGCATGAAAAAACGCCCGGCGCATCAGAGGCATAAGCCGATGCGCCGGGCGTTCAAAGAACCGTCGACGCGCTACCGAGCACGCGGTGCGAGCTCATCGTGGCGCTCGCGAACAGGGCGTCCCGGGCGATACGAGGAACTCGGGAAATCGACGTACTCAACGTTTTGGACGAGCTCCTCGATCATCGCATCGTGATCGAAGGCGTCCCATGCCTCCCGGACCGCATCCAAGCGTGCGTGCGTCTCGGGCGCGCGCGGCATGAAGAGCGTGCAGCAGTCGGGAGCCGTCTCGCACGAGATGTCGTATGTGCCGATCTCATGAGCGCGCTCGATGATCTCTTGCTTGTCCGAACCGATGAGTGGCCGCAAGACCGGCAGCGTCACCATCTCGTTCACCGCCGCGATGTTCTCGAGCGTCTGGGAGGCCACCTGACCGAGCGACTCACCCGTCACGATCGCCTTCGCACCCTCGAGGCGCGCGATACGCTCCGCCACGGAATACATCACCCGACGGTACATGATCACGCGCAGGCTTGTGGGGCAAGCGAGCGCGATCTGCCGCTGCGCCTCACCGAACGGCACGACATACATGCGGCCGATCTGAATGGCGGGAGCAAAGGCGCGGATGATGTCCTGGCAGAGATATTCACTCGTATCGGCCGTCTGAGGGCGACCAGAGAAGTGCACCGGCACGCAAACGGCACCGCGCCGTGCGATGAGCCAGGTGGCGACGGGCGAATCGATACCGGAGGAAAGCAACGTCACCACTTTGCCGGCGCTGCCGACGGGAAGCCCGCCCACACCGCGCTCCGACCTGGCGTACACGTACACGCTCCCCTGGACCACGAGCACGTGCACCGTGGCGTCCGGCGCTTTCATCTGGACGCGCTTTTCGGGATATGCCTCACAGAGCACTTCGCCTACCTGCGCATTCAGCTCGAGCGAGCCAAGCGGATAATCGGTGTTCGACCGCTTCGCAGCGACCTTGAAGCTCTCGAACTCCCCCACCTCGCCAAGCGCGCGAATCGCCGCCCGACAATACTCCTTAGGGTCGCGGTTCGTGTGGAACGCAAGCGATACGCGCGCCACGCCGGGCACGCGTCGGATGATGGGAAACGCACGCTCCGCATCTCCAGGCTCGGAAAACGTCACGAGAATATGCCCAGAGATGCGCGCACACGTCGCAACGGAAAAGGCGGCACAGGCCGCCTTGATGGTATCGATGAGAATGTGCTCGAAATGCGCACGGTTCTTACCCTTGAGGCCGACCTCATGATAATGAACCAGGCAAACGCGACTCGCCATGCGCTAGTCCACAGACCCAGCGGACTCGTAGGCGGTCGGCTGATGGCCGAGCGCACAGGAGAACTTCTCGTGGTCGAAGGAGATATCGCCGTCGACGATCTCCTCCATGGCCATGGAGATGGCATCCTTACCAGAAAGAGCGATGGTTATGTCGTCGACATCCTGCACCTTTAGCACGCGCTCGTGTTGACCGCGGAGCATGTCGTTGATATCGCAGGCGCGCTTGGACGCGAGTGAAGCCAAGAGGAACCGGTTGTTATCGGTCTTCTCGAGCAGGTCGTCGATATGAGGCTTGATGACAGACACAGGACCTCAGTTCCTTTCGTAGTTCTCGATAATGCCGATGAGCTGGTCGACCGCCTCGTCGAGGTCGTCGTTGACCACGATCTCGTCGTAGCGATCCTGCAGCGCGAGCTCGCGCCGGGCATTCGACAGACGAAGCGCAATGGCATCTTCCGTTTCCGTGCCGCGGTTGCGCAGGCGCTCGGCGAGCACCTCGAGCGAAGGCGGCTTTATGAAGATGAGCACAGCTTCGGGCATACGCTCGCGCACCTGCAAGGCGCCTTGGACATCGATCTCGAGGATAAGCGATGACCCCTGCAAGAGGTTGCGCTCGACCTCGCTCTTGAGCGTGCCGTAGCAATGCCCGTGAACGTGCGCCCATTCTACAAACTCATCCGCGTCGACGCGACGCTGGAACTCATCGGGCGTGAGAAAGTAATAGCTCGTGCCGTCCACTTCGCCCTCACGCGGCTCTCGCGTGGTAGCGGAAACCGTCAGGCCCAGATTCGGCAGCTCCTCGCGAACGCGCGCGACGAGCGTGCCTTTTCCGGCACCTGACGGTCCTGAAACGACAAAGAGCTTTGACGCTGTATCGCTCACTTACTTGGTGAGGGCAGCGAGGAGCTGCTCGCGCTGGCGAACGCCGAGACCCTGAACGCGACGGGTGGCAGAGATCTCGAGCTCGTCCATGATCTTGGCAGCCTTGGCCTTGCCATAACCAGGGAGCGACTCAATGAGGGTCGAGACCTTCATGCGGGATGCGATGGGATCGTCGGAGTTGAGGACGGACTCGAGGGAGACCTCACCCTTCTTGATCTTCTCACGAAGCTCGGCACGGGCGTGGCGGGCTGCGGCGGCCTTCTCGAGAGCGGCCTTGCGCTGCTCATCGGTGAGCTGGGGAAGCGCCATTAGAACCTCCTACATTCAAGGTTTATACAAACAAACTACTGGTTACACGCCTTACGAAAGAACTTCTGGCAGGCAACCAACGTGATACGTTAAAGGATAGAGCCTCAAAGTTCAAGAGCATCAAGGGAATCTTTAAGGTCGCAACCTGCATATTCACAGAACGACCGCGAAGAAACCGCAGGATAGAGCTTGCACGACCTGGCTTAGAGCGCTAGCGGCACGAGCTCGGAAACGATCGCCTCGTATGCCTCAACCGGATCATCGGCGCTGGTAATCGGCCTGCCAATCACCAGATGGCTTGCACCGGCCTCGAGAGCGGCAGCGGGCGTGGCAACGCGGCTCTGGTCGCCGAGAGCCGCACCCGCAGGACGCACACCCGGCGTCACGATGAGCGCGTCCTCTCCCAAAAGTTGACGCATGGCATGCGCTTCCTGGGGCGAGCACACGATACCGTCGATGCCGTTCACCTTCGCGAGCGAGGCCAAGCGCGCCGCCTCTTCGGCAACAGGTGCATCGATGCCGATCTGGGCAAGCGCCTCTTGGTCCATGCTCGTGAGCACGGTGATGGCGACGAGCTTCGGCCGCGCGCCGAGCTGCTCCGCCGCCTCCTCGGCGCCTTCGCGGCATGCGGCGAGCATGGCACCGGATCCCAGCCCATGGACGGAAAGCAGATCGGCGCCGGCGAGCGCCGCGGAACGAGCCGCGCCGCGCACCTGATGTGGGATATCGTGGAACTTGAGGTCGAGGAAGACCTTGAATCCGAGCTTACGGAACTCGCGCACGATGTCCGGCCCCTCGGCATAGAAGAGCGTCATCCCCACTTTGAGCCATGTCGCATGCCCGCAGAGTTTTCCTGCGAGTTCAAGAGCCCTCGTACGGTCGCAGTCCAGGGCGACGATGATGCGCTCGCGCGCTTCCTGCTCTAGCATTCGAATGCTCCGATCAGTTCGGTGATGCTCTTCACGCCCTGCGACTCCGCCCATGCTTCAAGCTCGCGGAGGATGCGGACGCTGGCAGTGGGATCGACGAAACTCGCCATACCTACGGCGACAGACGAGGCGCCTGCGAGGATGAACTCGGCGGCGTCCTCACCGGTCATCACGCCACCAACGCCGCATACGGGGATGTCGACGGCCTGGCAGACCTCCCACACCATGCGCACTGCGATGGGATGCAGCAAGGGTCCGGAAAGGCCGCCAGTGGGACGAGAGATCTTCGAGCGGCGGGTATGCACGTCGATCGCCATACCGGGGATGGAGTTGATGACCGTGAGGCCGTCGGCGCCCTCCGCCTCGAGGGCACGTGCGATCTCGGGCAGGCGAACGGGAGCCATCTTGACGAGGAGCGGCTTCTTGGTCACCGGGCGGCAGGCGCGCATGACCTCGGCCGCACCCTCAGGCGTGGAGCCCATCGCAGCGCCGCCGCACGCGATGTTCGGGCAGCTCACATTGAGCTCGAACGCAGCTGCCCAGGGGCAGAGCTCGTCGAAGAGCTCGAGCGCAGCGACATACTCCTCGATGGAATGTCCGGCAACCTGGCAGATGACCGCCGTACCCTTATCGGTGAGCTCGGAGAGGTACGGCCCGGACTCATGGGCGAAGGCGCGCACGCCGGGGTTCTGGAGACCCACCGAGTTCATCATGCCGCCTGGAACCTCGGTCATACGCGGCTTGGGGTTGCCAGGCCAGGGCTCGGCGGCGCAGCCCTTCGTGGTGATGGCACCAAGCTCGGACACGTCGATAAAGTTCGTAAACTGCCAGCCCTGTCCAAAGGTACCGGCAGCGGTGTTGATGGGGTTCTTGAGGTGGATGCCGGCGAAATCGACGGCCATGGAAACGTTGCCCATTACCACACGACCTCCTTCGCATCGAACACAGGGCCGCACATGCAAGCGCCCTGCATGCCGTTCACGGTCTCGACCGCGCAGGTGGAGCAAGCGCCGAATCCGCAGCTCATCATGCGCTCGAGCGACGCCTCGCAGGGCGCGCCCGCATCTGAGGCCGCGGCAGCGACCTTCGCCATCATGGGCTCGGGGCCGCAGGTCGCGACGTAACCGTAGCTCTTCTCACGAAGGAGCTCGGTCGCCGGATCGGTGCAGAAACCATGGTAGCCGGTCGAGCCGTCGTCCGTGCACACGCGCACCTCATCCGCGCCCGCCGCACGGAAGTCGTCCTCGCCGACGAGTGCCGCTGCCGTTGCGGCGCCCATGCATACATCGAACGGGATGCCGCCACGGGCGAGCTCGCGCGCGAGGCAGAGCACCGGCGGCACACCGATACCGCCCGCAACGAGCAACGCGCGTTCGCAACCCGCTGGGATCTTCCACCCCTTGCCGCCTGGTCCGAGCAGATCCGAGCGCTCCCCCGGCTTCATGCGCGAAAGGCGCTCGGTGCCCTCACCCACCACGGCATACCAGATATCGACCGTACCCGCAGCAGCGTCGGCATGCGCGAAGCTCAACGGGATGCGCAGCAGGCTCATGGCGTTACCCGGCACCGCGATGTTCACGAACTGGCCGGGACGAAGCACCGAAGCGAGCTTCGGCGCACGGATGGTGAGCGCGAAGATGCCCTGGGCAATGGGCTCGTTCGACACGACCTCGAAATCGTGCATACGAGCCGGTGAAGGTGTTGGCATAGATCCTCCTCATTCCACCGATGCAAGACGATGCGGGGAAACTCCCGATATCCCTCAGGCGCGCGAGCGCAGGCTTTCATCATTATTGCGCAAACGGGTGCCGATCGATACGCTCGACCAGCACCCGCTTAGATTATCTCACGGAATCAACTAGCACACGACGCCATCTGCGAGCGCGCGCTTGCCGCCCACGAAGACATCGGTCGCGCGACCGGCAAGCTCCATGCCCTCGAACGCGCAATTGTCCGCCTTGGACTCATAGCCCTCGGCACCGACCGTCCAGGTGGCAGCCGGATCGAAGACCGTGATGTCGGCAACGGAGCCGGGAGCGATGGAGGCAACCTCGACGCCGAGGATACGGCGCGGGGCGACGCTCAAGAGCTCGACCATACGGCCGTAGTCGATCGTGCCGGCGGCGACGAGCTTCGTGAGCACGAGCGCAAGGGCACACTCGATGCCGGTAGTGCCGAACGGTGCGAGCTCGAACTCGCGGGACTTCTCCCACGCTGCGTGCGGGGCATGGTCGGTGGCGATAGCATCGACCGTACCATCCGCGACTCCGGCGATGAGCGCCTCCGCATCTGCGGCGGTGCGCAGCGGCGGGTTCATCTTGAGGCGCGTGTCATAGGTGCCGTCGAGCGCGTCCTCGGTGAGGAAGAGGTGGTGCGGCGTGGCCTCGCAGGTCACGGGCAGACCCTCCGCTTTGGCAGCGCGCACCAGCTCAAGGCCGCGCGCGGTGGAGATATGCTGGATATGCAGCTTCGCACCGGTGAGGCGCGCAAGCGCGATGTCGCGGGCAATCTGGATCTCCTCGCCCTCCGCGGGCCAACCGAGAAGCCCCAGACGGGTGGAGACGACGCCCTCGTTCACCTGGCCGTCACCCACGAGATCCTCGTCCTGGCAGTGCGACAGGAACGTCTTGTCGAACATCTTGCCGTAGTCCATGCAGCGGCGCATCATGCCCGCGCCCTGGATGCCGCGGCCGTCGTCGGTGAAGGCAACGGCGCCGTGCGCCACCATATCGCCCATCTCGGCGATGATCTCGCCCTTGAGGCCCTTGGAGCAAGCGCCCGCCGGGTACACGTGGCAATGGCCCTCGCGCTCGGCCACGGACTTCACGTACTCGACCACGGTGCCGTTATCGGTCACGGGATCGGTGTTGGGCATAGAGCAGACGCCGGTGAAGCCGCCCTTCACAGCCGCACGGGTCTCGCTCTCGATGGTGCCCTTGTGCTCGTAGCCGGGCTCACGCAGGTGCACATGCATGTCCACGAGGCCGGGAACGAGCATCTTGCCGGAGAGGTCGACGACCTCGCAGCCCTCGGCGGCAAGGCCCTCGCCGACCTCGACGATGCGCTCGCCGTCGATTTTCACATCACAGATGCCGTCGATGCCGCACTGCGGGTCGACGACGTGGGCGTTCTTAAGCAGAAAGGCCATTATCGGCACCTCCAAGCAACAGGTACAGGGCTGCCATGCGCACGCAGATGCCCGCGTACACCTGGTCGAGAATCACGGAGCGCTCCGGATGGTCCGCCATGTATGAATCGAACTCGACACCGCGGTTGATAGGACCGGGATGGCAGATGATCGCATCCGGCTTCATGAGGTGTTCGCGCGCCTTGGTGAGACCGAAGAGCTGGTGGTACTCGCGCAGGCTCGGGAAGGGCGCGCCCTCCAGGCGCTCGCGCTGGATACGCAGCATGTAGACCACGTCGAGCTCGGGCAGGACGTCATCGAGGCAGTAGCTCACATGATCGGCACCGAGTACCTCGGGAGCAGCGGGGATGAGCGTGCCGGGAGCGACGACCGTGACCTCGGCGCCCATGATCTTGAGAGCCGGAATGAGCGAGCCGCAGACGCGCGAATGCGCGATGTCGCCCACGATGCCGACCTTCAACCCCTCGAAGCTACCCTTGCGCTCCCAGATGGAATAGAGGTCGAGGAGAGCCTGCGTGGGGTGGCCATGCTTGCCGTCGCCGGCATCGATGACGACGGCAGGGCTCGCCTGGCTCACGATGTAGGGCGCTCCGGCATGCTTGTCGCGCACGACGATGCAGTCGATCTTGTACGCGTCGAGCGTCATGACGGTATCGATGAGGCTCTCGCCCTTCACCGTGGAGGTGGAAGAGCCGCCGAAGTTGAGCGTATCGGCGGAAAGACGCTTCTCGGCGAGCTCAAAGGAGCTGCGGGTGCGCGTGGACGGCTCGTTGAACATGTTCACGACCGTCTTGCCCTTGAGCGTAGGCACCTTCTTGATCTGGCGCTCGTTGACCTGAGAGAACGCCTTGGCGGTGGTAAGGATCGTCATGAGCTCGGAATCGGAATACTCCGAGATATCGATCAGATGCTTGTGATCATTGAACATGGGCTACTCGCCTCCCAGCGGCGCGGAGCCCACACGGGAGCCCGGCTCGACATCGAAGATTTCCACGGTGCTGCGACCGTCAACTTCCTTGAGGTACAGGCGGACGTTCTCCTCATGCGAGGAAGGAACGTTCTTGCCGACGAAATCGGGGCAGATGGGAAGCTCGCGATGGCCGCGATCCACGAGCACGGCGAGCTCTACGCGGCTCGGGCGTCCCAGATCCATGATGGCGTCGAGCGCGGCGCGGATGGTGCGACCCGTGTACAGGATATCGTCGACCAGCACGATGCGCTTGCCGTCGACATCAAAGTCGATCTTGCTCGCATGGACCTCCGGCGCGAACGTGGCGAAGTCATCGCGGTAGAAGCTGATATCCAGGCTGCCGAGCGGCAGACGCACCCCCTCGATCTCCTCGATCTTCTCGACGAGCTGCTTGGCAAGCAGGTCGCCGCGTGTCACGATGCCCACGAGCGCGAGGTTCTCGCAACCTTCGTTCCGCTCGAGGATTTCGTGCGCGATGCGCGTAATGGCGCGGTTGATGGCGGTCTCGTCCATGATGACCGCCTTAGGCTTCGTGCCCATCGCACTCCTTCCTCTTATCGATGCCTCCGGGCGCACCACGCCCGACCGAGGCAACAAAAAAGATGCCCGACCGCCGCGCGGTACGGACACCCCGAAGAAGGAACCGGTCGCTTGCAGCGCTTTTGGTATTCCACAACCAACCGGATCGTATGTCTTTCCTTGCGGGTATCTCGTACCACGTTTAAAGGTCCTGCCTAGTGTAGCATGCGTCCGAGCATTCGCGCGCGTGGTTCCCGCCAACGGCAGCATGCGCATAGAAATCCTCGGAGACTGCATATTTGCATGTGCAGCTGCGCAGATGGAACGAAATGGACAACGCGCTTCGTCGTATCGAACAATTCGCCACAGCAATGTTCCGAGACTTTTTTTCAAATGGTCCTTGCCAACGCGCGCGACTTTTGTATACTAAGTTCTGTTGCTTGCGAGCAGCCATTCCTCGGTAGCTCAATGGTAGAGCACGCGGCTGTTAACCGCGCTGTTGTAGGTTCGAGTCCTACCCGGGGAGCCATTGTTTATAAAGACCCTGTCAGTCCCCCTGGCAGGGTCTTTTCGTATGCATCGCGGGCGCACCGAACATCTCTGCAGCCTCGCACCGGATCAGGTTCGAGCCGAACGGAAAGGCATCGGGGCGAGCTTCGAATGCAAAGAGGCTTGGGTTCTGAGCGAACCCAAGCCGTCTCTAAAAACATGCACCTACAAGGCGCCTATAAAACCGGAATCGAAGCGATCGCGCTACATCTCGATGTAGTCCTTGAGCTTGCTCGAGCGGCTGGGATGGCGGAGCTTCGCAAGCGTCTTGCTCTCGATCTGACGGATGCGCTCGCGCGTCACGCCGAACACGCGGCCGACCTCCTCGAGCGTACGCGGGTTGCCGTCGACGAGGCCGAAGCGGAGCTCGATGACCTTGCGCTCGCGATCGGCGAGCGAGTCGAGCACCTGCGAGAGCTGCTCCTGCAGCATGGAAAAGCTCGCGGCATCGGGCGGAACGACCGCCTGCGAATCCTCGATGAAGTCACCGAGCTGGGAATCCTCTTCCTCGCCGATAGGCGTCTCGAGCGAGACCGGCTCCTGGGAAATCTTCTGGATCTCGCGCACGCGGTCTGCGCTGATACCCATTTCCTCGCCGATCTCCTCGGGAGTTGGGTCGCGACCAAGGTCCTGCAGCAACTGGCGCTGGACGCGCACGAGCTTGTTGATCGTCTCGACCATGTGCACCGGGATGCGGATGGTGCGCGCCTGATCGGCGATCGCGCGCGTGATCGCCTGGCGAATCCACCACGTCGCATACGTGGAGAATTTGAAGCCCTTCTCGTAGTCGAACTTCTCGACAGCACGGATAAGGCCGAGGTTACCCTCTTGGATGAGGTCGAGGAAGAGCATGCCGCGTCCCACATAGCGTTTCGCGATGGAGACCACGAGACGGAGGTTCGCGCTGATGAGCGCCTGCTTCGCCTCAAGACCCACTTGCTCGACGCGAGAGAGGCGGCGCATCTCGGCGCGCGTGAGCGAAAGCTCGCCACGGTCCGCGGCCTCGAGCTTATCCGTTGCATCGAGGCCAGCCTCGATCTTCATGGCAAGATCGACCTCGTCTGCAGCGGTGAGCAGGTCGACTTTACCGATCTCCTTGAGGTACATGCGTACGGGATCGCCGGTGAGCATGACGGTCGAAGCGTCGATACCGCGTACGCGCGAACGCGAGCGCGAGGTGCGCGCCCTCGACTTCTTCTTGCGCGCGGAGCCCATCTCGGACTCAGCGATCTTGGCGACCTTGATGTCGTGATCCTCGATGCTCTCGTCATCCAGATCGTCATCGAGGTCATCGACGCCGAGCGCGTCCTCATCGTCGGCATCGGCGACGTCATCGACATCCATGGGAAGATCGTCGTCGCCATCAACCTGCGAGGTCACCTCGATACCGCGATCTCGAAGCGAGGTATAGATAGAACTAAGCTGTGCATCGTCTACATCGACGTCTTTCAGGACGACCTGGATCTCGTCCTCGGAAACAGACCCGGACACCGAGCCCCTATCGACCAACGTTTTGACGTAAGCCTCGAGCTCGATACCTGTATGCTCGGTCTTTTTCGGCACAGAAGCTCCCTTCCTTAGTCCACGGGACTCATTACTTTAACACAGCTCACTATACCCAATACGTGGGAATATGAAGCATCAGAATATATTTCTGGCTGGGCAAGTCCAGAAAGGCTACCGTCTCTTACGCGGCAGCTTCACCTCGGCATTCGCACCTATTCGGTAACGAAGGGGTCCGCGATGCCGCCAACAGCCCGTTGCAATTCACGCTGGCGAGCAGCGAACTGCGTCGCCTGGATCGTGAGGGCGCGACGCTCGTCATGACCAAGTGAACGGTCTTGCCGCAACCGCGCCTGCACCGCCCGAAGGCGACGTTGCACGGTATAGAGCTCGAGCGTGTTGATGAGAAACTCGATGTTCGCCTTCGCGGAATGCTTGCTTGTAGAGGAGATGAGCCCGCTCGAGACGAGCTGGGGAGCCTCGGGGCACACCGCGAGCACGGCCGCCATGGCATCGAAAGCGCTCGTCCCCTCGGGCGTGGCGAGCACGGCCCACGCGATAGATTCATGTCGGGGATCGACCCAATCGATCTCGGTAATGCGCTCAGCGAAGGGGCGGAACGAATCTGGCGCGCTCGTGAGCATCGTGAGCAGCTCCCGCTCGCAAGCGAGCGCGCGGCGCTCAAGATCGCTCAACACCATGGGCGACGCAGGGGAGGCAGCGTACGCTGCCCCATCGGCACGCTCGGACTGCACGGCTCCCGCATTCGCCGCCACATCGGCGACATCGTAACCATATGCGTCATCGGGGACGTAATCGTACGGAACATCACCGATGGCAGGATCGACGGGGGCGCTCACGGGCGCGCTCCCCGAGGCAGGTCGGGTCAAGGTGCTGCGCGCACCGGGCTTGCCCGCGCCCCGCGATGCTGCCTCGCGCATCTGCTCCCTGCGGCGTGCGTTCGCCTCCTCTCCGGCAACGGTGCGGAACACGCGTTGCGCGGCGCTGCGCACGGTATCGACGTCGATCTGCAGCCTATCGGCGATCTGCATATAGTAAGAGTCCACCAGGTAGCTCGAACGGAGCGGGTAGATGAGTCGGCACGCGTCGTCGAGTGCGGCGGCGCGGCCACCCGGCGTGGAGATGTCACTGCGTGCCTCGAGCTTGCGGAACACGAAGTCCATGAGCGGCTCTGCGGCACCCAACAGTTCTCGCAGCGCATTTCCACCGTTCGCGGTGATGTACTCCATGGGATCCATGCCGTCGGGCAGCACCACGCAGCGCAAATCGACCGTGCTCTGCTCGATGAACTGGATTGCGCGTTCAGCGGCCTTCTGCCCGGCGGCATCGCCGTCGAACAGGTACACGATCTGCTTCGCGAACCGCGAAAGGGTCTTTACATGGTGCTCTGTAAGCGCCGTGCCGAGCGTGGCGACAACGTTGCCGATCCCAGCCTCATGGCAGGCGATGGCATCGGTATACCCCTCGACCACCACTGCTTGCGCCGCGGCGACGATATGCTCCTTCGCCCAGTTGAACGCATAGAGGTTCCGTTTCTTGTGAAAGACGCTCGTCTCGGCGGTGTTGAGGTACTTCGGCTGACCGTCGCCCATGATGCGTCCGCCGAACGCGATGCACGCACCTCGCTCATCGAAAATGGGGAACATCACGCGCTCATAGAACCGGTCGGCAAGGTTGCCGCGGTCGCGCCGGATGGCGACGTTCGCGTCTATCATCTCTTGGGCGGTGAAACCCTTCGAAGACAGATGCGCGACGAGCGCTCCCCTGCCCGGCGCGTACCCGAGCCGGTACTTGCGGCACACATCGGAACCCATCGCGCGCGAGGAGAAATAGGCGCGCGGGCGATCGTCACGGCCGCGCATGAGCTGCAAGTGGTAGAAGTTCGAAGTCTCCTCGCACACGTCGATGATGCGCGAGCGCTTGGTGCCGCGACGGGCCCCGGCGTTCGAATCCTCGATCTCGATACCAGCTCGGTCTGCGAGATACCGGATCGCTTCTGGAAACGAAAGGTTCTCGCGCTTCATGATATAGCTGAAGCAGTCGCCGCCTTCGCCGCAACCGAAACAATGCCAAACCTGGGTCGCGGGGATCACATGAAACGACGGCGTCTTCTCGCCGTGGAAGGGGCAGCATCCCCACAAATCCTGGCCGCGGGGTTTCAACGGGACGGTCTCCTGCACGAGCGCCACGAGGTCGGTTGCCGCGCGTACGCGATTCTTATCCTCCTCAGAGATCATCGAGCACGACCCCGCTTTCGCCGAACTCATCCTTCACGCTATCGATATTATCGAGCACCGTCCGGACAAGTTCATCGACCGACGAGAACTTCACAAGGCCTCGAAGCAGGCGCGCGAACACGAGCGAGATTTCATGACCGTACACATCGCCGGAAAAGCCGACGAGATGCGCCTCGAGTGATGCGGATTCCGGGCGGTCGCAAAAGGTGGGCGGCACACCGACGTTAATCGCCGCCGGCCACACGCAGCCCTCCACCAGGGAGAGACCGCTGTAGACGCCCTCCTTCGGCAGCTGGACACCGTGAGGCACTTCAACGTTCGCCGTGGGGAACCCCATGCCCGTCCCCTCTCCGCGGCCAGAGCGGATGCGCCCGCGCACGAGGTACCGGCGACCGAGTTCGGACTCCGCCCGCGCAAGGTCGCCTTCAGCGATATGGCTGCGGATGTGCGTGGCCGATACCACCTCGCCGTCGCAGCTCACGAGCTCGTGCCCGGTAAGCGCGATGCCGTGCTCCGAGCACCATCTCTGCATAACGGGCACCGTAGAGGCTCCGTGGTAGCCGAGGCGAAAATCGCTCCCCACATGGATCGCACGAACATCGCAGGCGGCAAGCAGCACCTGCGAGAAGAACGACGCATGGTCGAGCTTCGAGAGCTCGGGTGTGAAGGATATGACGAGCACGGCGTCCACGCCGGAACGGGCGAGAAGCGCGAGGCGGTCATCGTGCGTCGTGAGCTTGAGCGCGGGGCGCGTCGATACCACGGCGTCGGGATCGGGATCGAACGTCACCGCAACGGTACGCCAGCCATGCATGCGCCCGTCGGCGACGGCGGAATCAATGAGCGAGCAATGACCGAGGTGCACGCCGTCGAAGGCACCAATCACGGCAACCACAGGCCCAAACGCGGAAAGGCACCCCGATTCCCATGCCATGATGGGTGCCGAGAGCTCGTCCGGCGCGGTAACGAGGAAATCGCGCCGCAGCTCAACTACATCCGGCATCATAGGCGCACCCCCTCGATGGGTTGCGGAAACACATCGCGCGGACGAACGCAGCCGCCCGTGACCTCACCGAGCGCGACAAGGGTATTTTCCTGCACGAGCGCTACGCGCACGCCCTCGGCGGGAAGCTCGCCGCGCGGCGCAACCACCTTGCCGCAGAGAACATCTGAAACCTGAGCCTCGTCGAGCGCGAACACCGGCACGCCGATCGCGGTGACGGGGTCGAGTGCCGAAGCACGGGCGGCATCGACGGAGAGCCCATCGAGTGCAAGACAGCGCTCGATACCGACGGAGCCCGAAGCCGTGCGTCGAAGCGCCCCGAGATGCGCGGCGGAGCCTACAGCGCGACCAAGATCGCGCGCGAGCGCCCGGATATACGTGCCCTTGCTCACCGTGAAACCGACTGTCCAAACAGGCACGCCGTCCTCGCGGGCGATACCATAGAGCTCCGCGGCATGAACGGTCACCGGTCGCGGTGCGAGTTCGACGTCCTCACCGGCCCGCGCGCGCTTGTACGAACGCACGCCGTCAACGGAAATGGCGGAATATGCGGGAGGGGTCTGCATCTGATCCCCCAAGAGGCGAGCAAGCGCATCCCGGGCGAACGGCTCCTCGAACAAGCATGCATCGACCGGCGCCTCGTGTGACACTTCGCCTTCCGCGTCGTCGGTCACGGTCTCGCATCCGAAGCGGATCTGCGCGACATAGCTCTTGGTATCGAGCGCGAGCATGCCAAGCAGACGCGTCGCCTGCCCGATGCCCACGATCATGACGCCTGTCGCAAGTGGGTCGAGGGTGCCTGCATGCCCCACGCGCCGCTCCCCTACCGCGCGTCGCACACGCGCCACGACATCGTGAGACGTGATGCCGAGCGGCTTATCGACCGCGATGAGAGCATTGAGCTGTGCGACCTTGCGTCGAGCCATGAGGCTCCCTTCAAACGATATGGTTGGTTGCAGCGCTATCGTGTCGTGCGGACGCGTCGTCTACGCGGCGGATGCGGCGTCGTCGTCCACCGGGGCGTCCCCGCCCACGAGAGCCGCGAGGAGCGGCAGCACGGTGTCGAGCGCATCTTCGATGGAGCCCTCGAACGTGAAGCCTGCCGCCGCGGCATGGCCGCCGCCGTTGAATGCTGCGGCGACACCCGATATGTCGATCGACGACTTCGAGCGCAGATTGCCGCGAACGCGACCGTCGTCAAGCCCTTTCAAAAACACGCAAACCTCGACGCCGCCCACCGAGCGCACAAGATCGACGAGGCCGTCACACTCATCGGTCGAGACCCCGCACCGCGCAAGATCCTCGGCGCGTGCGAAACTGTACGCCACCTTGCCGTCGGCGACGGTGCGGATGCGCCCCATGACGATCGACTCGAGATGCAGGTACTCGATACGCTGGCTCTGGTAGACCTCGAGCGAGATGCGCGCGGGTTCGGCACCGGCCGCCACGAGCCGGGACGCCACGCAGAAGCTCTCGGGATCCGTGTTTTGGTATTGGAAGCGACCGGTATCGGTCACCAAGCCGCAGAACAGGCAGTTCGCGACCTCAGGCGTGATGGCGATATTGCAAAACGAGAGGAATTCCTCGATGATCACCGAGGCCGCGGCCGCTTCGGACCGACGGATGGTGATATGGGCGAACTCCTCGCGCGCCGGATGATGGTCGAAGCACACGATCCGGCAGCTTCGGCGCGCTACGGCAGCCGCGTTCTCGAGCCGTTCGAGCACAGGGCAGTCGACCGAGATGAAAAGATCGGGATTGAGCTCGTAGCGAGATGCCGGTACGAGCTCGTCCGACCCGGCAAGGAAGCGATAGATGCGCGGGACGGGGGCGTCATCCGCCAAAAGGAAGGTGATCTTCTTGCGCGGGAAGCGCCCGCGCAGGGCAAGCCCGAGGCCGAGCGTGGAGCCGAGGGCATCGCCATCGGGGGACGTGTGCCCCGAGATGGCGATGGTCTCGGCAGATTCGATAGCCTCGAAGATCGACCAGTACTCATCGGCGAAGGCAAGCTCGATGGACTCAGCGCTCCGTGCAGCAGGTTCCGTGCCGGTATGCACGCTATCCATCGATCTCAGCCCCATCAGACGCCGAAGCCCCCGCGCGCGGCTCGTCGCCTGTATCAACGTCCGCATGGGCGGCACCAAAATCCACGGGATACCCCTCTTCGTCCTTTTCCACACCGATCGTGGGCGGAACGTTCTCGAGGGCGCGTGCGATCCGCATTGCCTCGTCCGTCGAGCGATCGATGCGGAAATCGAGCTCGGGCACGACGCGCCAGTCGAGCGCGCGGGCGAGCAGGCTGCGGATCTTGCCCTTCGCGGCGGCGAGGGTGTCGAGCACCTCTTCGTAGCGGTCGCCGTCGCACGTTACGAAAATGCGTGCGTACGAGCGATCCTGCGCGACCTCGACACCCGTGATCGTCACGAGGTCGAGACGCGGATCGGCAATCTCGAAGAGCAGGATATAGCCGAGCTTCTCGCGCAGCTGTTCGGAGAGGCGACGCGTCGCCGGTGTCTGCTTCACAGGTCCTACCTCCTACTCCGTGCGCGCAACCTCGACGATCTTATACGCCTCGAGCGTGTCGCCCACATGGATATCCTGGAAACGCTCGATGCCGAGGCCGCATTCGTAGCCGGAACGCACGGTCTTGACGTCGTCCTTGAAGCGGCGCATCGAGGCGAACTTACCGTCGAACACCACGACACCGTCGCGCACGACGCGCACCTGATCGTCGCGGCTGATCTCGCCCTCGGTGACCATGCAGCCGGCGATGAGACCGACCTTCGGCACGCGGAAGGTCTCGCGCACCTCGGCCACACCCGTCTGGACCTCTTCCTCGGTGGGCTTGAGCATACCGATGCGTGCCGCATCGATATCCTCAATCGCCTTGTAGATGATCGAGTAGGTCTTGATCTGCACGTTCTCGCGCTCGGCGAGGTCGCGGGCCTTGGCCTGCGGGCGCACGCCGAAGCCGACGATGATGGCGTTCGACGCGGCAGCGAGGATGACGTCGGTCTCGGAGATGGCACCCACCGCGGAGTGGATGATGTTGATGCGCACCTCGGACTGGTCCATCTTGGCAAGCGAATCCGCAAGCGCCTCGATGGAGCCCTGGACGTCGGCCTTGACGACGAGGTTGAGCTCCTTGAGCTCGTTCTCGCTCATCTCGGAGAAGAGGGTCTCGAGGGTCACGTGCTTGACCTTGTTCTGCTCCTCGATGCGGGCCTTGAGGGCGCGCTCGTCGGCGAGCTTCTTGGCATCGCGATCGTCCTCGAACACGCGGAACTCGTCACCGGCGGTGGGCACAGAATCGAGGCCGAGGATCTCGAAGGCGTCCGACGGCACGGCGATTTCCTTATGCACGCCGTGCTGGTCGATCATGGCGCGGACGCGGCCGAAGCTCGTTCCAGCGACGAGCGCGTCGCCCACGTGGAGCGTACCGCGGTTCACGAGCACCGTGGCCACAGGGCCACGGCCGCGGTCGAGCTTCGCCTCGATGATGTAGCCGGACGCGAACGTGTCGGGGTTCGCCTTGAGCTCGAGCACGTCCGCCTGAAGCAGAATCGTCTCGAGCAGGTCGTCGATGCCCTGCTGCGTCTTGGCGGACACGTTTACGAACATGTTCTGTCCGCCCCACTCTTCGGGGATAACGCCGTACTCGACGAGCTCCTGGCGCACGCGATCCGGGTTCGCATCGGGCTTGTCGCACTTGTTCACCGCGACGACGATGGGCACGCCCGCAGCCTTGGAGTGATTGATGGCCTCGACCGTCTGCGGCATGACGCCGTCGTCGGCGGCCACGACGAGCACGACGACATCGGTGATCTTCGCACCGCGGGCACGCATGGCGGTGAACGCCTCATGGCCGGGGGTGTCGACGAACGTGATCTGGCGTCCGTTGATCTCGACCTGGGAAGCACCGATGTGCTGCGTGATGCCGCCAGCCTCGTGCGCGGCGATACCGGTGTGGCGGATGGCGTCGAGAAGCGACGTCTTGCCATGGTCGACGTGGCCCATGACCGTCACCACGGGCGGACGCGGCTTGAGGTCGGCCGGGTCGTCGTAGAACGTAAAGGAGTTCTCTTCCTCAGGGCTGATGATCTTGATCTGGCGACCAAGGTCGTCGGCGACGAGCTCAACGAGGTCGTTCGACATGGACTGCGTCATGGTGAGCGGCGAGCCCAGAAGGAACAGGCGCTTGATGATATCGTTCGCTGGGACATCGAGGGCCTCGGCGAGCTCGGCTACGGTCACGCCTTCAGAAACGCGCACGGCATCGAGCTCCTCGACGGAAATGCCCTGTGCCTTGGCCTGCTCGAGCTTCTGCTCCTGCGCGGCCTGGGCGGCTTCGCGCTCGCGCTTCTCCTTGCGCTTCTTGCGGCGACCGGTCGATTCGCGACTCGCCTCCTCGACGGCGGCACGAGCCTCCTCGAGCACGCGCTCGCGGCTGTATTCCTCGGCCTCGCGCGCCATCCGGCTGTAGCGATCGCCCTCGTCGTGCGCCTGGGAACCCTTGCGACCCTTACGACCCTTGCCCGCCTTCTCGGGAGCGGGGACGTCCATGCCTGCAGGGATGGACGGAGCGTGCGAGGTATGACGCGAACGCGGGCGCTCCTCGCCGCCGGCAGCAGCCTTCTGGCCGCGGCGGTCGCCCTTGCGCGCAGGACGTGCGGGGCGTTCGTCGGCCTTCTTGGCCTCGTCGGCCTTCTTGCGCTCCTCGAGAACGGTCTCCTGTTCGCGAATCTGATCGAGCAGCGAACGGAACTGCGAGCTGGTGTCCGACGCCGGGACGGCGCGCCGCTTCTGCTCGAGCTCCTCGGCCTTCTTGCGCTCACGCGCCTGCCGAGCAGCTTCAGCCTCGGCTGCACGCGCAGCCTCCTCGGCAGCGAGGGCTGCCGCGGCGAGGCGACGATCATCTTCATGCCGTGCCTCGGCCTCGAGGCGCTCGCGCTCTGCCGCAGCGGCGCGCTCAGCCTCTTCTGCCGCGGCACGCTCCTCTTCCTCGCGACGCTTGGCCTCGATCTCGGCCTCGCGTGCCTTGAGTACAGGAGCGAGCTCGCTGCGAACGAGCCTCACATATTGTTCGCTGAGCGACGAAGATGGAGACTTCGCCGGAACCATCAAACGATCGAG
Source organism: uncultured Collinsella sp. (assembly GCA_900538305.1). Taxonomy (GTDB): domain Bacteria; phylum Actinomycetota; class Coriobacteriia; order Coriobacteriales; family Coriobacteriaceae; genus Enorma. The sequence goes on from UPXY01000006.1 coordinate 47,290, forward strand.
ATGCTCCAGAAGCTCAGTGGAGGACATTCCGAATTCTTTGGCAAGGCTGGAAATGCGGATATTTGCCATATGCCAATCACCTACCTCTCGCGCGCAGCGCGCGCAGTGTCGTCCAACGGGTCTGTGTTGCGAGGCGCCTGCGCGCCCGACCCGCTAGAACCAGTCCTCCCCGGTCACGTCCTCGCCGTCTTCGGCCTCCGGATCGTGGACGCCGCAGAAGCGGGAACCCGGGCGCGCCTGGTTGCGGCAGCGCACGCCGTCCTCGCTCACGAATGCGCAGCGCCCGTCCTCATCCTCGCCCACGAGGTCATCGTCTGCTTCCTCGCGAGCATGGAGGTTGCCGAGAATCTCCGCTGCAAGCTTCTCGTTCTTGATATCGATATGCCAGCCGGTAAGGCGCGCGGCGAGGCGGGCGTTCTGGCCATCCTTGCCGATCGCGAGTGAAAGTTGATCGTCGGGCACGATCACGCCGGCATAACCCTTCTCGGAGTCGATGAGCACGCGCGAGACCTTCGCGGGCGAAAGGGCGTTGGCCACATAGCGAGCCGGATCCGCATCCCACAGGATCACGTCGACGCGCTCGCCACGAAGTTCCGACACGACGGCGCGCACGCGGCTGCCCTTCGGGCCCACGCAGGCTCCCACCGGGTCGAGGCGGTCGTCGAGCGAGTGCACGGCGACCTTCGAGCGACGACCGGGTTCGCGCGCGATAGACTTGACCTCGACGGTGCCCTCGTAGATCTCGGGAACCTCGTTCTCGAACAGGCAGCGGATGAGCGCCGGATGCGTGCGCGAGATGACGATGGGCGGACGCGAATGCTCGCCCTTCGTGGCAGGTTCGGTGGAATTGGGATCGCGGACGTCGACAATGACAGCCTTCAGGCGCTGATTATGCATATAGCGTTCGCCGACCGGGCGCTCGTTGGGTTCATCCGGATAGCGACGCTGGTCGAAGTGCGGGAGCTCCGCCTCGACGCCCTCACGGATCTTCACGATGGTGAAGTCGGGCGTGGACTGCAGCACGGTGCCGGTGATGATGTCTCCGATGCGCTCAGAGAACTCCTCGAAGATCTGCTCGCGAGCGGACTTGCGCACGATGGCGTTGATGGCGTCCTTCGCATGCTTGGCGGCGATGCGGCTCGTGTCCTTCGGCGTCACATCGCGTTTCGTAAACTCGGTATACTCATCCTTCTCCTCGTCGTAGGACTCCTCGACGGGAACGAGCTCGTAGACGTAGATCTTGCCCGTGGCGCGGTCGATGATGACCTCAGCGCCGAAGGGAAGATGCAAGATGTTGCGGTAGCTTTCCGCAAGCGACCGCTCGAGCTCATCGATGAGCGCGAGTTGGTTCAGATGCTTCTCCTGGCAGAGCTCCATGAGAGCTTCCATCATCTCAGATGCCATGTTAGTTCTTCCCTTCCTTCGCCTTGAAGTCGATGACCGGCTTCAGGGTGCATTTCTTTACGTCGTCGAATGCGATCTGGATGCGCTCGCCATCCTCGAGCTCGAGCGTGACGGAGGCGTCCGTCGCCTCCGCGATCACGCCCTTGAAGCGACGGCGCCCCTCAGTCGCGGTGGTCGTGAGCTCGCAAGGCTCGCCGGTAAAGCGAGCGAAGTCGCACGGCCGGCGCAGGGGACGGTCGATCCCGGGAGAGGACACCTCCAAGGTGTAGGCGCTCGGGATGGGATCAAGCTCCTCGATGAGGTCGCCGACCCACGACGTATGCGCGCACACCTCATCGAGCGACAGGGCATCGCCCTCGGCGCCCTCCAGGCGCACGCGAACGCAGGGCGCCTTCGTGGCACCGGTGACCTCGACGTCGACGATATCGACATCGTGCTCGGGCGCGAGCTTCTCGAGCTCATCGATGATGAGTTGCTCGGTCTTGCCCTTGACCATGCGACACCTCCTTGCAAGAAAAAGGAGCGCGGGCAGAACCCGCACTCCTCACACAACACGTCAATTACCGCGGTCTAGCATAACACAAGCAGCTCAGATGGGGAAAATCCCATGTCACTTCGCGGCATTTCCCCACCTTCGTCTCCGCAATAGCTCCACAAGTCTGAAGGTACCTGCACCCGAGGGAGACATATATATCACCCCCGGGGTAATGTATACGTTACTTCACGACAAGGTTCACAAGCTTGCCGGGGACGCAAATAGCCTTGACGACAGCCTTGCCCTCGATCCACTTGGCAGCTGCAGCCTCAGCGGCGAAGCGCATCTCGTCCTGCGTCGCCGTAGTCGAGACTTCGACGCGGGCGCGCAGCTTTCCGAGCACCTGAACGGCGATCTCGACCGTGTCGCTCGCGGCCTCGGTGATGTCGAACTCCGGCCACGGCGCGGTGTAGACGCTCTCGGTGTGGCCGAGCGCCTCGTGCCAGAGCTCGTCCGCCCAGAACGGACAGATGGGCGCGAGCGCGCTCACGATATCCGTCGCGACGAGCTGGCAAAGAGCGGCGTCGCGCGCCTCGGGTGCGGCGTCGGTCGCGTTGAGGTAGGCGCTCGCAGCGTTCACGAGCTCCATGATGGCGCTGATCGCGGTGTTGAACTGCTGGCGGTCGAAGTCCTCGGTGCACTTGGCGAGCGTGCGGTGGCGCTCGCGGTAGAGCTGCTTCGCAGCGGCATCGAGCGAACCCGGGATGAGCCTTGCCGAGGCATCACCGGCGTTGGCAAGCTGCCACACGATGCGCCACGCGCGCTTGATGAAGCGGTTCGCGCCGGCGACAGCATCCTCGTCCCAATCGAAATCCTTCTCCGGCGGGGCGATGAAGAGGATCGCCAAGCGCATGGTGTCCGCACCATACGGCTCGATAACGCTCGACGGCGGCACCACGTTGCCCTTGCTCTTAGACATGGTCTCGCCGTTCGCATCCTTCACCATACCCTGGCAGAGCAGATTCGTGAACGGCTCGTCCACATCGAGCATGCCCAAGTCGCGCAGGGCCTTGGTGAAGAAGCGGCTGTAGAGCAGATGCAAGATGGCGTGCTCGATGCCACCGATGTAGTTGTCGACCGGCATCCAGCGGTCTGCGGCCTCCTTGGAGAAGGGAAGCTTTTCGTTATGCGGATCGCAGTAGCGCAGGTAGTACCAGCTGGAACAGGTAAAGGTGTCCATGGTATCGGTCTCGCGACGAGCGGGACGACCGCACACAGGGCAGGTCGTCTCGTAGAACTCGCGGCATTCGGCAAGGGTCTCGCCGGCACCCAGATCGAGGTTCGCCGGGAGCGTCACCGGCAGCTGATCCTCGGGCACAGGCACGATGCCGCAATGCTCGCAGTGCACCGCCGGGATGGGGTTGCCCCAGTAGCGCTGGCGGCTGATGAGCCAGTCGCGCAGGCGGAACTGCACGGAACGGCGGCCGGTGCCGGCAGCTTCGAGGTCGGCCACGATCGCGGCCTCGCCCTCGGAGTGCTTGCCGCCACGCATACCGGTATATTTGCCAGACTGCACGAGCGTGCCCTCGGCGGCGTGCGCCGAATCCCAGTCAACCGTCTCGGCATGGTAGGTATCGATGGACTCGCCGGCCTCCTCAAGCGCCTCGCGCTCATCGTCCATGAGGATGATGGGAACGATGGGCAGGTCGTACTTGCGAGCGAACTCGAAGTCGCGCTGGTCGCCGCAAGGCACGGCCATGACGGCACCGGTGCCATAGTCGGAAACGATGTAGTCGGCCACCCACACGGGAACCTTCTGGCCGGAAACCGGGTTCACCACGTAGCGACCGGTGAAGGCACCATGCTTCTCAAGCGTGCCCTGAGCGCGCTCCACGGCGGAAACCTTCTCGGCGCCCGCAACGACCGCGCGCACATCGGCCTCGTATTCCGTGCCCTCGACGAGCTTCATGAGCCCCTTGTACTCAGGCGCGAGCAAAAAGAACGTGCAGCCGAAAAGCGTGTCGGCACGGGTGGTGAAGACGGTGATCTTACCTTCATCGCCCTGAATGGGCTGCCCCTCCGCATCGCAAAGGGTGAAATCGACCTCGGCACCCTCGGAGCGGCCGATCCAGTTAGCCTGCATCTGCTTCACGCGCTCAGGCCATCCGGGAAGCTTCTCAAGGTCATCCAAGAGCTCCTGGGCGTAATCGGTAATCTTGAAGTACCACTGCTCGAGCTCGCGCTTCTCGGGCACCGATCCGCACCGCCAGCAATGGCCTTCCGTCACCTGCTCGTTCGCGAGCACGGTGTTGCAGCCGGGGCACCAGTTGACCGGGCTCTTCTTGCGGTAGACGAGCCCGCGCTCCCAAAGCTTCTCGAAAATCCACTGACCCCACTTGTAATAGTCGGGGTCGCAGGTCTTCACCAGGCGGTCCATATCGTAGGAAAAGCCCATGCGCTTCATCGTGGCGAGCGCCTGGTCCATGTTCTTATAGGTCCACTCGCCCGCCTGCGTGTTGTGCTTGATGGCGGCGTTCTCGGCGGGCAAGCCGAACGCGTCGAACCCGATGGGATGCAGCACGTCGAAGCCGCGCATGCGTGCCTGGCGCGCCATGGCATCGCCGATGGTGTAGTTGCGCGCATGGCCCATGTGCAGGTCGCCGGAAGGGTACGGAAACATCTCGAGCACGTACTTCTTAGGCTTCGCGGGATCTTCGTCGACGGCGAAGAGATTCGCGTCCTCCCACGCCTTCTGCCACTTGGTCTCGATAGCCTGGGCATCGTAGGCAGGAATCTCGCCAGGTTTATGCGGTTCGCTGCAATGGTCGCACATACGAGCGCTCCTTGGGTCAAAAACGGTAACGCTCGAAATTCTATCAGGTTTTGCGCGCAAGGGGCACGGCAAGGCGCGCGGTGGACGTCTTTTGTCGAACGAGAGCGACAACATGCAGGCGAGAGTTTACGCGGTCGCGGCGCTCGATGCCGCGGCGCACCGGGCGCAAGCCGAGCCTACCGCTACGCGTCGTCGCTTTGCGATGAAGGTGTATAGAACCCGATGTTCGCGCCACCACGGTAGCCGCTTTCGGGAACGAGGCTGAGCATGATGCGCTGTTTGGCACCGCCTTCGCCCGCCTCCACCGCGAACGTGATCGTGTATTCCCCGGCGCGCTTGCCCGCCTCGACACTTTCGATGGTCACCTCGATGGGCGCATCTTCAGCATCGCACGCCTCGACATCGAACGAGGCGGCATCGAGTGCAGGAGGCTCGTTCTCCCCTTCGGGCACAGCCTCGATCTTCGCCCGGACGGTCGGATAGGAATCTGTGGTGATGTCGAGCACGTGCAGCGAAAGGTGCGGGAGCTCATGATTCTCGACCGGCGTCAGCTGATTGGAAACATGTTCAGGAAGGTTGTCGCGCGAGATGGTCGCGCCTTTGATCACGAAGCTATACACGATCGCGAAGACGATGCAGACGAGTAGGAACGCGAGTGCCATGCCGGTGAGGACGGCCGTCGTCTCGTGGTTGGCGAAAAACGTCCGGGCGCTGGAATACGCCTGCTTGGCGGTGCCGCCGAACGATGAGCGCATATCGGCCATGTCGAGGGAAGCGAGCTTCTCGCGAGCGCCGCGGGCAAGCGCGGCACGACGCGACGTTCCCGTATCTTCCGTATCTTCGTCCTCGAAGGTATCTTCGTCCTCGGACGCACCTTCGTCATCAGACATATCTTCGTCCTCGGACGCACCTTCGTCATCAGACATATCTTCGTCATCGAGTGCGTCTAAGCTATCGGAAGCATCCTTGAGACCCGCGTCGTGTGCGACGTCCACAGCGCTTGTGGAGGTGCAGTTCTCGCTGGTATCGCCAGCCATGACAAGCCCGGAGGCCTCATCTACGACAGTTGAATCGGCGCCCGCACCCTGCTCCGACATCATTCCTCCCCTACCTTAGCAACAAAGGGAACCCTATTGTATGCGATGGTGCAAGGAATTCCTAAGATCAGGCACCTGATCAAAGCCTAAACGGTTCGTTGAAACGAAGAGGGCGCCCCTCATATGAGAAGCGCCCCAATCGAGCAGGATGTGTTGTCGCGCAACGAAACGATAGCTGTATCTTACTGGTAGCTCACCGTCTGGTGGTTGCGATCTTTCACCACGACGTCGTGCGCACCGCCCTCGACGATCGAAGTCGAGCTCACGAGCGTGAGGCGCGCCTTCTGCTGAAGCTCCTTAATGGAGAGGGATCCGCAGTTGCACATCGTGGACTTGATCTTGTAGAGCGTGGCGTTCACGCCGTCCTTGAGCGAACCGGCGTAGGGCACGTAGGAGTCGACGCCCTCCTCGAATGCGAGCTTCGAGGCGCCACCAAGATCGTAGCGCTGCCAGTTGCGGGCTCGCGCTGAACCCTCGCCCCAATATTCCTTCATGTACTGGCCGTTCACGTTCACGCGAGCGGTGGGGCTCTCGTCGAAACGCGCGAAGTAGCGGCCGAGCATCATGAAGTCGGCACCCATGGCAAGGGCGAGCGTCATGTGGTAGTCATAGACGATGCCACCGTCGGAGCACACGGGCACGTAGACGCCGGTCTCCTCGAAATACTCGTCGCGCGCGCGGCACACGTCGATGAGCGCCGTTGCCTGTCCGCGGCCGATGCCCTTCGTCTCGCGCGTGATGCAGATCGAGCCGCCGCCGATACCCACCTTTACGAAGTCGGCACCGCAATCCGCGAGGAAGCGGAAGCCGTCGCCATCGACGACGTTGCCGGCACCCACTTTGACCTCATCGCCGTACGCCGCGCGGATCCACTCAATCGTGCGCTTCTGCCACTCGCTGAAACCCTCAGAGGAGTCGATGCAGAGCACGTCGGCGCCCGCCTCGAGCAGAAGCGGCACACGCTTCTCGTAATCGCGTGTGTTGATGCCCGCACCCACCATGTAGCGCTTGTTGGCGTCGAGAAGCTCGTTGGGGTTTGACTTATGACTGTCGTAATCCTTGCGGAAAACGATACCCACCAGGTGGTCGTTCTCGTCCACCACGGGCAGGGCGTTCAGCTTGTTGTCCCAGATGACGTCGTTGGCTCGCTTGAGCGTGATGTCCTTGTCGCCCACGATGAGCTGCTCGCGCGGGGTCATGAATGTCGCGACCTTCATCTGCGGGTCGTCACGAGAGGGGCGGTAGTCACGGCTCGTGACGATGCCGAGGAGCTTGCCGTGTGCCGTGCCGTCTTCCGTGACGGGCATGGTGGAGTGGCCGGTCTTCTCCTTGAGATCCATAACCTCCTGCATGGTCATATCGGGCGTGAGCGTGGAGTCGGAGATGACGAAACCGGCCTTGTGATCCTTCACGGCCTTGACCATGGCAGCTTCGGACTCGGGCGTCTGGTTGCCGTAGATGAAGGACATGCCGCCTTCCGTGGCGAGCGCGATACCCATCTTCTCGCCGGAGACGGACTGCATGATGGCAGAGACCATGGGGATGTTCAGGCTGATGGAAGGCTCTTCGCCGCGACGGTACTTCACGAGCGGGGTCTTGAGGTTGACGTTCGCGGGGACGCATTCGGAAGACGAGTATCCGGGCACCAGCAGGTACTCAGAGAACGTATGGGACTCACCGGGGAAAAACATGGCCATGGATACTCCTCCTCATGGTTTGGGCACGATCTGGGGGCGGGCACAGCGGCGCCGTCCCTTGCCGCGCGATTTCGCTGAAAGACCGCCTGGCCGGGCGTTCTTGGTGACGTATTGTAGCGCACGGCAAGCGTATCTTGGCAGGATGCGCGCGCAGCGTCACCGTGTTCGCACATCTGGAGGGCCAATGCCGCCGAATCATCGCATGCAGCCAAGGCGCTGGTCCGAGGAGCCGCCATTTGCGACAGAGATCAACCCGCCTTGCCCCTGTGGCACTCGTGCCGAAATAGCACGCAACGTGTTGATTGGGACGGGAAATTTTTCCGCTCGAACCACCTTTGAACGGCGAATGCCTCCGGATGTTTTTTTGATGCCACTCGCCGCAAATATGTACGGAGGCATTCTCCAGGCGAGGGGTTGACGCCACTCGTCCCAAATATGTACGGCGACATCCTCAGAGCGAGGGGTTGACGCCACTCGTCCCAAATATGTATCGATTTTCCCATTCGTCTCAATTCTGTATCAGGCATTTTGCTGAAATACCCCACTTGACAGAAATATGTACCTCACAATCGGTTCATATTTGAGTCGAATGAGCAAGCGAGGCGAAGCTGGGTTCAGATTTGGGTCGAATGGGCAAGAGGAACGAACCTGAGTCCAGATTTGGGTCGAATGGGCAAGAGGAACGAACCTGAGTCCAGATTTGGGTCGAATGGGCAACAAGCCATAAGCGTAATCCATATTCGGACCGAGTGGACAAGCGAGGCGAAGCTGGGTCCACAGCTTGGTCGAGTGAGCAACAAGCCGAACCGAAATCCATCTTTAGGCCGAGTGAATAAGCGCAATCGAATGGACGGCAGCACTTGAATCCAGCGAGCGCAGCGACGGGCCACAGTTCGCCCATAGGCCAAGCAAGCATGCAGACAGAAACGTGACCTGTTTTGCGCTGGACGGGCAAACGGACGGCAGAAAGCGTATCACCGCTGTTCAGAGCCCCAAGCCTACCTTTTCTGCTCGGCATAGCGCGCTTCAGCATCTTCACGGGCGGAAGCCCACCAGGACTCATGGTCGCGGTACCACGCTATCGTCTGTCGCAGCCCCTCCTCGAAATCCGTGAATCGTGGCTCCCATCCCAGTTCTCTGCGAAGCTTACCGGCATCGATCGCATACCGTCGATCATGACCTGGGCGATCGCGCACCCAGTCGAAGTCGTTCTCATCGCGGCCGAACGCACGCAGGATCGTGCGTACCACATCGATGTTCGAGCGTTCTCCATTCGCTCCCACGAGATACGTTTCGCCTATGTGTCCACGCGTGAGCACCGCCCACACCGCGCTCGAATGATCGTCCACGTGGATCCAGTCCCGCACGTTAAGACCATCGCCGTACAGCCGCGGGCGCACCCCGCGCAGAAGCCCGGTCACCTGGCGCGGTATGAACTTCTCCGGATGTTGGTAGGAACCGTAGTTGTTCGAGCAGTTAGAGATCGTAGCGATAATGCCGTACGTGCGCACCCACGCCCGCACAAGCATATCCGATGCGGCCTTGGTGCTCGAATACGGCGAGCTTGGATGGTATGGTCTCTCTTCGGTGAAGCGCGCCGGGTCGTCGAGCGCAAGATCGCCGTAGACCTCGTCTGTCGAGATGTGATGGAAGCGTAGACCATGCGCGCGGCTTGCCTCGAGCAAAGTAAAAGTTCCCTGGACATTCGTCTGCACGAAAGGGCCAGGGCAGGCGATGGAGTTGTCGTTGTGGCTTTCCGCCGCGAAATGAACGATGGTATCCGCATGCGCCGCAAGGCGATCTACGAGCGCCGCATCGCAGATATCGCCAACCACAAGCTCCACACGATCCTCGGGCATGTCGGCGATATTCTGCGGGTTGCCAGCATACGTGAGCTTATCGAGCACCGTCACGTGCACGTCCGGCTGCTCGCGTACCACCCAGCGCACGAAATTCGATCCGATGAACCCGCACCCGCCAGTGACGATGATGTGACGCGGTTCAAAGCTTGCCACCATGATCCCTCCCACCATACGCCTGGTAATAGGTAGTTTAGCGAAAGCGGTGCGCTCTGTTCATGTGAGCAAGCCTGGTACCGGCTCTTCCCTGAAGCGCGACCAGCATCCAGAGCACAGCGCGCCTCGGGCGAGATGAATCCGGAACGTGTCTGCGCCTTGGCGACGCATGCTGGGCGGCCGCGCACATTCCAGAGAACCTCAAAGTTTCTGCACTCCGCCGTTCGCCGACATGGCCTACGTGCGCATGTACCGCTCGCGGAATCGTTTATTTGCCTCCCCCTACCTATGGAGACGACCTGCTATCATGACTGCACCAGCGCCTCATCCACTCCCCTGCCAGCACCCATAGGGAGGAGACTGTGTATGGGCGCATTCGATAGCAACAAGAACTACGTGCTCATATGTGGCGCTTCGGCGCTGCGTCTGTATCGATCCGATATCTCGCTGCAATTCGTTCGCCACGTAATACAGGAATGCTCGCGTGGAGTTGCACGTGAAAACGCTGCACAAGCGGATGCACGGCTTGCTTCAGCACTGGACAGAAGACGCGCCTGCATTCCCTCCGCATCCGAATGCACTGCGATGGCGCGTCTGTTCGACCTGCCCCAGCCACTCGACTTGATGGTGACATCTCCAGAGTTGCGCCGACATTCGGCTGCCATCCGCTGTCATCTCGATACGGACGAAACGCATCTTGCAGCATACATCGAGGTAGAGAAGGGCGTGTACGTCGCTCGTCCTGAGCTTGTGTATTACCAGCTGGCAACCTATGCGGACACCGCTCATGCTTGGATGCTCGCCTCCGAGCTCGCGGGCGAGTATTCACTCGAGCGCGATGGGGCAAAGGGCATGCACGGCCGCACCGCCCTTACCTCGCCCGATCTACTGCGCGCGTTCTTCGATCGGTCGCGCGCCAGCTGCCGCAAAGCACGAGGTAGGCGAATACTCGATCACTTTGTCGGAGGCGCACGTTCTCCCAAGGAAGCACAGATTGCGGCCATGCTTGCATTGCCCCGACGCCTCGGCGGCTACGGGATTCGCGGCGTGACGCTCAACCAACAAATCGATCTTTCACCCGAAGCGCGCGCCGTCGCCAAGCGCGCATACGTGGAAGGGGACGTCTTCATCGAACCCCTGCAGCATGCTATCGAGTATGACAGCGACGAGCACCATCTTGGCAACAAGGCACACGACCGCGACACGCGCAAGGCGAATGCGCTGCGCATGATGGGGCTCGAGCTTACAAGCCTCAGCAAGGGTCAGCTCCATAGCTGGCTGGAGTTCGATATCCTCGCTACAGCAATCGACCAGGAGCAGCCGTTTCATAAACGAGGTGCGACGCCCGCGATTCGCGCCAAGCAATATGCCCTTTGGCACCAGCTGCTGTTTGAGGAGACGGATACGAGATAGCCTCCCGCAACACGATGAACAACGTGCATCAGCTGTTCAGGGCAGTGGGCACATGGTATGCAGGCGCTTGCGCTGGCCGCTACCATTCGAACCGGATGTAAGGCATGGTCTTCGCGAGCTGCTGCCACTCGGTTCGGATATGTGCTGCACGCCTTTCACCAGTTGCTAGCACTAATCCTGCTCAGCTCCGCATTCCTTCCGGACGTGCGCACTCGGCTCAGATCTGCACCGAGCCCTCCCGTTTGGGGACGCCCTTCACGCCGATTGCGACCACACTTCCCACCGATTGCGGACGCTCCTCCTACCGGTTGTGACCACACTTCTCACCGAATGCGGCCACTCGGCTCAGATTTGCACCGATCCCTCCCGCTTTCGGACGCCCTTCCTATCGATTGCGGCCACACTTCCCACCTATATTGCAGCCACTCGGCTCAAATCTGTACCATGCCAAAGCGCAAGAATCCGTTTGACCCAGATTTGTACGCCTTTTGCAGTCCAAATATGAGCCGATTGGAAATCATTCAGATTGTTGGAGGAAATGGCCTGGTAAAAGCTTCGTGTTTTGCACACATGATTGTTTCAAGTCCGTCAAGACGTCCATATTTGGGCTAAGTGATTATTTCATCTGAACAACACGCGCTCTGCGTCCACATTTGGGTCGAGTGGGCAATCATGTTGAAAATGGCGTACAGAAACAATGCTGAGTGTTCAATCGCATCGAAAACGCCGCGCAGAACAGCACCGAGCGCACAATAACGTTGAGGATGCGGCACAGAACCATGTCTGATGGGAAGCTTTGCCAAGAATGCGACGCGCCTTCGAATCCAAAGGCCGCTGCCGGCATATGGGAGGTGCGCCTTTGAGTCCAATGGCCGTGGCTGGCATGTGGGAGGCGCACCTTCGAGTCCAATGGCCGTCGCAGGCATGCGGGAGGCGCGCCTTCGAGTCCAATGGCCGTGGCTGGCATGCGGGAGGCGCACCTTCGAGTCCAATGGCCGTCGCAGGCATGCGGGAGGCGCGCCCCTGAGCTCAATGTACGCTGCTGGCATGCGGGAGGTGCAGATTCGATTCGCGCCGCAGGAGCCGAGATAAAGGCGGTGCAGACTCGCCTCGCATCCCACTGTGAACTACAACATGCAGGGGTCTTAGCCCAAAAACGCCTTCACCCCGATGATGAGAAGCACCACGCCGCCGGCAATCTGGGCATGGCTGCCGAAGTGCGCGCCCAAGCGTCGCCCGATAAAGAGCATCGCCATGCAGCACGCAAACGTCGCCACGCCGATCATACCGCCGTAAAGCACGATATTCGCGCCGCTCGCAGCAAGCGATACGCCGACAACGAATGCATCGATCGAGGTGGCAATCGCCTCGGCGAAGATGGTTGGATAGGTGAGATGCGTGGACGAGCAGGCTTCCGGATCACGCAGCTCGCGCGCCGCCTCGACGATCATCTTTCCACCCACGAACGCAAGGATCACGAGCGATACGATACCTGCGTACGCCTCGATGAGCGGCGCGATGAGCGTTCCGCCGAAAAAACCCGCGATAGGCATGGCCATTTGGAAGATTGCGAACAGCAACGGCATGGCGAGCTTCTTACCCGTGGGCATATCGGGCTCGCAGAGCGTGTTCGAAAGCGTGACCGCCATCGCATCCATCGCGAGCGCCACGCCCAAAAACAAGCTTTCAACAACATTTGCCAAGGTAAACGGCATCATCTGAACCTCCAAAAAAGCGCCGAACGCACGCATCTGCGGCCAGCCAGAGCAAAAGCCCGGCGCCCATTTATCGGCACGCCGGGTCAAACTCATGAAACAAGACGTAGGTACGGCGGAACACCGCAGCTACCCGCTAGGGTTTAGGGCTCAGGAGGATTGCAGAAAAGACGAAGTGCCTGGTCAAGGCTATCAACGACATCGATGGGATCGTCAAGACCGGCATAGAGCTGAAGGTAGCTCAGATCACCGATCTCCACGAGTGCGAGCCGCGTCGCATTTGCACCGCAGGCGTCGTCGAACGCGGTCGCATGCACCTCTTCAAATAGCTTGAGGAAGCGCTCGCAACGCGACTTGGCGCCTTCGAGACCAGAGCCGGTAAGCGTGAAGTTCACATATGCGCCGAAACCATGTTCGAGCACGCGTGCCGCGACGTCGCGATCGGGATGCGTCGCGAAACCCGGATAACGTACGCAACCTATCGAAGAGTGACACGAAAGGTACGACGCGATGGCGCGCGCATGGTCGAAGCGTTGCAGCGCGGTATCGGGAAGCTCATCGAGCGCCGCGGCAACGGCAGCAAGGTCCGCATCGCTTGGACGTGCGGCGCCCGCGGCAGACGATGGCGCGCCGAGTCCGAAGGAAAGCAGGCGGAAGGCATCCTCCGCGTAAGGATCTGCGACCTGATGGCGTCCTTGCTTCCGTTGCGAGCGCGCAACGGAGACCGCGACGACAGGCTCCGATACCGCAGCGCTGAACGTGCCCATGAGGGACTCGAGCGAGATATGCGCCCCGAGCGCAAGCGGACGGCAGCCGAACACCGTCGGCAGCGTGTTATCCACCACAAGCGTGGCACCCGCCATCTTCGCTGCCTGCGCGAACGCGCGGATATCTGCTACGCGCAGGGTCTTCGCACTTACCGAAGGCACAAGCCAGAACAACCTGCCTGAAGACATGCCCGCCGGATGCGCGTACGAGGCGGGGGAACCTTGAGGCACGAGGCGCTCAGCCTCCGCCTGGGCTTCGTTCACACCCGTGGATGCCGAAAGGAAAGCATCGGCCTCGGGTGCAGCAGCGAACGATAGGCGCTGCCAGCGAAACAGCTTCACCACGCGATCAGGTCGATCGTCTGCGCACGCAACCAAACGGTCATGCGTCCCCACGACACCCGTCTTCGCAAGCACGTCCGCCGCATCCCATGCGCGCACGAACCACGTCGCCCGCGCACCGTGGCGCGCGGCATAGGCATGGACCAAGTCAAGATGAAGCGACATGCCCTCCCCTTTCGACAGCTCATGAGCTAAGTATACGGCAAGTTACTGCATGCGCCGCGGTAAGCAACAAGTTGATACGGCGGGCATAGAAACGGGCGAGTTCTCGGAGATGCCTGCCGAAAACCCGCCCTCATTGTGATGTACGAATATCGCAGCGCGTTGCCGCAGTTAGCAGTGGGTCTATCGACGCGTGGCGATCTCCTCGCGCACGCTTGCGATAAACTCGTCGAGCTCGGCGGCGTGCGTCTCGTTCGAACGATCACGCACGGAGATGTTCCCCGCCTCGACCTCCTGCTCACCCAGGATAAGCATATAGGGCGGGCGGTCGATGTTGCGCGCCTCGCGGATCTTGTAGCCGATCTTCTCGTCGCGCTCGTCGCACACGGCACGAATACCGGCGGCATCGAGCTTGGCCGTCACCTCGAGCGCATAATCGCGGCTCTTCTCGGAGACGGGCAGCACCTTCACCTGGCACGGAGCGAGCCAGGTGGGGAACTTGCCAGCGAAGTGCTCGATCAAGATACCGATGAAGCGCTCGATGGAGCCGAAGCACACGCGGTGAAGCATGATGGGACGCTTCTTGGAGCCATCGGCATCCGTGTACTCGAGGTCGAAGTTGAGCGGCATCTGGAAGTCGAGCTGCACGGTGCCGCACTGCCAGGTACGACCGAGGGAGTCTTCCAGGTGGAAGTCGATCTTGGGACCGTAGAAGGCGCCATCGCCCTCGTTGACCACGTACTCCTTACCCAAGCGCTCGAGCGCCTCGCGCAGGCCGGCCTCGGCACGCTCCCAATCCTCATCGGAACCCATGGAGTCCTCGGGACGCGTGGAGAGCTCGAGGTGGTAGGTGAAGCCGAACTTCTGGTAGACGGAGTCGATGAGATTCACCACGCCCACGATCTCGTCGGTGAGCTGGTCGGGACGCACGAAGAGATGCGCGTCGTCCTGGTTGAAGCAGCGCACGCGGAAGAGGCCGTGAAGCGCGCCGCGCATCTCGTGACGGTGCACGAGGCCGATCTCGCCGGCGCGGATGGGCAGCTCGCGGTAGCTATGCGGACGGCTCTTGTACACGAGCACGCCGCCCGGGCAGTTCATGGGTTTGATGCAGTACTCCTCGTCATCGATGACGGTGGAGTACATGTTGTCCTTATAGTGGTCCCAGTGGCCGGAGGTCTCCCACAGGTGCTTGCTCATGATCTGCGGCGTGGAGAT
Source organism: uncultured Collinsella sp. (assembly GCA_900538305.1). Classification (GTDB taxonomy): domain Bacteria; phylum Actinomycetota; class Coriobacteriia; order Coriobacteriales; family Coriobacteriaceae; genus Enorma. Next base: position 62,425 of record UPXY01000006.1, read on the forward strand.
CTCGACATAGCCCGCCTTGTGGTGGATCTCGCGCCAGTAGTTCAGAAGCTCGTTCTTGAGAATCATGCCGTTCGGCAGGAAGAACGGGAAGCCTGGGGCCTCGTCGCGCATCATGAAGATGTCCATCTCGCGGCCGATCTTGCGGTGGTCGCGCTTCTTGGCCTCTTCGAGCAGGCGCAGGTGCTCGTCGAGCTCCTCCTTCGTGGCGAAGGCGGTGCCGTTTACGCGCGTGAGCATCTTGTTGTCCTTGTCGCCCTTCCAGTAGGCACCGGAGACGCCCGTGAGCTTGAAGGCTTTGAGCGCCTTGGTGTAGGTGAGGTGCGGGCCCACGCACATGTCGATGTAGTCACCCTGCTGGTAGAAGGTGATGCGCGCATCTTCGTCAAGATCGCCGATGTGCTCGACCTTGTATTTCTCGCCGCGCTCCTCCATGAGCGCGATGGCCTCCGTGCGCGGGAGCTCGAAGACGGTGAACTTGAGGTTCTCCTTCACGATCTTCTTCATCTCTGCCTCAATGGCCGGGAAGTCCTCCTCAGAGATCTTCTGACCCTCAGGCAGGTCGATATCGTAGTAGAAGCCGTTGTCCGTAGCAGGACCGTAGGCGAAGTCGGCCTCGGGGTACAGGCGCTTCACGGCCTGCGCCATGATGTGGGCGGCGCTGTGGCGGACGACGTGGGTAACCTCGTCTGCCGGGCACTCGTCAACGTGGCCGTCGTTATACAGAACCTTCATTGCTTGCTCCTTATCGTAGAGAGGAATAGCAGATGGTTGGTACCAAGGAACAGGGGGTAAGGCGCGGATCGCATCACCTACGGGATGGTGCGCGGCGCACCTCATACAAAAACGCCCGCACCCGATGATACCACCGGGATACGAGCGTTATCGGGCGCGAACGAAGTTCCGGTCAAGACCGGCGGCGCGCCTATTGGATGTGCGTTCGGCAGTACGGGCACACCTTCCAATGGGCGTCGAGCGGCTTATGGCAGCTGGGGCAGACGTTGCGCACCTGGGTGTTGCACACCGGGCACACAACGAAATCCTTCTCGATGGACCCACCGCAGCGCGGGCACGTGCCGTACTGAGCGAGCTGGCGCTCACGAAGCGCCATGTCGAGCTCCTGCTCCTCGCGGTCGGCGAGGTAGCTGCTCGGACGAAGCACGTTGTAGGCGATGAGACCGACGAACGGGACGAGCGAGAGCAGACCCCACGCCCAGAAGTACTGGGAGCCGCGGCGACGGGCGTCAACGAACACGTAAACCACAGAGAGCACGTACAGCGCGACGATGAACGCAATGAAGAGATAGATGACAGTCATGACCTGCGGCGTCATGAGCTGTTGGATGTATTCCATCATGAGCGGTCGATACCTTTCAGCTGAAGTGATCACAAGTGCTGGTACAAACAACGATACATTGTATACCGAGTCGCGCATCCTGCCAAAAATCCACAGCCTCGGCGCAGCAAACGTCCGCGACGGCAGCCTCTGCCAAAAGGGACTGTCCCTTTTGGCAGCTTTTGGCAGAACATCACAACAGGCGGGCGACCTCGCCGGCAAGGGTGATGGTGCCGGCAGCCACGATGTCCTCTCCCGCAGCGGTTACCGCGTCGAGCGCGTCCGCAACCGTTGCATGCACGGCAACGAGGTCTTCCGGTACCCTACCCTCGCGCTCAAGCTCTTCAGCCACGAGCGCGGCAAGCTCCGCTGCGGGCAGCGCGCGCTCAGAGGTGGTCTGGGTCACGCGGATGCGTGGAAACGCGGGAACGAGCGCGCGCACGATGCCGCGAGCGTCTTTATCGGACAGCGTCGCGATGACGAGCGTCGGGCGACGCTCGATGCAAGGATCGATCTCGTCGAGCGACCCCACGAACGACGCACACGACTGCGGGTTATGGCATGCATCGATGAGCACGAGCGGACGATCGCGCCGCACGTCGAAGCGACCAGGTGTGGGACAAGCGCGCAAGCTGCGGCCAAGGGTTTCGGCGGCAAGCGGACGGCCGAGGTATGCCTCAACCAGGTTGATGGCGCAAGCGGCGTTTTGCGCCTGATACGCAGGCTTCGGCAGCGCGATGCGGTATGACGTGCGTGGCGTCTCACACAAGAACACGAGGTCGTCGCCCAACCGCCGGGGCAACTGCTCAACCCGATGCCGTGACACCACCGGATCCACCCCTGCCCAAGCGCAACGCTCGTCCATCACGCGCTGAACGCTCGGCTCGTGCGTCCCCTCGCCGAGCACCACGGTGCGGCCAGGCTTGATGATCGCCGCCTTCTCCGCCGCGATCTGGGCGAGCGTGTCACCTAAGACGCGCGTATGGTCGAGGCCGATGCCCGTCACCGCAACGGCAACCGGATTCGTCGCACTCGTCGCGTCCCAGCGCCCGCCGAGGCCGACCTCGAGTACGGCAACATCGACGCGGGCTTCCGCGAAGATGACGAGCGCAGCTACCGTGAGCAGGTCGAAGGGGGTGATCGTATAGGCAGCCTCACCGCGCCCGCACCGCGCCTCATTCACGCGCCGACCAGCTTCGACGGCAACGGAGACACCATGGGCAAACGCCGCATCCGAAACGACAGCGCCGTCGATCTCCATGCGCTCGGGATAGCGCACGAGGTGCGGCGAGGTGTAGAGCGCCGTGCGGAGCCCCTCGCCCGCAAGCGCCGCGGCGGTAAACCGCACGGTCGAGCTCTTGCCGTTCGTGCCGGCAACCTGAATCACATCGTAGTGAGCGTCCGGTCGATCGAGCACATCGAGCATGTCGATGACGGTCTCGAGCAAAGGCCCCGCATCGCCCGAGATGACACCTGTGTCCGCAGCGAGTGCGACGGCCTCATCGAAAGGAAGCTCGGGCACGTCGAAGGGAATGGCATATGGCATAAGATGTTCCATGAGCGTGCTTTCTATGCTGTAAACGGCTCGTCCCCGCGACGCGCGCGCAGAAGGCGAGTTTCAGTGATCACCAGGTCTACCGGTATATCGTAGCGCTCTCGCGCACCGAGCGCCGCAAGGTTCTCAACAACCTGCGCCTCACGGCACAGACCGATCGAGACGCCGGGAAAATCGGCTAGGAACGCATCGTAGTATCCGCCGCCGTATCCCAATCGAAACCCCTGCATGTCGATGGCGAGCGCGGGCACGATCGCAAGAGCGTTCCCCTGAAGCGCAAGGTCCACCTCCTGAGCGGGGTTTTCGACAGGCTCCAGCATACCGAACGCGTGTCGCTTAAGCTCGTCGAACGAATCGAGCGCGTACCAACGCATGCGTCGTGATGCCGGAAGGCAGCGCGGCAGAGCGACCGTCTTTCCCTCCTGCCAAGCACGCTCGATGATGCCACGCGTCTCGACCTCGGCACCGAACGAGAGATAGGTTGCGACGAGCTGGGCGTCTCTGAATTCTGATAACTCGAATACGCGCTGGGCGATCGCAGCGTCGATGCTGGCTCGCTCTTCAGAAGAAAGCGCGAGGCGCTTTTGCTTGAACGCAACGCGAAGCGAATCTTTTTGTGGAAGCGCGCCGAGTAAACGCACGGAACCAGCTTCCCTATTGCTTGGACTTGGACGCATACGCCGCCCAATAGGCGATCGCTACCAGTACACCACCTAAGATGTTCCCCACCGTGACGCAGATGAGGTTCGTGGCGACGCCGGCGACCGTGATGCCGGCAGCACCCGAAGCTGCCTCCAGCATGAGGCCAAACGGCAAGAAGAACAAGTTCGCGATGCTGTGCTCGAAGCCGAGCGCCACGAACGCGCAGACCGGCAGCACCGTCGCAGCGAGCTTGTCGCATACGGTCTTACCTGCAAAGCCCATCCACACGGCAAGGCACACGAGGATGTTGCAGAGGATTCCTCGCGTGAACGCGACGGCGGGCGCAAGCGACGCCTTCGACACGGCAACGCTGATAGCGGCATCCCTCACCGCACCAGAGCCCATGTCGCCGAACGCGGCGAGGGCGAGGAGCCCCGCGACGAGGATCGCACCCACCGCGTTGCCCGTGTAGACGATCGCCCAGTTTCTGAGGATTCCCTTGAGCGGATACCGGCGCGAAAGGCCGCCGGCCACCATGAGACAGTTGCCGGTAAAGAGCTCGGCACCTGCAACGAGCACGAGAAAGAGTCCCAGGCAAAAAACGAGGCCACCGAGCACCTGACTTACCGCGAAGGGCAGGCTCGAATCGGCTTTCACGATGAGCATGAAGCTGCCTCCGAGCGCGATGAAGGCGCCGGCGAGCACGGCGAGCACGAAGAGGCGTGCAGCGGGAGCCGTGGCCTTCGTTACGCCAGCGTCCTCTGCGGCGACTTCCACCTCAGACGGCGTACGCATGAGCGGATTCGGATAAGCTTCCCGCGCCATATCAGTCCTTCCTGAAGGGGTTGGTGGTGGGTTGGTTACAAGCCGAGGAGGCGGAGCGCCTCTTCGCGCGTCTTGATGTCTTTACGGAAGACCCCGCGCACGGCAGAGGTCATGGTGAGGGCGCCGGCCGCTCGCACGCCGCGCATCGTCATGCACATGTGCTCAGCCTCGAGCACCACGAGCACACCCATGGGATCGAGTTCGGACATCATGGCGTCCGCGATCTGGGACGTGAGCCGTTCCTGCAACTGCAAGCGGCGCGCATAGCCGTTCACACAGCGAGCAATCTTGGATAGTCCCGTGATGCGCCCTGCGCGTGGAATGTAGGCAACGTGCGCCTTGCCGGTGAAGGGCAGAATATGATGCTCGCAAAGCGACGAGAACGGAATATCGCGAACGATGACCATGTCCTCGCTCTCGGTCTCGTGGAACTGCTTGCGCAGGTGGTGCTCAGGTTCGTCATCATAGCCGCCCAGGATTTCCTCAGCCGCGCGCGCGACACGATCAGGCGTCTCGACGAGGCCGGGACGGTCGGGGTCTTCGCCCACCGCGATGAGGAACTCACGGATGGCGCGTTCAGCGCGCTCCTTATCGATGGCCATCTTTGCCCCTCTCACTGGGATGACTCATTTGGGACAGTCTGAATGAGTCAACCATTGTAACGCTCTTGCTCCCACCGCATACATCAAACGGTATATGGCTCATTCAATCCAGTCCCACATGAGCCATCTTGCACTCGGCAGCCTCTACGACGTGCTTCATAAGAATCGCGGTCGTGACGGCACCCACGCCGCCGGGAACGGGGGTGATCGCGCCGACGATGGGTTCGACGGCATCAAAATCGACGTCGCCCACGAGCTTGCCCGCCGCGTCGTCCCAGTTGATACCCACATCGACAATCGCTTGCCCGGGTGTCACGCAATCTGCTCCGATAGCCTTCGCATGGCCGGCTGCCACAACAAGGATTTCCGCTGCACGGCACGAAGCGGCAAGATCGAGCGTGCGCGTATGGCACATGGTGACGGTGGCGTTTCTCGCCTGGAGTAGCATGGCAACCGGTTTGCCGATCACCAGCGAGCGCCCCACAACCGTAACGTTCGCGCCGGTAAGCTCGATACCCGAGCGAACAAGCACCTCGATGACCGCTTCTGCTGTGCAGGGCGGAAACCCCACAGGCTGGTTAGCGAACACGCCGAAAAGCGAGCCGGGAGTAATTCCATCCACATCCTTGGACGCATCGAGCACAGCACAAGCAGCGGCTTCGTCAAGCGTAGGTGGAAGCGGGCGGAACATGAGGCAGCCATGGATAGCGGTGTCCTCGTTCACCTCGTCAATAACGGCGAGCAACGCTTCTTGCGAGCAGCCCTCGGGTAAGACGAAGCGTTTGACCGCAACGCCGACCTTCTCCGCACGCTTGCAGGCGCCACGCTCATAGGAAAGGTCATCCGGCCGCTCCCCAACGCGCACGATGGCAAGTGTGGGCACGACGCCGCGCGCATGAAGCGCCTTAACGCGAGCCGCAAGCTCTTCGGAGAGCGCAGCAGCGATGGGCGCGCCGCGCAGGATCTGTGCCATAGCTACTCCCTCCCGCGCAAGCGATCGGAAACGGAGCGAACGATGGCCTGGGCGCGCGGAAGGCAATCTTCGAGCATGCGATCGGCTTTGCGGTCGAGTTCATCCGCCAGCGGATCGCCTTTGAGCTCGACGGTGTTCACGAGCACCGTAAGACGCGCGGCCTCGAGCGCAGAGGCGCAAAGCGATGCGCCGCACCCCACATCCGATACCATAAACGCACTCCCCTTGCGCTCCATCTCCTCGAGCACCCGAATTGCACGCGCAGCCTCTTCCATGATGCGGAACGGAACACGGCAGGCGCCTCGCGTGGCCTCTGCGATGGCGTCTTTGCGGGAAGGGTCGTCCTTGGGAATCTTATATGCGCGGGCAAGCGGCGCGAACGACGTCGCATCCTCCTCGACGAGCTCGAGAAGGTTTTCGCGAATATCCTCTGCCTCATCGAGCATGCGCAGGACGTCATCCTCGACATCGGCATATGCCTTCTTGCCAACCGTGAACTGCCCTGCCATGGAGCAGAGCGCGATACCGAGCGCACCCGCGAGCGCCGCCGCTCCCCCGCCACCGGGAACGGATTTCTTCGCGGCCAGCTCTTTGGCGAACGCGCTGCATGAAAGATCTGTGAGCAACGCTCCAGCCTGTATCTCCTTGGTCATAGACCGTCCAATTCCATTTGAAGCCACCATAACAAGCAAGGCAGCCGATCAGGAGCACCCTACAACAGCGTGCCCCATACATCCTTATATAGCCCCCCCACCGAGCCTGGCGAAGGTATCTCAACCCGAGATGATCTCGGAGCTCGACAGGGTGAAAACGATACCGTTCAAGCACGTCATCTCAGGCGGCGCCGACTCTTCCCGCGGGGCGATTTCGCAGCGAAGCGAGGACAAGCCCCGCGGAAAGAGCCGGCGTCGCCGACAGGTCGAAGTGACTAGAACAGCCCCGTGATCACGCCGTTCTCGTCCACGTCGATCTTCTCCGCAGCGGGTACCTTCGGCAGGCCCGGCATCGTCATGATGTCGCCCGTGAGCGCCACCACGAAGCCCGCACCGGCGGAAACCTTAAGGTTGCGCACCGTGATGCGGAAATTCTCGGGAGCACCGAGCTTCGTCTGGTCATCGGTGAAGGAGTACTGGGTCTTCGCCACGCAGACAGGTAGGTTACCGAAGCCATTCTCCTTGAGCTGGCCGAGCTGACGCTTTGCAAGCGGGGTGTAATCCACACCGTCGGCATGGTAGACCTTGGTTGCGATGGCCTCGAGCGCCTCGTCGATGGGTGAACCGGTCTCATACGAGAAGTGGAACTCATGCGGCTCCTCGCACAGGCGCATGACCTCTTGCGCGAGCGCTTCGCCGCCTTCGCCACCCTTTGCCCAGACCTCGGAGAGCGCAACGTTCACGCCAAGCTCACGGCACTTCTGCTCGACAAGCGCAAGCTCGGCAGGCGTGTCCGTGGGGAATGCGTTGATAGCGACGACGCACGGCAGGCCGTAGACGTCCTTGATGTTCGACACGTGGCGGAGCAGGTTCGGGAGACCGGCCTCGAGCGCCTCGAGGTTCTCGTTCGTGAGCTCCGCCTTCGGCACGCCGCCGTTGTACTTCAAAGCGCGCACCGTTGCCACGACGACCACGGCATCCGGGTCGAGATCGGCGTAACGACACTTGATGTCGAGGAACTTCTCCGCACCCAGGTCTGCACCGAAGCCGGCCTCGGTCACGACGTACTCGCCGAGCTTGAGCGCGCACTCCGTGGCCTGCACGGAGTTGCAGCCGTGCGCGATGTTCGCGAAGGGGCCGCCGTGAACGAAGGCGGGTGTGTGCTCGAGCGTCTGCACGAGGTTCGGCTTGATGGCATCCTTGAGGAGCGCCGCCATGGCGCCTTCAGCCTTGAGGTCGGAGGCGGTGACGGGCTTGCCGGCGTAGGTATAGGCAACGACCATGCTACCCAGGCGCCGCTTGAGATCCATAAGGTCGCCCGCCAGGCAGAACGCAGCCATCACCTCGGAGGCCACGGTGATGTCGAAGCCATCCTCACGCGGAACGCCCTGAGCCTTGCCGCCCAAGCCATCGACGATATGGCGGAGCTGACGATCGTTCATATCTACGGCACGCTTCCACACGATCTGCTTGGGATCGATACCAAGGGCGTTACCCTGCTGGATATGGTTGTCGAGCATGGCGGCGAGGAGGTTGTTCGCGGCGCCGATGGCATGGAAGTCACCCGTGAAGTGCAAGTTGATATCCTCCATGGGAACGACCTGCGCATAGCCGCCGCCCGCAGCGCCGCCCTTCACGCCGAAGACCGGCCCCAACGACGGCTCGCGGAGCGCAAGCACGGCCTTCTTTCCCAAACGCGAGAGCGCATCGGCGAGGCCGACGGACGTGGTGGTCTTGCCCTCGCCTGCAGGCGTGGGATTGATGGCGGTCACGAGGACGAGCTTGGCCTTGCGCGGCATATCGCGCAGCGCATGGATATCGACCTTCGCCTTGTACTTGCCGTAGTAATCGAGCTGATCTTCAGAAAGACCGACCTTCTCGGCAATCTTGGAGATATGCCACATCTCCGCTTCTTGCGCGATCTCGATATCCGTCTTGTACTCTGCCATGTTCGCTCCCCTCGTTGAATGGCACTACCTGTCTATCGTAGCGTGCTTCATCGCTACCGCGCTCGCGGCATCCGTAAATAGCCGATTATTCACAGCGGGTGGATGACGCGTCGCTGCAAGCCCAGCGAATTCGGGGGCACTGCGTGGCGGGCAGCCGCTTCTCATCGGGGTCGTGTTTTGGGGCGCACGTTGGAGACGGGGGTTATCGTGCCGAAATCAATACGAGAATCTTCATCCCCGAAGTAGTCCTATCGCGTTGATTCACCTAAAGGTTGAACAACGACGTTATTCATACCAACGCCCAGCTTTACCACAGCATATAGATATTATAAAGGGCTGCGTAATTGGCTGGGCAATCCACGGGATACAAGATTCAAGGAGCATAGATGAACCTATCTAGGAGGTCGTTCGCGGCGCTTGCGCTCACCGCCGGGCTTGCACCCATCGGTTCCGCACTCAGCGGATGCACGGGAGGAGCACCCAAGGAATCGGGCAGCAACGGCACGACATCCTCGCCAGCGGGCGCACTTCGCGCCGGCGTGCGCGCGGATGTCGTGGGGTTCGGATACCTCAACGAGAAAACCGACAAGTACTACGGGCTCGAAATCGATATCGTGCACGAGCTCGCTGAGCGCATGGGTGAGACCGACGTGGCGTTCATCACCGTTACCCCAGACGACCGCAAGGAGATGCTGCTCGAGGGTGACATCGACCTCATCTGTGCCTGCTACTCCATCGCCGACTCGCGTTTGGAGAATTTCGACTTCTCGCCTGCCTACTATACCGACCAGGTCATTGCGGTCGTTCAGAACTCTTCGATGATCACCGCCATCGAGGACATGCGCGGACGGACGTTCGGGACGATGTCCGGGTCGAACGCGGCGCCGCTCCTGAGTACGAAGCTCTACGAGATCGGCATGAGCGACGGCGAGGTCGTCTCGGCAAACGACGACAACTCCGACGTGACGTTCAAGACCTGGCACCTGCTCCAGTTCCCGAGCTACCGCGAGCTCTCGGACGCTCTCGAGGTGGGCACCGTCGACGCCATGGTACTCGACGGCGCGATCGCGAAGACGTACCTGAACGACAAGCGGTCCATCATCGAGGGGTTCGATGTCGCCGAGCAATCGTACGGCATCGCCACCCAGAAGGGCTCGGAGCTTTCGGCGTCCGTCGCACAGGTCGTTCAGGACATGCTCGATGATGGCACCATCGACGCACTCGTCGACAAGTGGGATTAGGTGAATACCATGCAGATGTCGCATACGCTAAAACGCAAGATCACACTGCTCGTCGCTGTCGTTGCCGTCAGCATGGTCGTCATGGGCGTCCTTTTGTCCAAGATGCAGGAGAGTCTTTCCATCGACAGCTATACCGCCGAGATGAACGAAGAGGCCGAGCAGCTCATCACCGTCCTCGAAGATGCCGAGGTGGAGAACGCCCAGAACAAAGAGACCTTCGACGCCATCTATCAGTCGAAGGCGCAGACTGTCTCGTTCATGGCCAACAACGATACCGGATTCAAGGCAACAAACGCTAAGATGCGGGAATACCAGCAGTTGCTCGACGTCGATAACATCATGGTCGTGAAAGCCGATGGCGAGATCGTTGCGAAGGCGGCCGATACGCGCGCCGACTTCTCCTATGCGCGCTTCAACTACCTGCGCGAGTGCCTCTCAACCGGTGAGCCTTCCCGCGCCGTCGAAATCGAGCTTCCTGAAGAGGACTGGCTCATGCGCTACTACGCGGCGCGCATCGATGCCGATACCATGATCGTGATCGAGCAGAGCCCCGCCGAGCTTCGCGAGCTCGTGGAGACAACCGGTTCCACCGCAAGCGTGCTGAAGAACATTTCCATAGGGCAGAGCGGCTATGTGTTCGCGCTCTCCGCTCAAACGTATGTGATCGAGTACCATCCGAACGAAGCGTTGATAGGCGCTGACGCCCTCGACTCGGGCATCGACGTCAACGACCTTGAAGACGGCACCATCACCTGGATGACGCTCGACGGGCAGGAGCTGTACTGCCGCGTGAGCCTCATCGGTGACACGTACTACATCTGCGCTATTCCCGGCTCCGATATGGCGGCGGCGCGCAATGTCACCGTCGCGGTCATCCTCTTCGTGTTCTTCGTCGTCATGGCTTCCGTAGCGCTCTACGGCATCTTTGTCCTGCGTGACGAAGAGCGCTATGGACGCGCGCGCAAGGCGCAGATAGGCGCCGAGAGGATACAGATGAACGGCGCGGTCGCGAAGCGCTCCGCCATCCTTGCGCTCGTTGGCCTTATCGCGATCGTCGTCGTATCGTTCTACATGCAGACGCTCTTCGCGCTCTCATCGCAATCGGTAACGAACAAGGAGCGCGCGTCGCAAATCGCTGAAACTATCTCGATAACGAACGATCGAGCAAATGACCTCTCCGCACAGTACAACGAGCGCTACCTTACGAAGGCGCGCATCGCGACATACATCATCGAACAGAACCCCGACCTTGCCACCAAGGAGAAGATGCAGGAGCTCGCCGACGCGCTGCAGGTCGCAAACGTCTACCGCTTCGACCTGAACGGCGACATGGTGGCTTCGAATGCCCCCTACGAGCATTTCTCCCTTTCCGATGATCCCGAGGATCAGTCCTATGCGTTCCACTGCCTCCTCCAGGGCGTTGATGAGTACATCCAGGAGCCGATGCCCGACGATACGACCGGCGAACTTCGCCAGTACATCGGCATCGCAACCTATGATGACCATGGCTTTGTGGACGGCTTCGTGCAGATCGGCATCCGCGCGAGCCGCCTCGAAACCCTGCTCGAGAGCGTGCAAATCGACCGCGTGCTCGATGGCATCAAAATCGGAGCCAGCGGATTCGCCTTCGCGGTGAACAAAGACGACGGAACGATTGCGTACTATCCCGATGGGCTAGTCCAAGGCAAAGACGCGTCGAAGGTCGGCCTCACCGAGGCGCAGCTACGTGGCGGCTATGACGACTATCTCACCATCAACGGTGAGACCTACTACGCCTCTTCTGTCGAGACAGACGATTACTTCGTCTACGTCGTCGATTCCGAAGGCGAGCTTATGAGCCAGCGCATACCGCTCACCATCGCTACTGGCTCTATCGCCTTGGTGTGCATGGTGCTCGCATTCTGCATCGTTTCTGTCGAGCATGTCGCCTCTTCAGCGAACGCTTCGCTAAACGTCGAGCCTGAAGAGCGCACCTTCGATATCGAGACGCCTTCTGGTCGCAGAGCGCGTACCGAGTCTGCGGCGAGCCGCTGGCTCAACCGCTCCTTCAACTGGAAGGAGATGTCACCCGAGCAGAAGCTCGCGTTCGTCCTGCGCATCTTCTCCGGCATCGCGGTGGTCGCGGTATTCTTCTCCGTGCTGTTCCGCGACCAGATTTTCGGTAGCGGTTCCGTCTTCGGCTATATCTTGGGTGGCGGCTGGGAACGCGGGCTCAATATCTTCGCCATCACGGCGAGCATCATGACGGCCTGCGTGATCTTCACGCTCTCCTGGTTCATCCAGCGCTTGCTGCACCTGCTCTCCACGGTGCTCTCTGCCCGCGGCGAAACGGTCTGCCGCCTGCTCGTGAGTCTCACGAAATACGGTGCGATCCTCGGTACGTTGTATTGGTGCCTCGCAACCGTGGGCGTGGACACCGCGACGCTCCTTGCGAGCGCTGGCATCCTTACCCTCGCGATCAGCTTCGGCGCGAAGGACCTCGTGACCGACTTGCTATGCGGCCTCTTTATCATCTTCGAGGGCGAGTTCCGCGTGGGCGACTCCATCTCGGTGGGCGCGAATACCGGTACCGTCATGGAAATCGGTATCCGCACGACGAAGATCAACGACGGCAGCGATAACGTAATCGTGCTGCGCAACAGCGCCATCTCGAATGTTATCAACCGCACGAAGCTCCATTCGTTCGCGATAGTCGATGTGAACATCACCGTAGGCGAAGATCTGCCTTATATCGAGAACCTGTTCGAACGCGAGCTGCCGAATATCGCCGCGCGCCAGCCCATGATCATCGACGGGCCGTTCTACCGCGGCGTGGTGACGCTCACCAGCAGCGAGATGACGCTCAGGGTCATGGCGCGCTGCAGCGAGAAGAACCGCTCCGCTCTCGAGCGCAATCTCAAGCGCGAGATGCGTCTGACGCTCACACGGTACAACATCGCGCCTTACCAGCAGCAATTCGATCATGAGCTGAATGACAGCATCCTGGACGATCCCGATGAGGTCGAAGAGCTCGAGCAGGCGGATGATTACGTCGAAAGCCAGAGCGAGTCCATCGATAAGCTCGAGGGGAAGTCTGAGGATAAGTAGGACCGCTTTCTTCCATAATGGCTGAACAAAACGGGCCGGATGCGCAAGCGAAACGCATCCGGCCCCTATTCGTATCAACACTTCGAAGCTAGGGTTTTTGGGCTTATAGGACAAAAAGTGTGTCCGGATGGAACACGCGTCCTAGTCCAGCCAGA
>UPXY01000007.1 GCA_900538305.1 uncultured Collinsella sp.
TGGTCGACGGAGTGATTGGCGCCAATGACAACCGACCAGCCAATAACCCCCGTCCCCAATGGCTGGCCGTCCCCGCTGGCAGAAGCACCCGTCCCCAATGGCGGGCAGCCCCGTCCCCAAAGCGTTAGTTCCAGCAGGTGGTGTGGCGGGAACGGAAGGAGCAGCCCGCGGCGACGCGGCAGCCGCGGCAGCTGCGCACGGCGTCGGCGGCTGGGAGGATACCCATGCCTGCTTCGCGTTCCCCGCTCGGCGTGGGGAACAGTCCGAAGACCGCGGTGATGCTTTTGCTGGGAATCATGAGGTTCGACGGCGCGAGTGTGATGCCGAGCGACCGCCGAGCATCGAGCGCGTCGAGGAGGCTCCGCTGCGCATCGAGCGGCAAGTCGCCATAACCGCAGGAGAAGCGCCAGTTACCTGCAAGGCCGTATGCGGCGGCATCGTGCTTGAGCTTGCGATCGAGGGTTTCGGCCGCCTCTTCGACCAGTGCCGAGCATGCTGCATCGTAGAGCGTTGCATCAAGCGGCTGCTGACTGCTCAAGACCCGCAGGTGTCGCTCGCTTTCCATACCGAGCGTCACGGCGAAGACGGCCGCCGCATGCGCGTCCTTGAGGTGCCGGTAGATATCGCGTCCGGTGAGCACGACCGTGGTGTCCGCAAGGCGGATGCAGGGGTTTCCGTCATCGTCTGCGCCCAGCGCTTCGATGCCGAAGAAGGCACCCGTGCCGCGAGGTGCAAGGTTTCGCCTTGCCTCCTCGATCGCCGCGTCGATGCGCTCGACAAGTTCTGCTTCGAGCTCCTGACCGCTATACCCCAGGTACCGAAGTGCTTCTGGGCGCTCAAGACGCAACGATCCTGCATCCGCGCGCCACGGACGCGGAGTGCCGAGGGGAGGCGTCGCGCCCTCCTTCACAGCCATGCTCACGAAAGCGCCTCCACGGCGGCGCGTGCCACGGACGGGCGGTTCATGGTGTAGACGTGGAGTCCGTCGACACCGTGGTCGCGCAGGTCGATAAGTTGGCGGCAGGCATAGTCGATACCCGCACGTACCAGGCTCTCTGGATCGTCCTCGTATTTCGCGAGGAGCTTGATGACGGGGGAGGGGAGCGACGCGCCGCACATGAAGACCATGCGGCTGATTTGCGTTCGGCTCATGAACGGCATGATACCGCAGGTGATGGGCGCCGTGATGCCGGCTTTTTCGGCAAGGTCGAGGAAGCGGTAGCACACCTCGTTATCGAAGAAGAGCTGGGTCACGAAGAAGCTCGCGCCGGCGTCCTGCTTGAGCTTGAGGTGCGCCACGCTCGTGGCGAGATCGTCGCATTCGATGTGGCCTTCCGGGTAGGCGGCACCGCCCACGCAGAAGCCTGCCTCGACAAGCGCCGGGATGATCTCGCTGGCATAAGAGAAATCGCTTGGCGCGCCGTAAGCGGGGCTATCGGGCGTGGGGCGGTCCCCACGCAGGGCGAGCACGTTTTCCACGCCGGCGGTACGGTAGTCCTCGATGCGCTGCATGAGCTGTTCACGCGTGAGCGACATGCAGGTAAGGTGCGCCACGGAGCTTACGTTGAACTCCTCTTCAATCATGTGCGCGATCGCCGCGGTCTGGCCGAAGTTCCCGCCGCCGCCCGCCGAGCAGGTCACGCTGATGAAATCGGGCGCGAGCTCGCAGAGGGCGCCAGCGGCCTCGCGGGCGCGGTCGAGCGTGAGCTCGCCCTTGGGCGGGAACATCTCGAACGAGACCGGCGTGCGTCCTGCGGTTTTCGCGTGGGCGAATATGTCGTCAATGCGCATGACGTACCTCCAGGATATGTGCGAGCGCGAGCGGAACCGGTGCCGAGCGCTCGGTTCGGCAATCGTATCCTGTGATGATACCGTGCGCAGGTCGACCTGTCAGGCGTGGAGTCATCCCGTAACAAGGTGGCTTGTTTCCCGCTGGAAATCCGGGCAGGAAATTACGCGTACTCATTCAGGGTATCGGGATCATACGCCTTTTCCTAGCCGTATTGTTCAGGGCGAGGCAGGTGGGGCGCCTCGTGTTCGCAGGACACCGACTGCTCGTTGCCATGCGGTTCGCGTCACCGCCCGAGCGCTTGGGCAACCTCGGCGGCGCAGGCCATGGCATCTGCGATGGCGGAGACGACAAGCGAGGCACCGGTACGGGAATCACCGCAGGTGAAGATAGGTATCGAAGATACTTCTGCTTCGCGCACCTCCCATTCGCCCTCTGCGGCGGCCCTCTCCGAAACGCAGCGATGCGAGCCCGCCAACGTGCGCGGCAGCGGTCTGCCGTCACCCATCGCGGGGAACGAGGCGCCAAATGCGTCGAACACTGCGCGCTCTGCGCCGGTAAACCCGCAGGCGATGAGTACGAGCTGTGCGGGAAGCACGCGTTCCGTTTCCTCGAGGCGCATCGGCGCGCCCGTTTCCCATGAGACGTCCGCCACGCGCACACCGCTCACCGCGCCCGACGTGTCGGTCTCGAACGCAACGGTGTCGCAGCTCCAGGCGCGCATCTCTCCGCCCATGAGCGCGATCGCTTCCTGCTGGCCATAATCGGTCTTTTTGATGTTCGGCCATTCCGGCCAGGGGTTGCCGGGCCGTCGCTCAACGGGAGGCTCGGGGAGTACTTCGAGCTGCCGAACGCTTCGCGCTCCTTGGCGCACTGCGGTGGCAAGGCAGTCGTTGCCCGTGTCGCCACCGCCGATAACCACCACGTCTCGGCCGTTGGCGGAGATGCGCGGCTCGCGGCCATCGAGGAGCGCCTTCGTCTCTTCTGCCAGGTAATCAACCGCGAGTACGACGCCCGCGGCATCTGCACGGGGAACGTCGAGTGTCCGCGCCTCCCGCGCGCCGCAGGCGAGCACCACCGCGTCCGCCTCGCAGGTAAGCGATTTCGCCACCGCCGGGTCGCTCGCATCGACACCGAGCCTGAACTCGATACCGAGCTCCTGCATAAGCGCAACGCGCCGCTCGATCACGGATTTCTCGAGCTTCATGTTGGGGATGCCGTAGGTGAGCAGACCTCCCGCGCGGTCATCGCGCTCGACGACCGTTACGCGGTGGCCACGGCGTGCGAGCTCCCAGGCGCAAGCGAGGCCGGCTGGGCCAGAGCCTATCACCGCGACATGCGGCGCGTCTGCCGCGGCGAGCGTGAAGCGCGCAGGCCCGCCGTGTGCCCACTCCCAGTCCGAGATGGCGCGTTCCGTGTCATGGATCGCGGTGGGCTCGCCTTCGACGGAGCCCAAGTTGCACGCGGCTTCGCACAGCGCCGGGCACACGCGGCTCGTGAACTCGGGCAGCGGACTCGTGAGCGCGAGCCTGGATGCCGCCTCGCGCATGCGCCCGCGCCAGACGAGGTCGTTCCACTCGGGGATGAGATTATGCAGCGGGCAGCCGCTCGGGCGTGCGTTTCCAAACGAGATTCCCGCCTGGCAGAATGCCACGCCGCACATCATGCAGCGGCTCGCCTGCTCACGCCGTGCGTCTGCGTCGAGCTCGATATACAGCGGGTCGAAGTCCCGCGTGCGCTCGGCGACCGACCGAAGCTTATGGGTTGCGCGTCCGACTTCCAAAAACGCTCCCGGCCTTCCCATCGTTATCGCGCTCCCTTCGCGCTTGCGCCGACCGTAGTGCCTGCGCCCTTGCCCGTTGCTTGTTCGAACGCCCGCTCAAGCGCCTGTTCATGCGTGAGCCCGGCGCGCTCGGCCTCTTCGATCACCGCTTGCATGCGCTCGTATGCCTCGGGCACCACTTTCACGAAGTGCTTCGCGATGTCGTCGAAACGGTAGAGCATCTTGATGCCGCGTGGGCTCTGCGTAGCGCGAGCGTGCTCTTCGATGAGGCGGCGTATCTGCGCAAACTCGCGATCCGTGGGACGTTTGAGCTCGACGGAGTCTCCGTTCACACGGCGCGCGAGCGTACCGAACTCGTCGTATACATACGCGACGCCGCCTGTCATGCCGGCGGCGAAGTTCGCCCCCACCTCGCCGAGCACGAGCACGCAGCCGCCGGTCATATACTCGCAGCCGCAGGTGCCCACGCCCTCCACGACGAGCGTCGCGCCGGAATTGCGCACGGCGAACCGTTGTCCGGCAAGACCGTTCACATAGCCTTTTCCGCTTGTCGCGCCGAAGAAGGCGACGTTGCCCACCACGATGTTCTCGTCGAACTTGAAGCTTGCCGACGCGGGCGGGCGCACGGAAAGCGTGCCGCCCGAAAGCCCCTTGCCGAAGTAGTCGTTCGCGTCGCCCGCGACATTCAGCTGGATGCCGCGCGGTAGGAACGCGCCGAAGCTCTGGCCGGCGGATCCGTCGCAGTCGATGCTGATGGAGCCATCGGGCAAGCCATCGGGATGGTGTACGGTCACGGCATGGCCGAGCATCGTGCCCACGCAGCGATCGACGTTATCGATGTCCACATGGAAACGGGCGCGGGTGAGCGTGCGCCGCGCCTCGCGGGTGAGGGGGATGAAGAGCGCGGCATCGAGTGTGCGTTCGAGTTCGACGTCTGCCGCCATGCGGGGCAGATAGTGCCGTTCGTCCGCCCCGTCGATATGGGCGCCGAATTCGCAGGTGCTTGGCGCGAACACGGGTGCAAGGTCGATACGTCCCGCCTTCCAGCTCGCAGGCGTCTCGACCTGCCGCAGGTATTCGGGGTGCCCCACCATCTCTTCCACGGTGCGGAAGCCCAGGCGTGCCATGACGCGTCGCAGTTGTTCTGCGACGAAGAGCATGAAGCGTTCAACATGCTCGGGCTTGCCGACGAAGTGCCCGCGCAGGCGGCAGTTCTGCGTGGCGATGCCCGCAGGGCAGGTGTCTTGGTGGCAATCGCGCTGCATGAGGCAGCCCATTGCGATGAGCGGCATCGTGGCGAAGCCGAATTCCTCGGCACCAAGAAGGCATGCGACTGCGACATCCGTGCCGTCCATGAGCTTGCCGTCGGCCTCGAGCACCACGCGTGAGCGCAGGCCGTTTCTCACGAGCGTCTGCTGCGTCTCTGCCAGACCAAGCTCCAAGGGCAACCCGGCGTGCCAGATCGAGTCGCGCGGCGCCGCGCCGGACCCGCCGTTGTGGCCGGAGATGAGGATCTTGTTTGCCGCCCCCTTAGCCACGCCGGTAGCGATGGTACCCACGCCCGCCTCGGAGACGAGCTTCACGCTCACGCGCGCTCCAGGGTTCGCGCACTTGAGATCGTAGATGAGCTCCGCCAAATCCTCGATGGAGTAGATGTCGTGATGTGGCGGCGGCGAGATGAGCCCGATGCCCGGGGTGGAGTGGCGGACCTCGGCGACCCAAGGGTAGACCTTCTTACCGGGCAGGTGGCCGCCTTCGCCGGGCTTCGCACCCTGCGCCATCTTGATCTGGATCTCGGTCGCGGAGGCAAGATAGCGGCTCGTCACGCCGAAGCGCCCGCTCGCAACCTGTTTGATCGCGGAATTCACCGAGTCGCCGTTTGCAAGCGGCGTCTCGCGCCGCGGATCCTCGCCGCCCTCGCCGGAATTCGACCGCCCCTGCAGGCGGTTCATGGCGATCGCCATGCACTCGTGCGCTTCCTTCGAGATGGAGCCGAAGCTCATCGCGCCGGTGTTGAAGCGCGTGACGATGCTGCGCGCGTCTTCGACCTCCTCAAGCGGGATGGGCGTGGCACGATCGCTATCGAAATCGAGGAGGTCGCGCAGGCGGACGGCGCGCCCTTCGCGGCGAATGTGCTCGCTGTAGGCGAGGAAGTCGTCGAAGCTATCGGTGCGCACGGAGCGTTGGAGCAGGTAGATAGCTTGAGGATCGATGAGATGCTCCTCACCGCCCTGCGGCCGCCACTTCGTGAGGCCAAGGCTCGGCAGCTCGCTAGGCGCAGGCGAGTGCTGCCAAGCGCAGGCGGCATCGAATCGCTCGTTGAGCTCGCGTTCAATATCGCGCACGTCGAGACCGCCCACGCGCGAGACCGTGCCGGTGAAGTACCGATCCACGAATGCGGGCGCGAGCCCCACCACCTCGAAGATCTGGGCGGAATGGTAGCTCTGAACGGTAGAGATGCCCATCTTCGACATGATGGAGACCATGCCGGCAACGAGCGCCCGGTTGTAGTTTGCAATTCCCTCGGCGGCGGTGAGCGCATCGCCATCCTTGCCGGTAAGGCGTGCGTTCGAGGCAAGCTCCTCGATAGCCCGGTGCGCGGTGGAGGGGAAGATGCCACTCGCCGAATATGCCACGAGTGCGGAGACGTCGTGCGCGCTCATGGCATCCCCCGCATCGACGATGAGGTCGGCGAACGTGCGTAGGCCAACGTTCATGAGGTGGTTATGCACCGCTCCCACGGCGAGAAGCGAGGGGATGGGTACTTTGCCTTCGCCGGCGCGGTTTGAAAGCGCGATGATGTTCGCTCCGTCGCGCACCGCCTCTTCGACTGCGCGTACGAGAGCATCGAGCGCGCGCTCGAGGCCATCGGTGTCGGTGCGCGGGTAGGCGGCGTTGAAGCGGCGCGTCTTGAAGCCGGTGCGGTCAACGTCGCAGATGGCTCGGAACTCCTGCTCGGTGAGCACGGGCGTCTCGAGGCGGATGAGCCGGCACGCGCCGCGGGAGTCTTCGAGCAGGTTGCCGTGATTACCAAGATAGAGAATCGTCGATGTGACCATGCGCTCGCGCAGCGCGTCGATGGGTGGGTTTGTGACCTGCGCGAAGAGCTGATAGAAGTAGTCGAAGAACGACCGTGGTTTGGCGGAGAGGCAGGCGAGCGGGGCGTCGATGCCCATCGAGGCGAGCGGTGTGGAGCCGGTTTGCGCCATGGGTGCGATCACCTCGTCCACATCGTCCCAGGTAAGGCCGAGTTTCATAGCGTCCTGGGTGAAGGGCGCCGCCGCGTCCGTTTCGGAGGGTGCGCTTCCGGCAGGACTTTGAGCATCTTGCTGTGCGAGGTCGGCCAGCGTGAGCGTCTCGTCTGCAATCCACGCTTCGAAGGGTTTGAGCTTCGCAAACGAGCGGCGGATCTCCTCATTTTTGCGGATGTGCCCGGCAGCGAGGTCGATCTCGATCATCTCACCCGGACCCAGGCAGCCGCATTCGAGCACGTTAGCCGGGTCGACCTCGATGGTGCCGACCTCGCTCGAAAGCAGGAAGCGGTCGTCGCGGGTCACGTAGTAGCGCGCGGGGCGCAGACCGTTGCGGTCGAGCGCTGCGCCGAGCGTGCGCCCATCGGTGAACGCGATCGCCGCCGGCCCGTCCCACGGCTCCATGAGCATAGACTGGTACGCGTCGTAGGCGCGCCGTTCGCTCGACAGCTCTTCGTTGAGATCCCACGGCTCGGGGATGAGGAGCGAGACCGTTCGCGTCATGCTGCGTCCGTTCATCACGAGGAACTCGAATACGTTATCGAGGATGGCGGAATCCGACCCCTCTCGGTTGATGATGGGCAGCACGCGCTCAAGGTCGTGCTGGAACACGGGGGAGTACAGGTTGGGCTCGCGCGCACGGATCCAGTTCACGTTGCCCTTCAGGGTGTTGATCTCGCCGTTGTGGATGAGGTAACGGTTGGGATGCGCGCGCTCCCAGCTGGGGGTCGTATTCGTGGAGTAGCGCGAGTGCACGAGCGCCACGGCGGTCTTCACGGCGGCGTCGGCGAGGTCGGGGTAGAAGCCGCGCATCTGCGTGGCGACGAGCATGCCCTTGTAGACGATCGTGCGCGCGCTCATGCTGCATATATAGAAGATCTTGCCGTCGAGTGCATGCTCGGCATCGGCTCGTTTCTCGATGGTGCGGCGGCACAGGTAGAGACGGCGTTCGAAGTCATCGCCGGCATCGACATCACTCGGCCGCTTTAAAAACGCCTGCAGGATGGTAGGCATGCAGGCGCGTGCCGTCGTTCCCAGGTCATGAGGGTCGGTTGGCACGGCGCGCCAGAAGAGCACGGGCACGCCCGCCTCGGCGCAGCCATCCTCGAAGACGCGGCGCGCATCGGCCACGCCGTGGTCATCACGAGGGAAGAAAAGCATGGCCACGCCATAATCGCCCTCGTCGGGCAAAAGATGACCGCAACGTTGCGCTTCCTTGCGGAAGAAGTGGTGCGGTACCTGGAAGAGGATGCCCGCGCCGTCGCCGGTGTTGCGTTCGAGCCCCTTGCCGCCGCGATGCTCGAGGTTCACGAGGACGGAGAGGGCATCGTCGAGAATCTGGTGGCTGCGCGTGCCGTCGATGGCGGCGAGCGCACCGATTCCGCAGGCGTCGTGCTCGAACTCCGAGCGGTACAGCGTGGGTTGGCTCATGGTGACTCCTTCTGAGCATATGGATGGGGCGAGCTGTTTCGTTCGCCGCCCCGTTGAAATCCGAGCAGGAACTGGCATGTGATCGCCTCGAATGAAGAAAAACCCATGCCAGTTCCCGCCTGGATTCGTTCGAAGAACGTGGACAGGATGCCGACGCAGGCCAGTCGAGATGCCACGGCGCCCGGATTGGGGCGCTAAGGCGAGCGCTGGTGAGCGGCAGGCGCCGCCATCGTAGGCGCGCCACGTTGCCGTGGGTTTGCAGGCACGTTTCGATTGGATTACGTTTTCGACAACATATGACGACGCTCGCTCGACGCGTTCGCTGCGCCGCAGGGAAATTTGCTTGGTAGCGGGGGATTTGCTACCCCGCTCGCGTGGTTTTCGCGAATTGCCACCTCTCGCAGGCGCGCATTTCGTCGCGTTGCGGTACCCTCGAAGATGTTTTTCAGCAGTAACTCGCGCTTAACGACCTCGCAACACAAGACGGCTAACCTGCTTGGTGTTCGCGGACCAGAACCGAACCGACGCATCGATACGCGTCAAGCGAAGGGAGCGTAAGCATGGCAAGTCTTACCGACCGCTTCGGAACCATGGTGTTCTCCGAAAGCGTCATGAAGGACTATCTTCCCAAGGATGTCTACAAAACTCTGCTCGCAACGATCGAGGAGGGCGAGCCCATCAACCTTGACGTGGCGAACGCCGTCGCGCACGCCATGAAGACGTGGGCGCTCGAGCATGGCGCCACGCACTATGCGCATTGGTTCCAGCCGCTCTCCGGCATCACGAGCGAGAAGCACGACAGCTTCCTCGAGCCTGTGGGCGACGGCACCGCCCTCACGAAGTTCACGGGCAAGGCGCTCATCCAGGGCGAGCCGGATGCCTCGAGCTTCCCGAACGGCGGCCTTCGCGCCACGTTCGAGGCGCGCGGCTACACGGCGTGGGACCCCACGAGCCCGGCCTTCATCAAGGACGAGGTGCTCTGCATCCCCACGGCGTTCTGCGGCTACAACGGCGAGGCGCTCGACAAGAAGACCCCGCTGCTGCGCTCTATGACGGCGCTCGACCGCGAGGCCAAGCGCGTGCTCGCGCTCTTCGGCAAGTATCCGAAGCGCGTGGTGCCGAGCATCGGCCTCGAGCAGGAGTACTTCCTCATCAAGAAGGATGCCTACCGAAAGCGCCGCGACCTGGTCATCACCGGCCGCACGCTCTTCGGTGCCCCTCCCTGCAAGGGCCAGGAGCTCGAGGAGCACTACTTCGGCGCCATCCGTCCCAGCGTGTCCAAGTACATGAAGGCACTCGATAACGAGCTCTGGGCGCTCGGCATTCCCGCGAAGACGAAGCACAACGAGGTCGCGCCCTGCCAGCACGAGCTCGCGCCCGTCTACACCGAGCTCAACAAGGGCATCGACAACAACATGCTTGTCATGGAGAAGATGAAGCTCGTCGCCACGAACTTCGACCTCACCTGCCTGCTGCACGAGAAGCCGTTCGAGGGCATCAACGGCAGCGGCAAGCACAACAACTGGTCGATTTCCGCAGGCAAGGAGAACCTGCTCGATCCCGGCGATACCCCGCTCGAGAACCTGCAGTTCGTGGTCTTCCTCACATCCGTGATCGAAGCGGTCGACAAGTACCAGGGGCTTTTGCGCATGTCTGTCGCGAGCTGCGGCAACGATCACCGTTTAGGCGCGAACGAGGCGCCGCCGGCAATCATCTCGATCTTTTTGGGCGACCAGCTCACCGAGGTTGTGCAGAAGATCATGGACGGCAAGGCGAGCGTTCATGCCACGCACGGCGTGCTCGATCTGGGCGCGGACGTGCTGCCCAACCTCGAGCAGGACAATACGGATCGCAACCGCACCTCCCCCTTCGCCTTCACGGGTAACAAGTTCGAGTTCCGTGCCGTGGGCTCCGAGCAGAACGCAAGCGACGCGAACCTCGTGCTCAACACCGCTGTGGCCGAGACGCTCAAGGAATTCGCCGATGCACTCGAGGGCACGTCTGAGGACGATTTCGCAGCCGCCGCGCTCGAGTACTGCAAAAAGACGCTCAACGATCACCGCCGCATCCTGTTCTCGGGCGATGGCTACTCCGAGGCCTGGCCGGTCGAGGCCGAAAAGCGCGGCCTTCTGAACCTGCGAACCACAGCCGACGCCCTGCCGCAGATGGTCGCTCCCGAAAGCCTGGCGCTATGGGAGAACATGGGCGTGCTTTCCGAGACCGAGGCGTTCAGCCGCTACGAGGTGAAGCTCGAGAAGTACAACAAGCTCATGAATATCGAGGCCACGACGATGATTCGCGAGGCACGCCGCACCTACCGTCCGGCGATTAGCGCCTACGCGACGAAGGTCGCCAAGGGCTTGGAGACCATCCGCGCCGCAGGTGCCGAGGCAGCCATGACGTGCGAGCAGAACACGCTCAACAAGCTGTGCGCGGGAATCACCGAGATCAACGAGTCCATCAAGGCGCTCGATGCGGTGCATGTGGCAGCCGAGGCCATCGTGGACTCGCAGGAGCAGGCGAATTGCTACGCGCATGAGGTCGCGCCCGCGATGGAGCGCCTGCGCACCGCCGTGGATGCCATGGAGGAGATCGTCGCCGCCGATTACTGGCCGGTGCCCACCTACGACGACATCCTGTTCTACGTGTAGGCTCGACTCGTCAGCCCGCTCGACCGAAGCGATCTCCGCGCGCGCCGCGCTAAAAATTGCCGAAACCGTCACGAAGCAACCTCACATCCTTGCTTCGTGGCGGTTTCGGCATTTTTTAGCACGATGCGAAGGGAGCGAGAATGGGATGATCCTACCGGGCGGGCTGGCAGATTCGGCGACTTATTCCATCATGCCGGCAAGCGTGTCGATGAACGTTTCGCGGTCGTGGCAGGCAGCGAGGGCAGTCACATGGGTGGGCTCGATGAGCACGGAGATGAGCGGGTCGAAGATCTCGTTCAGGATGGCGCGCTCGTGCAGGCTGAAGGAAAGCATAAGGACAAGGCTCACGCTCGAGCCGGCCCAGTCGAGTGGAGCGGACGGAACAAGAACGGCGATGCCGCTTCGCTCGGCGTGCGGCTTGAGCGCATGGGGCACTGCGACGCAGCCGAACGCGGTGGCCGAGAGGTTTTCGCGCTCCCATATTTCGCCAGCGTAGCCGGGTTGCACGAAGCCATTGCGCTCAAGCGTTTCGGCAAGGACGTCGATCGCCTGCTCGCGCGAGCTCGCCTGTGCATCGCGTGCCTCGAAGAGCTCGGGCGTGATGAGCGCCTCGAGCTGCTCGCGGAAGCGAATGCGCCGCTTCTCGTGCTGGATGCGCGAAACAAGGGCGCGGATATGCCCCACATCGGAAGGTTTCGGCGCGATGCCAATGCGGTACACGGGAACTTCCGGAACATCGTTGAGCGGCGCGGACGCCAGGATGAGCTCGACGTCGGGGGTGCGCGAAAGCTCCTCGGGCGAGGTTGCGACGTCGCAGATGAGCACGTCGTCGGGGAAGTTGCGCTCGACGAAGCGCTGCAGGTTCTTATCGATGTTGTAGTAGGCGGGGCAGAACAGCACGCATTTCACGCGGGCGGCGAGCTGTCGCTGCGCCTCGAGCGCGCTTCCCAGGTGGAACGCGATGTAGGCGATCTCGTCATCGTTGATGGTGAACCCGGTCTCGGCGGCGATGATGCTCGCGCAGTAGACGCCGCTGTCGTAGAGCAGGGGGCAGGTGGCGCGGATCTCCTCCGTAAGGGGGTTCCGGGAGAACGACTTTTGATCTGCGCGGGCGAGCAGGTTCTTGATGTGCAGGGCGAAGCGCGCGTAGAACTCGCGTTCCGAGAGGTTGATGAAGTAGTAGGACTCGATGCCACCAATAAGCCTATTCACCAGCGCAAGACAGTCTTTTCCTACGATCTGCTCGAGTTCCTCGTCCGATTGCGCATCTCCTACGATATGCGTCGTGCGTGTGGAAAGTAAAAGCGCGAGCTCTTTGCGTTCGCTTGGCGCGAAGGGCACGCAGAAGTCGTCGCTGAGGTTTTCCGCGATTTCATCTGCCATGGCGAGGTCGTGCGCCTGGATGATCGCCGCCGCCGGTTTGTCCGGGCTCTCCACATGCGAGGCCTTGCTGTTGCGTATGCGGTCGATGGCGATGGCGATGTGCAGCACGATGTTGACGAGCGAGTAGCCGTTCACGAAGAAGCGGTGCCTATCGAGCGTTTCGACAACGACCTCACGGATGCGGGCGGCGTCGATATCGGGGAACGCATGCTGGATGGTGGCGACATCGAGGAAGGACGCCGAAGCTTCGTCGTAGAGGAGCTCGCCCAAGACGCGCCGCTTGTTCTTCTCCGTCCCATGGACCGAGAGATGACCGTCTGCCTGCACGAGCGTGAGATCGAACGGGGCGAGATGCCGGCGCGCGCGGGAAAGCACGGCGTTCATGGTCGACGTCGAGACGAAGAGCTCTTCCGCGAGGTCTGCGGTGGAGAGGGGGACGGGGCTGCGCAGCACGCGGTTCACCAGGTAGGCGCTTCGCTCCGCATTCGTTTGCGGAATGCTCGCGTGCGCCGCCTCGAGGCTCTCGCGGTCGAGGAGGTTCCGAGCGGCATCGATGCGGTACCAGTAGCCCTTCCGGCTCGATTCGATGCACGTCATGCCCGCTTGCCGGTTTATGGAGTGAACGTAGGAGCGAACGGTGCGCTCGGAGACCCCCACCGCAGCGGCGAGCTCGACCGCCGTGATGGGCTCTGTGCGCTCCAAGATGATGTGGAGAACCTTGCGTTCGTTTTCCTTCACCGCGTGCCCCTCGGTCTTCTGCCTGCCATGTGGCCGGCACTACATCCTCTCTAGGCAATTATGCACCATTGCAGGGCGTTGCAGGCTAACCCTGCAAAGATTCGGTCGACGTCCCGTTTTCCGCGTGGTTCGATAACCATGTCGTGCTGTCATGCCTCGAATGCTCGGGGCGGAACAAGAAGGGAGAGCCGATGAAGAAGCTGAACGTGCTGCTCGTATGCGGATCGGGGGCGAGCTCGGGCTTCATGGCCGCCAACATCCGCAAGGCGGCGAGCGCGCGCGGCCTGGACGTGAGCGTCGTGGCGCGCAGCGAGTCCGAGATCGAGAGCTACATCGACGACATCGATGTGCTCATGGCAGGCCCGCATCTCGCCTACATCATGGACGAGATCGACGAGTACGCCGAGGAGAACCCCGACCTCAAGGTCATCCTCATGCGCGGAGATTACTACTCCAAGCTCGATGGCGAGGCCGCCCTCGACCACATGCTCGAGGAGCTCGGCGAGAAGTAGCGCCCGCTTCCGCGATTAGGGATCGCCCGCCGTGCGCATCCCGTCACCCTACGAAAGGAATTGATTCATGGGCTTCATGAATTGGCTGGAAAACAGCTTCGCACCCAAGATGAATGCGATCAGCCGCAACGTCTGGGTCACTGCCATCAAAGACACCATGCTCCAGATCCTGCCGTTCATCTTCGTCGGCTCCATCTTCTGCGTGGGTACCATCGTTGAAACCTACGTGACGCTGCCGTTCTCGTTCTGGACGCCGTTCGGTTGGACGATGGGCCTTCTGTCCCTCTTCGTGTCCTTCCTGCTCCCGCTCAACTTCTGCGAGCGCAAGAAACTCCGCAAGACCCGCCTCGTGGCTGCCTGCTGCGGCGTGTCCTGCTTCCTCATCTCCATCACCCCGCAGGTCATGATCGACGGCACCGTGGGCTTCGGCTCCTCCGCGCTGGGCGCCGGCGGCATGTTCTGCGCCATGATCACCGGCGTGATCGTGTGCCTGGTGTTCAACCTCTTCGGTAAGTTCACCTTCTTCAAGGAGGACAGCGTCATCCCCGACTTCGTGCGTCAGTGGTTCGACGCCCTCCTGCCCATCACGATCGTCGTCTTCGGCATGTTCTTCGTCGTCCAGGTGCTCAACGTCAACCTGTACGCGCTCGTCGTGAGCATCTTCATGCCGCTCCAGGACGTGCTCAACACCCCGTGGGGCATGAGCCTCTTCTGGTTCATCACCTGCTTCATCTATTCCATGGGCATCTCTGGCTGGGTGCTTTCGCCTATCCAGACCCCTGTTCAGATGGCCACCATCGCCGTGAACCTCGAGCTTATCGCTGCCGGCACCGCTACGGCCGATAACATGGGCATCTTCAACTACACCCTCATGTTCGTGACCTATATGTGGTGGGGTGGCATCGGTTCGACCATGCCGCTCGTCATTATGATGCTCTTCTCGAAGGCCAAGGAGCTCAAGGCGCTCGGCCGCGCCTGCATCGCACCGGCGCTCTTCAACATCAACGAGCCCGTCGTCTTCGGTGCCATCGCTTGGCGTCCCGTCATGATGGTCGCCATGTGGCTCCAGGGCATCCTCATCCCGCTCTTCACCTACCTGGGCGTGAAGGTGCTCCAGATCGCGCCGTTCAACAACATCCAGTTCGACCTCTGGTACTGCCCGTACCCCATCGGCACCTGGATCTCCACGCAGTCCATCGCGGCCGTGCTGTTCGTGATCGCGTCCTTCGTGGTGTCCGCCGCCATCTGGTACCCGTTCTTCAAGACGTATGAGAAGCAGCTCCTCGCCGAGGAGGCCGAGGCTGAAGCTAAGGCCGAGGCCAAGGCCGCCAAGAAGGCCGCCCGCATCGAGGCCGCCGAGGCGTAAGCTTCACCATCGCGCCGGGTGCCGCCCCACGCTGCACCCGGTTCCAACTCATACCGAGAAGGAGGTATCCATGGACGAGAAGACCGTTCAGAGCGCGATGGAGATCATCCTGAACGCCGGCGACGCGCGCCTTAAGAACAAGGAGGCGCTCGAGGCCGTGGCACAGGGCGATCTGGCTGCCGCGCACGAGAAGATGGCCGAGGCCCATGCCAAGATCACCGAGGCGCATCGCGTGCAGACCGATGCGATCCAGGGCGAGGCGGCGGGCGAGAAGATGGAGTACTCGCTCCTCTTCACGCACGCGCAGGACACCCTCATGACCATCAACAGCGAGATCACCATCACCAAGCAGCTTGTGAGCGTGTTCGAGGCCTACGACGCGCGCATCGCCGCGCTCGAGGCGAAGCTTGCATAAGCGAGGTTTGAAAGGATCGCAGCATATGCTTACGACTCCCAAAGGATTCCCCAGCGACTTCATGTGGGGCGGTGCGGTAGCCGCGAACCAGTGCGAGGGCGCTTGGGATGTCGACGGAAAGGGCATCAGCGTCGCCGACATCAACGAGTTCTACGACAACATTGCGGTCGACAAGAAGGAGAACGGCGAGATCACCGCTGAATATGTACGCGGTGCCATCGCTGCTGGCCCGGAGCGCATCTTCCCCAAGCGCAACGCCATCGACTTCTATCACACCTATCCCGAGGATCTGAAGCTCCTTGCGGGGTTGGGTCTCAAGACGTTCCGTACCTCGATCGACTGGGCGCGCATCTTCCCCAACGGCGACGATGCCGAACCCAACGAGGCTGGTCTTGCATTCTACGATCGCCTCTTCGACGAGATCCGCGCGAACGGCATGGAGCCGCTCGTCACCATCTCTCACTACGAGATGCCCATCAATCTCACACTGAACTACACCGGTTGGTACTCGCGTGAGGTCATCGACTTTTTCGTGCGGTATTGCCAGGTCGTGTTCGATCGCTTCGCGAGCAAGGTGAAGTACTGGGTCGTGGTGAATCAGGTGAACTTCGTGGCGCTCGAGAGCTTCAACCACTTGGGTGTGGCGGCCGATAAGGTCGACGACCTGCTCTCGGCGAAGTATCAGGCTGTGCACCACGAACTTCTCGCCATGGCGAAGGCGACGAAGTATGCGCACGAGCATTATCCGGATCTGCAGATCGGCGTCATGGTGGGCGGCAGCCTTGCCTATGCGGCATCGAGCAAACCCGCCGACGTGCTTGCCGCGATGCGTCACAACCAGATGGAGTGCTTCTGCACGGACATCTTGCTGCGCGGCGTCTACCCTGGGTATGCCACGCGTTTCTTCGAGGACTTCGGCATCCATGTCGAGGTTTCCGACGAGGACCTTGCCGTGTGGGCAGACCCCGCGGCGCTCGGCGACTTCTTCGCCATGTCGTATTACTACACCGAGATGGTGACGGCCGAGGGCTTCGCTCAGAACAACCGCGGCACCCGCAACCCCGAGCTCGAGGCGAGTCCGTGGGGCTGGACGGTCGACCCGCAGGGCTTCCGCTTTATGCTGAACATGTATTACGACCGCTATCAGAAGCCCGTTTACATTTTGGAGAACGGCCTGGGCGCATACGACAAGGTCGAGGAAGACGGATCGATTCACGATACGTACCGCATCGACTACCTGCGCGCGCACATCGAGCAGTTGCGCGAGGCAATTCTGGACGGTGTCGATGTTCGCGGCTACTACGCATGGGGACCCATCGATATCGTGAGCTGCTCGTCTTCCGAGATGAGCAAGCGCTATGGCTTCATCTACGTCGACCTTGACGATTACGGCCACGGCACTGGCAAGCGCTCGCTCAAGGACAGCTATGCCTGGTACCAGAAGGTCATCGCCACGAACGGCGAGGATCTGGCGTAAGGTGCACCTGATTCGCGGCGGGGCGGGCTCGCTTCGCCGCGCGCATGAAGGAGACGGTCATGTATTCAAAGGTAACGACGATCGCGAACCCGAGCGGCCTGCATGCGCGCCCGGCGGCCGTGTTCGTAAAGGCAGCTTCGGATTTCGCGTCGAAGATCACCCTGCGCAAGAACGAGGATGGCGCTCCCGAGCGCGATGCGAAATCCATCCTCATGGTTATGGGTATGGGGCTCGGCTCCGGTTCCGAGGTTGAGATTTCCGCCGAGGGCGCAGACGAGCAGGAAGCTGTCGACGCGCTCGTGGCGCTTATCGAAAGCGGTTGCGGCGAGTAATCGCAAGGATTTGGCAAACCGACCCGGGTTCTCCCCAGGTATCCCGGGTGGTATGGCGGTAGCAGGCACGGCTCTGCTACCGCCGTTTTTATGGGTTGGTTGGGGACGGGTTCGTTCCAACCCCTTTTGGGTTGGTTGGGGACGGGTTCGTTTCAACCCATGCGGGCGGCGTCCCCTCGCACTGGTCCTGACGTGCCCGGCCAGCTGTACCAGCCCTGTTGCGCTAGCTCCGCCGCGCTGGTTCTAGCGCGCCCGCCCGGTTGCGGCCGCTCCGTTACCGGTCGTCGCGCGAAAGCACGCAGGTTCCCTGCACCAAGACGGCGCGGATGCTCTCCGGTGTGGCGAGGTAGAGGATGCGCTCGAGCTGGTCGGCGGGACGTGTGAACACGCCGTTGCCGGTGAGGTCGGCGAAGGGGCGTTTGAGATCGATGACCTGCATGTCGAGCGCGCGCCCCACCTCGAACGAGCCGGTTGGAAGGTCGAGCGCCTCGCCACCACCCTTCGTGGCGAGATAGAGCGCCTCGGCGGCGGAGATGCGCGAGGGTTCGCCCGCGCCGCGCGCCTCGCTCGGCACGCGGGCGTCCACGCCGTCCTCCAGGATGCGCGACGCCATGACCGCCATGCGGATGTTGTCGTAGAGGCTCGGCGAGAACCCGCCGGAGATGTCGGTACCCAGGCCGATGCTCACACCTTGGCCGTGGATGCGCCGCACCGGGCACACGGCATTGCCGAAGTACGCGTTCGAAATGGGGCAATGCGCGAGCGCGGCGCCGGTGGCGCGGAAGATTTCCGCCTCGCCGTCGAGGAGGAACGTGCCGTGTGCCATGATGGCCTTGCGCTTGAGCAGGCCGAAATCGGCGAGGGCTTCGGCGTCGCTCTTGTTGAAGCGGGCGCGGGCGACGCCGCTTTGCCACTGGCTTTCGTCGCAGTGCGACTGCACGTAGGCATCGTGCGCACGGGCGATCTCGCCGAGACCGCTGAGCGCCGCCTCGGTGCAGCTGGGGATGAAGCGCGGTGTAACGGCAGGGTAGATGCCGGGGAATCGGGGGTCGCCCTCGGCGCAGCGTGCGGCATGGCCTTCGACGGCCGCGATGAAGCTTTCGGTTTCGGCGAGTGCCTGCTCCGTTGAGGCATCGCGATAGAAGTCGGGGTTCGCGGACGGGTCGTCCATAACGACCTTGCCTACGATGGCGCGCTGGCCTATGGACGCGCATGTTTTCGCCAGCGCCTCGCTGCCGCGCACATCGGCGCTGCCGAAGTACACGCATGTGGTGGTGCCGCGCGAGAGAAGCGTTTGCACGAGATCTTGGTAGACGGGGAGCGTGAAGCTGGAGCCCAGCGAGCTGCCTCCCGCTTCGATGCCGAATTCCGCCTCGAGGGGGAACGTGCGCTCGTTGAGCCACACCTCGAGCGGTTCATCGAGGGCGATGCCCGCCTGCGGCCATTGCGGTGCATGGACGTGCAGGTCAATGAAGCCGGGGAGGGCGACCTCATCGTTGCCGAGCTCGAGGAGGTAGCCGGGTTTGCGGTCGTTCGCCTCGCGTGCCGAGCGAAGACGCTCGCGGTACGCTGGGTCGACGGGCGTTGTAACGCGCTCGATGACGCCGTGGTCGTCAAGTTCGATGAGCGCCTGCTCAAGCATCTCGAACGAACCATAAGCTGGCGTATGGAAGCACGTTCCGAGCACGGCGTTCGGACGATTATTGCTGCCGATGTGCGAGAGGTTGCGGTCGGCCATAGATTCCTCCCCAACGTGGTGATATGGTGCTGGACATCATCTTATCACCACTAGTTGCGGCTGTTTTCTGGGTGGACTTTTCAAGTTGGATTTCTCTGCTATACTTTCCTCTGCTGTCCCCATCGTCTAGCGGCCTAGGACGCCACCCTTTCAAGGTGGATATCGCGGGTTCGAATCCCGCTGGGGGCACCATTCGAATTCAAGCCCGGTTCCCGCAGGGGAGCCGGGTTTTTTTGCTGCTTAGTGCCGGGATTCGAACCCGGTAGGGCGCGGAGCGGAGCCAACGGCGTGAGCCGTTGGCCGCGGAGCGCGCAAGGCGGCGGAGCCGCCGCAGCGGGCGGGCTTGCGAAGCAAGCCCGGACATCCCGCTGGGGGCACCATTCGAATTCAAGCCCGGTTCCCGCAGGGGGAGCCGGGTTTTTGATTCGGGGTATGACGTGGTTCCGGAGTTTCTCGGTGGGCGCGGCATGTCAAATAACCCCAGGGGTTTTTCGACATCGTGCGGCAAGTCGTCTGTTAGAGCAGCCAGCTGTCCGATGTCGAAAAACCCCTGGGGTTATTTGACATGGAAGGAACGCGTCTCCAATCAACCCATCTGGTCGTTTTGCTTGCCGAACGCGTCCCACAGCACGGCGACGATGCCGCAGATGAGGCCACCCACCGGCCAGGCGAGCCAGAACCACATGGCGGGAGTGCCCTCCGGCTCGAACGCATCGGGGTCGGGCGAGGCGAGCGCCGGGTCGAAGAGGAGCGCGAGCCCCACGATCGTCGCCGCGATCATGATGGCGGCGCACACGGCCCCAAGCTTCTTGTTCTTCTGCTTCAGACGAAGCAGCTGCTCACGACGCGCCTCTTCTACCTGCATATCCAGGATTTCTTCCAGCTCGAGATCCTCACCGACGCTCTTGTTGTACTCAGCGACATTCGTGCGCACGAACAGCATGCTGTAGTGGAGGATGTTCCATACGCCGAGCGCAATGAAGAACATGAGGAAGAAGAGCGCGATGTTCTCCACCGTTTCTTCAAGCATGATGAAGCATCCTATACCCGCGAAGATGAATGCGATGCCCGCGATGAGTCCTGCGGAAAAGGTCTTACGAGCACGAGCCTTATCATCTTCGGTATAGAAGTCCTCCACGTAGGGATGAGCCTTCTGGAAGGCGCTGTGCTCCATGCCGGCGGGGATGAGGAATGCGAGCCCGGCAAGGATACCGGCGAGTACGATGGGGATGAACAGGCCATCGTTGCCATTGAACTCCCCAACAGCAAAGGCGCCCTCGAAGAAGAACGCAACCGCTATGCCGAGGAGGATGGCGGCGACGCCCGTGGGCACCTTCCAAGCCATCATCCGCTGATGCTCGTCGTAGCCGCAGATGTCGGTCGGGGGTTCTGCGGGAACGTGCGCAGCACCGGGTTCGGGCGTGCGGCCGGTGAGGTTGCCTTGTACGAGATCATCGAGTGAACACTCGAAGATCTGGCACATCTTGAGGAGCTTGTCCATCTCTGGGTAGCTCTTCTCCGCTTCCCACTTCGTAACGGACTGGCGAGAGACGCCGAGGAGCATGGCGAGCTGCTCTTGGGTCATGTTGCGCGCGGCGCGCAGGTGCTGGAGGTTATCGCGGAAGCTCATGGTGCATCCTTTCGTACGCGCCGTTCTAGCCGACGCGGCTACAGGGACATTCAATGCCGGCACCACAGAGCTTACGGGTGCGCCGCGCCCTATTCTACCAACCAGCGGGATGCATTTTGGGCGAATTCTCTGCAACCGGAAGGCGCCTTCCGGTTGCTCTTCGCAGGTAGATGCCACATTGTTTTGAAGCGGTAAGCCTTGCGTCAAAAATGACGAGTGGCGCGGCACTCCCAAATCGAGCCAAATGAACAGTTTTAAGGGGATGTCTGAAGTAGACGCCCCTCTTTGGCTCACAAAATGCCTGTTCGCGGCCTTCCGATTTTCTCTACTACTTTGCAAGGTGCGCTAAAACTGTTCACTTGGCGCAATCTGGGTTGCGCCTGGCATCGTCTTTTGAACAACGTCCCGTCAGCGGGGCGCAATGGGGGTATGCTGTGTGTGATATCCGCCTTTGAACCGAGGAGGTTTGCCATGGAAGAGCAGAGCGTTACTCAGGTTGCATCGTCGTCGGTAAGCAAGGAGGCCGCGAAGCCCGATACCGTCATCACGGTGCCGGCAGATCCGCGTATCCCCGCGCCGGAATCTACCTCGCGCGACTTCGTGTGGGAGGGCGCGGGCGAGCGCATCGAGTACACAGCGACGGCGGGCTACATCGACGTGCGCAGCGATACGGGTTCGCTCATTGGCAAGATGTTCTCGGTCGCGTACGTGGCGAAAGTGGAGGAGGAAGCCGAGCCTTCGGACGCTTCCGCTTCCGACATCCGCATCTCGCAGCGTCCCGTCACCTTCTGCTACAACGGAGGCCCTGGTAGCTCGTCGGTGCCCATCAACCTGGGCGGCATCGGCCCCGTGCGCGTGAAGACGGACGGCACGAACCACCTGAGTCTCCCGGCGACGCTCGAGGACAATCCCTACACGGTGCTCCGCCAGAGCGACCTCGTGTTCCTCGATGCGCTCGGCACCGGATATTCGGCCATCGCCGAAGGCGTCGACCCCAAGACGGTGTGGGGCATCGACGGCGATGCCGATGCGTTCTGCCGTGCGATCATCGGCTGGCTCGACGCGAACCATCGCTGGGGTTCGCCGGTCTACCTCTTCGGCGAATCGTACGGTACTATCCGCAATGCCGTGCTTATGCGGCTCTTGGGCGAGAAGTGCGTACCCGTGCGCGGCGTGGTGATGCTCTCGGCGCTTTTCGACTGGGTGCAGGTGCTACCGGGTGAGGATCTGTACTTCCTGGGCATGCTGCCCACGTTTGCCGCTGCGGCCCGGTACTTCGGCCGCGCCGGCACGAAGGTGGACGAGGCGAAGTGGTTCGATGACGCCATGGAGTTCACGGAGGCCGTGTATGCGCCGGCACTTCTGCGCGGCGACCGTCTGCCTGCGCGCGAGAAGGCGGCGGTGGCGAAGAAGATGTCGAGGCTCATCGGTCTTCCCGCCGACCTCATCGAGCGCTACAACCTGCGCATCGACCTCGATACGTTCCGTCGAAGCCTGCTGGCAGACGAAGGCCGCGTGATCGGTCGCTTGGACATGCGCTTTGCGAGCGCCGCTCCCTTGCCGCTCCAGGCGTCGACAGAGTTTTTCGCCGGCGAGGATGCGGCGGACGATGCCGTCGAGCCGGTATGGGCGGCGGCATTCCGCGCGCATCTGCACTCGATCGGCTTCGCGGGCGCGTCCATCTATCTCACGCAGAACTATGCGGTCGTGAACCGCTCGTGGAAGTGGGATCACGAGGAGCCGGGGATTGGCGAGAGCTCGCCCGCGCCGAACGTGACGTACGACATCGCCGTGGCGCTCAAGCGCAATCCCACCATGCGCATCGCGATCTTGGGCGGACGCTACGACGCAGCGACGACGTATTGGAACGTGGTGCACGATATCTCGTGTCTGTTCTTGCCTCCGGAGCTCAAGGAGCGCGTGGAGTTCAAGCTCTATAGCTGCGGACATATGGCGTATGTCGATGAACTCACGCTTGAAGCCATGGGCAGGGACATGGCGGAGTTCTACGCGAAATAGCGGAGGGTCTGCCCAGCGCATGTAGGCTAGCCCCAGCGTAAAAACCCCAGCGACTTTTTTCATTGCTCGATGCCGTTATTGAATCGAAGGCTCATTTACCAGGCAATGTAAAAAAAGTCACTCATGTAAAATTACCCCAGGGGTTTTTTAACATGGTATGAAGAACGGACTTCACAATGAGGTCGCCGAACCATGTTAAAAAACCCCTGGGGTAATTTTACATGCGCCGCCCGCCGGACGGCGAATCCTCCGAGGCCAGCTCGGCTAGAAACCGTAGCGCTTGGCGAAATCCTCGGAGCTCTCGCGGATGCCTTCGATCGACTCTGCCCACGCTGCGAAGTCGGGGGTGTCGACGATGATACCGTCCGCCTCCCACACCGCTTGGTGCGTGAGGTTCCATGGCTCGCGCGCAGGCGGACGAACCGGCAGGTACGGCATCATATAGGTGGGGTTGAGCAAGAAGAACGCCCCGCCCTCGCAGCGTGCAGCGAAATCTCGCAGCGCGCGCTTCGCGGGACGACGTCGTCCGGTTTTGTAGAGCAGTAGCGTGCGTCCCAGCAGGAACCAGGGAGAATCGTCGACGAGTGCTGCGGCCTCGTTTGGCCGGGTGGCCTCGAGTTCGTGTGCGAATTCGAAGAATCCCTCGTCGTCCTCAAGGCGCGCCCGCACCAAGAAGACCGTTCCCTCTTGCCTGCTGGGATAGCCGGCTGCACGAAGCACCGTGCGTGCATAACCTTCTGCCGCTCGATATCGCGCGCTTGCTAGGCAAAGCTGTGCAAGCGCCTCGAGGGTATGAAGCCAGCCGATGAACTCAGGCTCTTCCATGGTGCGCATCGCGGCGTCGATCGGGCGTCCCTCTCGCTCCGCACGATGCTCGAGCGCGCGTTCGTCCCAGAAATGCGGAGCCTCGTCGTCGAAGCCCTCGACGTTGCGCTGCAGGTGCTCATGAACGCGCTGCTCAAGCTTCAGCAGCTCGGTGATACACGCATCGATGCTGATATTTGTTAGAAGCGTTCCCACGAGTGCAGCGTCGACGCAGAGCTGATCTGTCCGCGCGATCTGGGAGAACGCTTCGCGCGCCTCATCGAACAGGCGGTTTCGCTGCTGCTCGAATTCCGCATCGGGTAGTTCGTCGATGCGCTCGAGCTCTTGGATAAGGCGCTCGTGCACCTCCAGATACGAGACGAGCGCTTGCGCGTGCTCGCTCGTGGCATACTTCCCGGGTCGCTGGGGGATGTCTTCGTGCACGAGCTCGCGTGCCGCAGCCGTGAGGTCGGGATGCGCGGCCATATAGAGCCGCTCCAAGAACGCGGTGACGTACGCACGCGCCTCCATATCAGTTGCCGCCTAACGAGTCGATGCCGCGGCGCGCTCCCGCCTGCATCGAGGTGCGCTCAAGCGCAGCGGTCACGAGGTCGTGCGAGGCGATCCATACTGCCAGCCCGGCGTTCTCGGGCGCACCGACGCCTTCTTGCAACAGCGGTGTGGCTTCACTAAGTGCAAGGATGAGCTCGTCGTCGCTTCCGGGCGAGACGTTCACGCGGCCGAAGAGGCCATCGGGGAACTCCTCCTGGAAATAGAGGGTTTCGGCGGCGGCATCGTACGAGGAGAGGATGGTGCGCAGCACGCGCGTGGCACCTGCGAAATCGAGTTCATGGTAGGCGATGGCAAGCTCGGCGATGAGCTCCCAGGCATCGGCGGATTTCTCGGCCAGATGATGGCGCCTGCGCCCGCCCGCGTGTGCACGATACGACGCGGGGTGCCCCAGGCGGAAGCGCTTGAGATCCTGGCGCGTGCACTCGAGCTTCGCGAGCGCAAGCATGGCGGTGTAGCGCACGTCGGCGGGATCGTCGGCGGCGAGCGCGAGGCAATCCTCTGCAGCGGAGAGCGAGAGCCGGTACCGACCAGAGATGAGCGCGCGCGAGGAAAGGGCCGCAAGCCAGCGGATGAGCCCGCGCTTGCCGAGGTCGCGCATGTATTCCTGGCTATAGGGATCGCGAGCCTCGCGCTCGTCCCGGCGTACCGCCTCTTCCACCTCGGCGCGATGCTCGAGGAGGTACGAGACGTATTCGTCGTTCGAGGGGGAGGAGAGCGCCGCGAGCATGCGCTGCGCGTCCCAGTTCTTCGGATCGAGCTGGCAGGCTTCACGCAGCTGCGCTTCCGCGGCGACGGAGAGACGATCCGCCTCGGCATCGTCGGCGACGAAGGGCAGGCGGTAGTCGATGGTCTCGGTTGCCAAAGCCACGAGATGGAACGATCGATCGGCGTCGCTTGCGATGAGCGTCGACG
Source organism: uncultured Collinsella sp. (assembly GCA_900538305.1). Classification (GTDB taxonomy): domain Bacteria; phylum Actinomycetota; class Coriobacteriia; order Coriobacteriales; family Coriobacteriaceae; genus Enorma. The sequence goes on from UPXY01000007.1 coordinate 24,805, forward strand.
GATCGCGGTGGTAGTCCTCCATGCACCGGGCGATGAAGGCAGCGTTTTCGAGCGGGTAGATCTGCTTGCGGTGTAGCGCGCCGAGGATGAGCCTCAGGCAGTCTTCTTGGATGGGATCGTACGCCATATGCTCCTCCTCTCGTGCTGTATGGGGTCTCGTGGACCGCCTGGCTGGCGATGTATGAATGGCTTAGCATAGCACAGTCGCGTGTACATGGCGCGCAGGGTGAGGATGCTGGTATGTAACCTATCATACCAGCAGGTCAGTCTTCGAAAGTAACCAAAACTGGGCGCACATTTTTCGTTTCAGCGGGGTAAAATATACGCCGGTGTGAACCTTCCCCGGCGCGCCGGCACCGGGTGCAATTCGGTCCTAACGGGGTCGATCGGCGATCCCGTGTTATATCAAGCTCGGAAGGCTTGTGTTTGGAGGCACATATGGGACGTTTTACCAACCCGCGTGACCTGTACTTCGGTGAGGGCGCCCGTCATGAGGTGAAGAACCTCAAGGGTTCCCGCGCCATGATCGTCACCGGCGGCGGCTCCATGCGCCGTGGCGGCTTCCTGCAGGACGTCGAGGCGGACCTCAAGGAGGCCGGCTTCGAGGTCGAGATCTTCGAGGGCGTCGAGTCCGACCCGTCCGTCGAGACCGTCATGAAGGGCGCGAAGGCCATGGAGGACTTCCAGCCCGACTGGATCGTCGCCATCGGCGGTGGCAGCCCCATCGACGCCGCCAAGGCCATGTGGCTGTTCTATGAGTATCCGGAGGAGACCTTCGAGCAGGCCATCGTGCCGTTCAGCTTCCCCGAGCTCCGCACCAAGGCCAAGTTCTGCGCCATCGCCTCGACCTCCGGCACCGCGACCGAGGTCACCGCGTTCTCCGTCATCACGGACTACGAGAAGGGCATCAAGTACCCGCTCGCCGACTTCAACATCACGCCCGACGTGGCCATCGTCGACCCTGAGCTCACCTACACCATGCCGCAGAAGCTCTGCGCGCACACCGGTATGGACGCGCTGACCCACGCCATCGAGGCCTATGTCTCCACCGCGGGCTCCATGTTCACCGACGCCAACGCGCTGCACGCCATCCGCGAGATCGTCGAGTGGCTGCCCAAGAGCTACCAGGGCGACAAGGAGGCCCGTCAGCACATGCACGAGGCCCAGTGCATCGCCGGCATCGCCTTCTCCTCTGGCCTGCTCGGCATCGTGCACTCCATGGCGCACAAGACCGGTGCTGCCTTCACCGGTGACCACATCATCCATGGTTGCGCCAACGCCATGTACCTCGGCAAGGTCATCCAGTTCAACGCCAAGGACGCCCGCGCCAAGAGCCGCTACGCCTACATCGCCAAGGAGGTCCTGCACCTCGCCGGTGAGACCGAGGACGAGCTCGTGGCCGCCCTCGTGCAGGAGATCCGCGACCTCAACGACAAGCTGGACATCCCGCAGGGCATCAAGAACTACGGCAAGGGCGGCGTGAAGGCCGACGAGTCGATCATCGACTACGCCGAGTTCGAGGAGAAGAAGTCCCGCATCGCCGTTGACGCCATCGGCGACGCCTGCACCGGCTCCAACCCGCGTACCCCGACCCCCGAGGAGATGGAGAAGCTCCTCGAGTGCGTCTACAACGACGTGGACGTGGACTTCTAAGGAGCGGTTTCGCTCACGGTGCGGCTGCCTCGCCGCGCCGGGAAGTCAAGCCGGGGTCTTAGCGACCCCGGCTTTTTTATGCCGAGATTTCGCGGCGCGGAGCTTGGACGCGCCGCGGCACTCCCAGATGACAGGATTCGAGCATTTTTGGCGCGTCTCAGCGGCCATTTGCTCCCAAATGGCAGACATCGTGCATCTCGAGCGCTTCCCGGTGGCGGCTTGCTCCCAAATGGCAGACATTGGGCATCGGGGAGCAGGTGCGCCCCTCTTTATTCCCGGTCGAGCTCCGCCACGAACTCGTCGAGTGACGTTGCGCGCATGACGCGGGCGACCTGATGGCTGTCGCAAAGCGATTTCACCATGGCGTTGTAGAGCTCGACGAATTCTTTCCGGTCTTCACGATTGACGGCGATCATGAGCACGATATGTATGGGGACGTCATCCCATATGACGCCCCGGTCGCTCAGGAGAATCGCCATCATGGTGCGCTTCGAGTCCATCTCGAGGCCATGGGGAATGGCGAAGAGTTCGAAGAAGCAGGTGGACGATATCGCCTCGCGCTGCAGGACGGAATCGGTGAAAGACTCGTTTACCACACCATATTCAAGCAGCTTGCTACCAAGAAACGTGATGGCGTCGTGCTTTGTGGCGAACGCATCTGTTTTGAAGAATAGTTGCTCATCAAGATGGTCGCGCACTAAGCGGCGCATGCGCTCGCCTTGCTTGCGCTTGAAGCAAGCGCTCACGGCGTCTTCGATATTCATAAGGTCGGACGTCGAAAGGAAGGGCGATACTTCGACCGTTCGCACGGGCAAGCCTTGGAGCCGTTGCGTGCTTACCACCATATCGATGGGCAGTCGCGCGACGTCCTCGGGCTGAACGGGCATATTGAGCTTATAGATGGTTGCCGCTTCGGAGTAGCGGTCGAGGATGTTCTCGCTGATGCGCTCCGAGATGCCTTGGTAATCCTGGCAGGCAAGGCCAATCCCTACGCGCTCCTCATCCATGGTGCTCCGAAGGATCATGCCCATGTGGATGCAGATGAACCCCACTTCGCCGTCGGAGATCTTGATATCGAAATGCTCTTCGACCCGCTTGGCGACAAGGAGGGCTATCTCGTAGACAAACGGCATATGCCGCTTGACGTTCTCAAGCACTTCAACGCTTTGAATCTGGGTATCTGCCGTGCGGTACAGAAGCGCATCTACATGCATGGCGAAGTTATAGAGCGATTGCGTCGAGCTCACATGCAGGGAGAAGAACTCAAGCACCTCGTTTACGATGCCCTCGACCTCTTGCACGAACTTCGTCATTCCAATGGGCGGATTCGCATCGGCATTATCTTGTTCGACCTGTTCGATCTGACCGCGGAACAGATGCGCGAGATACACCAAGTCCGAACGGCTTGGGGCGATATTGAAATGCACCGAATACCGCCGGCAGAGCTCCTTCGCAATGCGATACTCGATACGGCCGTCGTCGATCGATTCCGCCGCTTCTGGCATGAAAGAACTTGTACGCATGCGATAGAGGGCGATCGTGATGCTGCCCATGAGATTCGATTCGAACCCGGGGCGGATGCGATAGCCAAATGATGCGACCGTGCTCTCCACGATAGAGAGCACGACCTCGCGGTCCATGCTTTCGAAAATCGTTGCCGTGGCGTTTGCAGAGGTGGGCGTGCCAGCGGTTTCGCGTGCCACCAGGTTGCCTATGAGCTGGCGTTTTCCACCCTCGCTTCCTTCAAGAGAGACCCATCCTCCTTTGCGCTCGAGCGCAAGCCCGCAGGCGGAGAGCATGGGCGCGAGTGCGCGGAGATGGCGCTCGAGGGTAGGCGTACTTACGTAGAGTTCTTCCGAGAGGTCGTCGATGCGCTGGCGTCCTTCAAAAACGAGAATCTGCAAAGCGCTGTGCGCGATAGAGGAATCGGGCGTCAAATCACGTTCATCGTCGAGCTCCTCGAGTGCCTCGCGATCGACCGTATAGCCGCGGTTGCTGCTGCGGACGAGGGCATGAGCACGGTTGATGCCCGCAATGTCACCTTGAACGGTGCGGAGGGAGACGCCGAGCATGACTGCGAGTTCGCCGCCGGTTATGGGTCCCTTCGCATCGGTGAGCGCTGCAAGGATGCGCGTTTGGCGATTGTTGAGCACGGCTCCTCCTCTCTGCGGGGTCGAATATGCGGGGTTTGGAAACGAATACACCCAAGTATTCAGGGAGCCGCATGAACCTTCAAAGCAACCTTTGCGGGGTACCCCGCACAAGGTGCTTTGAATCGCGGTGCGCAAAACTCGTACAGTGACACGCAAGTAACGGTTCTAACCTGCGAGGAGGTGTTTGCGGATATGAACAAGGAAGAGGTACAGCTAGCGTCGTTCCAGATCGTGGGGCATGCGGGCGATGCGTTCGCACATTATTACGAGGCTGTTAACCGGGCGCGCGAAGGCTTGTTCGATGAAGCGGACCGCGAACTCCAAGAAGGCGAGGCGTGTCTCATTGAGGCGCACAATGCCCAAACTCAGATGCTTTCAGAGGAGGCGCGAGGCGAAGAGCTGCCGTTCAGCCTCATGCTCGTCCACGGGCAAGACCATCTCATGACCACGATTATGTTCGGCCGTTTGGCGCAGGAGCTTATCGAGGTATACAAGGAGTTGAGGGCAAAATGAGCGGCTTCATGTGGGGCAGCGCGACTGCTGCATATCAGTGCGAAGGTGCGTGGAACGAGGGCGACAAGGGCATGTCCAATTGGGACGTGTTCTGCCATAGCGAGAAGAACAACGTGAATCCGGTAACGGGCGATGTCTCGTGTGACCACTACCATCGCTTCGAGGAAGACCTCGACATGATGGCTGCGGGCAACCAGAACGCCTACCGCTTTTCCATCGCGTGGACGCGCATCATCCCCAACGGCGTGGGAGAGGTGAGCGAGCAGGGCGTCGCACACTACAACCGCGTGATCGACGCCTGCCTTGAGCGAGGCATCGAACCGCTCGTGACGCTCTATCACTACGATATGCCGAACGTCCTGTTCGAGCAGGGTGGTTGGGAGAATCGCGCAAATGTCGAGGCGTTTGTGGAATATGCCAAGGTGTGCTTCGAGCGCTTCGGCGACCGCGTGAAGTGGTGGGCGACAATCAACGAGCCCACGTACGATACGCTTTGCTGCTATGCGAATGGAAATTACCCGCCGAACGTTCAGGATCTTGAGCGCAAATGGCGTGCCATGTACCACCAGCTGCTTGGTAGCGCACTCGCTGTGCGAGCGTACCGTGAGGGTGGGTATTCTGGCAAGATCGGTCTTGTGAGTGACTCCTATTCCATCGAGACGCTTATTGACAACGCCGAGTATCGAGAGGCGGCGCGTCGTGCCGACCTGTTCTATAACCGTAGCGTGAACGACGTGTGCATCCTTGGTGAGGTGCCGCAGGACTTCGTCGAGCTCCTGCGTGAGGAAGGATACGACCTTTCGTATGCGCTCCCCGGCGATGAGGAGATGTTCCGCGAAGGGACGGTCGATTATCTGGGCGTCAACGCCTATATGCGCACGCTCGTGAAGCCTGCGGGACCGGGCGAGACCATGTTCCACGCGAGCAACACCGGTAAGAAGGACGACAAGGTTATTACGCGCGTTAAGGGTTGGTTCGAGCTCGATAGCGACGACTCCGTTCCAAAGAACGATTGGGATATGGAGTTGTACCCCAAGTCGATCTACAACCTACTCCTCGAGCTTCACCGCCTGTATCCCAACACGCCGTTTGTCATAACAGAAAACGGCATTGGCTATTACGACACGCTCGAAGACGGTAAGATCCACGACCCCTACCGTGTTGAGTTCCTTGCCGGATTCGTCGAGTGGATGCAGCGGGCCCAGAAAGAGGGGGTGGATGTACGCGGCTATTTCGTGTGGTCGACGATGGATCTCTACAGTTGGATCAACGGCTACAAGAAGCGCTATGGCCTGGTGTATGTGGATTACGACGATGATAACCGCCGGTATCCCAAAGACAGCTACTACTGGTATCGCGACATGATCGCACAGCAAAACCAAAAGGAGGAGTAGCCATGGAAAAGATTGCGGCCTTTATTGAGAAGCATATCGCCCCCATTGCGAATGCCCTCGGCATGAACCGCTACGTCGTGGCGATTCAAAATGCGTTTCTTACGCTTGTTCCGTTCATGACGATTGGCAGTTTTGCCCTGATTATCACCTCTCCGCCGGTGGACTACACCACCATGGAGCCGGGTTTCGGCCAGGCCTTCTTCCAGGGTTGGCAGGCGCTCGCCGACGCTACCATGCTTCCGCTCACCATTGTGAACAACGCAACCATGGGCGTCCTTTCCATCTGGGCGGCGATTGGCCTCTCGTTCTTCCTGGCGCGCCACTACAAGATGACGTCGTTTCTTCCCGTGGCGCTTGGCGTCGCCGCCTTCCTCGAGATGGCGGCTATTGACGTAGATGGTGCCCTTTCGACGGCGTACTTCGGTGGTACCGGCCTCTTCGCGGCGATCCTCATCTCGTTTGTCTCCGTGGAGTTCTACCGTTTCCTCTCCGAGCGCAAGATCGGCTACATCGATCTTTCCGGCCAGGGTATCCCGCCGGCGCTTTCCGACTCCATTGGCAACCTCGTACCCGCTGCCATCGTGCTCGTCGTTTTCGGCGTGCTCTCTGGCGTGGTGATCAACCTCACCGGTGCACCGTTCCCGAACCTCATCTCGTTCATCATGGCACCGCTCGTGGGCGTGCTCGATTCCGGTCCTGGCGTGTTCGTGCTTGCGACGATCGTCATGGTGCTGTGGTGGTTCGGCATTCACGACTCCGTTATCACCTCGCCGCTTTTTGCATTTCTTACCCCGAGCCTTGCCGCCAACATGGCTGCATACGCAGCCGGCACCGCGGTGACCGACCTGCCTAACATCCTTGTCGAGCCGTTCTGGTGGACGTTCATGATGATCGGTGGTTCCGGTGCGACGTTCGGCCTTGCTTTCTGCGCGCTCTTCAGCAAGTCCAAGCAGCTGCGCACTGTTGGCAAGCTGGGAATCGTTCCCGCATTCTTCAACATCAATGAGCCCATCATTTTCGGTATGCCCATCATGTTCAATCCCACGCTCTTCCTTCCGTTCGTGATCTGCCCGGTATTGAACGGAGTGGTTGCCTATGCAGCCATGGCGCTTGGTATCGTGGGTCGTTGCTTCGTGTATCCCAGCTGGAACATGTTCTGCCCCATCGCGGCGATTCTTTCCACGATGGATTGGAAGGCAGTTGTGCTCTGCGTTGGCCTCATCGTGATCGACGTCCTTATCTACCTGCCGTTCTTCAAGGCATATGAAAAGAAGAAGATCGCTGAGGAGCAACTCGCCGACGCCGCTGCCGAGACTCAGGAGGCATAAGGTATGAACGTCATCCTCGCATGCAACGCCGGTATGAGCACCGGAATCCTCGTCATCAAGATTACCGAGGAGGCGCGGGCACGCGGCATCGACCTCACGTGCACTGCCGTGCCGAAAGCCGAGATTCGCGACAGCATCGACGGCGCGGACATCATCCTGCTTGGCCCTCAGATTCGTTTCGCCGAAGCTGAGGTTAAGGGCATGGCGGGCGATAAGCCGGTGCTAGTCATTTCTGCACCAGATTTTGGGCTTATGAACGCAAAGGGAATCGTGGATCAGATTCTCGCTGCGACTAAGTAGCGTTCTCGCGCGTACGCATCTCCCCGGAAAGCCCCGGCGGCCCCTTCGCTTGCTCCTGCTGCGAGGTTTTGCCCTGCAGTTGCGGAACGGCTCAAGGGAGGCCGCCGGGGCTTCCTTGTGTTTATGGGGACATGGCTTTGGGCGTTGGGTGCCGACCGCCGGTGCCTACGCGAAGCGGCTTGGTTCGTGTTTCGGTTCGTCGACGGGTGCGTCGCGGTCGCTGCCGTGTGGCTGTGCCGCGTATAATAATTCAGATTGACGAACTGGAAGGAGCGCCCATGGCACTCACTGAAGATGATGTGCGCGGAATCGCTGACTATGCGCGCATCGCACTTGAGGGCGATGAGCTCGCCGAGATGACAGCCTATCTGAACGACGCCGTCGACATGCTCGAGCCCATCCTCGCCTATAACCTTCCCAACGTGGATCCCACGTTCCATCCCATTGGCAGTCTCTCGAACGTCATGCGCGACGACGCTGTCGACGCCGACCGCGCCTTCACCATCGACGAGGCGCTTGGCAACGCCGGCAGCTCGCGCGATCGCAGCTTCCGCGTGCCTTCGATCTTGGGAGAGGAGGAGTAGGCGATGCCGAATATCGATGCCATGACCGTGCGCCAAATCGCCACGGGCGTTGCGGACGGTACGTTCTCTGCTGTGGAAATCGCCCGCTCCGCGCTCGACGCCATCGCGTCGCGCGAGCCTGAGGTTCAGGCATTTCTGCAGGTCACGCCTGAGCTTGCGCTCGAAGCGGCCAAGCGCGTCGATGCGGTGCGCGCATCTGGTGAGGAACTGCCGCCGCTTGCCGGTGTGCCGCTTGCCGTTAAGGACAACATGAACCTCGCGGGTACGCGTACTACCTGCGCCTCCCGTATGCTCGAGGCCTACGAGTCGCCGTATACCGCTACCTGCGTGAGCCGTATGCTCGCGGCGGGTTGCATTCCGGTGGGCAAGGCGAATATGGACGAGTTCGCGTTCGGCTCCTCGACGGATTCTTCGGCGTTCCATCCCACGAACAACCCGTGGGACGTGTCGCGTGTGCCGGGTGGCTCGTCGGGCGGATCCGCCGCTGCCGTCGCAGCAGGCATGGTTCCGTTGGCTCTTGGCTCAGATACGGGCGGGTCCATCCGCCAGCCAGCATCGTTCTGCGGTGTTGTTGGCCTCAAGCCCACGTACGGGGCGGTATCGCGTTACGGTGTGGTAGCGTTCGGAAGCTCGCTCGATCAGGTTGGCCCCTTCGGTCGCTCGGTCGAAGACGTGGCGCTCGCTATGGACGCCCTGGTAGCGGGCGGGCGCGACCAGTATGATTCCACGTCCCAAGATGTTGCTCCCCAATTCGTCGCCGCGGCTTGTGCCGGCATCGAGGGAAAGCGTGTGGGCATCATTCCCGCCTTCATGGACGCCGAAGGCCTTACGCCCGAGGTTCGCAACGCGGTCAAGCGCGCGGCGGCGGCTCTTGAGGCTGCGGGCGCGACACTTGTGGAGGTCGAACTTCCGCATCTCGACGCGGCGATTGCTGCGTACTACGTAATCGGCCCCGCCGAGGCGTTCAGCAACTTGGCTCGCTTCGATGGCATTCGCTATGGATACCAGGAGCCCAACTGCGCCACGCTCGCGGCGCAAAGTGCGCTTTCCCGCGCGCACGGTTTCGGCGCGGAGGCGAAACGTCGCCAGATGCTCGGCGCCTACCTGCTGTCGAGCGGTGTCTACGACAAGTACTACTACGCTGCGCAGAAGGCGCGCACGCTTATCACGGAAGACTACGCCCGTGCGTTCAGCCAGGCAGACGTGCTGCTCATGCCCGCCGCACCGCAGACGGCGTTCCGCCATGGCGAAATATCTGACCCCACGCAGATGTACCTTTCCGATATGTACACCATCTCGATCAACATTGCTGGCAACGGCGGCGTGACAGTGCCGGTGGGGCTGGGAGAAGATTCCGGCCTACCGGTTGGCGCCCAACTCGTGGCGCCTGCGTTTGCCGACGAACGGCTCATCGCGTTCGGTGCCGCGCTCGAACGCGCGTGCGTCGGGGTATGGGGTGCGTGCGAAACGAGCGACACCGTAGGGGCACCCGTTGCTCCCGCATTTGCCGGGAAGGGAGGTGAGCTCGCATGAAGGAGCTTTCCGAGGTTCTGAAGGACTGGGAGGCCGTGATCGGTCTCGAGATCCACACCGAGCTCACGACGCTCGAGACGAAGATGTTCTGCGGTTGCAGGCTTAGCCACGACGACGAGCCGAATGCCAACGTGTGCCCCGTGTGCCTGGGGCTTCCCGGCGCGCTGCCGGTGCCGAACAAGCGCGCGATCGAGTACATCGTGAAGGCCGGCCTCGCCACGAACTGCGAGATTCAGAAGCATTCGATGTTCTACCGCAAGCATTACTTCTATCCGGATATGGCGAAGAACTTCCAGACCACGCAGGGCCCGGTGGCATTCGCCATGCATGGGCGGCTCGATTTGGAAGTTACCGGCCGCGGTGCTGCCGAGCGTCCGGAGTGCGCGTTCGGCGAGGCAGAGGCCGAGAGCCTGGCGAGCGCCTCGGCAAGGGCCGTGGGTCTTTCTGCAAGCATGGCACGCGACCTTCCCGAAGGCCAACCATTGGGGACGGGGGTTAATGGCGGGTCTAACGGCGTTTCAGCGAAAGCGAGCCCTGAAGGCGGCGAAACGCAGGCTGGCGCGCTCGCAGGGCTTTCGGGCTACGATACAGCCTCGATTGCGCTGCCGGAGCGCCACGGGGACGGTTCCTACACCGTGCCCATCCGGATCCTGCGCATCCATATGGAAGAGGATGCTGCCAAGATGGTGCATGTGGGCGGTGAGGAGGGTCGCATCGGCGGCGCGGCGGAGTCGCTTATCGACTACAACCGCTGCGGTACGCCACTCATCGAGCTTGTCACCGAGCCCGATTTGCGCACGCCCGAGGAGGCGCGCCTCTTCATGGAGAAGCTGCGCCGCATCTTCATCACGCTCGGCATCTCGGACTGCTCCATGGAAAAGGGTTCTATGCGCTGCGACGGCAACGTGAGCCTGCGCCGGCGTGGGTCGAACGAGCTGGGCACGAAGACCGAGCTCAAGAACCTGAATTCCTTCAAAGCACTGCATGACGGCTTGGCATACGAAATCTGCCGTCAGGCCGAGGTGCTCGAAGCCGGCGGCGAGATCTACCAGGAGACGCGTCATTGGGAGCCGAGCCGCAAACGCACCGTGGTGATGCGCGTGAAGGAGACGGCGGATGACTACCGGTTCTTCCCCGATCCCGACCTCGCGCCCTTCGACCTCACCGACGAGTTTATCGACCACTGTCGCGCCGAGCTGCTGGAGTTGCCGGATGCACGCCGTGAGCGCTTCGTGCGCGATTTCGGCATCAAACGCGCCGATGCGGAGCAGATCGCGGGCGATCCGGAAGTGGCTGCCTTTTTTGAGGCGGCTGCGGCGGGGCTCGCCGGCAAGGAGGCGCAAATCGTAGCGAACCTCGTGGTGAACGAGCTTCCCGCCTGCCTTCGCACGGCGGGCGTCGCGCTTGCGGAGAGTGGCCTAGTGCCCGCACAGGTGGCCGGTCTCGCGAAGCTCCTTGCGAGCGATGCCATCAGCTCGAACCAGGGGCACGAGGTTTTCGAGGCCATGGTCGAAACGGGAGAAGACCCGGAGAAGATCGTCGATGCGCGCGGTATGCGCCAGGTGAGCGATACCGGAGCGCTGCAACCCATCGTGGACGAGGTGCTCGAGCGCTGCCAAGACCAAGCACAGCAGTATCGCGACGGCAACCAGAAAGTGCTTGGCTTCCTGGTGGGGCAGTGCATGAAAGCGAGCCGTGGCCAGGGCAATCCCAAGCTCTTCAACGAGCTCTTGCGGAAGGCGCTGAGCTAACGCGCGAATCTCCCAGAGGGCTTTCGGCATGGTTCGTTTGTGCGTTCGCCGATAATCGGCAGGGCTATGCGAAGCGGCGGGCCTATACAAAAACGGGCGAACTCCCCTATGAGAGTTCGCCCAATTATCTTGTGGTGGAGCCGCGGAGAATCGAACTCCGGTCCACGAAAGCCCCCTGATCGGCATCTCCAGGCTCAGTCGCTGGTTTGATCTCGGACGGCGCGCGCGCAGCGACACGCTCGCGACATCCCAATCGGTTCGGTCTTAGCCCGCGCCATACCGATTACGTGCGCGGGAGCATTCCCCTCAAATGACACCGCGCCCGGGGCGGGGAATTCCCGGGTTTGGCGTGCCGCTAATTAATTAAGCAGCAAGAGCCAGCTGAGGCTCGTAAGAAGAATTCTTGTCAATTCATTTTGACAGTACCCCTGTTTAACGTGGCGAGGAGACCACGGCCTGCTTCCTCTCTCAGAGCTATCGTGTCGAAACCAGTCGGCCCCGAAGGGGGTCTGGGTCGGTAGGGCGCAGTCGTGCCGCGCGGAGGTAATCAAACTTCTGGGGTATTGTTACAGCTACCGAACTCGACCTGTCAAAGTACGCCACCATACGATGGATATCGCAGCATAGCACGTTCGTGGCGGTGCCACAAGGGGCGCATCGCCGGCAAACGACATGCTTCAAACAGTGCCGTGTGGGTAGAATGACTCGAACGCGGCGACGAAAGGAAGGCGAGCATGCGAAACGCACAGGATGGCAGGGGAAACACGGGAAAGGTCGCGCTCATTCTCGAGGGTGGCAGCTTCCGTTCCCAGTTCACAGCAGGCGTGCTCGACGTCATGCTCGAGCACGGCGTCGAAGTTCCCGTTTGCTATGGCGTGTCCGCCGGTGCTCTGTGCGGCCTCAATTACAAATCGCGGCAGATCGGTCGCGCGAACCGCATCAACCTCACCTTCTGCAACGACCCTCGCTACATCTCCACGCGCTCGCTTGCCACAACCGGCAGCATCGTGGGGTACGATTTTCTGCTCAACGAGGTGCAAGATCGCATCGACCCCTTCGATAGCGCCGCATTCAGCGCAAATCCCATGCGCTTGTTCGCCACGGTGACGAACGCGATGTTCGGGACGGCCGAATACCTCGAGGTGCGCGACGCCGCGCTCGACATCGACGCGGTGCGCGCCACGACGTCGCTTCCCCTCGTGACGCAGCCGGTCGAGGTGGGCGGCAGCTTGTATCTCGACGGCGGCGTCGCGGACTCGGTGCCGGTCGAACACGTGCTGGAAGACGAGGGCTTCGACCGTGCGATCGTGGTGCTCACGCAGCATCGCGGTTATGAGAAGGAGCCCTACGAGCTCATGCCTGCCGCGCGCGTGCGCTACGCTACCTACCCGTACCTGCTTGATGCGCTCGAGACGCGCCATGAGCGCTACAACGAGCAGCGCGAGCATATCTGGGCATATGAGCGCGCGGATCGGGCGTTCGTGGTCGCGCCGCCGCACAAAGTCGAGGTTGGGCATATCGAACGGGATCCCGCTAAGCTGCTCGAGCTCTACATCCAGGGTCGTCAGGAGGCGTCGCGTTTGCTGGACGAGATGACGGCTTTCCTCGCATAAGGCTTCGTCCGTGCACTTCGTTTCGGGTGGGCGCAAACGGCGCGCTGAGTAGGGGTTCGACCGGTCGCGCTCCTCACTCGGCCGATGGCGAGCGCGCCCGCTTCAGGCGGCAGGCTGCGTTGCGAGCTGTAACCATTCTGCAAAAATGTGAATGGTTACCTATCAATAATTCGATTTCATGTGTAGGCTGTGCTACCCTTTCAAGGCGTTACGAATAGGATGCGCGCCTCTCGAACGTCGCGCGCGATGCGTGCTTGGGGGACGACGCATATGGCTTATGCTGCAGGAATTGTAGGGGCGGCCGGCTATGCCGGGGTCGAGCTCGTCCGCTTGCTCCTGTCTCATCCAGATTTCGAGCTCAAGGTAATCACGTCGAACGCCGATGCCGGCCAGTCGCTGGCAAGCGTGTACCCCGCGTTTGCGGGCATGAGCGATCTCGTGTTCTCTGCGCATGACGACCCGACGCTTACTGCCTGCGATGTTGTGTTTCTCGCCGTGCCGCACACCGCGGCGCTTGCCGTCGTGCCCGAGCTGCTTGCCATGGGCGTGACGGTGGTGGATCTTTCGGCGGATTATCGCTTGAATGACCCGGCGGTATACGAGCACTGGTACGGTGCGGCACACACCTCGCCCGAACTTTTACAGGTGCGTGCGTTCGGCCTGCCCGAGCTGTTTGCCGAAGACCTCGCGCGCCTCGCCGATCGGCATGCGGCGGGTGACGCCGTGCTCGTGGCGTGCGCCGGGTGCTTCCCCACGGCAACCTCGCTTGCGGCCGCGCCTGCGATTCGCGCTGGCTGGACGGCACCGACGGGGTCCGTGGTCGTCGATGCCATCTCGGGTGTTACGGGCGCGGGCAAGACGCCCTCGGCGCGCACGCATTATTGCGGTGCAGATGAAAACGTTGAGGCATACAACGTCTGTCGCCACCGGCACACGCCCGAGATAGAGCAGATTCTGGAGCTTTCCGGCCGCATCGTGTTCACGCCGCATCTGGCGCCGCTTCGCCGCGGGCTGCTTTCCACCGTGACCCTACCGCTCGCGGACGATCTGCGCGGGCTTGGTGCTGAAGAGGCTGTCGCTCACTACCGCGATTTCTATGCGGACTCCCCGTTCGTGCGCGTGCTCGATGCTGGGCAGACGCCGAAAACCTCATCTGTTGCGGGGAGCAACGCCTCCCAGATCGGACTCGCAGTGAATCCCGAGGCGGGCGTGCTCATCGCGATCGCGGCGATCGACAACCTGTGCAAGGGTGCCGCCGGCCAGGCGGTGCAGTGCGCGAACATCGTGTTCGGGCTCGACGAGCGACGAGGCTTGCCTCTGCTCGCCCTGCCCGTATAACCCGTTACGTTCGGGCGAGCGCGTCACTTTGGGGACGGGTACGTTCGTGTCGTTTTTGACACAACGGCACCTGCTCCCATAGTGGCGCGCTCGCCGTTTCCCCTACAAGATTGTGAGATGCAAGAACATGAATGTTGAACAGTTCGATGAGCAGCTTCGCGCGATTCCCGCTGGCGGCGTCACGAGTGCGGCGGGATTTCGCGCCGCAGGCGTCCACGCGGGCTTTCGCAAGAGCCCCGATCGCGATGACCTTGCGCTCGTGGTGGCAGATGAGCCCTGTCCCGCAGCGGGAGTCTTCACCAAGAACCGTTTCTGTGCGGCGCCGGTGACGGTCTCGCGCGAGCACCTCGGCAACAAGGGTTACGGCATGGTGCGCGCGGTGATCGCGAACTCGGGCAACGCGAACGCCGCGACTGGAGAGCCCGGACTCGAAGCTGCTCGCTACACCAGCGAGGTTGCTGCGCAGCTGCTTGGCTGCGAGACCGACCAGGTGCTTGTCGCCTCGACGGGCGTGATTGGCGTGCAGCTCGATGTCGAGCACTTCGAGACGGGCATTCCCCGGGCGCTTGCCGCGCTCTCACGCGACGGAGGAGCGGCGGTAGCGCAGGCGATCATGACGACCGACACGCATCCTAAGGAATACGCGGTCACGTACGAATCGGGCGACCTTGCGTATGTGGGGTGCAACTTTACGGTGGGCGGTTGCGTGAAGGGGTCGGGCATGATCATGCCGAACATGGCCACGATGATCGCCATTATCACGACCGATGCTCCCGTTGCGCCCGAGGCGTTGCATGCGCTCCTTTCGGGCTCGGTGAACCGAACGTTCAACAAGGTGACCGTCGATTCCGACACGTCGACGAACGATACGTGCATCATGCTCGCCTCGGGCGCGGCGGCAGCGGGAGCGGCGCCGATTGTCGAGGGGACGGAAGCGTACCTCGAGCTCGAACATGCGCTCTACGTGGTGTGCGAAGCCCTCGCGCGCGGTATCGCCGCAGATGGCGAGGGTGCATCGAAGCTTGTTACCGTGAACGTCTCTGGCGCGGCGACACCCGAGGACGCAGATACCTGCGCTCGTTCGGTGGCGAACTCTCCGCTCGTGAAGACCGCCATCGCGGGACACGACTGCAACTGGGGGCGCATCGCCGCAGCGCTGGGCAAATGCGGCGTGGCGTTCGATCAGCGCGCTGTCGACATCGACATCATGGAGCTTCCCGTGTGCCGCGCCGGCCTTGCCGTGCCGTTCGACGAGGACGAGGCTCTGCGTCGTTTCGAGGCGCCCGAGATTGTCATCTCGGTCGACCTCGGCGCGGGCTCATGCGCGACGACGGTTTGGACGTGCGACCTCACGCACGACTACATCTCGATCAACGCGGACTACCGCTCGTAGTCGGTCATCGGAGTCAGTCCCCAACGCCATGATAAAGGGGACAGGCGTTGCGAACGAGCGGTTTTGCACATCGCTTTTGGAGGAATGGTTATGAAGTACGCACGCGACCTCGCCCCTTCGCTCACGAACGAGCAGCTTGGGCGCCAGCTCTACGAGACGCTGCCGTGGGTCAAGAACATCACCGGCAAGACCGTCGTCATCAAATACGGCGGCGCGGCGATGGTCGACGCAGATTTGCGCGAGAAGGTCATGGGTGACATCTTGCTGCTCAAGATTATCGGCGCACGTGTCGTGATCGTGCACGGTGGCGGCGCGGCCATCAACGAGGCGCTGAGCCACTACGATCTGCCCGTGGAATTCAAGGGTGGCCAGCGGGTGACGACGCCCGAGGCCATGGAGGTCGTGCGGCAGGTGCTCGTGGGCAAGGTGAACCAGGAGCTCGTCGCGGCGCTCAACAAGCACGGCGCCGTTGCCGCGGGTGTCTCGGGCAGCGACGGCGGTACGCTCATCGCCGAGCAGCTCGATCCCGAACTCGGCTGTGTGGGCAGGGTCAGCCAGGTGAACACAGACTACCTCGAGACGCTGCTCGACAACGACTACATTCCCGTGGTCGCGACGGTCGCGCAGGGCGCGGACGGCGGGTTTTTCAACGTGAACGCCGACCTCGCCGCCGGGCATATCGCCTCCGCGATCCACGCGCACAAGGCGATTTTCCTCACCGACGTCGACGGTCTGTACGAGGATTTCTCCGATAAGACCTCGCTCATATCGAATCTCACGCTCGAAGAGACCGAAGAGATGATCAAGGCGGGCGAGGTCTCGAAGGGGATGATTCCCAAGCTCGAGGCCTGCGTGACGGCGCTTCG
This sequence comes from uncultured Collinsella sp., assembly GCA_900538305.1. Lineage (GTDB taxonomy): Bacteria > Actinomycetota > Coriobacteriia > Coriobacteriales > Coriobacteriaceae > Enorma. The sequence continues at coordinate 41,224 of UPXY01000007.1, forward strand.
CGGCGGTGTGTACCGCGCGCACATCATCAACGGCACGACACCGCACTCGCTGCTCGTGGAGCTTTTCACCTCGACGGGCGTAGGTACCGTCATGCACTCGACGCTCGAATCCTACGAGTTCGACCAGCATCCGCACCCTGTGGGCGCATTTGCTTCGCGTCTCGTGGAGACCGAGGACATCGAGTAAGCATCTGGGTTCAGGATTGAACGTAGCACATGCGCGGAAACGGGCATCTGAGCTTGAGGCTTAGATGCTCGCGTGCGAGGAGGGACGGATATGTCATACGAGATGGAGCAGGCGCTCGATGCCGCATATGTGATGCCGACGTTCGGCAGGAGCCCCGTAGAGTTTGTACGTGGAGACGGCATGCGTCTCACCGATAGCGAGGGCCGCGTGTACCTCGACTTCCTGGCGGGGATCGGTGTGTGCTCGCTCGGACACGGGCACCCTGCGCTCATACAAGCCCTTGAGGCGCAGGTGCCGAAGCTCCTGCACGTATCGAATTATTATTACGTCGAGCATCGCGGGGCGGTCGCCGCACTTCTTTCGAAGCTCGCGAATAACGATGCCGTTGGCGCGCGCGGGCTGGCGCAGGCGATACGCACAGGAGACGAGGCGAAGCTTGCCGCGGCAGCGAAGCCGACGGCGGGAGAAGAGGTCTGGCAGACGTTCTTCGCGAACTCCGGTGCCGAGGCCAACGAGTGTTCCATGAAGCTCGCACGGCTCTACGCCAAGCGCGCGGGCAACGGCGGCAACACGATTGTGTGCCTGCGCGGCGGCTTCCATGGGCGCACGCTCGAGACGCTCGCCGCGACGATGCAAGACCGCTTGCAAGACTCGTTCCGCCCTCTGCCTGGCGGGTTCGTTGCCTGCACGCCGAACGATGTGGATGAGCTCCGGCAGATTTTCGACCGCATGGGCGGCGAGATCTGTGCCGTTATGATCGAGCCCATCCAAGGCGAGAGCGGCGTGCACCCGCTCGACGCAGCGTTCGTGCAAGCGGCGGCCGATCTTGTGCATGGTGTGGACGGCCTGCTCATCTCCGACGAGGTGCAGGCGGGCATCTTCCGCTGCGGCGCGCCGTTCGCCATCCAGCTTACGGGCGTCGAGGCGGATATCATGAGCTTGGCGAAGGGCATCGCCGGCGGCGTTCCCATGGGCGCGTGCGTAGCGCGGTCGAACATCGCGGGCGTGTTCCGTCCGGGCGATCACGGCACGACGTTTGGCGGGAGCTGCCTTGCCGTCGCTGCGGCCGAGGCAGTGCTCTGCGAGCTCGCGCTCGGCAGGTATGCGGAGCATGCTCGCGAGGTGGGAGCGTATCTGGCCGAGCGCCTGGCTACGCTGCCGCATGTGACCGAGGTGCGCGGTGCCGGGCTCATGCGCGGCTGCGATTTGGACGAAGAGGCGGGCGACGCGCACGACGTGGTGGCGCGCGCACTCGAGGCCGGTGCGGTCATCAACGCGACCGGCGCACACACGCTGCGGTTCCTGCCGCCGCTCATCTGCGCGAACGACGATATCGACGCGCTCGTGGGCGTACTCGAACACGTACTGTAGCAAGTCGTTGCCGCCATCGGCGGTTTTCGGCTATACTCATGCACCACGGGCGATTGGCGCAATGGTTAGCGCAGGTGCTTTACACGCACAAGGCTGGGGGTTCGAGTCCCTCATCGCCCACCAGGGAATTCGGGGCGGCGCCGGCGACGGCGCCGCTTTTTTGTTTGGGCGCGCCGCAGGGGAGGAGCTTTCACAGCGGGTAGCTTCACTCCACGCGACGGCAGGCGCTGACCCTCGCCTGTTCCCGCCCATGCGGAAATGCGGTGCGTTCGCGTCCGGCGCGGCTTCGCGCGCTTGTAGCGCGGCTATGATTAAGGCACGTGCAAACGACGTCGCGGAGGAATCATGGATATCCCGTATCTGCCCGAGGTGCCGACTGGCGAGCTGCGCGAGCGTCTTGCCTGCGTGCGCTATGTGTTCACCGATCTTGATGGAACCATGATGGGACCGAACTCGACGGTGCTTGCGAACGCGGCGGGGGAGCCGAGTCTCGAATTCGTGCAGACCCTCATCGAGCTCAAGCAAGCTGGCGTCTCCGTCGTCCCCACCTCCGGTCGCAACCGTGCGATGATGCGCGAAGATACCCGTCTCCTTGGCCTGAACGCGTTCATTAGCGAGATGGGCGGTATCGTGATGACCGACCTCTCGCACGATACCTGGGAGTATTTCACGGCAGAGATGGAGTACGACCCTTCCTGCGGCCTCACGCCGCACGAGGTCATCGAGCAGACGGGGCTCTGCGAGGCGTTCATCACGCGCTATCCAGGCATGCTCGAATACCACAACGATATGTCCGCCGGCTACAAGCATCGCGAGGTTACCATCGGCCTGCGCGGGGAGATTCCAGACGAAGAGGCGATTGCCCTGCTCAACGCATCGGGCATGGCGCTCGATTGGGCGGATAACGGCTTTCTGAACTACATCTCCGCTCCCACCACGCTCGAGTTGCCCGAGGGTGTGCGCGGCCGTGCATTCAACGTCATGCCGAAGGGACTCAACAAAGGTCGCGGCATCGAGCGGTTCTGCGAGATCATGGGTATTCCGCGCGAGGAGACGATCGGTATCGGCGACGCCGCCTCGGATTTCCTCATGGCGGACTACACGGGCATCTTCATCATGGTGGAGAACGGGCTGAAAGATCCCGGCGCGGAGGAGTTCCTTGTCACGCACGACAACGCCTTCGTCGCGCCCGGGCGGACGGTCGATGCGTGGGTTGCGGGCATGCGCAGCCTGCTCGAAGCGATCGGGCGGTAGCGTATGTCGAATACCTCTTCCGTGAAGCTGCTGGGCTCGTTCGCGGAGCGCGCTGCCGCCCTGCCTGCTGCACACGACGCGCGACCTATCGGCGTTTTCGATTCCGGCTTGGGTGGCCTTACCGTGGCGCGTTCCATCGCGGCCACGCTGTCGCACGAATCGATTTACTACGTCGGCGATACGAAGCGCTGCCCCTACGGCGTTCGCACCGAGGACGAGGTGCGTGCCTTCGCGCTCGAAGCGGGTCGATGGCTCGAGGCGCACGATGTCAAGATCATCGTGATCGCGTGTAACACCGCCACCGCCGCCGCGCTCTCGATCGCGCAGCAGACGCTCGCGGTACCGGTGATCGGTGTGATCGCGCCGGGTGCCCGTGCGGCGATCAATACCACGCGCACGCGCAAGGTCGGTGTACTCGCCACACCGCTTACCGTGCGCACGGGTGCCTACGCGCGTGCCATCCACAATCTCGATGCGAGCGTCGAGGTATTCGGCTGCCCGGCACCGAGCTTCGTGGAGATTGTCGAGCGCGAGCTCGCGACGGGAGCGCATCTGCAGGAGCGCTGGCTCGAAGACGGCGACATCTTCGACACGCCCGAGATTCGCGACGAGGTGGCGCGCACGCTTTCTCCCATCACCATGACAGATGTCGACACCGTCGTTTTGGGATGCACGCATTTCCCGCTGCTCGCGCGTCCGATCCGCGAGGCGCTGGGGGAGGGAGTGCGCGTGGTGTCTTCCGCGGAGGAGACAACGCGCGAGCTCACGGATATCCTGAGCCGCCGTGGGCAGCTTGCCGGCGAGGTCGCGGTACCCGAGCACCGCTTCGCCACGACTTCGGATAACATCGCAGAGTTCGCCGCGGCGGGAAGCTTCATCTTCGGCAGGCCTCTGCGCAGTATCGAGCACGTGGGTATCGACGAGCTGGAAGTGCTGCATTGATAAAACCGGCCAGGCTGGATGGTGCCGGCTTGGGATGTATCAACATCGCACAGACTCACGATAAGGAGCATCATGGACTATATGGAGATCGACCGCTTGGGTGGTCGTGCGGCGGACGAGATGCGCCATGTGGCGCTCACGCGCGACGTCATGGGCAACGCGCTCGGGTCGTGCTTGGTGGAGTTCGGTAACACGCGCGTTCTGTGCGCGGCGACGATCGAGGAAGGCGTTCCGGGCTGGCGCAAGGCGAGCCGTGCAGGCTGGGTTACGGCTGAATACGCGATGCTGCCGGCGGCGACGAACCGCCGCAGTTCTCGTGAGCGCGCCAACCGCAAGGGACGTTCCATGGAGATCGAGCGGCTTATCGGGCGAAGCCTGCGTACCGTCACGAATCTGCGCGCCCTCGGTGAGTTCACGGTGACGGTCGACTGCGATGTAGTCCAGGCCGATGGCGGCACGCGCACCGCGAGCGTGACGGGAGCCTGGGTGGCGCTGCACGATGCCCTCATGGCATGGGTCGACGCGGGCAAGATCGCGCGCCTTCCGCTCACCGGCCAGGTTGCCGCCGTTTCGATGGGCGTGGTCGATGGCTGCGAGCTGCTGGATCTCGATTATCGCGAGGATTCGCGGGCAGAAATCGATATGAATCTCGTGGCGACGGATACGGGCGAGATCGTCGAGATTCAGGGTACGGGTGAGCGCACACCGTTCGACCGCGCGCGGCTCTTGCGCCTACTCGATCTGGGCGATGCGGGCATCAAGAAGCTCATCGATCTGCAAAACGAGGTCACGGCGTTTCGCGACGAGTAATTTCAGGCGGCAGGATGACGCGACCCGGAAACGTCGGCTCTGCTCACCCTGTCCCTTCAAATGAAACGATCAATCCGGCTTGGTTGTACCATCTTGTTGGATGAAGCCTTGCATTGTGAGGAGCACCATATGGCACTCGAGAAGATCGATCCGACGACGCTCGACGCGGAGCATACCGTCGTCGTGGCTACCGGCAACGCGCACAAGCTCGTAGAGATCGAGGAGATCTTAGGGGCGGCGCTGCCGGGAACGAGGTTCGTCGCGATCGGGCAGCTCGGTGATTTCGACGACCCAGAGGAAACGGGCACGACGTTCGCCCAAAATGCCATCATCAAGGCGGAAGCCGCCGTTGCCGAGACGGGCTTCGCTGCCGTCGCCGACGATTCCGGCCTCATGGTCGATGCGCTCGACGGCGAGCCCGGCGTGTATTCGGCGCGCTACGCCGGCGCGCACGGCGACGATGCAGCAAACAACGAGAAGCTGCTCGCCAAGCTCGAGGGCGTTGAGGACGCGAGGCGCACGGCACGGTTCGCAAGCGCCATCGCCTTTATCGAGCCGAGCGGCCTTGTGACCATGGGCGAGGGCTTCTGCGAGGGCATGATCGGACACGAGGGCCGCGGCGATTACGGCTTCGGTTACGACCCGCTCTTTCTGCCCCGCGATACGCCGGGCAAGACGATGGCAGAGCTCGAACCTCAGGAGAAGAACGCGATCAGCCATCGGTTCCATGCGCTGCAGGATTTGTGTGAAAAGCTCGGGGCGGGTATGACGGCGGGCGAGGACGCCGCGCCGGATAAGGGAGCCGCGTCCGACACCTCCGGTGCGGAAGGAACCGCACTATGAGAGCGGTCATTCAGCGCGTGCAGCGTGCGAGCGTGACGATCGACGGCGTTGAGACCGCGCGCATCGGTGCGGGCTACCTCATCCTGCTCGGTGTGGGGGCTGCGGATACCCAAGCGGAGGCCGAGCACCTCTGGAACAAGATCTTCGGTCTGCGCATCATGGAGGACGAGAGCGGCAAGACGAATCGCTCGATCGACGACGTGGGCGGGGACGTGCTTGTGGTCTCTCAATTCACGCTTTATGCAGACTGCCGCCGTGGTCGCCGTCCCTCGTTTACGGCGGCGGGCGATCCCGCGCACGCGAACGCCCTGTACGAGTACTTCGTCTCCCTCGCGCGTCGGGATGTGCCCCGTGTGGTGACGGGCACGTTCGCTGCGGATATGAAGGTCGAGTTGGTGAACGACGGGCCCTTTACCATCGTGCTCGATACCGACGAGCTCTAGTGCGTGTAGACAGTATCTCCCAGTTGCGGACAGGTGCGCTTTGGAATGCCGAAACCGGTTCGCGACGTCCCAAAGCGCACCTGTTTCCAATCGGGTCGCAGGGATGGTGTTCGCATTTTGCTTCCAAGGCTGCTATACTCGCTTCGTTTGACTATCTTGGGGGGTACGCTCACTGTTTGTACTCCCGTGGGAGGCACGATTCATGGCAGAGGCTGAAGTTAATAAGGTCGAAGAGATCCAGGAGCTGCTGGGCGGCATGGTCGACCAGCGCGTGAAGGTCAAGGCGAACATGGGGCGCACGCGCGTCATCGAGCGCATGGGTGTCATCAAATCCGTGCACCCCGCGGTGTTCGTCGTCGAGGTGACCGAGCGCCGTGGCCGCACCTCGCGTCAAAGCTACCAGTACGTCGACGTGCTCACGGGCACGGTCGAGCTTTTTGATCCCGAGACGGGCGAGCATATCTTCACGCCTGCCGTCGACCAAGCCGATGAGAACTAGCTCCGACGCTCCCATCGTCGTTTCCGCTCCATCGAAAATCAATCTCTACCTCGGCATCCATACCGAAAAGGATGAACGCGGCTACCATCGTGTCGACTCCGTGATGGCGGCGCTCGATTTGGCCGACACGCTGCGCATCGAACCGGCGAACGAGCTCGTGGTGCTTACCGAGCCTGCCGTGGACGTTCCTATGGAGCAGAATACGGCGTACCGTGCGGCTGTCGAGCTTGCGTGTGCATTCGGCCTCGAGCCACGCGTGCGCATCGCGATCGAAAAGCGCATCCCGCTGCAGGCGGGGCTCGGCGGTCCTTCTGCAGATGCCGCGGCGACGCTCGTGGGTTTGTGCAAGCTGTGGGGAATCGACGTGCAAGACGAGCGGGTGGATAGAATCGCGCGCAGCATCGGCGCCGACGTCCCCTTCTTCCTGCACGGCCCGCTCGCATATCTCGATGGTGCAGGCGACTGCTTGCGGGAGCGCTTCGAACCGTTCGCAGGCATGCCCGTCGTGCTCGTGAAGCCGCAGGACGCCGGCGTGAGCGCCGGGGCCGCCTATGCGCGCTTCGATGAAGAGCCCCATCCGTTGCCGCCGCTGGATTCCATGATCGAGGCGCTGCGAAACCATGATGATGGCGCTGTTTGCGCGAGTCTTGCGAACAATCTCGCTCCTGCGTCGTGCGCGCTCGAGCCTCAGATCGATGGCGTGCTGGCGTGGTTGCGCGAACAGCAGGGCGTTCGTGCTGCGCTGATGTCGGGCTCAGGGGCATGCTCGTTCGCAATCTGCGATTCGCTCGAGTGCGCTCGCGCGATCGCTGCGGCTGCTCAGTCCCGGCATGGATGGTGGGCATATGCGGCAACCATGGAAAAGTCGGGAGCAACGGTAATCGAGAGCTAGCATTGTTCGAAACGTTCTGCTAGTATAGCTATCTGCTTCGGGTTGTGGCTCAGTTTGGTAGAGCACCGCGTTCGGGACGCGGGGGTCGCTGGTTCAAATCCAGTCAACCCGACCATTGCAAAGACGCAGGCCAGAGTGGTTTTCCGCTCTGGCCTGTTTTGCTATCAAAAGCCCTTGCGTTAGGCAAAAGGGGTGAATTTGGGGTGAAAGTTTTTCTACGGAGTGAACGTTACTTTCCTGCATACTGCGGTCTTCATCCCCTCCCACAGTCTACGGGCTATATCTTTACGTGCTTATTGGCTATAGGAAGCATTGAAAACCGCTTACTAATCAGAGCGTGAGTTTTAGGATGTTTGTCCGCTCGGTATAGTATTCTGGGCTACAGAATGCAATCTGAAGGGAGGGGAAGTACAACAATGGGGTCGGTAACCAAGCATCGTTTCCACGAGTTTTTTGCCGGATCTGGTCTGGTTAGCTGCGGATTATCTGATTCGTTTCGTTCGGTGTGGGCGAACGATGTAAGTGAGAGAAAGGCTAGGGTCTATCGAGCCAATTTTGACCCGCAAGTGCTCCACGTTGGGGACATAGCTGATGTCGATGGTTCGATGCTGCCCACCGCTTCCCTCTCTTGGGCTTCCTTCCCCTGTCAAGATCTTTCACTTGCAGGTAACATCGAGGGAATTTACTCTGAGCGTTCGGGTCTTGTTTGGCAATGGCTTCGCGTGCTCGATGAGCAGGCCGATGCTGCGCCTCGCGTGATTTGCTTGGAAAACGTGTCCGGGTTAGTGAGCGCCCACAATGGCGAAGATTATCGCCATCTGCATCAGGCGCTTGTCAATCGCGGTTACGCGGTTGGGGCTGTTCTTGTCAATGCTTCCCATTTTGTTCCTCAGTCGCGACCCCGCGTGTTTGTAATCGGGACAAAGGGGCCTATTCCGCGCGGTCTTTCAAGCGACGGCCCCAATTGGGCTCATACGCCTACACTTCAAAAGCTTGCTTCGGCGATTGACGGCTTTGTTTGGTGGAACTTGCCCGAGCCCGAGCGTCGTGCCCAGAATATCGACGATGTTGTTGAGCGGCAGGTTCCTTTTGATAAAGATGAAGTCGCAGCGCTCATTCCCGAGAATCATATGCGTAAGTTTATAAACTCGGGAAGGAAATATGCAACCGGCTACAGGCGTACGCGTAACGGTAGGCAGGTTTTAGAAATACGTTGTGATGGCGTCGCAGGCTGTTTGAGAACCCCGGCAGGTGGGTCTTCGCGTCAGTACCTGGTTCATCGAGACAAAAAGGGCGTGCATGTCCGGCTGCTTACCACCAGAGAAGTGGCACGGCTCATGGGTGCGCCCGATAATTTTGAGTTGCCGGGGACGTATAACGACGGCTATTTTGCCATGGGGGATGCCGTTGCCGTTCCTGTTGCAAAGTTCCTGTCCGACCATCTGTTGACGCAACTGGTGGAGGCTGCCTATGCTGTATAAAGATGAGCTCGATGATTTTCGCTATGCGCAACAGGTAAAGGGGAAAGGCGCGCTGTCGCTCGTTGTTCAGCTCACCAGAGCCTTTTCGAAGGATTCCCTTCCTATTGATCCGGCAGATTATGTGACAGGGAAACAGGGGCAGGTCGCAGGCCTAGGCGAGGCAAACCTTAGGAAAATCCTTGCCGACCACGGCATTACGCGGCAGCTTGCGAAAGAGGCAGGCCGTACAAATCGAGGCAACATGGGCCTCATGCATGCATACGCTGAGTTCATTAATAGCCTGCCTGAGCCTGTCGATTTCAACGAAATAGAAAACTACTGGATCGTGTGCGTCAACGAGTACTTTGCCGGGCAGCCGTTCAAGCTCGCCAAGGATTCTTCGCGCAGCGTAACCGATGCGGTGAACGGCCTGCTTGAACAAGCGGCGAAGCGGCAAAAGGAGAATCCCGGCATGAAGTATGCTGGAACGGTTCTGCAGCATCTTGTTGCCGCAAAGCTCGAGCTTCTTATGCCTACCATTGAGATCCACGGTGCGTCAGATGCTGATGATCAGACCGGTCGAGCGGGTGATTTCATCATCGACGATACGGCGATTCATTGCACGACGGCACCGGCAAACCTGTTGATTGAGAAGTGCCGCAGCAACATTGAGCACGGGCTTAATCCGGTCATTATCACCATTTCCGATCGTGTTACGACGGCCCGCAATCTTCTTGAAGACGCAGGCATCGGTGGCAGGGTTGAGGTGTGGGATTTGCAGCAGTTCTTATCGACCAATGTGTACGAGCATGGTTTTTTCAACTCAAATACAAGGAAGAACGTGCTGAGTGAGCTTATCGATAACTACAACGGCATTATTGACGAGTTTGAGACTGATCCAAGCCTGCATATTGAGTACGACAAATAGCGTGGGTTGTTCCAAGGCGATGAGCGATAGGGAGCGTTTCCTCTATGAGTGATCCAGCAAGTTTTCTTTCCGCTTTTGGAGGCCTGATTGGAGGAATTGGCTCGATTGCTGCTGTCTGGGCGGCTCTTTATGTGAGCCATAAAGCTGGGCTTCCACAGGTTGTCTCCTATCTTGACTTCGACGAAGACCATAACTGCATGTATCTGGTAGTCGAAAATTGCGGGACGGGGGTTGCTTATAACGTTCATTTCCTTGACTTTGATGATTCGATAATTCAAGAGAGTCTACGCGATGCCGCCCGGACATCGTTTATTCATTGCGGCATTCCGATTCTTGCGCCAGGTAAAGTTCGGAGAACGTTAGTCGCTGCCGGCCGTATTCAAGATGAGATGGAGGACTACTCGGCAAAGGTGACAATAGCCCATACTGAGAAGTCGATGTATTTCCGCAGAAATAGGGAAGTCAAGGAAGATACTGTGCTCGAATATCGTTCCTACACTGGGACTGTCTATACGCATAGTGATACCCACGAAATAAAAATGACGATGGATAAGCTTGAGAGACAGATGCGCATCGTTAATAAGAACCTCAGTGCCATATCAAGGGGCATCGGCAGTATAAATAAAGATGAATAGATGGCATTTTTGGGGAGGCAAGATATGGATTCCGTGCAACGGAATCGCTTTCGGCAGCTCGAGGTGGTATGCCTCCCCAACCAATTTAACGCTACGTCTCCAGAAGCCACGCCGCGAGCAAAGGCCCGACGGTTCCGATTACCGTTCCTGCTCCTGATCACGATATGTCTCACGGACTAATTGCATCGCCGCACTGATGCCTCGGAGCGTGAACCTCGTTACGCGTCCTGTCGTGCGGTTCCGAGCGAAGCCGAGGCGCGAGCCGTTAATCTTCCGTTCCTGGCCAAGCGACTTCGAATGATAGCGATACTGCAAGCTTCCGTTCTTGGCTCTCGCGAGGGTTATCCCGTCTTTGGAGAGCAGACGCGAGAGCTCGGCTAGACGCTCTCGGTCGTTCCGAAGCGGAAGCTTGCCAACTTCATCGATGCGCCTTGCGGCGAGGGCGCGGATTCGGGCGTTCTCCGATCGGCCTCCCTGTCCCTTTCGCGCCATGTCACGCTCTGCAGCGCCGGGTTGCCTGCCATGCATTCGGGAGTTCGACTTCCCACGCTCAAGCTGCCGAAGCCCATATCTCCTGTCAAGCTCGCGGATGGTCTTCGCGCGGGCTGCGGCCGCCCTGCGGGCGGGACCCTCGTCTAGCCTGCGACTGGTTTCCAGGTTTGAGCGATTGATCCCCAGATGGACTGCGAGGCGTTGGGAGTTATCCGCCTTGCACCGCTCAAGGTGGAGCACCATCACCACTTCCTGATGGGGATATCGCTCCATAACGTATTCGCGGGAGTAGTCCATACAAAGCTCCGGAGTCATCTTGTCTCCGTTGATACTGATCTCATCCGGATTGAAGGCAATGATCTGATGCTGCATAAAGGTGCATCTCGCCCCGGCGTTCCCAGGGGCGTTGTGCCCCATCGATTTGCGAGTCTCGTCCATCTCCTCGAACCAGCGTCCCTCATCAATGATGTTGAGCGCGTCGTGCGCGAGCGATTTGTCCTTGCTCCAATTGAGATAGCCCTTGAGTCGGGAGAGATGCTTCCAGCTCGTCACGCTCGTCTGCTTAATGACCGCCATGCGATTCGCCTCCCTAATCGAGCGCAAGCCCGTCCCAGCTATTCGAGTCGTTTCCTGCGCCATCTTCCGGTCAGTCCGGGCGCCAGATGGGCGCCGATTCGTCTTTGTGCGACTTGGTGCGAGTGTCGAGCCTGGCTTGGTAAGAGCGGCGTTTGGAGAGCTTGTGCTCGCGCGTCCCCAGATCAAAATGTTCCTTGGTGGGAGTTTTCGTGCAATCGACCAACGGCGTGCAGAATGTCCCCGCGCGGTTCGTAGAGAGGCTGTTCATGGCCATCTTCACCACGCGCGCTTTTCTGTTGTGGTGCCATGTTCGGTTCCCGAAAGATGGGTGAGACACTAAACGCGAGCAGCCTGCTGCACTTTACGAAACGTTTACACGAGGGGTTGCCAAAACGCGCAGCTCATGCACTCGTTCCAGCGCAAACGTCGGCCTGCGGCAAACACGGTTATGCTATGAAATGGTTGTTTGGCAAGCACCCTCGCGGTATACTCAACCGAGCTCGTTTTCCAGTATTGGAGGAATACTATGCCTAAAGGCTTTGAGTGGATCGTCATTCTGATCATCGCCCTGCTCATCTTCGGACCCAAGGCGCTTCCGCAGCTCGGCAAGTCGCTGGGTGCCACGGTGAAGGGTCTTCGCGAGGGTATGTCCGGCAAGGGCGACGAGGAGGCCGCTCCCGTCGAGGAGAGCGAGGAGGATCGCGAGATCCGCGAGCTCGAAGAGAAGCTTGCCGAGGCCAAGAAGAAGAAAGAGTCCGAAGGCGAAAGCCCCATTTCGGAGTAGCTTTGTTCTTCCTATAGAACGTTTGCGGCCGGCTACCCGAATGGGGCGTCGGCCGTTATTATGTGTACGCACATCGAGCTAGCATAGATGCAAGGAGCCTGCTCAATGGAAACGAATGAGATTGTACTTACCACCGAGGGTCGTCAGAAGCTCGAGGAAGAGCTCGCGTATCGCGAGGGAGACCTCACCAAGGAGATCGTCGAGCGCATCAAGGCCGCTCGCGACTTCGGCGACCTCTCCGAGAACTCCGAGTATGATGACGCCCGCGAGGAGCAGGCGAAGAACGCCGCTCGCATCGCCGAGATCCGCGCGATCCTCGCGAACGCCAAGGATGCGGAGGATACCGGCCACACCTTCACCGTGTCGCTCGGCTGCGTCGTTGAGCTCGTGGACGAGAATGGCGAGGTGACCGAGGTCACGATCGTGGGTAGCACCGAGACCGACTCGCTGCGCCACCGCATCTCCAACGAGTCGCCCATCGGCCGCGCAATCATCAACCACGCCGAGGGCGAGACCGTCGAGGTCCAGCTTCCCTCTGGCAAGACGCGCACGTACACCATCACGAAGATCTCGCGCTAGACCCCGGGTCGAGCGCGTCGCGTGGTTAGGAGCTCCCCGGGTTTCGGCCCAGGGAGCTTTTTCGATTCTAATTCCGATCCCGTCGCTCAGGCGCTTGCGGGGTCACCCTGCGATTCGAGCAAGGAGCAGATGATGGCAGAGCAGCAGGTACCGTCCACGGCCGATACGGTCTCGACGCTGAACGACGAGCGCGCTCATCGCCTGGCGAAGCGCGCCGCGATCCTCGCGGCTGGCAGCGAGGCATACCCGGAGCACTCCGAGGTTACCGACTACGTTACCGATATCGAGGCGAAGTACGCCGGGCTCGCCGCCGGTGAGGACACCGAAGACGTGGTGAGCATAGGTGGCCGTATCATGGCAAAGCGCGGTCAGGGCAAGATCGCCTTCGTAGTGGTACGCGATACGACGGCCGAGATTCAGCTCTTCTGCCGCGTGAACGACATGAGCGAGGCGGACTGGGAGCTTCTGGGTGAGCTCGACTTAGGCGACATAGTAGGCGTGACGGGCAAGGTCGTGCGTACGAAGCGCGGCCAGCTTTCTGTGGCTCCTACCAAGCTCACGCTGCTTTCCAAGGCCGTGCGTCCGCTGCCCGAGAAGTTCCACGGCCTTTCCGACAAGGAGACCCGCTATCGCCAGCGCTACGTGGACCTTATCATGAACGACGGTGTGCGCGAGACCTTCCGCAAGCGCTCGCAGATCATCTCGGCGTTCCGCCGCTACATGGAGGACAACGCCTACATGGAGGTCGAGACGCCCATCCTGCAGACCATCCAGGGCGGTGCCACCGCGAAGCCCTTCATCACGCACTTCAACGCGCTCAACCAGGAGTGCTACCTGCGCATCGCGACCGAGCTGCATCTGAAGCGCTTGCTCGTGGGTGGCTACGAGCGCGTATTCGAGATTGGCCGCATCTTCCGCAACGAGGGCATGGATCAGACGCACAACCCTGAGTTCACGACCATGGAAGCATACCGCGCCTATAGCGACCTCGAGGGCATGAAGGAGCTTGCTGAGGGCGTCATAAAGGCTGCCGCCAAGGCCATCGGCGCGGGCGAGCAGATCGAGTACCAGGGTCAGACGATCGACCTTTCGGGTACCTGGCCGAGCCGTCCCATGACAGAGATCGTTTCCGAAGTCATGGGTAGGGAGCTCACGCTCGATACGCCCATCGAGGAGCTGCGTGCCGCCGCCGTCGAATGCGGCATCGAGGTCAAGCCCGAGTGGGGTGCCGGCAAGCTCATCGCCGAGATCTACGACGAGCGCGGCGAGGATTCTATCGTGAACCCTACGTTCGTGTGCGATTATCCCGTTGAAGTGAGCCCGCTCGCCAAGCGCTTCGAGGACGATCCGCGCCTCACGCACCGCTTCGAGCTGGTCATTGCCGGGCATGAGTACGCGAACGCGTTCTCTGAGCTCAACGACCCGGTTGATCAGGCCGAGCGCTTCGCCCGCCAGATGGAGGAGAAGGCCGGCGGCGATGACGAGGCCATGGAGTACGACGAGGACTATGTGCGCGCGCTCGAGTATGGCATGCCGCCGGCAGGCGGTATCGGCATTGGCATCGATCGTGTGGTCATGCTGCTCACGAATTCCGCGAGCATCCGCGACGTGCTGCTCTTCCCGCACATGCGTCCCGAGAAGGGGAGCACAAGCGGTGCCGCTGCTGCGAAAGCCGCTCAGGATGTCGCTGCTGCCGAGCAGGCCGCGAGCGCAGCGAGCCCCTTCGTGGAGCCGAAGAAGCCCACGATCGACTATAGTCGCGTGAAGATTGAGCCGCTTTTCGAAGACTTCGTCGATTTTGATACCTTCAGCCGTTCCGACTTCCGCGCGGTGAAGGTGAAGGCATGCGAGGCGGTGAAGAAGAGCAAAAAGCTCCTTGCGTTCACGCTGGATGATGGCTCGGACGAAGACCGCGTGATCCTTTCCGGCATCCACGATTACTACGAGCCGGAAGAGCTCGTGGGAAAGACCCTCATCGCCATTACGAACCTGCCGCCGCGCAAGATGATGGGCATCGATTCCTGCGGCATGATTATCAGCGCCGTGCATGCGGAGGGCGAGGGCGAAGAGGCCGAGGAGCGCCTGAACGTTCTCATCGTGGACGACAGTATCCCGGCTGGAGCGAAGCTCTATTAAGCAACGTGCGCGTTTGCTGCCGTTACTTTAGACGGGGCGCATATGGGGCGCAAGCATCGTTGCAGGCGAGACTTCTTGGCAAGCTATTGAACAAGAGCGGGGGCAACCGAATTTCGGCTGCCCCCGCTCCTTGAACATATCGGTTGCGTATTGTGCGAGCGATAGTGCCTCGTGCAATGTGCGTCGGCGAGCCTTACTTCCGCCCTGCAAACGTTTGGAGTGCGCCAATCGCAATGCTCACGACGCAGGCGATGATGAAGAGCCAGCCGCCGAACAGAATGTCGACGCCGTCTTCCATCGTAATGAAAATGAAGATGAGGCCAAGCACGCCGGCGAGGAGCGGGGCGATGTTCGCCTCGCGTCCCTTGTACAGGAAGGTGGCGCCAAGAACCACGATGCCTGGGATGAGGTAATAGAGGTTCCTGAGCGAGCCATCGACGTGTTGGCCGAAGACGTCGATGCCAAACGTCATCTGCAAGGGGCTGACATCGACGAGGCCATACAGCCCGTACATCGGCAGGAAGAAGCAGACGATGAGCACCGCGCCGGCGATGGTGCGCGCGAGCGGAAGGATGCCGCCCAGGCTACCTGCAAGCGAGCCGAGCGAGGAGCCGCTGCTGATGGGAGAGGGCGTGAACGAGGAGCCGGAGCTTTGCGTGGGTACGGGGCCGGGTACTTGACCGGGCGCCGGAGCGCTGGGCTGCTGGATGGATGCGCCGCACGAGGTGCAGACCTGGGCGCCGTCTTCGTTCTGGGCACCGCACTTGGGGCAAAACATGATGCATTCCTTCCCGACCGCCTCGCAGCAGCACGCGCGAGGACAGCCTCTGCCGTGGATTCCCCCTATAGCTCCCATTATGCCATTCCGCGGGGACAAGTGAAGCTCTGAAATGAATGGCTTGTTGTAAGAGGGCGACTGCGAAGTGCCGCCCGAGATGATTGGATGCAGCTTATCGAATGCTGTGGCAGCGCAAGTTACTTCTTGCCGAAGAGGCTGCCGAGCATACCGCCGAGTCCCTCGGAAATGCCGCTAAGGTCGAATGTGCCGGCGAGGTCTCCAAGCGCTCCCAGATCGAGACCTTCGGGCAGCTTGATACCGCTGCCGGTGACATGCTCCTTGATGCCGTCGAGCACGCTGGAGAGATCGTTGCCCTCGAGGCGTTGACCGGTGATGTTCTCGATGGCACCCGCCGGATTCGCGAGCAGCTCCTTGATGGCTTCGGGGGCGTTGCCTATGTACTCGACAACCTGGTCGATAACGGCCTTGGTATCCATGACGTCCTCCGTATTCGAGGTGGCACATACGCGCAAACTATACCGCGCGATCGCCTTGTGCGGTAGCGGTTCGGCTAGTCGAATGTTGTGGGGCAGAGTAGTCGATTATCGGATCAACGCCGAAGCCGCAGCATGGCAGAAAGAAAAAAGCGCATCCTCATATGGCGTTTAGAAGAATCGCTTGAAGAGATGCTGGCTAGAAGCAAAAACAAAGGAAATATCTGTGAAACACAGATATTAGTATTGAAACAAAAGTAGATTTAGCTATATTGAATTTGGTGGTCCGTTTACGGCGATTGATCGAAGGGACGAATCCAAAGATGGATATGGTTAAGCTTGGCGATACCGGCATCGAGATTTCTAAGATTGGCTTGGGAACTTGGGCAATCGGCGGCGGTCCGGCATGGAACGGCGATTTGGATACCCAGGTGTGCATCGATACGATTCACAAGGCGAACGAGGTTGGGATCAACCTTGTAGATACGGCTCCTGGTTATAACTTTGGTAACAGCGAAGTTATCGTAGGCAAGGCGCTTAAGGGCCTGGATCGCTCCAGCGTTATCCTCGAGACGAAGTGCGGCATCGTGTGGGATCGCAAGGGAAGCCTGTTCAACAAGGTTGGCGATCGTCAGCTTTATAAGAATCTTTCTCCCGAGTCTGTTCGCGAGGAGATTGAGGCAAGTCTCGAGCGCTTGGGCACCGATTACATCGATATCTATATGACGCACTGGCAGTCTGTCGAGCCGTATTTCACTCCTATCGAGGAAACGATGGAGGTGCTGCTCGATCTTAAGCGCCAAGGCAAGATTCGTGCGATCGGCGCAGCGAACGTGACCACCGATCACATCAAGGAATACCTCCGCTGCGGCGAGCTCGATATTATCCAGGCAAAATACAGCCTGCTTGATCGTGCGGTTGAGGATGAGCTGTTCGATCTTTGCCGAGAGAACGACATCGTCATTCAGGCGTACTCACCGCTCGAGCAGGGTCTGCTCACCGGCACCATCGAGAAGGGCTATATCCCGACGGGCGCACGTGCGAATAAGAAGTGGTGGCAGCCGGGTAACCTCGAGCGCGTTGTCGATATGCTCGATAGCTGGAAGCCCTTGTGCGAAAAGTACGACTGCGGAATTCCCACGCTTGCGCTTGCTTGGGTGCTTGCCCAGGGCGATTTCATTTCGATTCTGAGCGGATCCACGACCCCTCAGCAGGTTGAGGAGAACATCCGCGCTGCACAGATTGGCCTTTCGAAAGAAGACGCCGACTGGATGCGCGAACAGGCGGAAGCGCTTGAGGACTAACTCTTGGATAGCGGGGCGGCGATAGTGCCGCTCTGCGGATTCCAGAAAAACCAGAGGCCAGGCATACGGAAAAGGGAGATGCTATGAGGGCAGCGGGTGACGACAAGGCTTGTATGGGGGACGCGCCCAATAACGGGTGTGAATATGAGCCGAATAGCGACGCTCGGCTGGACCGTCTGCCTTCCACACGGTGGAGATGGAAAATCTTTCTTATGTCTGGCCTCGCTGTTCTGTTTGCTTGGAGCAACTACGTTAGCGGCCTCGTGCTAGCGCAGCTGACGGAAGTAGGCTGGGTTGACTCGACTATCAGCGCGCTCTTCACATCGGTATACATGGCTGGCATGTTCCTAGGCTCACTCCTTGGCGGTGTTATCGGAGATTCGATCGGTCGGCGCAGAGGCTATCTTGCGTTCGTTGGACTTCACACGCTGTGCATGTATCTAGCATCGATCGCACTCGATATCGTGACGCTAACAATCGTTCGAGGAGCGATGGGGTTTGGTCTTGGAGCCCTTCTTGTGACGATATTCGCAGGCTTTGCTGAATACGTGCCCGCCTCTTCACGGGGGACATGGATGGGTCGCAATTCCTTCCTAGGAAATTGCAGCAATCCAATCTCATCGCTGCTTGCAACGCTCATTACGCCATTTGTAACCGCGGATATGAACTGGCGGTTGATGTTCTTAATCCCAGCGATTTTATCGACGCTCGTGTGGCTGTGGGCATGGAGGAGCTATCCGGAATCCCCTCGGTGGCTGGAATCAAAGGGTAGGCTCGATCAGGCGACGCGTGTTCTGGATGGTATCGAGCGTGAGGTAGAGCGGGAATTTGGTGCGCCTTTGCCGCCCGTGCCAGAGCAGACCTCGCATGAAAAAGCAGTGCAGCACGAGGCGGTTCCATATCGAGAACTTTTTCATGGTGACTTGCTTAAGCGCGTGATCCTTGGCGCATTCGTGCTAATCGCGATGAATGTGACCGCTTATACGCTCATGACATGGTTGCCCACGATATTGCTGCTTAAAGGCATAGATCTCAACCGTTCGTTTGTGCTTTATACCGTTATGGCGATCGGTGCGCCAACGGGTGCATTTCTAGCTATGTTGCTCATGGATCGTCTGCCGCGAAAGCTCTTTGGAATTGGCCTTTTGCTTGCGATGTCGGTGTTGGGTCCCGTATTCGCTGTGCAGGAGAACCATGCCGCTATTTGCATTCTCGGTTTTTTCCTACAAGTCATTGTCGAGATGTACGTTGTCTTCTCGTCTGGAGTGTACGTTCCTGAAATCTGGCCGACAGAGGTGCGAATGCGAGGGTCGGGGCTTGCGAACTCGATTGGTCGCATCAGCGGTATCATTACCCCATTCTGCGTTTCATTCCTTCTGAGTGGTTTCGGGGCGCTGCCGGTGTTCGCCATGATGTCGGTCGTAGCGGCTTCCGCAGCAACTGTCATTGCAGTTCTTGGATTCGACACTCGCGGTATGACGGCTGAAGAAATAGGAAGCGTTACGGCAGGAGTTCATTCGCAGGCATAATTGCAGGTGAACGGATATAATGGGCGAAGGGTTGTTCAGATAGAGCTTTGCCCTTTCGAACACCCGGTTTTCAAAGAGTAAAAGAGGTGTACTGTGGCCGCCCAAGATAGGCGTCGGGTTATTGAAGAAGAACTTGCCCAAATTGGTAAGGTAGTCGTTTCCGATTTGAGTAAACGACTTGGAGTTACCGAAGAAACTATTAGGCGGGACTTAGAGCGCTTGGAGAACGACGGAGTTCTGAAGCGTACCTATGGTGGTGCCATTCCGAATCCCGGACGTACGCAATACACTGATGTTCAATACTACAAGCGGGCGGTACAGCGCGTAGAAGAGAAGCAAAAGATTGCGCGCAACGTGCTCCCCTTACTTGAGAACGCCAGCACAATCGCAGCCGATTCAAGCACTACGACGGGCGAGGCGATCAAACTGGTAAAAGATAGGTCGGATCTAACGCTGCTCACGAACTCAACGGCTGCACTCCAGGAATTAGTGGATGGCAAGATTGCCGTGGTTTGCCCCGGCGGAGAATTCCACCGCGGTACCTTATCTTTGCGCGGGGAAGCTACGAAATCTGCGATACGCAAGTATCGCGTTGATGCATTCATCGTGAGCTGCATGGGAATTGACGAGAGTGCGGTATTCGATAGCCGTCCCGAAGAAACCGAGATAAAACGCGCATTTATTGATCAGGCGGCGAAGGTTATCCTGCTTGCCGATCATACAAAGTTTGGGCAAGTCGCCTTTGTAAAGGTGGCAAGCCTCGATAAGATCGACTACCTTGTGACCGACGAGGAGCCAAGTGAAGCGTGGAAGGCTGTCTGCGCGAAGCACGATGTCAAGCTTGTCTATTAGTATGCGGAGAAAGTGCTTCTCGCACTGACGTTGGGCGAACGTGTTGCATGGATCAGGGGAGGGAGCTCGAAATTCGAGCGCCCTCTTTTTTGTATTTGCTGGTAGGCGATATTTTCTTTCAGACAGCAATTGAGCAAAAAACAGATTCTAATGACCGTTTAACGTAAAAAATCGTCCGTTTACGGAAAGAAATCTTTGATAGAAAGAAATAAAAGTCCGAAACACAGAATTTGACCTATACTTACCAACCGAGGGGCGTTTGGAACGCAGGACCACCACCGAGCGCCTGACGTCAAGATCGTGTTAGGTAAGGAGCTAACATGCTGTATCAGGAGACAAGGGAAGAAGTTCTCAAGTACGCAGTCAAGTGCCTCGAGCACGGCCTCATTCATGGAACGGCGGGAAACGTTTCCATGCGCGTTCCCGGTGAGGATGCCGTCGTCATCACGCCGAGCGGCATTCCGTATGACACCCTGAAGCCTGAGGATCTGCCCGTCGTGTCTCTGTGGGGCGAAGTTATCGACGGCAATCTGAAGCCTTCTTCTGAGACCCCCATGCACACCGCGATCTTCCGCGCTCGCGAAAACGTGAACGGCGTCGTCCATACCCATTCCATGTATGCGACGGTTATGTCCATCATGCAGAAGGAGATTCCTGCAATGGTTCCGCCTTCGAGCGCTTTTGCTCCGGTTCCGTGTGCACCGTTCCAGCTTCCTGGCTCCAAGGAGCTCGCTGAGACGGTTGTTGCCACCCTGGGTGAGGATCACCTCGCCTGCACCATGCAGAATCATGGCCAGATTACCTGCGCCCCGACGCTTGCTATGGCGTACAAGGGCGCCGAGACGGTCGAGGAATGCGCGCAGATTGCATATCTGACGTATCAGGCCGATGCGATGGCGGGGCTTCCTGAGGACGCTCGCCTCGAGCTTCGTCGTCGTGCCCTGAAGGGTCAGGCAGTTTAAACTTCGTTGTTGGCTATTGGGTAGGCACACGTATCGGAAAGGACGTGCACTCATGAAGGAATTTCGAATTCTAGGTGTTTGCGGAGCCGGTCTCTCCACCTCCACGACGGTGGCGCGCACCCTGCAGGTTGGTATGCAGGAGCGCAATATGCCTGCGCAGATTCGCACCTGCAGCGTTCAGGAAGCCACGGGCACCATCGAGGGCTATCAGCCCGATGTGATCCTTGCCACAGTGGCGACCACTTCGTTCGAGAACCCCAGCGACGCGAGGGTGTTCTCGGGCGTGCCGCTGCTGACGGGTATCGGTTCCGACGAGCTTCTCGATGAGATCGTCGAGTACCTCAAGAGCATTTCCGCCTAAGCGCGTGCCGATTCATGCAAATTTGAAAAGGGGGTTAGTACATGGACATCGTACTTAACTTCGTTGAGACGATCGTCGGCTTGGGCGCCTTCGTCATGATGCCGGTGATTCTCTTCATCATGGGCCTTTGCTTCGGCATGAAGGTCAAGGACGCCGCTCGTGCCGGCATTATCGTTGGCGTGGGTTTCAAGGGCATCTCGCTCACCACGGGCCTGATTACCGAAACCATGACTCCGCTCGTGCAGAAGCTTCAGGAGCTTTGGGGCTTGGGTCTCGAGGCTGTTGACGTGGGTGTTCCCGTGGTCAGCGCCATGGCGTTCTCCGACGGTGTGTTCGTGCTCGCTATGATCGCGGCTCTGCTGATCGTGAATGTCATCCTTATTCTGCTCAAGGTCACGAAGACTCTGAACGTGGACCTGTGGAACTTCTGGCACTATCTGTTCATCGGTTCGATGGCGACCGTCATCACCGGCAACATGGCGATCGGTATCGGAATCGGCGTCGCGTACTCCATCTGCAACCTGTTGCTTGCCGACCGCAACCAGGACATCATCTGCGAGGTGTGCGGCGAGCAGTATCGCGGCCTCTCCTTCTGCACGATGGCATTCCCGGTCCTCGTCCCGATCGTTCAGGGCATCGACTGGGTCATCGATCACATCCCCGGCGTGCGCAACATCAATCTCAACCTGCGCAACCTCCCCAAGGGTCTGTCGTTTATGAGCGAGCCTTCCATTCTTGGTCTGCTCATCGGTATCATTCTCGCCCTGCTCGCCCAGTACTCTTGGGATCAGGCGCTCACCGCCGGTATGAGCCTCGCCGCGGCTATGGTCCTTCTGCCTCGTATGATTTCCATCCTGGTCGAAGGTCTCTCCTCCATCGTCGCCGCCGTGCGTAAGTTCGTCACCAAGCGCATGCCTGGTCGCGAGCTCCGCATCGGTATGGACTTCGCCCTGCTCGTCGGCGATCCCGACATGATTTCTCTCGGCCTGGTCATGACCCCGATCTCCCTGTTGCTCGCAGTTGTGCTTCCCGGTAACGCGGTTCTTCCCGTCATTGGCCTGACCAACCTGAGCTACATGATGATGGCGCCCGTCGTTGGCACCAAGCGCAACATGTTCCGCGCCTTCATCGCCGGCCTCGTCTGCATCATCATCGTGTTCTATACCGCGACGTGGCTTGCCCCGCTCATCACTCAGGTGGGCATCAACGTTGGACTGCTTGAGCCCGGCGGCCTGTACTCGCTCTTCAACACCGGCGAGCATATCGGCACGCTGATGCTCATGCTGCTCAGCTTCTTCTTCTAGTCCCTCCTATGCGGCACGGGGCTCTCCCCAAGCCCGTGTCGGAATCGAAGCGGCTCCCTGTGTATGCGGGTTGCGATGGCCCGGCGTCGGGGAGCCGCTTTTTTATAGGCGATCCGCTAAAACCTTTGGAGGTTTCAAATGAACATGCCTACTCGCGACCAGATTGTTCAGATTTTTGCTGCTGCAATCGAAGGTGGATATGCCATTCCCCATATCAACCATTCAGATTACGGTGACCTTATTGCAATTGCAGAGGCGGGCAGGGAGGCTCATACGCCAATCATCGCTGCCGGTACGCCGATGACGACGAGCGCTATGGGATTTGCTAAGATTTCCGCTATCGCTCATCTGCTTGCCGAGGAGGGCGAGACCCCCTTCATTATTCACTGCGATCATTGCCCCGATCCGGTTTTGTGCAAGCAGGCGATTGACGCTGGTTATAACTCTGTGATGATCGACGCATCCGATAAGCCGCTCGAAGAGAACATCGCCATCGTCAAGGATGTTGTCGATTACGCCCACGAGCGCGGTGTGTTTGTGGAAGCAGAGGTCGGACACGTTGCTCACGGTGAGGGCTCATCGTGGGATGCCAGCGTTGACGAGGCGGTTAAGCTCGTCTCTGCAACGGGAGTCGATGCACTCGCCATCGCCATGGGCAGCGAACACGGCTTCTATAAGGAATTGCCGAAGCTTAACTTCGAGCTCGCGGCTCAGGTTCATGAGGCGCTTCCGTCGACCCCGCTTGTTCTACATGGCGGTTCGGGTATTCCCGCTGATGACGTGCGGCATGCAATTGCCAGCGGTATCCGCAAGGTGAATGTTGGTACCGACGTTCGCTGCACGTACGTTGCCGGTCTTCGTGATGCAATTGCTGAAATGGGCATCGAGCGTCATACTCAAGACATCATCGCGTTTGCCCAAACACGCGCAAAGGCGAAGATTTTTGACGTGATCGATATGTGCGGATCGCGGGACAAGGCGTAAGAGAGGGCATTGTGATGATTGGCAAAGAGGATCTTGATCTTTTACACCCCGAGATCACCTTTATGGATATCGAGGCCTCCGATACCGAGGATCTTTTCAAGAAGATGCAAGCTAGGCTCGAGCCACTTGGCTATACCAAGGATAATTGGCTCGATGCCATGATTGAGCGCGAGCGTAATTACGCGACGGGTTTGCAGACCCCTACGATTGGCGTGGCGATTCCTCATGCCGACAATTGCGTAAACAAGGCATTTATTGCCGTGGTGAAGCCCGTAAAGCCTGTGACGTTTCAGCCCATGGGCGGAATTGGCGATGAGGTTCAGGCGGAGCTCATCATCAATCTTGGTATCGTGCGCGAAGGTGGCCAGGTTGAGATGCTTCAGGCTCTTATGCGCATCTTTATGGACGATGCTGCCGTTGCGGATATCATGAAGCAGGATACGCCAGAGAATCTTGTTGCAGCGATCCGATCCCATCTTGTTGCTTGAGGCGGCATGACGGCAGGGATAATTCCCATCTTGCATAAAGGGTGGGGGGCGACCAGAGGAATCTGGTCGCCCCCCACCCTTTAGAATCAAGACGAAAAGCTGCTTGATGGCCTGTTGGCTGGCTACTTGCGCGCGGCAATCAGCTGCAGTACGCCGATGGCGATGCAGGCGATGCCGGCGAGGATGTAGAGCCAGGCACCGATGGCATAGTCCACGGTGAGATAGCCGCCCATCTGGCTGTTCGCGGCGCTTGCAACAGCGATCACGAGGATGAAGGCGAGCGCACCACCCACAATGGTGAGGATGTTGCCTGCCTTACCCTTGACGGCGAAAGCGGCCACGAGCACGAGAATGCCGGCGACGAGGAACAGGACGTTCTCGAACGATCCGTCGAGGTGCGATCCGTAGACGTCGATGCCGAAGGTCATCTGCATGGCGCTCACGTTGATGATCCCCGCGAGACCATAGAGCGGCAGGAAGAAGCAGATGATCATCACGGCACCGCAGATGATGCGCGCGAGCGGAAGGATGCCATCGAGATTGCTGGCAAGCGAGTTGAGCTGCGACGAGCCGCCGCTCACGGGCGAGGGCGTCGGAACCGGGCCGGGAACTGGTCCGGGCGCGGGGTTGTTGGCGGGTTGCTGGATGGGCGCGCCGCACGAGGCGCAGAACTGGGCACCGTCGGCGTTCTGAGCACCGCATTTCGGGCAAAACATAGTGCGTTCCTTTCCGTCTGTCCCGCTTGCAGCACGTGCGGGACAGCCTTGACATGGATTTCTCCTCCAACAGGCTGTCTCCATTATGCAGTGTCGAGCAGACAAAAACAGCCGGTAAATTGAAAAGTTTGCGCAAGGACGGGTGAGGTCGCCCCTCAAGCTCGGCGTTTTCTGCGTGACACCGCTCGTTGAAGATGTTGCGACCTAAGGACGGACGATGTGCCGTACAATAATACGGTTCGGCAGCGGCGCACAATACATTTGCTGCTAGGCGGAAGGGTCGCAATCGACGGGGCGCTGTGCGCGTCCTTGCAGGGGAGGCACACCATGGCGCAGCAGCGCGATATGTTCGACGACCTCATCGACATTACCAAAGGCTTGAGCGGTCTCACCGAGCCGTTCAGCGATCTTACGAACGCCTTCTTGGGCAACCCCGAAGCGGAGCCCAAAGAGTGGAACCCGGCGGATTACAAGGAGAAGCCGCGCGCGAATACCGTGCCGTGCCTCGCCTGCCGCTCCGAGAAGAGCTCGTGTCGCGCGTGCGTGAAGGCGTGTCCGGTTCATGCGATCGAGATCGAAGATGGCGGCATCGATATTCTCGACACCTGCCGCAAATGCGGGCTCTGCGCGCCGGTATGCCCCACGGAGGCGATCTACTCGCCCCAAAAGCGTCCCAAGCGCATCTACGACGCGGTGGCTGCCGCCGCGACGGCCTATGAGACGGCTTATGTGACCTGCACGCGCGCGCTGAAGCGGGTTCCGCGCGAGAACGAGGTCGTGCTCGCGTGCGTGGGCGACGTCACGCCCGAGACCTGGCTCGCGATCCTCATGGACTATCCCAACGTGAGCGTGTACCTACCGCTCGATATCTGCGCTGCGTGCCGTAACGCCTGCGGTGAGGAGATGCTCGGCGAGGCCATCGCCACTGCGGAAGAGTGGTCCGGACGCGGTATGGGTCTTGAGGTGGATGCGAAGGCGCTCACCTGCACGAAGCGTCGCGAGTTCGAGCGCAAGGAGTACTTCGACAAGATCAAGCAGACCACGGGTCTTGCCATGGCGAAGTTCAATCCTGCTGCGGCGGCGGTGACTACGGTCTCGCAGCGCATCAAGGAGCACACCAAGAAGCTTTCTGCGCTCGAGCGCTCGCTTTCCGCCGCGACGGGTGCGAACTCGCTCAAGCGTCGCCGCGTGCTCACGCAGAGCCGACAGCTGTTGCTTTCCACGCTGCAGACGCATCCCGAACTTGCATCGAATGTGCAGGTGAGCACGCCCGAGTGCGATTTCGAGAAGTGCACGATGTGCGGCGATTGCGTCGAGATGTGCCCGCTGCGCGCGTGTGACCTCGTGGGATCGGGAAACTTTACCGTGGAGTCCACATACTGCACGGGATGCGGCCTGTGTGTCGAGGTGTGCCAGCCGGGTGCGCTCAAGATGGTCGAGCACGACGCCGCCGAGCTCGTGCTCCCCGATCCCGAGGCAGAGCAGAAGGCCGCCGGGGCTGCAAAGGCGCATGAAGAGGCGGAGAAGATGAAGGCCGAGGCGAAAAAGAAGCTCGATGCCGTTCTCGATCGGGTGGAAAAGCTCGCGGATTAGCGTCGAGATACTGCTTTCCGCCCGACGGACCTCTCTATCGCGGCCGAATTGATCCTCTTGGACGCGTTTGTGGTCAATAATAAAAGCTTGGTAACACCGATCCAGGTAAAAGGGTGGTGCGATGTGCCCAGCCGCCTGGTACACGGCTCGCTTATCTGGGCGGTAGGCGAACCTCACCGATCTTTTCGCTGGATCGGCGTCACCAAGCTTTCGATTTTGGCCATTTTGGGATTCGTGCGCCTTCGTTGGGCGTTCAAATGCTTGCAGTTTGTAGGTCGCATGGCTTCTCGCGTACAATAGACAGGTTCGAACGAGTCCGCGCCCGCGCGCCGGGTGCGCCAAGAGAGGAAGTGCCTCGTGGCCCTGTCCATCGGTATCGTCGGTTTGCCCAATGTGGGTAAATCGACGCTCTTCACCGCCCTCACCAAAAAGGGCGGCCTCGCAGCCAACTACCCCTTCGCCACCATCGATCCCAACGTGGGCATCGTCGATGTGCCGGATGACCGCTTGGGCAAGCTCGCAGATATCGTTCATCCCGGCCGCATCGTGCCCGCGACGGTCGAGTTCGTGGATATCGCCGGCCTCGTGAAGGGCGCGAACCAGGGCGAAGGTCTGGGCAATCAGTTCCTCGCGAACATCCGCGAGACTGATGCGATCTGCGAGGTCGTTCGCTATTTCAAAGATCCCAACGTCATGCGCGAGGTGGGGCGCGTGGGCGAGTTCGTCGACCCCGCGGCAGACGCCGATACCATCATGACCGAGCTCATCCTTGCCGATATCCAAACGCTTGACAAGCAGCTACCCAAGCTTGAGAAGGATGCGAAGCGCGACAAGGAACTCGCACCCAAGTTCGAGATCGCGCGCCGTCTCTCCGATTGGCTCAACGAGGGCAACCGCGCCGCGACGCTCGACATGACGCCGGAGGAGCGCGCCGCTGCCAAGGGGCTCTTCCTGCTCACCATGAAGCCCATGCTCTATGTGGCGAATGTCGATGAGGACATGCTTGGTCAGGAGCTCGAGCCCATCGACGGCGTTCAGCCGATTCCCATCTGCGCGAAGATCGAGGCGGAGCTTTCCGAGCTCGATGCCGAAGAGGCGGCGGAATACCTCGCATCGCTCGGTCTTGAGCAGCCCGGACTCGACGTGCTCGCGCAGGCGGCGTACAAGCTGCTGGGTCTGCAGTCGTTCTTCACGGCGGGTGAGATGGAGGTCAAGGCATGGACGGTGCGCCAAGGTGCGACCGCCCCGCAGGCCGCCGGCGTCATCCACTCAGATTTCGAGCGCGGTTTCATCAAAGCTGAGGTCATCGCGTACGATGATTACATCGAGCTCGGAGGCGAGCAGGGGGCGAAGGCTGCGGGCAAACTCCGCATGGAGGGCAAGGAATACGTTATGTCCGACGGCGACGTGGTTCACTTCCGCTTCAACGTGTAGCCACGTGGGTTTCGGCATCGAGCAGATAGGTTGATTGCAATGTTCCAATACGGTCGAGTTAACGGCTACCTCACGATCGCGCTCATAGTGGTGGGCGTGCTGCCGCTGATCATCACCTTCCTCGTGGTGCCTCAGTTGCCTGATTCCGTGGCCATGGCGTTCAACAGCGCCGGCGAAGCCACGCGCTTCGGCAGCCGCTACGAGCTTTTCTGGGTTCCCGTGGTGAGCCTGCTCCTGGCGATCGCCACGCTTGTTAACGCGCGCCGTTCCGCGAACGCGAATCTCGATTCTCGCGTCGCCGAGGAGCTCGTGTACCGTCGGGGCGTGCGCAACGGCGTGGTGATCGGCGTGCTGCTCACTGCCTGCACCATCTACCTGCTGTACGCTGCCTATACCGGAACGGGCATCAGCTTCGGGTTCTAGCGCGCCGGACGGGCGGGCGTCACGATGTCGAGCCCTGTCCTAAAAGCGAGAACAACGCAAACGTAAGACCGCCTGCTGCACGCGGGGAACGGCGCGGGCGGCGATGTCCAGGCGGCTGGCCACAGCATCTAACGCCTTTCGTTCTGCATCCGTTACGTGCGGTTCTTTGCCGTGGAACCGTCGAGGTCGACGACGAGGTGCCGTGGCTTGCGCCGGGTGTTCGGCATGGCATTGCGCACGAGGGTAAACCGCGGAGTTTCGCGTCGTTCATGAGCTGCCAGCCTCGCTTCGAGCATGTCAGGGTGTGCAAATTGCATCGAACGTAAACTATAATTTACGCATCATGGCGGTATCTTTCGCACACTCGTGCCATGAGCGAGAAGATTGAACAGACGATCGGCCGGAACGTGCGGAGTCTGCGCGAGGCGCAGCATCTTTCGAAGGTCGAGTTTTGTCTGATGGCCGGGGTGAGTCGGCCGTATCTCAACAAAATCGAAGCCGGTGAGGCGAATATCTCAGTGAAGCAGCTCGACCGGCTCGCGCGAAGCCTGGGAATCGATGCGGTTGAGCTTCTGCGGTAGCTTCTATTCCGCTAGACGGTCGTGGTTGATTGGCTGGTAGAACAGGCGAGCGAGCTCGCGGGCGTCGCGCGTTTGAGCGAGCGCCCACATCATCTTGGCGACGATTGCCTCCGTGGTCATGTCGCCCCCGCGCAGGATGCCCGGATGTTCCGCGTAGGCTCGGCCAACTTCGTACACGCCCAGGTCGAGACCTTCTTCGGGAACCTGCGTAGTGAGCACGATCGCGCGCCCGGAGTCCACCCAATCGAAGATCGCCTGCTTGAACGAGGGCTCGTCGGCGCCATAGTCTGGAATGCCGCCAAGTCCGTAGATTTCGAGCACGAGCGCATCGTAGGCGGGCTTGAGCGCCGCGAAGAGCTCGGGATGTAGCCCGGGTGTGAGCTTGAGCACGGCGACGCGCTCGTCGATGCGGTCGAAATGGATGGGAGCGGGGGTAGTGCCGGTACCGGGTTCGGTGTTGGGTGTGGGCTCGCCTGCTTGTGCGTGCGCGCCGGCGCCCCAGGCGCCCGCCCGTACGATGCGGTCGTTGCGGATGTAGGCGAGCGGTGGGAAGTTCACACTGGTAAACGCATTCGCGCTCATGGTGCGTTGTTTGCGAGCGCGCGTGCCCGCGATGGCGATGCCCCCGAACACGATGGAGACGTCGCGCGAGAGGTCGTCGGTCGCGTAGAGCAGGCTTTGGTAGAGGTTGAGCTTCGCGTCGGTGAACGAACTCGTCATGGGGCGCTGCGAACCGGTGAGCACGATGGGCTTTGCGCTCGTGGGGATGAGGTAGGAGAGCGCGGCTGCGGTGTAGGCCATGGTGTCCGTGCCGTGCAGCACGAGGAAGCCGTCGAAATCTGCGTATCGATCGGCGATTGCCCGCGCGATGCGCAGCCAGTCGGCAGGGCGCATGTTCGTGCTGTCGATGTTCATGAGCTGTAGCGTATCGAGGTCGCAGAGGCCGCGTACCTCCGGTACACAGGCGGCAAGCTCTTCGCCCGAGAGCGCAGGGGAGAGACCTCGGCCGTCTTCTGCAGATGCGATGGTTCCGCCGGTTGCAATGAGCAGGATGCGCTTCATGTCCGTCCATTCACCCGATACAAGCCAGACAGGCTGGATTCTATCATGCCGCAGTTGGGGCGCTTCGACTTGACTGCTCTGTAGATTGCTTGAACACGCGGGAATCTATGGCGGACGGCGCTACTATGCTGCCCATAGGCCAAATTTTGCATCGCGCGGACATGGCATGTCCCTGCGCGCCCTGCCGCCCGAAAGGAGCCCCATGAAGGCCATCATCCCCGCCGCGGGCCTGGGGACCCGCTTCCTGCCCGCGACGAAGTGCACCCCCAAGGAGATGCTGCCGGTCCTCGACAAGCCGGTCATCCAGTACGTCGTCGAGGAGGCGCTCGAGCCCGAGGGGGTCGACGGCGCCATCATCGTGACGAGCCCCAACAAGCCGGAGCTCCTCAGCTACTTCCAGCCCGACACCGCCCTCGAGCAGCTCCTGCGCGCCCGCGGCAAGGCGGGCTGCGCCGACGCCGTGGCCGCGGCGGGCTCCCTGCCCGTCGACTTCCGCTTCCAGTACCGCCCGGCCGGCCTCGGCCACGCCATCCGCTCGGCGGCCGACGCCGTCGCGGGCGAGGGGTTCCTCGTGCTCCTCGGCGACTACGTGGTGCCGGCGCGCGACATATGCGGCGGGCTGCTGGCGGCCTCGGCCGCCCACGGCGGCGCGTCCGTCGTGG
>UPXY01000008.1 GCA_900538305.1 uncultured Collinsella sp.
GCCGGGCAGGATTTTCCGCAGGAAAATCGTGCCCGGCGGCCATGCGCCGAGGACAAGCGAGGGAGGAAGCCGGCCGACCCGGTCAGGTTGAACAGCCCGCGCTACACCTTCAGGTAACGCCGCATCGCGATGGCGGAGCCAAACAGGCCGATCAACAAACCGACCACGATAAGCGCCGCATACGTGGTGAGGTACACCTCGATGGGGATATCGAACGGCATCCAGCTCACCATGTTCTGGATACGCGGCATGAGCAGGTTCCGCACGAGCTCGAGCACGACGATCGCGAGGAGCGAGCCCAAAAGCGCCTGCAGCACGCCCTCCGTGATGAACGGCCCGCGGATGAAGCCGTTCGACGCACCCACGAGACGCATGATGCCGATCTCGCGGCGGCGCGCGGTGATGGAAAGGCGGATGGTGTTGTTGATGAAGATGAACGCGATGAACGTGAGCAGCGCCACGAGCACGACGCACGCGATACGGATGTAGCCGGTGATCTGGAACAGGCGCCCTACCATCTCCTGGCTGTAGAGCACGTCTTCATCCGGGTTGCCGGTGTCGCAGATCGCCTGGAAGTCGGGATCTTCCTTGATACGCTCGGCCATGTCTTCGACCTGAGACGAGTCGTCCATGATGATCTCGTAGGAGCGCGGCAGCGGGTTCTCGCCGTCGAGCGCCGCAAGGGTCGAGTCCGCGCTGTCGGACATGTTCGCGTACTCCTCGTACGCGTCTTCCTTGCTCTTGAAGTTGACGGAAGCGACGTTCTCCCAGCCTTCGAGCTTCTCCTGGAACGCCTCGACGTCCTCGTCGGACGCCTCATCCGAGATGAACGCATTGATGGTCACGGTGTCCTCGATGGTGCCGATGGCGGAGCTGATGAGCGCCGAGCCCACGATGAAGAGACCGATGATAAAGAGCGACAGGAAGATGGTGATGACCGCGCCGAACGACGTCGTCCAGTTGCGGAAGAAATGGCTGAATGCCTCGCGGAGCGAGTAGCCGATGTTAGAAGGCGCCATAGTTGCCGTAGCCTCCCCTCTCCTGGTCGCGGATGACATGGCCGGCCTCGAGCGCGATGACGCGACGATGCATGGAATCGACCATCTCACGGTCGTGCGTGGCGACGATCACCGTCGTGCCGGCACGGTTGATGCGCTCGAGAAGCTTCATGATACCGAGCGAGATCGCCGGGTCGAGGTTTCCGGTGGGCTCGTCGCAGATGAGCAGCGGCGGGCGGTTGACCATAGCGCGCGCAACGTTCACGCGCTGCTGCTCACCACCGGAAAGCTGGTCGGGCGTGGAGTTCATCTGATCTGCCAGACCCACGAGGCGCAACACCTCGGGAACCTGGGCACGGATGACGCCGCGCGGCTTGCCGATGCACTCGAGCGCGAAGGCGACGTTCTCGTATGCCGTCTTGTTCGGCAAGAGGCGGAAGTCCTGGAACACGATGCCCATCTGGCGGCGCAGGAAGGGCACCTTGCGGTTGCGGATGCGCATAAGGTCCTGGCCGGCGACGATCACGCGGCCGGACGTCGGCTTCACCTCGCGCATGATGGTGCGCAGGAGCGTCGACTTGCCTGAACCGGAATGGCCGACCAAGAAAACGAACTCACCGGGATAGATCTCGATGTTCACGTCCTCGAGCGCCGGCTTGTTCGGCTGCGCCGGGTAGACCTTCGTGACATGCTCCATCACGATGACCGGCTCGACGCCGGCGTCGCGCGCCATCTTCTTGCGAGAATCGCCCACCGGCGCGAAGACCGACGTGAAGTCGCCGCTCTTGAGCGCGTTGTCGAGCGAGGCGACCTCTTGTGCCTGGTCGGCGGTGACGGCAGGCGCGAGCGGATCGGGAACGGCGGGTGCGAGGTGCTCTCGCGCGGGCTCCGGCGCCGACGTATAGCCGGCACGTGCCAGGAAGGCTCCCGTGTCGCTCGGCGAAGATGCAGCGGGGGCCGGAACGCTGGCGAACAGATCGGCCTGCGACGGCGCTGCAGCCTCGGGCTGATAAGCGAACGGGTCGCCAGCAGGCGCGGCCTCGGCGGGGGCATCATATGCCGTTTGGTTGAACAGGGGCGCTTGCGAGTCCTCGGCGGGCGAGGAATACGCGAAGTGGGAAGCGGGATCCGGTACGTTCACCGGCGTCATGTCCCGCCCCTCTTCGGGTGTACGGAAGTGGTTGCCCACTGCAGCTCCTCCAAGTCGTGCGATTGAGGTACATACGGGGATTATTTTAGCAGGAAGAGCGCACGCACACAGAAAAGGCGCAGTGAACAGGCAACGACAACCCCCTGGGGCTTGTCCACCGCACGCGGCTTTCGGCAGGCAGCTCTCACTGAATCGCCCTTATACGACAGAATCGCCCCGCAGGGAGGCGATTCTGTCGAAAAAAGGCGCTTCTGTGGAGCGAAATCCTAGGCCGGACAGCGCTGCTCTACTTCCCGAGCAGCTCCTTCGCACGCTCGACGATGCCAGCGGCATCGAGCTTATAGTACGCGAGCAGCTCGGCGGCGCTGCCGGACTGACCGAACGTGCTGAGCCCCAGGCGAGACACCGGCACGGGGTGCTTCTCGGAGAGCAGCTCGGCCACAGCGGAACCCATGCCGCCATAGATGCTGTGCTCCTCGACGGTGAGCACGCGACCCGTCTTCGCGGCGGAGGCGATGATCGTCTCCTCATCGAGCGGCTTCACGCTGAAAACGTCGACGACCTCGGCGGAGATGCCTTCCTCGGCGAGCAGCTCGGCAGCCTTGAGCGCGTGCGCGACCTCGACGCCGCACGCCATGATCGAGATGTCGGTACCCTCGCGCGGAACGCCCGCAAACGGGAGGGCGCAGGTGAAGCTCTCATCGTAGACCTCGGGCAGCGGCTCGCGCCCAAGGCGCACGTAGACAGGGCCGGGGGTCTTCGCCGCGAAGCGAATCGCCGCCGCAGCGCTCGCATAGTCCGCGGGAACGAGCACGCGCATGCCGGGGAGCACGCGCATGAGCGCGATATCCTCGAGCATCTGGTGTGTTGCGCCGTCGGCACCCACGGTGATGCCGGAGTGCGTGGGGCAGATCTTCACGTTGAGACCGGAATCGCACACGGTGTTGCGGATCTGCTCCCAGCAGCGACCGGTGCCGAACACGGAGAACGAACCGGTGAAGACCGTGCGCCCGGTAAGCGAGAGGCCGGCTGCGACGCCGATCATGTTCTGCTCCGCGATGCCCACGTCGACCAGACGGTCGGGATAGGCGGCACCAAGCTTCGCCGTCGTGGTGGAGCCGCACAGGTCCGCGTCCACCGCCATGATGTCCATGCCCTCTTCGACGAGCTTCACCAAGGTCTCGCCGAAGGCTGCGCGCGTTGCCTTTGCCATCGCTTACGCCTCCTTTGCCACGGCAGCGAGTGCCTCGGCCGCTGCATCGATTTCCTCCAGCGCACGCGCTGCTTCCTCGGCATTCGGCGCCATGCCGTGCCAGTTGGCCTGATCTTCCATGAAGGAAACGCCCTTGCCCTTGATGGTGGGGCAGATGATGGCACACGGCGCGCCCTGCGTTGCGACCGCCTCTTCGAGTGCCGCGCGGATCGCCGGGATATCGTGGCCGTTCTCGAGCACGATGACGTTCCAGCCGAACGCACGGAACTTCTCATCGAGCGGCTGCACGGCGCAGACATCGCTCACATGACCGTCGATCTGCAGGTTGTTGCTGTCGACGATAGCGATGAGGTTGTCGATCTTGCGGTGGCCGGCGAACATCGCGGCCTCCCAGTTCTGACCCTCCTGGAGCTCGCCATCACCCGTGAGTACGAACACGCGCTGGAGCTCGGAACCATCGCGTGCAGCGTCGAGCGCGAGGCCCATGGCCATGCCGCACGCGATCGAAAGCCCCTGGCCGAGCGAGCCGGAGCAGACCTCTACGCCGGGGCAGAGGTGGCAATCGGGATGACCCTGCAGACGGCTGCCGAGCTTGCGGAGCGTGACGAGCTCCTCATGCGGGAGGTAGCCGATCTGCGCAAGCGTGGCATAGAGCACGGGAGCAGCGTGGCCCTTCGAGAGCACGAAGCGGTCGCGCGCGGGATTCTCCGGATCTGCCGGATCGTAGCCGAGCGCGCCGGAAAAGAAGAGTGTCGCCATGATGTCCGTCGCGGAAAGCGACCCACCCGGGTGCCCGCTGCCCGCCGACGCGAGCATCTCGATCTCGTCGCGGCGCATGCGATTCGCGATGAGGGCGATCTCCGCATCGCTTCGCACGCACGCGCTCCTGAGCTGATCTGTTGCCATGTCCATCCCTTCGTATGAGAGGTCCCCCTATGACGAGACCAATCATACCAGCTGCGACGCGTCACGCGGCCAAACGATGCTCCTGCACCATCTTTTCGCAACGCGCCACACTCGGCGCGGGCATGTATAAATACCCCAGGGGTTATGGCAGATGCGCCTGGTTATGGCACATGCACCTATACCGTGAACTCCTTGAAGCCATACCCAATGGCCTCGCTCACGTCGGTGAACATGATGATGGCGTTGGGGTCGTACTCGTAGACGATGGTCTTCACGAGCGTCACCTCGCTCCTGCTCGTGATGAGCAGAATGACCGGGCGATCCTTGCCGGTGTAACCACCGCGCGCCATGAGCTCGGTGCAGCCGCGATCGAGTTCGTCGAAGATGCCCTGCTTGATATCCTCCCATGCGTCGGACACGATGAACGCAGCACGCTGGCGGTTGCCGCCGTCGACCACGATATCCACCACGTAACCCATGAGCACCATGGCGAGCGCCGCGTACAGCGCCTGCTCGAGCGAGAAAACCGGAGCGGAGGCGGCGCACACCGCCACATCGATGACCATGACGGTCGAGCCCACGGGAAGTGACGTTTTCCGTGAGATGATCTGAGCGATGGTGTCGGAGCCACCGGTATTCGCACCGGCGCGGAACACGAGGCCGTAGCCCACACCCGAGATGATGCCGCCCCACAGCGCCGAGAGCACGAGGTCTCCCGAAACGGCTTTGAACGAGGCGGCGAGCGGCATGAGCGCGTCGCAGAAGAAGCCGAAGAGCACGAAGCCCGTGACCGTCTGCACAAGGTAGCGGGTACCGCCCGTACGCATCACGAAGAGGATGAGCACCGCGTTCATGACGATCGTTTGGAGACCGACGGGGAGGTAGAAGCCCTGGCGCGAGGCGAGCTCGGAGATGATCGTGGCAAGGCCGGTGAGGCCGCCCGCTGCAAGGCCGTTCGACACCATGAAGGCGTCGACCGCAAACGCCGCGATAGCACAGCCTGCGGCGATGAGCGGAACATCACGCCAGAACCGCGACTTCACCACACGCTTGACGTCGACATGCCTCAGATTCATACGGGAAGCCATACCCCGTCCCTTCTGCGCACGGTCTCGCAACGCGCGACCGCCGTACCTCAACAGGCGCATGGGTTCCATCATTATCGGATGGATTGTAGCACGTTTGATGGTATTGGTATAACGACTTGATACGTCTTACCGTAACCCAGTTGGCATGTGCGTCGGACGCCATTGAGCCACAATATTGCCCCAGTGGGTATGGCGCGCGATGGGTTGGATGAACCCGTCCCAACCAACCCGTTACGCGTTGCCGGTAGTCCAGCGATGGTAGCCGATGACGAACGGGTCGAGGTCGCCCTCTTCGAGCACGCCGTCGACGTTCGAGGTCTCCACGCCGGTGCGCAGATCCTTCACCATCTGATACGGATACAGCACGTAGCTGCGAATCTGGTTGCCGAAACCAATGTCCGTCTTGGGACCGCGAATCTCGTCGAGCTTGTCCTCGCGCTTCTGCAGCTCGAGCTCGTAGAGGCGCGCCTTCAAGATCTGCATGCACGCGGCCTTGTTCTGGATCTGGCTGCGCTCGTTCTGACACGTCACGACGATACCCGTGGGCAGGTGCGTCACGCGCACGGCGGAATCGGTGGTGTTCACGCCCTGACCGCCCGGGCCGCTCGCGTGGTACACGTCGACACGGATGTCGTCCGGCGCGATCTCGATATCGATGTCTTCGGGCAACACGGGGATGACCTCCACGCCGGCAAACGTGGTCTGACGGCGCTTCTTCGCATCCGTGGGGCTAATACGCACCAGGCGGTGCACGCCGGCCTCCGCCCGAAGCATGCCGAACGCATCCTTGCCCTCCACGGTGATGGTCGCACGGTCGATACCGATGACCTCTGCCGCGGGGCAGTCGTTCACCGTAACCTTCCAGCCCTTGCGCGCGCAGTACTTCATGTACATCTTGAAGAGCATGAACGTCCAGTCCTGCGCCTCGAGACCGCCCTGGCCGGGCTTGATGGTAAGGATTGCGTCACCGTGGTCGAACTCGCCGGTAAACCAGCTCGAAAGCTCGAGCGTATCAACGGAATGCGCAAGCGCTTCGGCATTTGCGGACGCTTCGGTAACGAAATCCTCCGCCCCCTCGCTCTCCCCCAGCTCAGAAGCAAGCTCGAGCGCCGCGCGCGCATCGGCGAGCTGCGAGCGCGCACCGTCGACAGCTTCGACATCCCCGCGTGCGGAGGCAAGCTCCGCCATGAGCGCGCGGGCACGGTCCGCATCGTCCCAAAAGCCGGGCGCGGCGCTCATCTGCTCGAGCTCCTCCACGCGTCCACGCTTCTCGTCGATATGCAGGTACGCCTCGACCTCCGCAAGACGCTGCTCCAGCGCGCCGAGCTCCTCGGGGGTGATGTTCGCGACCTCTGCCATTAGCGATTCCTGCCGTGGCAGTTCTTGAACTTCTTGCCGCTGCCGCAAGGACAGGGGTCGTTGCGCCCCACATTGGCATACGGGTCGCCGCTCTCGGCCTTCACATAGGTCTTCACCTTGCCGCGCGCAGGGGCGGGAGCCCTGCCGGCAGCGTTCGCCGCCTGAGCAGCAGCCTGGCGACGCAGGGTCGAAGATCCGGAATCGCCGTCGACCTCACCGGGGCCGGAATAGGTGGCGGCGTGCAGCGCCCCGGCACCCTGCGGGGCGACGGGCGCCTGGCGAAGCTCGGTTCTGAGCACCGTGCGCAGGTAGTCCTCGTACATCGTGCTCACAAGCGTGCCGAACGCCGCATGCGCCTCGGAGCGGTACTCCGTGAGCGGATCGCGCTGGCCGAACCCGCGAAGCCCTATGCCCTGCTTGAGGTAGTCCATCTCCTGCAGATAGCTCATCCAGCGCGTATCGATCACGCGGAGCATGACCTGGCGATCGAGCTCGCGGATGACATCGGCACCCAGGCGCTCGGCCTTCTCGTCGTAGCACGCGCGCACATAATCGAGGACGTCGGACTCGAGCTTCTTGGTATCCGCATCCTCGAAGCGCGGTGCATCCGCCTTGCCGGTGAGCTCGACGACCCACTGGTGCAAGCCGTCGAAGTCTGACCCTTCGGCATGGGTACCCGGCTCGCAAAACTCCGCGACGCCGCGCGCCACGGTATCCTCCATGACATCGGCCGTGTGCTCGGAGAGATCCTTGCCGTCGAGGATGCGATTGCGCTCCTCGTAGATCTCCATGCGCTGCTTGTTCATGACATCGTCGTATTCGAGCACGTTCTTGCGCATGGAGAAGTTGATGTTCTCGACCTTGCGCTGTGCGCTCTCCACGGCCTTCGACACGAACTTGTTCTGGATGGGCATGTTGTCCATATCGGCAGCCGACATGAGGCCGGAAAGCCGCTCCACGCGTTCGCCGCCGAAGAGCCGCATGAGGTCGTCTTCGAGCGAAAGGTAGAACTGCGTCTCGCCGGGGTCGCCCTGACGGCCGGCGCGGCCGCGCAGCTGGTTGTCGATACGGCGGCTCTCGTGCCGCTCGGTGCCGATCACGCACAGGCCGCCTGCAGCGATGACCTGCTCGTGCTCGCGTGCGCACACGTCCTTGGCGCGGGCGAGTTCTTCGGCATACGCGGCGGAGCGCGCCTCCTCGTAGCCCTCCGCCTCCGGGTCGAGACCGCGCGCGTCGACGTTCTCGTTCGCAAGCTCCTCGGGGTTGCCTCCGAGCAGGATGTCCGTACCACGGCCGGCCATATTCGTCGCGATAGTCACAGCACCCAAACGGCCGGCCTGCGCGACGATATGCGCCTCGCGCTCGTGGAACTTGGCGTTCAAGACCTCGTGCTTGATGCCGCGTTTATCGAGCGCGCGGGAAAGGCGTTCGGAGCTCTCGATGGAGACCGTGCCCACCAGAACCGGCTGGCCAGCGGCGTGGCGCGCCGCCACGTCCTCGGCGACGGCAGCATATTTCGCGTCGATCGAGCGGTAGATGAGGTCGTCATGATCCTCGCGGATGACCGGTTTGTTCGGCGGGATGACCTGCACAGGAAGCTTGTAAATCTCGCGGAACTCGGCGTCTTCTGTGAGCGCGGTACCCGTCATGCCCGAGAGCTTGTCGTACAGGCGGAAATAGTTCTGCAGCGTGATGGTGGCGAGCGTCTGGTTCTCCTCGCGGACGAGCACGCCTTCCTTCGCCTCAATGGCCTGGTGGAGACCCTCGGAGTAGCGCCTGCCCTCCATGATGCGGCCGGTAAACTCGTCAACGATCTTGACTTCGCCGTTCGTGACCACGTACTGCTGGTCGCGATGGAACATGTACTGCGCCTTGAGCGCCTGCTGGAGGTGGTTCACGAGCGCGCCGGAGAGGTCGGCGTAGATGTCGTCGATTCCCAGGCGCTTCTCGATCTTCTTCAAACCCTGCTCAGTAGCGGCGATGGTGTGCTTCGCCTCGTCCATGACGAAGTCGCCGTCGGGCTCGGGCATGGCCTCGAGCGAAAGCGGGTCGCGCACGACCTCGGGGGCGCGCTTGAGCCCGCGCACGGCGCGAGCGAAGTCCTTGTAGGTGCTCGCCGAACGCGTGCCCGCGCCGGAGATGATGAGCGGCGTGCGCGCCTCGTCGATGAGAATGGAGTCGACCTCGTCGACAATGGCGAAGGCATGCCCGCGCTGAACGCGCGCCTCCGCGCTCATGACCATGTTGTCACGCAGGTAGTCGAAGCCGAATTCGGAGTTCGTGCCGTACGTGATGTCCGCGGCGTAGGCGGGACGTTTCTGCGCGAGCGACATGCCGTTCTGCAGCAGGCCGACCTTCATCCCCAGGAAGCGGTAGATCTGCCCCATCCACTCGGAGTCGCGCTTCGCAAGGTAGTCGTTCACTGTGACGATGTGCACACCGGTGCCAGGGATTGCATTCAGGTAGCCGGCGAGCGTGGAGACGAGCGTCTTGCCTTCACCGGTCTTCATCTCGGCGATCTGCCCTTCATGGAGCGTCATGCCGCCGATGAGCTGTACGTCGAAGTGGCGGAGCCCCGTGGTTCGCTTGGATGCTTCGCGCACGACGGCAAACGCCTCGGGCAGTAGGCTGTCGAGCGACTCGCCGGCGGCATAGCGCTCGCGGAAGAGCTCAGTCTGGTGCGCGAGCTCCTCGTCACTCATCGCCTCGTAGGTCGGCTCGAGGCCGTTGATCTGCTCCACGGTCTTTTGATAGCGCTTCAGCTCCTTGTCGGAGCCCACCGAGAGCAGCTTTGAGAAGAGTCCCATGTGCTTCCTTTTCCACGCGTCGAGAGCACGCGACCGGGCGCGCCCGCGACAAACGTTTCCAGCGGACCTATTCAATCTGCATAACTGTACCCGTTTGCCACTCGGGCGCGCACAGCGGATGCACAAGCGCACGGAGAAACCACGGCGAGGGAGATTTGGCAAGCCACTGGGGACAGCGCGCCAGCCATTGGGGACGGGGGTTATTGGCTGGCCATCGGGGACAGGGGTTATTGGCGAGCCATTGGGGACGGAGGTTATTGGCGAGCCAATCGAACCGGGTCATGCGGTCTGTCTTCAGCAGGTGGTCGCCCGGCGTACAATGTGCCTGTAAGCCGATGTGCCCGCATGAAAGGAAATGCGATGAAGGCCATGAGGCTATCGAAGCGCGAGGTGCGCGATACCGAGGCGCTGCGCGCGATCGTGGAGGCGTGCCGAACCGTACGCTTGGGTGCCATGGACGACGAGGGCATGTTCATCGTTCCCGTGAGCTTCGGATACGACTGGCAGGCAGATGGCGGCGGTGCACCGCGTCTCACGCTCTGGTTCCATTCCGCGAAAGCGGGACGCAAAGCGGCAGCGTTCATGGCGAACAGCGAGGATGGTACGCCCGTCGCGATCGAGATGGACTGTGAGGACGGCCTCATCACGGGCGACTTCGCCTGCGCGTACTCATGTGCGTACCGAAGCATCATGGGATCCGGACGGGTCTTTCCCGTAGCTGAGCGCACGGAAAAGGCACACGGCCTTGCCCGCATCATGGAACACATGGCGCCTGGAGCGCCGTGTGCGTTTTCCGACGAAGCGCTGAGTCGCGTCGCCGTGTGGCGCATCGAAGTAGATCGGTTCACCGGCAAACGGCGAGGCTAGGCGGAGCCTGGCGAACACCGCGACAAAAAAATCCCCGCGCCGGTACTTCGACGCGGGGATTTCAATCCGAATACACGATTCGAGAAACGAGCTCGCTACTCGGCAGCGGTCTCCTCGGCAGGAGCGGCCTCCTCGGCAGCGGGAGCCTCTTCAGCCGCGGGAGCCTCGGCGGCCTTCTTGGCGGCCTCGGCCTCGAACTTCGCGGCGCGCTTGGCCTTCTCGGCAGCCTTCGCCTCGCGCTCGGCGGCCTTCTTGGCGGCAGCCTCCTCGGCAGCAGCCTGCTTGGCGGCCTTCTTGGCGGCCTCGCGCTCGAGGGCGGCCTTGGCGGCGCCACCGAACTTCTGCTCGAAGCGACCGACGCGTCCGCCGGTGTCGACGAACTTCTGCTGGCCCGTGTAGAACGGATGGCACTCGTTGCAGAGCTCGACGCGGATCTCGGGGACGGTGGAGCGGGTCACGAAGGTGTTGCCGCAGGAGCAACGGACCGTGCACTCCATGTACTCGGGATGGATTCCAGGTTTCATGCAGGGACTCCTTACGATCGCGCCCTGGTTACCGACCAGGACATAAGGCGCCTTGGTTTCCGACCAAGGCAAAGACAACCGGATTAGGATACCACACGCCTCACCGCTCGGCCAGCCTGCAGAAAGCCTACAGATTTCACAGTAAACAATGCGAATCGGAATCGGCCGGCAACGTTTCCGGCTACACTGTATATGAAGCTGCACCGCACGCGCGGACCGTCAAACGAGAAAGGCTCCCCATGGCAGAAGCTACCCCGAACCGCATCGTCATCACCGTCCTCGGCAAAAACCGCCCCGGCATCGTCGCTGCGGTCTCACGCGTCCTCGGCGAAGAGGGCATCGATATCCGCGATATCACGCAAAGCATCATCGAGGACATCTTCACCATGACGATGATCGCTGACATGGCGGCCTCCACCTCGACGTTCGCTGAACTTCAGGAGCGCCTTGCCGCAACGGGTAAGGAAATCGGCGTCGACGTGCAGATCCAGCGCGAAGACGTCTTCAACTTCATGTACCGCCTCTAGGCGCGGAGGCTTTGCATGATCGTCTTCTCCGACCTGGACGGCACGTTCCTCACCAACGATAAGCGCGTGAGCTCCCGGAACCTCGAGGCGCTCGACGCGCTTGATGCAGCGGGCGTCCCGTTCGTCCCCTGCAGCGGACGCGCGCTCAGCGGCATTCTCCCCGAGATACTCGAACATCCCGCCGCGCGCTATGCCGTAACCTCGAACGGTGCCGCGGTTACAGATTTGCGCAGCAAAGAGGTTATCTACCGCGTAGATCTGGGCGCCGAGCGCGCGCTCAGGTACTACGTGGTCGCGCGCGATTACGACGTCACGTTCGACATCTTCGCCGACGGTCGCATCTACACGCATCGCTGCTGGTTCGACCGGCTCGACGAATATATCCAAGATCCCGCCGTCCTCGCCTCAGTTCGTCGCTCGCGCACCCCCTACGACGAAAAGACCCCTGCGTTCCTCTCCACGCTCGAGCACATCGAGCGCATCGCGATGTATTGGTATGACCCCGCCGATCGCGATGCCATCAAAGCCCGCATCGCGCACGACGTCGACGTGAGCATCGTGCGCTCCGTCCCCAACGACATCGAGATCTCGGACGCACGGGCAACGAAGGGCATCGCGATGGCATGGCTCTGCGAGAAGCTCAGCATCGCGCTCGAAGATGTCGTGGCATTCGGCGACAACATCAACGACATCTCGATGCTCGAGGCGGCGGGCACAGGTGTTGCCATGGAAAACGCCGAACCCGAAACAAAAGCGGCAGCGGACGCCGTCACGGGAACGAACGATGCTTCCGGCGTGGGAGAATACCTCTTGCAGCTGTTCGCGGCCCAGCAGTAGCCACGGCATAACAACTCACCTAATATTTCGACCGCTCGTCGTAAAGCCCCTCGAGCTGCATAGGCTCGGCAGTATGCTGAATAGTTGTGTGTAGGAACAACCATACAGAGAGGGGCCTGTATGCTGTTTGAGAACGACAGCTCGTATGGCGCACTGGGAGAGATGTGCTCCAATACGAACCGCCGCCTGAGCGCGAACGCCCGCGGCACCTGCCCGGTCGATATGACGCGCGCACTCGTGGGTGTGGCACATGCGCAGAGTTGCGGAAAGTGCACGCCGTGCCGCGTGGGTCTCGGTGCCATGACCGACATGCTCGAGCAGATCATCGGCGGCACTGCGAAACCGGGCACCATCGAGCAGCTCGAAGACCTCGCCGAGCAGATCCGTGTGAGCTCGGACTGTGCCGTGGGCTACCAGGCTGCCGAGCAGGTGCTCATGAGCATCAAGGCATTCCGCGACGACTTCGAATACCACGCCGAGACCGGCCGCTGCCTGCGCAGCTCGAGCCAGGGCGTGCCCTGCGTGGTGAGCTGCCCGGCACACGTGGACATCCCGGGCTACATCGCCCTCACGGCCGCCGGCCGCTATGAAGAGGCCGTCGAGCTCATCCGCAAGGACAACCCCTTCCCGAGCGCCTGTGCCTACGTGTGCGAGCATCCCTGCGAAGAGACCTGCCGCCGCACCATGGTCGACGACGCCGTGAACATCCGCGGCATCAAACGCTACGCTGTCGACCACGCGAGCGCGCCGCGCGCGACCGACCGAGGTCCCGCCACCGGCAAGCGCATCGCCATCGTGGGCGCCGGTCCCTCCGGCCTCACCTGCGGCTATTTCCTCGCCCGCATGGGACATGAGGTCGTCGCGTTCGAGCAGCGCGAGAAGGCCGGCGGCATGCTGCGCTACGGCATCCCCAACTACCGCCTGCCGAAGACCATCCTCGATGACGAGATCGCGTCCATCGAGGCGGCCGGCGTCGAGATCCGCTGCGGCGTCTCCGTAGGCACCGATGTGACGCTCGAAGAACTTCGGCGC
This sequence comes from uncultured Collinsella sp., assembly GCA_900538305.1. GTDB lineage: Bacteria > Actinomycetota > Coriobacteriia > Coriobacteriales > Coriobacteriaceae > Enorma. Next base: position 13,309 of record UPXY01000008.1, read on the forward strand.
GATTTCGATGTCGTCTACATCGCCATGGGCGCACACGGCGACAAGAAGCTTCGCCTGCCCGGAGAGGATGCTGAGGGCGTGGTGCCCGCGGTGAAGATGCTCCGCGAGATCGGCCTCGGGCACACGCCGGATTACACCGGCCTCGAAGTGTGCGTCGTGGGTGGCGGCAACGTCGCCATGGACGCGGCGCGCTCCGCGGTGCGCTGCGGCGCGAAGCGCGTCACCGTGGTCTACCGTCGCCGCACGGCCGATATGACCGCCCTTGCCGAAGAGATCGAAGGCACGATCGCCGATGGCTGCGAGATCGCCGACCTCATGGCGCCACTCGAGATCTTGGCAGACGAACAGGGGCACGTGCGCGCGCTCAAGGCGCAGCCGCAGATCATCGGTCCTGTGAAGCGCGGCCGGCCCGCGCCCGTCGAGGCCGAGCGCCCGGCGCATGAGTTCCCCTGCCAGGTGGTCATCATCGCCATCGGCCAGGACATCCAGTCTGAGTACTTCGCTGAACAGGGGCTTCCCACGAGCTGGAAGCAGTTCGATGTGGACGAAGCGCTCGCCGTGCCGGAGCATCCCGGCATCTTCAGCGGCGGCGACTGCATGCGCGGCCCCGCGACGGTGATCCTCGCCATCGCCGATGGCAAGAAGGCGGCGCGCTCGATCGACACGTACCTCGGCTTCCATCATGCCGTCTCCGTCGATATCGACCTGCCGCACCCGCGCTTGGATGACCGCGTGCCATGCGGCCGCTCCGTGCTAGGCGAGCGCCCCGTGGAAGAGCGCGTGCACGACTTCGACCTTGTTGAATACGGCCTCTCCGAGCAGGAGATCCGCCAGGAAACGCTCAGGTGCCTCAACTGCGACCACTTCGGCTGCGGCATCCTGCATGAGGAGGGACGGATGTCATGGTAACCATCACGATTGACGGCACTGCCTACGAAGCCCCCGAGGAAGCCACGATTCTCGAGGTCGCTCGCGAGCATCGTGTGGATATTCCCACGCTCTGCTACCTGCGCGAGATCAACGAGATCGGCGCCTGTCGCGTGTGCCTCGTCGAGGTCGAGGGCATCGACCACCTCGTCGCCGCCTGCAACAACAAGGTCGCCGACGGCATGGTCGTGCACACGGACACGCCGCGCGTACGCCGCGCCCGAGCCGCGAACCTGCAGCTCATCCTCTCGCGCCACGACCGCCGCTGCCCCACGTGCTTCCGCAACGGCACCTGTCAGCTCCAGGCACTCGCCGACCGCATGAACGTGCACGAGGTTCCCTACACCACGTTCTTCGAGACGAAGCCCATCGACGCGCGCTTCCCGCTCGTGCGCGAGCCCGAGAAGTGCATCAACTGCTTGCGCTGCGTCTCTACCTGCCAGAAGGTGCAGGCGCTCGGCGTGTGGGATCTGGTGGATTCCGGCAGTCGCGCCCATGTGGACGCCATCGCGGAGGATGAATGCGCCTACTGCGGCCAGTGCATCGCGAACTGTCCCACGGGGGCGCTGCACGAGCGCGACGACACCGACCGCGTCTTCGAGGCGATCAACGACCCCAAGAAGGTCGTTATCGCGCAGGTAGCTCCCGCCGTGCGCTCGAGCTGGGCGGAGATGCTCGACCTGGGCGGCAAGGCACCGACGACCGGTCGCATGGTCGCGGCGATCCGCCGTCTGGGCTTCGACTACGTCTTCGACACAGATTTCGCGGCAGACGTGACCATCATGGAGGAGGCAAGCGAGCTCCTCGAGCACATCGCGGAGGGCGTGCCCGGTCCTATGTTCACCTCGTGCTGCCCCGGCTGGGTGCGCTTCGTGAAGACGCGCTATCCTGCACTTGCCGGCAAGCTCTCCACCACGAAGTCGCCGCAGCAGATCTTCGGTGCCCTTGCCAAGACCTACTATGCGCAGATCCTGGGCATCGACCCTGCGAAAATCTACGTCGTGTCCTATATGCCGTGCATCGCCAAGAAAATGGAGGCTGCCTACCCCGGCATGGACTCCACCGGAAGCGGCCCCGATGTTGACGCCGTGCTCACCGTGCGCGAACTCACGCGCCAGCTGCGCTCGCGTTTCGTGAACGTCGACCTACTCGAGGAAGAAGAGTTCGACCGCCCCTTGGGTATCGCGACGGGCGCAGGCCACATCTTCGGCGTGACGGGCGGCGTCATGGAGGCGGCGCTTCGCACCGCGTACAACTTCGTGACCGGCGAGAACCCCGATGCAGACGCGTTCCACGAGGTGCGCTTCGAAGGCCCCGAGCGCGGATGGCGCGAGAAAACCTTCGACCTGCCCGATCGTCAGCTCAAGATCGCCGTGGCAAGCGGCCTCACCAATGCCGACGCACTCTGCCGTGCACTCGAGCGCGGCGAGGTGAGCTACGACTTCGTCGAGATCATGACTTGCCCCGGTGGCTGCGTGGGCGGCGGCGGACAGCCCATCATCGAGGGCATCAACCTCTCGGCAGATCGCGGCTGCACCCTGCGCATCATCGACGAGCAGAGCGATCTGCGCTTCAGCCACGAGAATCCCGCCGTGCAGGCGTGCTATGACGACTTCCTGGGTCAGCCGCTCTCCGAGCGTGCCGAGGAGCTCCTGCATTCGAACCATGCGGACTGGTCGATGCCCATCCGTATGACGGCTGACGGCACGCAAGCGTAAGTAATTTCGAGACGGAACGTACGCCGAAGCCCGGGAGAGCCTGCCGCTCTTCCGGGCTTCCAGGTAAAATAACCCCAGCGACTTTTTTACATCGCGCGGGAATCCATCGATTACCGCGCATCCATCCTCCGCGCGATGTAAAAAAGTCGCTGGGGTTATTTTACCTGCCATGCGCCCATGGATCTCGAATGAACACCGATGTGGGGCGTCCAAACAGCTACACTGTTAGCGGAACATTACTTTTATCGAAAGGAAGCGCACCATGCGTACTCCCCTTACCGAAACACTCATCAGCCGCCGCTCGCTCATCGCCGCAAGCGCCGCAGCACTCTCGAGTCTTGGACTCGCTGCCTGCGGAAATGCGGGCACGAACACAGGCAGCGAACCGGCGGCGAACGACGTCGTGACCACCATGCGCGTGGGTGCGCTCCAAGGCCCCACCGGCATGGGCCTCGTCGGTCTCATGGATGCCGACGGCACGCTTGAAGACCTCGCAGCAGCGAACGGCATCGAGCTTGCGGAAGACTCGCCCGTGGGCAAGAATCCCGCCGGGATTGGGGCGCTTGCCAACAGCTACGAATTCACGCTCGCAGGCTCCGCCGACGAGCTGGCTCCGCAGCTCATCCAAGGCGACCTCGACGTCCTCTGCGTGCCCGCGAACCTTGCGGCGACGCTCTATCAGAAGACCGAAGGCGAAGTCCAGGTGCTCTGCGTGAACACGCTCGGCGTGCTCGACATCGTGGAGGCAGGCGACACCATCCAGAGCATCTCCGATCTCGCCGGCCGTACCATCTACTCCGCCGGACGCGGCTCGACCCCGCAATACGCCCTCGAGTACCTGCTACGCGAGAACGGCGTCGACCCCGCAACGGACGTCACGATCCAATGGGCGAGCGAACACGCCGAATGCCTCGCCGCGCTCCAGGCGGATCCGAGCATCGTGTGCATGCTGCCGCAACCCTTCGCCACGAGCGCGCTCGCACAGGTCGAAGGAGCGCGCATCGCGCTCGACCTCACCGAGGTATGGAACGAGACCGCTCAGGCAACGGGCAACGACTCACAGCTCATCACCGGCGTAGCCGTCGCACGCCGCGAGTTCGTCGAAAACTACCCCGCCACGGTAGCGGAGTTCCTGGACGCCTACGCCACCTCCGTGGACTTCGTGAATAGCGAACCCGCCACCGCGGCGCAGCTCATTGAAGCCGCTGGCATCATCAAGGCCCAGATCGCCGAAAAGGCCATCCCCTACTGCAATATCGTGTGCCTCACGGGCAGCGAGATGCGCGAAGGTCTTGAGGGGTATCTGGAGACCCTGTTCGAAGCCGATACACAGTCTGTCGGAGGCTCCATGCCCGAGGATGACTTCTACTACGAGGCATAAGGGAGCGTCGTGCATCACGCTTCCTCGCATATCGCTCCCTGGTCAATCGCGGTCTGGCTTGCGCTCTGGCACGTCGCTGCCATGGCGCTTGCCAGCCCCATCTTGCTTCCCAGCCCCATCGCGACCGCGCTTCGCCTGGTCGAGCTTCTCCCCGACCCCGCGTTCTGGGCGCGCATAGCGTTCTCACTCGCACGCATCGTCGGCGGGTTTGCCCTGGGCGCAGTCTTCGGAGCGCTCGGGGCGTTGGCCTCTGTACGCTGGCGTGCTATCGAAGAGCTGCTCGCCCCGGTGATGGCGCTCGCGAAGAGCGTTCCCGTCGCCTCGATCACCGTGCTCGCGCTCATCTGGCTGCGCGCATCGAACCTCGCGGTACTCGTCGTGCTCCTGGTGGTGCTCCCCCTTGTTTACGAGAACACCGTGCAGGGCCTGCGCGCGACGAGCCGTTCGCTCGATGAGGTTGCAAGCCTCTTCCACCTGCAGAGCTTCCGCCGCCTGCGGTTCTTCGTTATGCCGCAGCTTTTCCCGTACCTGCGCGCCGCACTCGTCACCGCGCTCGGCATGGGCTGGAAGGCAGGCGTCGCGGCCGAGGTCATCGGCATCCCTGCCGGGTCGCTTGGCGAAGCGCTCTACGATGCGAAGATCTATTTCGATACCGCCGGGCTCTTCGCGGTGACGCTTGCCACGGTGGGCGCGAGCACCGTCACCACATGGCTCATGCAGATCGCCCTCGCCGCCCTCGAGCCCATCGTCTGCGGTGCCGCCGGTCATGCGAAACTATTCGAATCCTGCGAGTCTCAAGCCAGCGCTTCCGCCACGGGCACCTCCCCCGAGAACGATTCCGCTGAACTCCATCTTGAAGACATCTCGAAGTCGTTTGAGGGCAAACGGGTGCTCGCCGGAGTCTCGTTCAGCATCAACACCGGCGCACCCGTGTGCCTCATGGCACCTTCCGGATCGGGCAAGACGACGCTGCTGCGCATCGTCGCAGGACTCGAGACGACCGATACAGGCCGCACATTCATGGGAGATGAGCCGAAATGGCTCCCCCGCATCTCGATGGCGTTTCAAGACGACCGCCTTGCCGACCAGGCGAGCGCGCTTGCGAACACGCGGTTGCCGCTCGCGCCCGAAAGCACGGCTTGGAACGAAGCGCCTGCTCTCCTTGAGCAGCTCGGTTTGGGCGAACGCTTGCACTCCCCCGCAGGCACATGCTCTGGCGGGGAGCGCCGCCGCATCGCACTCGCCCGAGCGCTGCTCGCCCCCCACGACATCCTGCTCCTCGACGAACCGTTCACCGGCCTCGACGGTACTGCGCGCGATACGTGCGCCAGAATCATTCGGGAGCGCGAGCGTCAATGCATCGTCCTTGTCGCCACGCACGACCGCGAGGATGCCGAGCGTCTGGGAGCGCGCGTCTATCGCATCACGCAGTAGGATGCACCGCGGCAGGGAGCTCTCTGCGAAGGGAAGCCCCACGTTGGAAAGAAACCCTTAAACGTCACGCGCTCTCGAGCAGCTTGCGCAGCTCCGCCTGGACAGCATGATCCTTGTTGCAGCCCACCACGCGGTCTGCCACGGCACGCAACGCCGGGCGCGCGTTCGCCATGGCGCAGCCTGTACCCGCGAAACGGATGATCTCGTAATCATTCATCGAATCGCCGAAAGCCATGACCTCTTCGCGCCGGATGCCATAGCGATCCATGACCTGCTGGATGCCCGTCGCCTTCGACACGCCGCGCTGAATGGGGTCGACCCATGCGCTGCCGGAGGGTGCGAACACGAAGTCGTCGCCCAGCTCGCGCGAGAGCGCGTACGCGTAGTCCATCACGTGGCCGTCGTCGCAGTAAATCGACGCCTTGATGATGTTCACGTCCGGCGTGGGCAGATACCAGATACGCTCGATATTCGGCAAATCCTTATCGCATTCGCGGACGAACGCGCGCTCGTCGTCGAGGAGAAACGACTTCGTGCGGTCGAAGAGCGCCAGGTGCAGGTGCTCGAATTTGCCGACGGTCTTCGCCAAGCGCTTGATGCTCTGGTGCGAGTAGACCTCGCGGTCGATGAGCTCGCCCGCCGCATAGACCTGCGCGCCGTTGGCGGCGACGAAGTCCATCTTGTCCTTCACCGGCTCGAAGAACATGCACAGGCGGTCGTAGCGACGCCCCGATGACGCCGCGAAGTGAATGCCTTTCTCGCGGAGCGCCAAGATGAGGTCGAAGGTCTCGGGCGGCACCTCGCCGTTCTCGTCAAGAAGCGTGCCGTCCATATCGGACGCAACGAGCTTGATCTTCTTTTCCATGATGTCCTTTCGCCAAATAGGATGCTGGTTGGTGCCGGGTCTGCCATTGGGGACGGGGGTTATTGGCTGGGCAGCGGGGAAAGCTGGTGCCAGGATGGCTCGCCCAGCCAATAACCCCCGTCCCCAATGGCAGCCCCCAACCAGCACCTCAACCCGTGTCGAATTACGAAACGTACGTGAACGTCGTCACATCGAAAACGCCTTCGGGACGGATACGCAGCTCGGGAATTACCGGCAGCGGGAGGAAGATCATGCCCATGAGCGGATCGAGCGGGGGCTCGATGCCAGCCGCACGACCAGCCGCTATGAACGCATCGTGCTCGCGCGCCACATCCGCTGCGGCCTTGTCGCTCATGAGGCCGCCGAGCGGCAAATCGAGGCGCGCCACCACGGCACCATCGCGCACAAGCACGAAGCCGCCCTGTCCGACGTTCGCCACCGCCTCGTACATATCGCGTGGGTTATCGCCTACCACGCATACGTTATGAGAATCGTGTCCGATCGTCGACGCAATGGCTCCGCCGACGATGGTGAACCCGCGCAACCAACCGCGACCAATATGCTTCCCCACCAGGCCCATTCCATGAGGGCCGTCGCCATCGGCACCCTCCTCTTGTGCGGCAACGCCACGGCCATAGCGCTCAATGAGCATGATGCGGCGCAGTCCTTCGTCAGAATCCGGATGCGCGGTACCCGTTATCGCAAAGCCGGGAATGACATCGATCGCGGCGTTGCCCGGTGTAAAGGGATAGTCGAATACCTCGGGCGAGAGCTTGGGCAGGCGCACCGAACCGCGCAGCAGCGCCTCGAGCTCGTTCACGCGCTCCGTCGCCGGTGCCACCTCGCCCACGAACACGCCATCCTTCGCAACGAGCGCGCCCGCTGCATACACCTCATGCGGGGGGTTCTCGAAGGCAAGGTCGTCGAGGACGAGCATATCCGCCCGTTTGCCCGGAGCGATGGCCCCGCGGCGCTCGCGCGCAGGCATATGTCCATGATCGAAGCCGAAGCATTCCGCCGTGGAAAGCGTGCCCATGGCGATGGCCGTGAGCGCGTCGATGCCAGATTCCTGCGCCACGCGGCAGGCGTTATCGATCATGCCGATCGCGAGCGCGTCCGACGGCGCCCGGTCGTCCGTCGCGAAGCAGCAGCGGCGTGCCCTGCGCGGGTCGTCCGTTACGACAGAGGCAAGCGTGGCAAGATCATGGCTGCACGTACCTTCACGCAGCATGATGAACATGCCGCGCGAGAGCTTGTCGAGCGCCTCGTCCGGGTTCGTGCACTCGTGGTCCGCGATCACGCCGGTCGCGACGTAGGCATTGAGGTCGTTATCGGTGACGAGCGGGGCATGTCCGTCCACGAGCCCCGAGACCGTCCCCTGCGCCGCATCGATGCGGGCGAGGGTTTCGCCATCCGCCGCCTCGACGCCCGGGTAGTTCATCATCTCACCGAGTCCGAAGATCTCGCCCGGATGCTCTGCCATGAACGCCCGCATGTCCGCAGCCGAGATGCTCGCGCCCGCCTGCTCGTCCGGGAGCGCCGGCACGCATGAGGGCATCATGAACTTGATATCGAGCGGGGCGCGGCGGGCGTCTTCCATCATGAACGAGAGGCCGTCGAGGCCGGCGACGTTCGCGATCTCGTGCGAATCCGCAATGGCGGTGGTGGTGCCACGGGCGAGCGCCATGCGCGCATACTCAGACGGGCGCACGTTCGAGGACTCGATATGCAGGTGGCCATCGATGAAGCCGGGCGAGAGGTAGCGACCGCCGCAGTCGACGACCTGGGCGGCAGCTGGATCGGGTACGCCGGCATCGCGTGGATCGAAGAGTACACCCACGATCACGCCGTCTTTCACCGCAACGCGACCAGGCATGACGCGCAGGCCGTATACGTCGACGATCTGCGCGTTTTTGAACAGGACGTCGGCCACCTCGCGTCCCTCCGCCGCATCGACCATACGCTTGAGTTCCTCAGCTGCCATGAGCGCCCCTTTCGAATAAACAGATGCTGCCTGCATGATACCCAGATAGGTTGGCCGAAGACGTGTTCAGTCCAACCCACCTTGAACCATGCAAGCATACGGAAGAGGAACGGGCTGCATGAAACACGTCCTCGACCAGCCCCTTTTGACGCGGTCCGTTTAGCTTGTGGGGTTTGCGGCGTTCGTGTTCCAACCCGTCGCCGCTTGCATCGGTGCCATCATGATGCGACCGGTGCCGCGGTAGACGTTCACCAAACCCTCGCCGCCCATGGCGGAACCCACGAGCGACTTGCCCGAGCGCTCGACCGTGAACTGAAGGCCGCTCGTCCACGCGAGCGCGTAGTTGCCATCGATCTTCACCTCATCGTTCTGGAGATCGATGTAGACGACTTCCGTCTGGGGGCACGGCGACTCGAGCACCGCGAAGCCCTGTCCGTCGAGGCGCAGGTTGAAGAGGCCCTCGTTGCCGGCGAGCGCGGCGGACATGTTCGACCGGCGCTGCAGATCGTGCTTGAGCGTGCTGTCGCAAGCAAGGAAGAGGCCGTCGTTGAGCACCACCGAGCCGCCCCATTGGGCGAGGTCGATGATGAGCAGATGGCGCCAGGTGGGCTCGCACACGAGCATGCCCACACCCGTATACTCGGGCTTTATGATGGAATCCTGGCTCACGGCGCCGCGCACCGCCTTGCCCAGAAGGTCACCCACGCCCTTCACGCCGGTCGTCGCCTGGACCTGGCCGACCGTCCACTGCATTGCGCCCGCCTGGAGCGTGACGCCCGTGCGCCCGTCGAGCGTCGCGACGAGCTGGCGGCGGCGCACATCCATCTGCGAGGCGAACCATGCCTGCTGCGCGCTCCACGGAGCCACCGAGAGATCGCGATCCCACTGGATGACCTGGTACTGACCGGCTTGGTGCAGAACCTTGACGTCATCGTTGTTCAGGAAGTTGTAGATGGTGTAGGACATGGACTCCTCCTAACGCTCGAAACACCGTGCGAACACGGTTCATGACCTGATTATACGAAGGATTGCGGGCCAAACGGTAAGGAACCGGCCAGCATCGGCAACAAATTCTTTTCAACGTATAGCGCGTCTTGTGTATACCCCCACCCCCTGGGGGTATAGAATGCTCGATAAGAAGCGAACCGATTCCGTCGCACGACTCATGCAAACCTGCCCCGCATGAGTCATTGAAAGGAAGCCGCTATGGCCCATGAAACATTCGACGTGGGAGGCATGACCTGCGCGGCGTGCCAAGCGCATGTGGAGAAGGCGGTCTGCAAGCTCGCAGGCGTGGAAAACGTCGCGGTGAACCTGCTCTCGGGCTCCATGACCGTCGACTTCGACGACGCAACCCTCTCTAACCAGGACATCTGCGATGCCGTCGACCGCGCGGGGTACTCCGCGGCGCCCGTTGCTGCAACCGGCACGGGCTCTGGCCAGGGCGCGGCGGCCGATACGAGGGCAGCGGGCTTCCGCTCGGCACGCCTTGAATCGCCCACCAAGAAGCTCGAAGCCACGGCGCGCGCCATGAAGACACGCCTTGTTGCCTCGTTTATCTTCTGGATTCCGCTCTTCTACATTGGCATGGGTCACATGCTCGGCTGGCCGCTGCCCGGAGTCTTCACCAACTCCAACTTCTCGATGACGCTCGCGCTCACCGAGCTCGTGCTCACCCTACCCATCCTGTACGTGAACCGCGCGTACTTCATCAACGGCTTCAAATCCATGGTGCACGGCGCCCCTACCATGGACGCCCTCATCGCGATCGGTGCCACGGCGAGCGTTGCGTGGTCCGTGTACGCGATGTTCCTCATGTCCGCCGACCTCGCCGCAGGCGACACGGCGGCAGCACACCATGTGGCCATGAACAACCTCTTTCTCGAAAGCGCAGGCACCATCCTCACGCTCGTCACCGTGGGCAAGTATCTGGAAACGCGCAGCAAATCCAAGACGGGTGGCGCCATTGAAAAGCTTATCGACCTCGCGCCGAAGACCGCAACGCGCGTGCTCGCCGACGGCGCGGAAGAGACCGTCGCCGTTGAGGCCATCCAACTCGGCGACACCGTGCTCGTGCGCCCGGGCGAATCCATCCCCGTGGACGGCGTGGTGCTCGACGGGTCTTCCGCCGTAGACGAAAGTGCGCTCACGGGCGAGTCCATCCCCGTGGAAAAGACGGCAGGCGATACGGTGAACGCCGCGACCATCAACCGCACCGGCTCGTTCACGTTCCGCGCCACCCGCGTGGGCGCGGACACAGCGCTCGCCAAGATCATCAAACTCGTGGAGGACGCGAACGCCACGAAGGCGCCGATCGCACGGCTTGCAGACAAGGTCGCCGGCGTATTCGTGCCCGTGGTGCTCGGCATCGCCGCCGTCACGTTCGTGATATGGCTCATCGCGGGCGGCTCGGTTAGCGAAGCGCTCACCTCCGCCGTTGCCGTCGTGGTGATCAGCTGTCCCTGTGCGCTCGGCCTTGCCACGCCCGTCGCCATCATGGTGGGCACCGGCAAGGGCGCCGAGATGGGAATTCTCTTCAAGAGCGCCGAAGCCCTTGAGACGCTGCGCGGCATCGATACGGTGGTACTCGACAAGACCGGCACCGTCACGAAGGGCACACCCGCTGTGACCGACGTCATTCCCGCCATGCGCCCCGATGGCACACCGGCCATGAGCGAGAAGGCGCTCATGAAGCTCGCCGCCGCGCTTGAGAAGCGCAGCGAGCACCCGCTTGCCGAAGCCATCATGACGCGGGCGAGTGAGCTTGGCATCGCTGCGCGCACGGTGGAGGATTTCCGGGCCATTCCCGGGCGCGGCGTCACGGCGCGCGAGGGCGAGAGCACCATCGCCGCCGGCAACGCGCAGCTCATGACGGAGCTCAATATCGAGGTGCCCGCAGGCGAGCTCGAGCGCTTCGCGCGCGAAGGCAAGACGCCGCTTCTCTTCGCCCGCAATGGAGCTCTTGCCGGCACTATCGCGGTCGCAGACGAGGTGAAACCCACCAGCGCCGACGCCATCCGCGCACTGCACGAGCTTGGCGTGGACGCCATCATGCTCACCGGGGACAACCGCCTCACCGCTGAAGCGATCGCAGGCAGAGTCGGGCTGGACCCTCACGACGTCATCGCCGATGTCCTACCGGCGGACAAAGAGCGCCACGTGCGCGAGTTGCAGGACTCGGGCAAGCGCGTCGCGATGGTGGGCGATGGCATCAACGACTCCCCTGCCCTCGCGCGCGCCGATGTTGGCCTCGCCATCGGAGCGGGTGCGGATATCGCCAAGGAGGGTGCGGACGTGGTGCTCATGAAGAGCGATCTTCTGGACGTCGCGCGCGCCATCGAGCTTTCCCGCGCCGTCATCCGCAACATCAAGGAAGACCTCTTCTGGGCGCTCTTCTATAACGCCTGCGGCATCCCGCTCGCTGCCGGCGTGTTCTATCCCCTTTTAGGTTGGCAGCTCTCCCCGATGTTCGGCGCCGCCGCCATGAGCCTCTCGAGCCTCTGCGTCGTTACGAACGCTCTGCGCCTCCGTGGCTTCCGTCCCAAAAGGTAACATTACCCCAGGGGTTTTTTAACATTCGCACCAAAGAAAGGAATGTGCCATGAACTACACCATCAAGACCGAGGGCCTCCACTGCGGACACTGCGATGCCGCCGTCGAGACGGAGGTCATGAAGGTCGCCGGCGTGACGGACGCCGATGCGAACCACGAGACCAATACCGTTCAGGTCGAGTGCTCTGGCGAGGTAGCCGCGGAGGCGCTCATCGCTGCCGTCGAAGCAGCCGGCTTCAAGGCGGTCTCTGTCGAGGTAGCCTAGTATGCAGGCGAATCGCGACCAGGTGCTTCGCCTGCTCAAAACCGCGCGCGGGCAGATCGATGGCATCATGCGCATGGTGGAGGAAGACCGGTACTGCATCGACATCTCCACACAGCTCATGGCGACCGAATCGCTTCTTGCCCGCGTGAACGCCGACGTGCTCAAAGCACACGTCGAGCATTGCGTGCGCACGGCGGCGGATAGCGGCAGCACGGCGGAAAAGGACGAGAAGCTCCAAGAGATCGCGCAGGTTATCGACAAGCTCGCCCGCTAACCCGCCATTAGGGACACCCCTGCCATTGGGGACGGGGGTTATTGGCTGGAAGCCTGCCATTGGGGACGGGGGTTATTGGCTGGACGGAGGTTTTGTCGCGCTGCGTTCGGATAACCGCGCCGCATCTGGGTACAACTAAGGCAGTAAAAACCGACGCCCGCGCATCTCATACGAGGCGCGCGGGCGCTTCACGTATTCGGAAGGACACCCGCATGCAGGACTTCATGAAAGGACGTTACGGCGTCGACGATTTCTCAACGGCGCTCGGTGCCGTCGGCCTGGTGCTCGCGCTCCTGGGCACGCTTTTCAGCGCACGGTTCGTCTCGATCGTGGCGCTCATCGTGATCGTCGTCGCCCTGCTGCGCGCGTTCTCCAAGAACTTCCCGGCGCGCCGCCGCGAAAACGAGCAGTTCTGCATGCTCATGGCACGCGTTCCCGTGATCGGTGAGCGCTTCAAGGGCGGACATGGCGGCTACCGTCCCAACCCCAGCTCGTCGAGGGGCGCGAATTTCGAACGCACCAAACGAACCGCCCAGAAGATGTGGGCCAACCGCAAGACCACGATGTACTTCAAATGCAAGAACTGCGGCCAGATGCTCTCCGTGCCGCGCGGCAAAGGACGCATCCGCGTGAAGTGCCCCAAGTGCGGAAACGTCATGGAGAAGAAGTCGTAGGGCGAACCTGTGTTAGACGAGTCTGAAGCCCCGGGCTTTCGCATCCGGCCCATCGCGCCCCGCGACGATGCCGCCATGGCTCGCATCGCGCGCGCCGCACTCCGTGCCCATGGGCTCGATATCCCCGGCACAGCCTATTTCGATCCCGAGCTCGATCACCTCAGCACGTACTATGCTGCCGATGAACGGAGCCGGGCATACTTCGTCGCCGTCGATCGTCGGGACACCGTGCTGGGCGGCGCGGGATTTTCAGCTTTCCCTCCCTTCGAACGGTGCGCGGAAGTCCAAAAGCTCTATGTAGATGATGCGGCGCGGCACCAAGGCATAGGGACCGCGCTCATGGATGCTGTCGAAGCGGCCGCTCGCGAGCGTGGGTTTCGTCGTCTTTACCTCGAAACGCATTCAAACCTTGAAGCGGCACTGCGCCTTTACCGTCGCCTTGGCTTCGAGCTCATCGAGCGACCCTCCTTCGTCCAGCACAGCACGATGGATTGCTTCTTCGTAAAAGATATCGCCGAAAACGAGTAAAGCAGCATCTGCAGCTTCCGCGCTACGCAAAATACCAGCTCAAAGCCGTGTCAAGAACTCCCGACACGCGCTTATGAACGCTATCCGCGCCTTGTCGGCTCCATTTGATGGTACGATGCGGCAGCATGTGGCATGGTCGAAATCGCAAGGGTCGCACCGAAGCAGCGCAAGGGAGGCACGGCATGGAAGTCGGGAAACGCATACGCGAACAGCGAGCGAACGCAGGAATGTCGCAGGACGACCTCGCGGCGCGCGTGTACGTGAGCCGCCAGACGATCAGCTCGTGGGAGAACGACAAGACCTATCCCGATGTCCAGAGCCTCATCCTCCTCTCCGAGGTCTTCGGCGTGACCGTGGACGCCCTCATCAAAGGAGATGTTGAAACCATGACCGAAACGATCGACTCCGATGTCCGCACGATGAAGCGCCTGGGCTACGTGATGGTGGGATTCCTGCTGCTCATGCTCCTCGCCATGGCCTGGATATGCCTGCAGACGTTCGCCTGGGGCTGGCCGCTCGAGCAGACCGTGCCCACCTTCGTGCTCGCCCTCGTGCTCTGGGGCGTCGCCATGTTCGCCGCCTGCTGGGTCGAGCGCATCAAGCGCGACCACGACCTCGTCACCTACCACGAGATCCTCTCGTTCTGGAACGGCGAGAAGGTGACGCGCGACGCCGAGAAGCGCCGGCGCGAGAGCCTCATCCCCCGCTGGCTGAAGATCGTACGCGCCGTCGGAAAAATGCTGATCGCCATGGCTATCGGCGCGTTTCTGGGCTACGGAGGCGCCATGGTCGCCGACATGCTGCTGGGATAGCGTAGAGCCAGACGGGGCGCTGCTTTGCCGCATGCTGATTGTGCGCCGGGCGGACAGACATCATCTGCCCGGCGCACGCCTCTCCTATGCGCGACTCGCGCCCCGCTCCCGCCGCGGCGTGCGCACCTTGAAGAGCCCATGCCGGTTGCAATAGGCATAGAGCGCACCCGACGCCCCCATGCGGAACCGCGCCGCGGCCTCCTGCTCGGGGTAGAGCTTCTTGAACGTGATGCCGTCCATCGTGACGTACGCAATGAAGCTGATGAAATGCTCCTTGGTCATGGGGTGGTCGAGCGTGACATACCATTCGTCCTCGATGCGCTCGGCCTGCAGCGCATGCGCCTCGTCAGGCTCTTCCGCCTCGCACGGGGCAAGATGCACCCCGCAGCACGAAAACGATCCTTCGCCAAGCGCATAGATAACGTTCCCACATACCGGACACACATAAAACCGCGCCCGCATGAGATTGCCCGCGCGGTTCGCATTCTGGCGAACATCCCCCGTAAGAAGCTCCGCCACCGACACGCCGAGTGCCGCCGAAAGCGACTCAACGAGCGAAATGTCGGGCAAACCACGTCCAGACTCCCATTTCGACACCGCCTTATCGGTCACGCCCACGGCATCTGCTAGTGCGCGCTGGGTAAGGCCGCGCACTTCGCGCAGACCCTTAATGGTTTCAGCGGTTAGGTATCCCGGCATAGCGACTCCCTTCATCCATGATCTTCTTGAACAGTAAAGACACGTGCCGCGCATCAGTATGCATGGCCGCAGGCGCCCGCGCCACCTACGAAGCGTAGACCCGGGCGCCCGCTCACCTCATTGCAGCTATGAGATGCAACATCCCTGCGTTACATCAAGAAGTTCATAACGAGCGAGACCATCGTCTCCTTCTCCTCCGGACGCGACTCGGCAATCATAAGCGCCATGGCCACGAGCATGTTGTCGGACACCCGCTTCTCGATACCGCGGAACAGCGCGCCATTCCGATCGAGGAAGTAGAGAAACAGGCTGCAGGCGATGCGCTTGTTGCCGTCGACGAACGAATGGTTCTTAATGATGAAGTACAGCAGGTTCGCAGCCTTTTCCTCGAGCGAGGGATAGAGTTCCTCGCCGCCAAACGACTGGTAGATGGCGGCGATGCTGCTGCGGAAGGAATCGTCCTTCTCGCGCCCGAAAAAATCGCTCGCGAAGCGCGGACGCATCTGGCCGATAAGCGCCATGCATTCGTCGTAGTCGAGGATATACGTTGAACGTTCGCCCTTCGGGCGCGGCACCGCCTCGCGATCATATGCATCGAGCAGCTCGTAAGCACTCGTATAGCTTTCTACGATATCGAGAATCTCACGCGAGGCCAATTCCCCAGGAAGCCGTTCGATGATCTGAACGATAGCGCCGAGCTGCTGCAACCGTTCGTCATTTTCGACATGTCCCTGCATGATGAAGCGTTTGAGCACATTCGTTGCCCACCGGCGGAACTCCACACCACGCTGTGACTTCACGCGATAGCCCACGGAGATGATGACGTCGAGAGAGTAATGCTCGACTTGATAGCTTTTCCCGTCTGCGGCAGTTGTCGCAAATTTTGCGACAACTCGTTCACGCTGGTCAGTCAGTTCCTCCCGCAGTGCATTGTTCACATGTTTACCAATAGTTTTAACATCACGATCAAATAAGATGCCAAGCTGCTCTCGGCTGAGCCAAACTTCCTGCTCGGCCACATCTACATTGACGGACAGCGAGACCTCTCCGTCCGCCGACTTAAATAACACGATACGTTGCTCGTCCGCATGCTCGCTTACTTGATTGAGATGATCGTGCGCAGTCTTTGCCATAGTAAATCACCCGTCCTATCGTCGGTTTCATGCCATACCAACTTGTTGTCCCAGCATTGACGGGCGCCGGGGAACGGAAACGCAACTCCGCCCGAAGTCGAGCCAGTGCAGCAAGCCTCTTTGCCATGGGCGATATCTGGCATACCCGCCAACACGTATCATTGGGGACCTCCGTGCCGGCTCTTGCTCGTCCTCGTACCTTGAGACAACTATAACATAGAATCGAACATTTGTTCTATATAAGTTCGAAACTTTTCTTCTTGGTTTACGCACCTACGAGAACCGTCACGAGCGGGATGCTCAGAATCGATCCCGCAATCGAGATGAACGTTATCTGCAGCATCGGTTTCACATCTATGTGGTGTTGCAAACAAAGGAGCGTGCCTACCGTCGCCACGGGCATGGATGAGTCCACGATCACCACGCCGATCGCAAGGAGATCAAGCGGAAGCAGGCGTACCACCACCAGGCTCGCGAGCGGCACCAACACCAAGCGCGCTGCCGCGACGATATACGCGCGATAATTCGTGAGCATCGAGCGCACCTGGTACGTCGCCATCGACGACCCGGTCACAAGCAGCGCGAGTGGGGTCGTCATCTGTCCCACGATGCTCGCCGCGTCGCCCACGATTCCCAAATTCTCGATGCCCAACAGCGCAAGGACAAGCACGATCACGCTCATAATGAGCGTCGGCGTCTTGAGCGAAGCAAACGTTCGGCGAAGCTTCTTGCCAATCCCGCCATCTGCCGCATCGCCTTCGCCGACAGAAAACAGCAGTGCGCCCACGCCGAAGAGCGCCACGTTCGCTGGTATGAGCGAAATGGCCGCATAGAGCAGTGCATCCGAACCGAATATCGCGGAAATCACCGGCAAGCCGATGAACCCGCAGTTGCCAAACGCGACGGCAAACCGATACGCCGCACGTGTTTCCACGGGAACACGCAACAATGCGGTAATTGCAAAGGCCATAGGAACCGCCACCACGTACACGAGGAACGTTGCAGCAACGATAAGCAACATCGTCTCGATCGAAGGGAGCGCCTCGGCATCATGCAGCGCCGCCAGGATGGTGCAGGGCAACGCTATGTTCATGACCAGCTGAGATAGCCCAGAATCGAGCTCGGGGTTAAGAAATCCCAGCTTGTTGATCGCCCAGCCCAGCACAATGGGCAGTGAAACCACCAACATCTGCATCGCCACGAACCCAAAGTCCACGCAGCACCCCTCCATTCGAACGCCCATAAACTCTACCGCCCAAGCGGCCGAAAAGGCAAGGCGGGATAGGGCGCACGCCATTTTTCGCGCGCAACAAAGCGCACGCCCCCGCGCTCACTCTCAGCTTGGCATCGTCCCAGTTCATACGCGCTCAACTTCGACTCGACTAGCGGTCGAGTAAACTAAACTGACGGTCGGTTGAGGACGCGCCACCACCATGAAACGATGGGCATGTCATCAATCCCGCATGAAAGGACTTCTCATGACGAAGCAATCATTTGGCTCCACCATCGCCGCGTTGCGCAAGGAAAAGGGCATGACGCAGCTCGACCTCGCTCGCGAGATGGGTGTTACGGATAAAGCGGTAAGCAAGTGGGAACGCGACCTTTCGTTTCCCGACGTCGCGTCGCTGCCGAAACTCGCCTTAGTGCTCGGTGTTTCCGTCGATGAGCTTCTTGAGGTGAAGACCGCGGCACAGGAACAATCCAAGCACTTCAAGGTTCCCGCACTTGCAGAGCTTGTGCTCAAAGCGGTCGCACTTGCAATGGGCGTGGGTGTGACGGCACTCACCATCATGGACGAAGTCGAGCCACGCAACGCGTTTTGCCTGCTGGGCATTGGGCTCGCATGTCTCGCATTGGTGCAGCTCTCGCACAGCGACGAAGATTAGGCGCCCCGAACGTCGGCGGACGCCTCCCCTCCCCGCCGCAGTGATAATTTCAGTACCAGGTACTGAAATTATCATTTTTGCTCGAAGTCCCGCCGCAGAAGCCCATCAAGGTTGCGGGTGAACCGCTCGCGGTCGTCATCCGTGAACGCCGCAGGCCCACGCGTACGGCCGCCGGCGCGACGCACTTTCTTTTCTTCGTGACGGATGAAGAGATCCATGTCGATCGTGGCCTTCGTGTAGACGCGCCCGCGCACGCCGATGGCTGCCGCACCGCGCCCGAGCACCATGCTCGCAAGGCCGATATCCTGCGTAACCACCACGTCGTTCGGCTGCAGGCGCTCCACGATGGCGAAGTCCGCGCTGTCCGCACCGATGGACACGTCGAGAACGTCCACCCAGAATCCACCGTGCGTGGCATCGCGGCCGCGGGCGTGATCCGCGTCGCGCGGGTCGTCGCGCCGGATGTGCCGCTCTAGGTTCTGCGTGGTGTTGCCCACGATCACGACGGGCACGCGCGCACGCCGCGCGCAGCGAAGAGCCTCGCGCGTGACCGGGCACGCGTCGGCGTCGATGTAGAGGGTACGCCCCACAGGCATGGACACCCTTTCCCTCATCAGCTGATAGCATCATCTATCCCCAGCAGCATCTTGAGCTCGCTCAACGCATCCGCGCGGACGTCGTCGCCGGACGACCGCGAGCAAGCCGTCCGCAGCAATCAGCTGCAACCTCAAACACCCGTCCTCGTATCCCGCGAGCATGGCGCTCGACGAGCTCAAAGCGAAACTCAATCGCTGCAGTTGGAGGAAGGCGGGATTCGCCTCACGAATAGTGATCTTTAGCAGAATAAATTATGAGCTGCTCGCTGATCACTTCGTATACGAGTCGATCCTCCTGGTTGATGCGGCGCGACCACATGCCCGAAAGCTCGCCGCGCAGTGGTTCGGGTTTTCCGATACCGTTGAACGGGTCACGTTCAACATCCCGAATGAGCTGGTTGATTCGCTTCAGCATCTTCCGATCGTGCTGCTGCCACCAAAGATAATCGTCCCAGGCTTCGTCCGTCCACACCTTACGCATCGGCCGTCTCCGCAAGTTTGTGTTCGGAAACCTCCCCTGCACGCACCTGCTCGCGGCCGCGACGCAGCTTGTCCATGAGATACGGGTTGTTCATGATGCGCGCGTTCTCGATGAGGTTCTCATAGTCGCGAACATTCAACACCACAACGTTGGCGCTCGGATCTTTCGCCGTGACCAAGATGGGCTCGGCATCCTCGCGCGTCTTATCCATATAGCTCCGTAGATTGCTTCTGAACGTCGAATAGGCGACCGCTTCCATCCCATCCTCCATTCTAATCTATTATGTACAATTTATTGTACAAGATTATACCCTGCATCTGCTTTGTCATGCAAGCCAGCAGGTAAATCTAGACGCGTGGCTTCAGGTACGCAAGCTCCGCCTGCAAGCCGCGTTGCCCCTCTCGCCGTTTGCACAGACCCTGGTACACGTTCTCTCATGTGTACTGCCCCGCCCCCGATGCGCAACCGCGGCGCACGGGCATCATCCCAGCCATTCAGGCACTCACGACTGCGCTTTCGATATGCCGAATACTCGGAATCGCCCATGTGATCGCGGCGAGCACAGCCATCGCCGCACCCGCTCCAACAAACCAAACAGGAGCTCCCACAACATCTGCAAAGAGCGAGGAGCCAGCGAGTCCCAGCGGCAACGCCCACGACATGATGGCTCCGTATAGGCCGAATACTCTGCCCAGATACTCGGGTGGAATCTTTTCCTGCATGAGCGCCGTCTGCGGACCGGAGTAAATCGGCGAGCTGAACCCCATGAGGAAGCTCGCTGCGAGAAAAAGCGGAAACCCATCGTTGCCGAGAAGTCCAGCTCCAAGCGTCGCCGCACCGTAAAGCGCCGTGGCCGCGACCACCGTGAACGCACGGTTCTTGAATCCGCCCCACGAGGCGAGCAGCGCCGACCCTACGATCATGCCCACCGAGAACACGATCTCTGCCATCGCGGCATCGCCCGTGGTGCCGCCAAAGTGACCGAGCGTCATGATGGGAAAGAGCGCCGAGATGGGCGAGAACACGAACGTAAAGGCGAAGCCGCACCATAGAAGGGCAAACAACCCTCGATAACCACGCAGGACACGGTAGCCCTCCACCGTCTCAGACGTAAGGGCGCGCAGCCGGGAGAGCACACCGCTAGCATGTGCAGGAGCCTCGGCGGAATCCCCTGCGCTCACCCCGCCAACATCCAGATGCGCCGCGATAATTGCGGCAGTTGCGAAAAGAGCACCCGCCACATCAAGCGCAATCATGGCAGTGAGCCCCCAGAGCGGATAGATAACCGCCGCGATTGCCGTCCCCAGAATGTACCCGCCGGATTGAACCGCCTGCGTTACGCCCGCGAGCCGCGTGAGGTGCTTGGGAGGAGCAACGAGGGGCGTGAGCGCTTGGAACGCCGGCGTATGAAACGCGTTGCCGATAGCCCGGAAGAAGAGCGCCACCATGACCACCCACACGGGCAACGAGCCCGTAAGCGATACCGCCGCTACAATGGCGCTCACCGCCGCAATGAACAGATCCGCTCCTACCAGCGTGCGCTTGAGCGGCAGACGGTCAACGATGGCCCCCGCAAACATGCCGAACAGCGCAAGCGGTAAAAAGCCCGCAAGCGAAGCAAGTGAGAGCATACTCGCAGAGTTCGTCGTAAACGTGATGTGCCAGATAAATCCCATCTGCAAGATAGAGCTCGTGAGCACAGACACGAGCTCACCGCCCCATACGAACCCGAGCTTAAGCATCCACGATGAAGAGCTGCCTTCAAAGCGATTGGCAGACGCGTGATCAGGCATCGCCCCTCCTTTCTCGCCGCAATCAAACCGCGTTCGAAATTATAGCGGGCACCTTGCTACCACCCATCGCATGTGAGGCCTTCATGCGGCCTCGCCCCCTACTTTTTTCTCACGGGCACCCAGATCTCACTGTACGCCGTGCCATCGTCGCGAATGTCGCTAAACGAGAACATACGGAACCCGTCGAGTTCCCAAGGCGTCTCGGAAAGCCACTCTGCGTAGATCCTCGCGGTCGTTTGCTGCATGGTCTGGGGATGCGGCCCATCACTTGGAAAGACCGCCCAGGTAAGTGCTGGAATCTCCACGAGCTCAAGCCCTTCTCCCGCCTCGGTCGCCGTGGTCGGCACGCCAATAAGGTGCGTAAGCGCGCCCGCTTCCTCCTGAAAACTGGTGTCCGAGTTCCAGGAAGCGTTCACCACGCGCCTTGGCTCCATATCTTGCAAGCGATGCAGCTCGGCGCGCTGTGGCGGAGTAATGCTTTGGGCGAGCTCTGCAATAGCCGGGTTCTCACCTTCAAACTGCATCGGCACCCGCGCCATAACACCGGCAAGACGAAACGCGGGTTTCTCGACGATACGGTACTCCATAAGATGCTCTCCCTTGACATCGGGCATTATATCGGTCGTTTGAACGGATGAAACTGCAGTGAATCGACCCCTCCCAACAGAGACGAATTCTACCGCTTTACCTTGGTTTCACGGGATGCCGTATCACCGTCTTCAGATTCTCCGGCTTGGTACGACGCGGGTCGCCAAGGTAAATCTCGTGGTGCAAGCGTATATTCGGCACGGCACCACCTGCATCGAGCGCAGTCAGCACAGCATCCGCGTCGAACGCGCGCGTCGCGACGTGGCCCGTCGGCGATTCACCGCCCTCTGCGATATCCGTCGCGAGACCGTTCTCCTCGATGAACGCGGATAGTACGGAAATGGATGCAGGCTCATCGTCGTACGAACCCCTGTGCATGACCTGCGCGCACGGTC
The DNA here is from genome assembly GCA_900538305.1 of uncultured Collinsella sp. Classification (GTDB taxonomy): domain Bacteria; phylum Actinomycetota; class Coriobacteriia; order Coriobacteriales; family Coriobacteriaceae; genus Enorma. Next base: position 35,294 of record UPXY01000008.1, read on the forward strand.
CTTCGGCAAACCGCACAAACCGCAACGCTCCAGAAGCCACAGCATCGGCAAGCTCGGGCTTCTTTACCTCCACTATTTCACAGAGCTGCGAAAATGCGTCTGGCGTCACAAAGTCTGGCTGGCGGATGAGCGAGATCCAGGAAAGCGCGCTCTTGTCGCCGATCTCCACGCCGTCGAATGCGCCGGCGCCACCCCACCAGAGACCCTCGAGCGGCGGGACCACATAGTCGAAGTAGCCTTCCGGCTGCCAGTCGCCCATCTTCGACATCTTAACGGTGTACGAGAACGCATAGAGCAGTTCAAGCGCACGCTCGTACGCACCGCCCTCCTCGTTGGGATCACCCGTGCCGGCGACAGCGGCAAACGTCATCGCCGGTACCTCAACGAGCGACGGCTTGGCCTTGGGCTGGTACAGCTCGCGAAACTCCCGTTTGAAATCGAATGCCATCGACGCCTCCCGTCTCGTCTTTGCTCGATGGCATCACTATAATAGAACATGTGTTCGTTTTCAAGGAAGAGACCACGCTCGTTCAGTTCGGGCTGGGAAGCGCGAAGGCGCGCCGGACATCTCGCCCGGCGCACCTTCGCTTCATCCAGCTTGTCTAAAGAACCCTACGCCAACGAAGCGCCGAGCGCCTTACAGGCCTCTGCCGCCTCGCCCTCGGGGTAGTCCTTGGCGATAACCGTATCGGCAATCGTGACGCCTGCCGCCTCGGCACGCTCGCGCCAAAGATCCATCCACTCGCCGTCTGCCCAATCGTAGCTGCCGAACAAGGCGACCTTTCGACCCGGAAGCTCCGGTTCGACCCCATCCCACATGGGCTCGAACTCATCGCTCTCCAGTTCTTCCGACCCCATCGCCGGACACCCAAATGCAAATGCGTCATAATCGTCCAGCGCAGATGCCGAAAACTCCGCGCAGGCGATCACGTCCACCTCTGCCCCTGCGTCGCGCGCGCCTTCGGCAACGAGCTCCGCCATGGCCTCGGTGTTGCCCGTGCCGCTCCAGTACACAACCGCGATCTTGCCCATACTCCTACCTTTCTATTAGAGGCTGCATGTAACAGCCTGGTACCACGATGAAATCTGCCGCACTACGCAACGCGGGAACGCGCCGGGTCGCGGGCTAAATCAACCAGTGACGCACCCGCCGCAAAAAGGGTCTGCGCGCGCCGGGTGCAGCGCTTGTACCGTGCGAACCGATACTGCGCGCCACGCACGTCGCCATATACCTTCCAACACCCGCAGCACAGGAACTCGCGCCCCTCGTGCTCGATGAAACCACGTACATCGGCCGCGGGATACCCGAGGAAGTAGCCGACCTCATGGGGCACGGCCTGCTCGGTGAACCGTTCGGCAAGACGCTCGACGCAAGCGCTGAGGAAATCCTCGTCGCGGGCGGATGCGAAGGGGGCGCGCCGAGCAGGCACGGCCAGGCGCAACCCCCTTCCATGTCGCGCGTGCGCGCAGGCAGGATACCCCAGGCACAAGAGGTCGCCCGCAACGTCGTCATCGCCCAAATGGCATTCGAGGAGAGCTGGGCGATACGCGTACACGAGCGCGCCGAACGGCCGCCACGCGATGACGCGGCAGCGCACCCCTTCGCGGGCGAGCTTCTCGTCGAGCTCCGCTACGATGTGCGAAAGGGCGCGCCGCCGCGCCGCAAACAACTCCGCCTCACCCTCCGCGTCCGCCGCCGCCGGACATCGCTCCTCGGAGCAATCAGGGCAGTCCGCAACGAAGCACCCGCGGAACGTGAAGAGGTTGGCTGGCTTCGCGCCAAGAAGCACAGGAGCCCAGGAGCGGACCGCTATGGCCTCGAACGCTTGGGGTGTAATCGGTCGCTCCACAATGCCTCCTGTACTTCTCATTTGTTAGCCTTGCTTAACTTATCAGATATGAGCTACCTTTGCTAGAAAAAAGTTAGATTTGGTTATCTTTTTTAGAAGCCGTCCGCGAACATGGAGCCCGCGGACGGCCGATCGAACAGAAAATACGCGTGCTGGCAACGAGAGCCTACAGCGTCCAGTCTGCGCTCTCGGTTTGCAGGCGGACCATGCGGGCGAAGAGGCCGCCCGCGGCGAGCAGCTCTTCCGGAGAGCCCTGCTCGGCAACACGGCCGCCCTCGAGCACCACGATCTTGTTCGCGCTCATGACGGTGCGCATGCGGTGAGCGATCACGATGACGGTCTTGCCGGCGAGCAGGCGCGAGAGCGCCTCCTGGACCTGCGTCTCGTTCTCCACGTCGAGTGACGCCGTTGCCTCGTCCAGGAGCACGACCGGCGCGTCCTTGAGCAGGGCGCGGGCGATGGAGATGCGCTGGCGCTCACCGCCGGAAAGGCGCGTGCCGTTCTCACCGATCATCGTGTCGTAGCCCTGCGGCAGGCGGCTCACGAACTCGTCGCAGTTGGCCGCGCGCGCCGCCGCGAGCACCTCCTCGTCGGTGGCGCCGCGCCGGCCGAGGCGGATGTTGCCCATCACTGTGTCGTCAAAGAGCAGCACGTCCTGGAAGACCACGGAGAAGTCGCCGAGAAGGACCTCGGGGTCCACGGCTGCCACATCCACGCCGCCCACGGTTACGCGCCCCGCGTCGGCATCCCACAGGCGCGCTGCCAGACGGGCGCAGGTGGACTTGCCGGAGCCGGATGGTCCCACGAGCGCCGTGACCTCGCCCTCGCGTGCCGTGAAGGTCACGCCGTCCAGGACCTTCTCGCCACGATCGTAGGAGAAGGACACGTCCTCGAAGGCGACGTCGTGCCCTGCAGGCTCGTACGTCTCGCCTCCTTGCGCGAGCGGCTCCTCGTAGAAGCCCTTCATGCGCGCCGCGGCCGTCTTGGCCGAGAAGAGCTCGGCGATGAGCATGAGGCACTGGTCGAAGGGTGCGTAGATGCGGCTCACCACCACGAGGAAGGCGAAGAGCGTCATGAACGTGCAAGAGCCCTCCAGGATGAGCGCCGCGCCCACGAGCACCGTGGTGGCAAGACCCAGGCGCAGCACGATCTGGGCGCCGTTGACGGCGATGCCGCAGGCGATCTCCGAGCGGGCTGCCTGGCGCTCCGCGGCGTCCACATCGGCATGGATGCGCTCGAGGTAGCGCTCCTCCTGGTTGGTCGCGCGCACCTCGCGCACGCACTCGAGCGCCTCCTGGATGTCCTCCGAGGTTGCAAGGCCGCGCATGCGCGTAGCCTCCATCATGGGCTGGAGCGCGCGCCGCGCGCCGAAGAGGATGGCGAGCCCCACCGGGCAGCTCCAGAGCGACGCGAGCGCGAGCCGCCAGTCAAAGGAGAACAGGCAGACGGCCGCCACGGTGAGCGTAATGTAGGCGCCATAGAGCTCGGGCAGCACGTGGCTGTAGGCGTGCTCGGTGGTCTTGACGTCGGTCATGAGGGTCTCGGTGAGGTCGGCTAGGTCGCGACGGCCGAAGAAGCCCAAGGGCAGCTTGCGCAGGCGTTCGGCGAGGTTGATGCGCTGCCGGCCGCTCTCCTTGTAGATGACGCCGTACTGGTAGTAGTAGGCCCAGTACTCCGCTACGAAGAGCGCGACGGCAAAGGCGACAAGGCCAGCTGCGTACGGGAGGAGGTTCGGCAGCGGCGCGCCCTCGGTGAGGTGTGCCACGAGCTCACTCATGAGCAGGTAGAGGGCACCCACGCCGCCAAAGACCACGAGGTTCGAGGCTGCCGTCCACACGGCGCCGAGCTTGACGTTGCGCATGCCCTCGTCGGTGAGGGCGTACTTCTCCTGGATACTCATCTACTCCACCTCCGCGGCGCTCGTGATGCGCCAGCTCACGGACTTCTCGTAGTCTGCCCACATGCGGGCGTAGAGGCCGCCCGCCGCCAGCAGCTCGCCGTGCGTGCCCTGCTCGGCCACGCGACCGGCGTCGAGCACCACGATCTTGTCGGCGTTTCGCACCGTGGAGAGGCGGTGCGCGATCATGAGGACGGTGCGCGGTGAGCCGTCGCGCCCGTGGGCGAGGCGCTTGAAGGCCGCCTGGATCTTGACCTCGTTCTCGGGGTCGGCGAAGGCCGTCGCCTCGTCGAGCACCACCACCGGAGCATCCTTCAGAATCGCGCGGGCGATCATGAGGCGCTGCACCTCGCCGCCGGAGAGGTGGGTGCCACCCGTCCCCACGAGCGTGTCGGCACCTTGAGGCAGCTTCTCCAGGATGTCCGCGCACTGGGCGGCCTCGAGCGCGGCGAGCGCCTCCTCGCGGGTGGCCTCGGGGCGCGCGGCGCGCACGTTCTCCAGGATCGTCTGGCGGAAGGGTCGGTTGGCTTGGAAGACAAAGGCAACGCAGTCCATGAGGTCGTGCGGGTCCATCTCGCGCACGTCCACGCCGCCGAGCGTCACGCGTCCGGCGTCCACGTCCCAGAAGCGGGGCACGAGGCTCGCCGCCGTGGTCTTGCCGCCGCCGGAGGGGCCCACAAGCGCCACCGTCGCGCCGGCCGGCACCTCAAAGCTCACGTGGTCGAGCGCCGGAGCGTCCGCGCCCTCGTAGGTAAAGGTCACGTCCTCGAAGCGGATGGCGTTGCCCGCGGGCGTGCGAGGTGCGGCGGGGGCGGATATCACGGGCGCGGCAAGCACCTCCTCCACACGACTGACCGCGTCCGCCGCAGACTGGAACGCCTCGGACATGAACATCACGCGGGTCATGGCGGTAGGAATCACGGCAGAGAAGATCGCGTAGAACGCGAAGTTGGCCACGAAGCGCGCGAAGTCTCCCTCGCCGGGGGCTACGAGGATCGCTGCCGGCACGAGAAAGATCGCAACGCCGTTGATGATGGTGAGCGAGAGCGACTGCGGCGTCTGGCACCACTTGACAGCGTAGTCCTGCGCGAGCCGCGTGAACTCCTCGATAGCGTCATGGAACGCGCGGAAGCTGTAGACCGTCTGCTGGAAGACCTTGACCACGGGGATGCCGCGCACGTACTCGGTGCCGGTCTTGTTCATCTTGACGAGCGACTCCATGTAGCGCGTCATGAAGTCCATGCCGCGCCCGCCCATCATGTAGAACATGCAGGCGAGCGAGACGACCACCGACACCATGCAGGCGAGCCCGAGCCGCCAGTCAAAAACGAAAAACAGCACCAGCATGCCCACGATCATGGCTACGGAACCCGCGGTGTCCGGTAGTTTGTGGGCAAGAAGCCCTTCGGTTTCCGCAGCGCAGCCGTCCACCACACGGCGCAGGGCGCCCGAGGCGTGCGTGTCGAAGTAGCCCAGGCTCGCGTGCATGAGATGGTCCGTAGTGCGTTTGCGCATGTTGGACGCACAGCGGAAGGCCGCGAGGTGCGTGCACATGAGGCCGGCGAAGTAGATGAGGATGCTCGCGGCCGCAAGGCCGAACGCCCACCAGCCATACGCGGCGATGCCAGTGGCCGCTCCCCAGTCGGGGGCCACGGCGATGAGGTCGCGCGCCACGAGCCAGATGCAGACGTACGGGCCAAAGCTCACGAGCATCGAGACGGCAGAGAGCGCGCAGCCCAGGTACGTGAGCGCGCGCCGTGGGCCGGCGAAGGCGAGCAAGCGGCTCACAGCGCCCTTGCCGCGGGCGCTGCCCGCTGTTGTCGCTTGCGATTCAGACATGTCATCCTCCCTTATCGTTTGGAGTCTTGCGTGGATATCTTCCGCACCGTATCATGAGATGACGATATTGTTAGTTTGGGTTAACTCATTTGATACAAATCGGCAAGTACTAAGGACGCTTCTTCAAAATGGCAAACATGGGAGACATCCCGCGTGAGCTCGTCGCGCTCTTCGAACCACAGGTAGAGCAGCTTGGTATCCGGCTTGAGCAGCGCGGAGCGGTGTGGGCAGGCGGAGCATCGAACAGCAGGGCAAAAGGCTCGATGTGGCTTTGCGCGCTGTCCCCGAACTGTCTCGTGCTCTGCCATGACGTCGAGCCGCTCGAGGACATGCCGCTGTTCGAGGGCTCGCTGGGGCCGTACGCGTGCGCCTGCACCATGGGAGACGATGCCGTGGCTTGCTCTCAAGGCTGCGGCCTCCCCCTCAGGTTCATCGAGTCCGCCCACGACGGACGGCGCACGAGGGACGAGGTTGCCACGTTTGTCGAACAAGGGCCGCGCACCCTATCGAGCAGCCTGCTGGCGCATCATGTCTACCGTTCCCGCTCCTTCATCATGCTGCCGGATTTCTTCGATGAGCTTGACCGACGCTATCCGGGGGAATTCCGAGGGCTTTTCCCGGCATTCGGCGAACCCTGGAATCGCCAGAGCCAGCGAGCGATTGCGCGCGCACTGAGCGCCATCCCCACGAGCTCCCCGCTTCGCCCGTGCGAGGAGCTCGGCCTGCTCTCGAATGTCACCTCACTCATGGCTTCGCTCGCAATGGATGCGGCGCGTGGGCCGTGCGAAGACTCCTCGTCTCAGAGCCTTGCCGACCAAGCAAAGGAACGCATACGCGCCGCTATCGAGTTGAATGGAGCCCCTCCGACCGTGGGCGCCCTGGCTCGAGAGCTTTACGTGAGCCGATCGCATCTCTGCGCTGCGTTCAAACGCGAGACGGGACTGGCCGTAGGCACCTACGCCCGCCATGCGCGGATGGAGCGTGCGTATCGGCTCCTTGAGGATGACGCGCTATCTGTTGCAGATATCGCCGAGGCGCTCGGCTACCCAAGCGTCTCGGCCTTTTGCCATGCCTTCTCACATGCCGCCGGCATCTCCCCCAGGGCGTGGCGCGAGGCGTGAACCAAGGAAAGGCCGGGCTGTTGACTTTGCCGCTCGTCACGTAAAATTACCCCAGGGGTTTTTCGACATAAAACATCAGACGCCCTTGCGCGCAACGGCAATGCAGGCGGTCTGGCCCACGCGGCGCCAGGACACGTCGCTGAACCAGGTGCCGAGGATGCGGCGCAGCTCGGCCTCGGAGTAGATGCGGACGTCGCCCTCGCGCGAGTACGGCATCCATGCGTTCATGATCGCGCGGGCGGGCGCCGGCTGCCACGCGTCGCCGATGATAAAGGTGCCGCCGGGCGCGAGCACGCGCCATGCTTGGAAGGCCGCACGCTCCGGATCCGGGTAGTGGTGGAAGGAGTCATTGCACCAAGCGGCGTCGAACGAGCCGTCGCGAAAGGGCAGGCGCTCGGCGTCGCAGAGCAGGACGTCGGCACGGTCGCCCAGGCGCATGCGCGCTGCCTCGACCATGCGCGGAGACAGGTCCACGCAGGTGAGGCGCGCGCCCGGCAGCCGGGAGAGCACGAGCTCGCCGAGCACACCCGTGCCGCAACCGAGGTCAAGAAGGCGCGGTGCGGGGTCACCCGCCACGGCACGCGTCACCTCCGCAAGCACGTGCGGGTACAGGCTCCGCGCGTGCTCGCCCTGCATGCCCTCGTCATAGGTCGCCGCCTGCGCGTCGAATGCCGTGCGCGAACGAGCCCGCAGCAGCTCGGCATCCTGCTTGTCCATCCTGGCGTTCATCTTGTTTCCTTTCTGTTGAGCAATGTTCAATACAATCGGCCGAAAAGAGCCCCGGCCGCAGCCGGGGCGGAATCCCCTAGTCCGCAGTACTCCCCTTACGGAACTCGGCAAGCAACGCGCGGAGATAGCGTCGGGCGGCCGCGACGGCAGCCTCGTCTGGCATGTTCGGGCCCGAGGCGAGACCCACGCAGGCGTAGACCATGATCGCCGCGAGCTCGTCGGCATCGGGGGCCGCCCCTCCCCACCTCGCCGCATCCGCCTCGAGCGCGGCTCGCAGGTGCGGCCGCACCGCTTCGCACATGGCGAGCGAGAGCCGGTCGTGCAGTGCGCCGTGCCCTTCGGTATGGAAAAATGTAGCGTAAGGGTAGTCATCGCTCGCACCGAGCTCAAGAGCTTGCTCGAGCTTCTCGTCCAACGAGAGATTGTTGTCGTCCAGCAACTCGCAGATGCTTTCGGCGCAGCGACGTGCGTAATCCTCGATGGCCTCGGCGAACATCTTCTCCTTGGAGTCGAAGTAGTGGTAGGCGAGCCCCGGAGCCACACCAGCTGCACGCGCTACAGCGCGCACGGACACGTTGTCGTAACCCTCTTCTGCGAAAAGCTTCATGGCGCACGCGAGAAGCTCGCGCCTGCGCTCCTCGGGATTCATCACGGTTTTGGTCACCACCGCCACCTCCTTGGGAGGAATCGTACACCGTGATTGAACATTGGTCAATATCAGTCACCACCAACACTAACGATGACTTACCGTCGCATGCGCGCGAAGTGTCAATGGGATCGGGTCTATTGACCTCTCGGCATCTTTGTTATACAAAAGAGTTAACCATGGTTATCTTTTGAGAATCACGCGGCAATCGTTCGCCAACTCGAAATCTTCCCCGCCAAAATCGACGACATCGTGAACCGAAGCAAGGTAAAGCAACATGAACATGAAGAGACATATGAGAATGTCCGGCACCATGGCAGGCGTTGTCGGCATCGGGGCAATCGCCTGCGGTGCTTTTGCTAATGCATGCCTCACAGTGAGCGCCGAAACCATTCTCATCTTCGGCGGATTCGCCTTCATTGCGCTCGGTTTCAAATTGATTCGTCTTGGATCAAATTGGCGCGGCGACACGTGCTGCCCCACCAACATACGACCTCGATAGGAGAATCATGCCGTTCACCCTTGCGCTCACCACCCTCGGTCTCTTCGGCTCAATTCTCATGTTCGCCGGCGACATGCTGCTCTACTTCACGCCTGGTGTCTACGACATGGACGGTACGCTCAAGCCGTACCTGCACATCATGCGCGATATTCCCGCTGCGCGCGTGCGCGTGGGAGGGGCGCTGGGGCCCGTCGCAGCCTTCCTCTACGTGCTCGGTTTTCTGGCGCTTCCCCTTATGGCGCGCGGCGACCTCGCCTGGCTTGTCTGGCTTGCAGCGGCACTCCTTGCCTTCGCACTCATCTGCGGCGGCGCCTACCACGCGCAGTACGCCTATCTCTCCATCATCGCTAAAGCGGGGCATGAGAACCTCTACGAGGAGGTTTCCGCCAACATCATGCTTCTCATGCGCCTGGCAACGACCCCCATGTACGCCGGGTTCATCCTGTTCGCCATCGCCATCGTGCTCGGGCAGACCGTCTTCCCCGTTTGGTTTGTCGTCTTCACGCCCATCGTGACGAGCTTTTTAGGTCTCGTGTGGATGCGCATGCCGCAGCCAGCGCGGTGCATTCTCTTCGGCGGGTGGAGCAACCTCGTGTTCACGATCATGTTCACTGCTATGCTCATCTGCCTGCTCGCCTAATCACCACCGGACCTATACTATATGTAGACCGTCACGATCGTCTGTGGATCGCTTATCGGGGATGGATGCGACCAGCCGCCGCATTCTTTCGAATTCTTGGCAGCAAGTTCTTTCCAATTCGCAAATCACAACACTCCTCTCCTCAAAGTGAGCTACAGTTAACTTGTAATTGTTTACCAAGGCGTACTGTTGTGCGCAGAGAGGAGTTTCGCATGAGTACTCTGGGCTTTCTCAAGGGGACGCACGGCCTGCTTTTGGGCGCGGGCGTACTGATCGGGTCTGTTGGCGCCAAGGTGCTTACGAGCGACGGGGCGAAACGCGTCTACGTCGAAGCCGTCGCGGCTGGGCTGCGCGCGAAGCAGGCCTGTGAAGACACCGTCGAACGCGCACGCGCCGAGATGGACGACATCGTCGCCGAAGCCGCGTATCTCAATGAAACCGTCTACAGCGTCGAGGACGAGGAAGACAGCGCGTCGGATACCGCCGCAGAGACCGTCCCCGCTAAGGCGTAGGCGCGCCCGTGCGATACGTCATCGAACACGAGGTGCCGGGGCGGCTGCGCCTTACGTTTGCCGATCACCTTGGCGCGTCCGACGCCCTCGCCCTCGAGGACTCGCTCTCTTCGTGGACAGGCGTCGAGCGCGTGCGCTCCTACCCGCGCATTCGCTCGGTCGCCATCTGGTACCGCGACGCCCTTGCAAGAACCGCCCTGCTCGATCGGCTGAACGAGCTCAGCCGCGTCCAGCTCGATGCGGTGCGCGCCCAGGCGCCCACGGCGCTCGCGCCCGCGGTCCCGTCCGCCGCGCGCAGCATCATCCGCCTAGTGGGCAACCATCTCATCCGCCGCTGGCTCCTCCCGCCCGCACTGAGGGCGGTATGGGCCGGCCTTCACTACCTCGGGTTTCTGCGCGCCGGCCTCACCTCGCTCATGCGGCACCGCCTCGATGTGCCGGTACTCGACGCCACGGCCATCGGCCTATCGTTTGTCAAGCGCGACCCCAAAACCGCGGCGAGCACCATGTTCCTCCTCGACTTGGGAGAGGTCCTCGAGGACGCCACCCGCGAACGCTCAGAGCACGAACTCATTCGCTCCCTCATGACCATTCCCCAAAACGCCCGGCGCCTCGAGGACGGCGAGGAGGTCACCGTGCCCGCCCAGAGTCTCCGCGTGGGCGACCTCGTCGTGACGCGCACCGGCATGCCCGTGTGCGTCGACGGCGTGGTGGTACGCGGTGCGGCCATGGTCAACCAGGCGGCACTCACCGGCGAGCCGCTTGCCGTCGAGCGCATGGCCGGCGACGACGTCTTCGCCGGCACCGCGGTTGAAGAGGGCGAGATCGTCATCCGCGTGGGCGCCGAGCCCGCATCGACCAAGCTCCGCTCCATCGTGAATCTCGTTGAAGCCTCCGAGCAGCTCAAAAGCGAGATCCAGACGCGCCGCGAGCGCCTCGCGGACCGCTTCGTGCCGTGGAACTTCCTGCTTGCGGGGCTTGTGGCGGCGACCACGAAAAGCCTTGCCAAGACATCGGCCGCCCTCATGGTCGACTACTCCTGCGCCCTCAGGCTCACGTCGTCCATCAGCGTGCTCGCCGCCATGAGCCAGAGCGCGCACGAGGGCATGGCCGTCAAGGGTGCCAAGCATTTCGAGGCCATCGCCGCCGCCGACACCATCGTGTTCGATAAGACGGGAACGCTCACCGAGGCGACGCCCCGGGTCGCGCGCGTGCTCGCCCTCGTGCCCGATTGGACCGAGGACGAGGTGCTGCGCACCTCGGCCTGCCTGGAGGAGCATTTCCCGCATCCCGTGGCGCGCGCCGTGGTGGCGGCCGCCGCCGCGCGCGGCCTCGAGCATCGCGAACGCCATGCCGAGGTCGCCTATATCGTGGCGCACGGCATCGCATCGGCGCTCGATGGCAAGCGCATCGTCATCGGTAGTCGCCACTTCGTGATGGAGGACGAGCACGTCGAAGTCGCCCCCGAGGCAGAGGCGCGCATCAACGGCGACCTCGAAGGCCTCTCACCGCTCTACCTCGCCCAAGACGGAAAGCTGGTGGGCGTGCTCGGCATCGAAGATCCCTTAAAGGCAGGAGTGCCCGAGGCAATTGCGGCACTTCGCTCGCAGGGCATCGGCCACATCATCATGCTCACCGGCGATAACGAGCGCACCGCCGCACGCATCGCCGCCGAGGCGGGCATCACCGAGTACCGGGCTGACCTGCTCCCCGAGGACAAGCATGCCTACGTGGAGGCGCTCGTGGCTCGCGGGCAACGAGTCGTCATGGTGGGTGATGGCGTTAACGACGCGCCGGCGCTCTCCGCCGCCGATGTGGGCATCGCCATGGGCACGGGCACCGCCATCGCGCAGGAGGTCGCCGACGTCACGCTCGCCGAGGGCGGGCTCGACGCCATCGTGCGCCTGCACGCGCTCAGCCGCTCCCTCATGGGGCGCCTCGACCGCTCGTTCACCGCGGTTATGGGCATCAACTCGGCGCTTCTCGCTGCGGGAATCGTCGGCATCATCCGACCCCAGACCTCGGCGCTCCTGCACAACGGCACCACCATCGCGCTGGCCGCAGAAAGCGCTCGACGTCTCTAGGAAGCATCAATCGGTCCGCTGTGGGGCCTGTCGTTGGGAAGCGGAGACATGGAACGGTTCACCGTCGAGCAGGACGGCTTCTTCGGATTCCTCCACTTGCCGGAGCGGCACGTCGAAGCGTACTCCGGCAAGGCTCTCATCGTGCTCGGCGGCAGCGAGGGCAACGAGAACATCCCGCGCAACCTCGGTGCGCGTTTCGCACGGGAGGGCATCGCGGCGCTCGGCCTGTGCTACTGGAACGTGCCGGGACTCCCCGATGAGCTCATCGAGGTGTCGATCGAGCCAATCGAACGTGCCGTCGCCTATCTCCGGCAGCGTGGCTTTGACCGCGTGGGGATCTACGGCATCTCCAAGGGCGGCGAGCTGGCGCTTCTCGCCGCCTCGCTCATGCCTCAGATCACCTGCGTCGTCGCCATCTCCCCGCTCGCCTGCGCCATGCCGGGCATCACCGGCAACAAAAGCCTTGCCGGCAAGGGTCTGAGCGACCGCTCGAGCTGGACCTGGCGCGGCGAGCCCGTGCCCTGCGCGCGGGGCGGCGGGAGGCTCCCCTACCTCGGCATCATCCGCCGTATCGTCACCGAGCGCCAGCTCGACATGCGCTTCGTCTACGAGCGGATCGTCGAGCGCGCGCCCAAGGAGGCCTGGATTGCCGTGGAGCGCATCAACGGGCCCGTCCTTCTCGCCAGCCCCTCGCATGACGCCATGTGGCCGAGCGACGAGGCCTGTCGGATCGTCGAGCAGTGCCTCGCCAAGCACGACCATCCCTTCGAGATCGCGCGACGCTCCTACGAGTACGCGAGCCACATCCTCGTGCCCATGGAGACACCCTCGCTCAAGCTCTTCCGCGTCGAGCGCGCCCACCCCGAAGCATGCCGGCAAAGCCGCGAGGACGCCTTCACCCAGACGCTCGCGTTTCTCGCCCGGTGGTAACGGATGCTTCTACAGCGACGCCTCGTAAGCGTCAATCATCAAGCTCGCCGCTAGGCCGAATACCGCCCCTAGCAGCCTTACCGAACGCGCGGCTTCCATCCCAGTAGAAGCGCGGAGTTGACGATAACGAGCACCGAACCCGCGTTGTGCACGAGGGCGCCCACCACAGGGTTCAGGACGCCCGAGATGGCGAGAAACGCGATGTCGCGCTTAGCGCCGCCCCACTCCAGCAGCTTCTCGAGACCTTCGATCATGGGCTCCCCCGTCCTTCTCGCCGGCGCGTTTTGATACCTATACCCCTATGGGTATAATGCTTTGAGGAGGAGTCAAGCCGAAGTTCTTTTTTCAGCTGAGGTACTAAATCATGTTGGCGAAACGCTCGACGGCCTTGGTGAAGTCGGCAACGGTCTTGTCCGCGTCCCCGTGCTCGATACCGTCGCGCACGCAGTGCTGGATGTGCCCCTCGAGCACAACCTGGCCGCATCGGTGCAGGGCGCTCTTCGCTGCGTTGATTTGCGAGAGGATGTCCTCGCACGGCACGTCTTCGTCAATCATGCGATCGATGGCCTGCACCTGGCCGATGATCTTGTGCAGACGCCTGTGAAGGTTCGCCGCATCCATGCACTGCCTCATCGCATCCCCCTCCGCGCCGCGCGCGATTACCAAAACCTTTCCGCCATCATAGCGCGCCGAGCCGGACAGCGCATCACACAAGCAATTACCCGATAGGTGGAGCATTCACGCTCGAGGATGCCTGGAAAGGCGTCGACGACGTAGAGCGGAACGTTTACCAGCCAATCCTGTTGCTTCAACCCGCGCAGCGGGAAGCGCACCGCCATCGTGGCAAGACCCGCGACGAGCTCATCTGCGGCGATCGCTCAAAGTGTGATCCGATACTACCCGTTTCCCACATGTACTGATGCAGGCAATCCGAAAGACAGCTACGCAAGACGATTACACGCACGCATGGATCGCATCGCGCAGGAACTGCGCCGCCCCCGGCGCAACCTTTTCGTAATAGGCTTGGAACCGCTCGTCGGCAACATAGCCGTCCGCCAGACCCTTGTGAGCCTCGGGCGTGTAGGTACCATCCGGCCAGTACATGCGCAGCCAGCAGGCGTGCATCGCCACGAGCTTGCGTGCCTCGGAGCCCGCCGGGTCGCCCTCCGCCATCGCACGGCGCAGCTGCTCGTTGATGGCAACCGCCAGCTCTTCCGCCTGCAGGTGCGCCGCCTCGCCCATCGCCAGGTATTTCTTGTTGGAGGCATCCACCACCTCGTCGCCGTAGGCCGCGCGGGTCTCCTCGCCGTAGGCCTTCTCGTTCTCGGCGACCTCACGCCAGCGGCGAAGCGTCGGCAGCACCGCGCCCAGAAGCGACGCCGCCTCGTCCACAGTCCAACCCATCGCCTCGGCCATGCGCGGCGCGCAGTCTTCGATCATCTCGTCCATCGAGGTCTCGTACGTGTAGACGCCGTTCTCGTAGCACCAGCGACAGAAATCCTCGGCCTCGGAACCGTCCGCCTCATGACCGTGCTGACCGGGAGCGGTGAACATCATGCCGCAGCTCTGGCAGTAGTGCTCGGGCATGTCGAGGAGCTCCGTCACGGGGACGTTCAACTCGCGAGCGATGAGCTTGAGCATGTCGATGCTGGGCTCGGTGGCTCCGACCTCCCAGCGGCTCACGGCTTGGCGGGTGATGTAAAGCCGGCGTGCCAGCTCCTCTTGGGTGAGCCCACGCTCCCGGCGCAGGCGGGCGAGGGCATCCTTAAGCATGATCATCGGAAGTTCCTTTCGCTCGGGTTCTTCTCGCCCATTGTCCTCGAGGGCGGCGCGGCCAGCAAGCAACAGGTTGTTGCGCGGCCTTCCCGGCAGTCTCACGCGCCGGGCGCCTGTTTCACCTCGGTAAAAACCGGATGAAAGAAGCTCGTCCCTGCCCGTCCGGGGAGCAACTGAGCGGAGACACCTCGTGCACGTCGAGCGTTCGGAGGCAGCAGTATGAAGGGCAAAGGCTGGAGAACGTTCCAGATCGTTCAGTTTGTAGTGTTCCTCTGCTTCAGCGTCTTCCTATTTGTCAGGCCGGTGGACGGGCACGGAGCCGTCCAGACGCCCGAGGCAAAGCTGACCAGCTTTGCGGTGTGGGCCATCTTCTATCTAGGCCTCTTAGCCGTGGAGTGGTTGACGCATCTCGTTCGCCGCCGCGCCAAACGATAGACTCGTCGCCCACAAAACGGCGTCCGAACGAAATGGCATTACCTCACGGCAACCTCGCGCTGCACGCGCTTGGGGAGCTTGGAGAAGACAGGCCGAAATGACGCCTTCTGAACGAATCCCAGATCCAAAAATGCATGCGCGGCGCCATGGATTCGCAGACGAACGTGCAGTGTTGATTATTCCCGCCTCGCGAAAAAGAAGGTAAAAACACCCCAGAGGTTTTTCGACATGACTTCTGTAACTCCAATGTATGCGAACCACGGATGATACAGCGAATTAAGCAGTAAGCCCACATGAGACGATAAGGCCGGGAGATATGTCCCACGCGTTGATTCGATTGGAGAGCGAAAGCGCGACCCGCCTTGCCGCCGGTCGTTTTTCAATAGTCGCCTGTAAAAATGGCGGTGCAGTTCAGATATGCGCGATGAGGCAGGCTTCCAACAACTCAAACTGTGTTGGTCGGCGTGGTTCAGGGCGCCGGCGTATCTCCGCACTCAGCAGAATCCTAGGACTCCTTCGTCCGGAACCGTCGGCAACCCTGGACGCCGGCGGAGCAATCGCACATATCCAAACTGCGCCCCCATTATGTCCGTAGTGGCATATTGTGGCTTATATTCGGCCGCTCAAGAATGTCCGGAAAGGCATTGGCGGCGTAGAGCGGCACGTTTACCAGCCAGTCCTGTTTCTTCAGCCCGCGCAGCGAGAAGCGCGCAGCACGCCCGAGCCCATAGTCCCGCATGAATGCGGCGAGGCTTCCCCCGGCGATGTTCTCGTCTGCCTTGACCTCAACAGGGACGGGGCACCCCGCAACCTCGAGCAGGAAGTCGACCTCGCCCTTCTTCTGCTTGCCGTCCGCCGACCAGTAGTACGGCACCGCACCGCCCGCCACGAGCTGCTGGCACACGAACTGCTCGGCATAAACGCCCTTGTACTCAGTGAAGAGCCGGTTCCCCTCCACGAGCACGCGAGGCTCGAGCCCCGTCGCCGCGCCCAGAAGTCCGATGTCAAGCAGGTAGAGCTTGAAGTACATCTCGTCGGCATACCCTTTGAGCGGGATCCCCGGTTTGGTCACACGCGGAATCTTAGTAACCAGGCCAGCATCGACAAGCCATGCGACAGCATCTCGATAGTCCCGCCCGCGTCCGCCTTCTCGGACGGATGCATAGCTGAACCGACGAAGGTCGCTCTCCCGCGCAAGCTGAACGGGCACCGAATGCCAGGTCTGACGGATGCGTTCCACCTCGAGAGCACTCTCGACGTGCTTCGAGAAGTCATGCTCGTAATCCGCAAGCAGCGTCTGCTGCACCGCCCGTGCCGCCGCAAAATCCCCGGTCTCGCTGTAGCGGCACACCGCCTCGGGCATTCCTCCCACGTAGTAGTAGATGCGCAAAAGATCAGTCAGACGCTCGGAGAAGACGCTGATGAGATCGGCGTCACCCTGGGAAACCGCGTCTGCAAGTGCAGAGTTGCCGATTTCGCGCACGAACTCGTCGAACGAGAGCGGATGCAGATAGAGGTAATCGACCTTCCCGACGGGCCACGACGTGCCGGCCTCATCCTTCTCACGTTCCCGGTTGAGAGCCACGCCGAGGAGGGATCCCGCTGCGACAACAGGCACGTCTGGCCGCTGCTCGCAGAACATCTTCAAAGCGGTGATGGCACGCGGGCACTCCTGAATCTCGTCGAGAAACACGAGCGTTCTACCGTCACGGGGATTGGTTCCCGTCGCCGCGCCGATGATGGTAAGCAAGCGATCCGCATCGAGGCTTCCCGCGAAAGCCCGTTTCATATCCTCGTTCTCCAAGAACACGACGTGGGCAACGGAATCGTAGCGATTCGCCCCAAAAGTAAGGACGAGCCATGTCTTTCCCACCTGACGGGCACCGTTGACAATGAGCGGCTTGCGATGGGGGCTGTCGCTCCAAGCGAGGAGCTTTATCATGGCGTTGCGATACATCCTCGACCTCGATTCTGGCGGATACCGAAATCGGCATTCACCTTATTATGGCGGAAGCCGAAATCGGTATCAACCAATTAATGGCAGAAGCCGAAATCGGCATTCGCTATCATGACAGAAGCTCAGAGCGAGCCCGTCCGCAGCATCTGCTATATGATATGGAACAGGCAAAGACAAGGTGGCGGTTACGGAGCAACAGTACGATAGACAGCAAACGGGTAAAGGAAATCTTGTCTGCGCTCGGCGCAGATTTGTGCGGCATCGCGAGTATGGATAGGTTTGCCAACGCGTCGAAGGGCTATCATCCCCTCGATGTGTTTCCAGCGTGCAAGTCGGCGATCTCGTTTGGATGCAGATTTCCAGTTGGCGCGCTGAACAGCAAATCAGACGTCCCCTATACGATGGTGAGAAATGCCATTACACGCAAACTGGATGCAATGGCCTTGGATTTCTGCATTGAGCTGGAACGGCATCAGGTGACGTGTGTCCCCGTTCCTACGAACGAAAGCCAATTCATCGGGGCGCCTCTCGCACGGGCTCCTCTCGCCCATTGCAGGCAACCGCCCCGTCGCCAGCGCAGGCCGTGCCGCTACACGTCAGAAACCTCCCGCTGAACGCGCTTGGGCAACTTGGAGAAGACGAGGTCGTAGCTCATGTCGCACAGGTCGAGCACGAGGCCCTCGGGCAGATCGGCGTCCAGGTCGACGGAGATCCACGTGCGCCCGTCGGAGTAGTAGCCGGGCAGCACCGCGCCCGGGTACTCAGCGCGCAGCTCGAGGATGCGGTCGGGGTCGCACTTGAGCGACAGCAGGTGACGTCCCGCGTAGGGTGCCTTGGCGTCAGCAGAGGCCGTGAACTCGCAAGCGAACTGCCTACCGCCCACCCAGTAGACCATCCAACCCCACTTCTCGTGGAAGGCCTTGGTGGCACTGGGGCGCGAGAGCAGCCGGGCGTCTATGCTCTGGAAATCCATGGGACACCATCTCTATACGTCACGACGACAGCTTATGAGATGCAACGGAGTCGAACCCGCTCATGCTGTCGCTCTGCACGATGACGACCGGCCGTGCCTTGCTTGCGTAAAGATCATCGCGCATCGTCCAAATCTCACCGCGCATCGCTCATCATCCTCAGGGCAAGCCTGTCGGAAAAGTCTGCCGCCTCCCGCTCGGTTGCGAAGGCCTCGACCTTGGGCTCGGGCAAGCGCACCTCAAACGGAAATCCGCGATGGGCATTGAAGGCGGACACAAAGATGCGCATCGCATCTGCCGGCGTGGTGCCCAGAAGCCGTGTCGTCTCGCGGAAGCGCTCCGCCTCAGCGTCTTCCACGCGCGTCGCAAGCTGTGAACTCATAGTAACCTCCAACAATATGTTGATATTTGCTATGTATTGTACCCATTTGATAACAGATGCCACCATGACAAAAGCTGTTGCGGTTGCGCCGGGTGAATAGCGACCCCAGCCACGCTCATGGGATAATGGGGCAGTTGGAAACCCATCGATGCCTCCCTTGGTTGACAAATTGCCAACCGTCGTCGGTGGCGCCAGAGCCCGTCGCGCGGTTCCATGGTCTTGCACCCACGCGGTGTGGACTGCAGAACCGACCGAAGGAACGACCATGAACTTCAACGAACGGCTTGAATCTCCCCCGTTTCCGTTGACACATCGAGTTCCGTTTGGGCATGATGCCGTAGACGGGGAAAGGGGGCATGGGATGGGACGTCCGTCGCCCAGGTATCCGGCAGGGTTCAAGCGGCGGGCGGTGAGGCTGTACGGGGAGCGGGGCGGTACCTGCGCGGAGACCGCCCGCGAGCCCGGCGTCGACCCGGGGAGCCTGTCGGACTGGGTCAGGAGGGCCGACGCCGCGCAGGCGCCGGCAGGGGGCGACCCCTTCCAGACGGCGGAGGGCCTCCGCGGGCTGAGGCGCGGGAACGAACGGCCGAAGAGGGAGAACGAGATACTTTCAAAGGCGAGCGCCTTCCTCGCCGGCAGGCAGCTGTAGGCTCGCAGGCGGAGGGGGCTAAGCTCGCGTTCGTCAAGGCCGACGAGGGGGGCCTGGACGGTCTCCGAGACGTGCGCGGCCCTCCACGTCACCAGGCAGGGCCACCGCGCATGGAGGAAGCGGCCGCCGAGCGCGCACGACCTGCGCGACGCCGAGCTGGCCGCGGCGATCTCCGAGATCCACGCCGCCGGCCGCGGCGCCTGCGGCGCTCCCAAGGTCTTCGCCGGGCTCAGGCGCTCCGGCGAGCGCACCTCGCGCGAGCGCGTGGCGCGCATCGTGCGCGAGAGCGGCTGGGCCGGCACCACCAGGGGCGGCGCCAGGCGCCCGAGGAGCGCGGCCAAACCGGCCGCCCCGCAGGCCAACACCGCGCCCGACCTGGTGCGCCGGGAATTCTGCGCGGACGGCCCGAACCGCGCGTGGTTCGCCGACATCACCTATGTGAGGACCCATCAGGGCTGGATCTACCTGGCGGTCGTCATGGACATATGGTCGCGCAGGATCGTCGGCTGGTCCATGGCGCCGCGCATGGCCGCCGAGTTCGCCGACGACGCGCTCAGGATGGCGATCGCGAGGCGGCGCCCGCCGAGGGGCTGCATCCACCATTCGGACCACGGCTCCCAGTACACGTCGCTCCTGCTCGGGAAGGCGATGCGCGCCGCGGGCATCAGACCCTCCATGGGCTCCATATCGTCGCCGCGGGACAACGCGGCCATGGGGTCGCTCATGGGGTTCATCAAGGCTGAGCGCGTGCACGCCCGCACGTTCGAGACGCGCGGGCAGGCCGCCCTGGAGATATTCGACTACATCGAGTGCCTCTACAACCGCAAGCGGATCCACTCGGCGCCGGGGCACCTCGGTCCCGAGGAACTCGAGCGGGCCAACCGGCCCGGGGAGGTCCGCCGACCGATGGCGGCGTAGGGGTGTAAACGGAATCGGGGTAGATTCAGATTCAGTGCTCGTTCTCCGGATCCGAGAACGCCGTGGCCTCGTCGAGCACCACGATGGGCCGGTCGGCGAGAATGGCGCGGGCGATGGAGACGCGCTGCGCCTCGCCGCCGGAGAGGTGCACGCCCTCGCTGCCGTAGACGGTGTCGTATCCCTGTGGCAGCGCACGGATGAAGGCGTCGGCCTGCGCGGCGCGCGCTGCCTCGACGACCTCCTCGCGCGTGGCGCCGGGACGAGCCATGCGGATGTTCTCGAGCATGCTCGCCCGGAAGAGGTGCACGTCCTGGAAGACGAGGCTCACGCAGCCCATGAGCTCGTCCGGGTCGATGTCGCGCACGTCGACGCCGCCGATGCGCACGGCGCCCGCCGAGACGTCCCAGAAGCGCGCCACGAGGCTCGCCACGGTCGACTTGCCCGCGCCGGAGGGACCCACGAGGGCGCAGGTGGTGCCCGCGGGGACGGAGAGGCTCACGCCATCGAGGGCGAGCGGGGCGCCCTCCCCATACGAGAACGACACGCCGTCGAGCTCCACGTCGAAGCGCTCCGGCACGCGGGCGACCCCCGGCTCCGGCGCGGGGAGCGCCGGGATGCCGAGCACCTCGTCGATGCGCGAGAGGTGGGAGGAGACGATCATGCTGTCCTCCGAGATGTACATCATCTTGTTGAGCGCGCCCGCGATGGACGGCACGAACAGGAGGTAGAAGATGAAGTCGAGCGCGAACGGGCGGAACGCGCCGCCCGTAAGCCCCGCGCCGAGCGCGATGCCCACCGGCAGGACGAACAGGTAGGCGTTGTTGATGATGGCCGTGAATGCCGGCATGAGGCTCTGCCAGAAGAGCGCCACGTCGAGCGCGAGGTCGGTGTAGGCGCGCACCGCCGCTGACAGGCGCCCGAACGACTCCGCCGTCTGGCCGAACGTCTTCACGACGGGCATGCCGCGCACGTACTCCACCGTGGCGTTCGTCATGCGCTCCTGGTTGACCAGATGGCCTCGCATCTTGTCGGTGATGGCCTTGTTGGAGAAACCCGCCGCCTCGACGCCGAACGCCGCGACCACGCACGCCACCGCCGCGAGGCCGAAACGCCAGTCGAAGACGAAGAGCAGCACCACGATCGCCACCGGCGCCGTGAACGCCGCAGCCATGTCGGGCAGCGAGTGGGCGAGGAACCCCTCGATGGCGCCGACGCTCTCGTCCATGACCTTGGAGACCCGCCCGGTGCCGAGCGCCTCGAGCCTGCCGAGCGGCATGCGCGCCAGGTGCTCCGCGATCTGGAGCTTCAGGTTGTACTCGGCGTCGAACGCGGCCGAGTGCGCGCAGAGCAGCGCCGCGAGGTAGAGGCCGATGTTTCCCGCCACGCCCGCGATGGCCATCCAGCCAAAGCCCATCATGCGCGCCGCGTCGAGCGCCGCGAAGTCCGGGTAGACCGCGACGACGTCCGCCACCACCAAGTAGACGGCGACGAACGGCACGAACGAACAGGCCGACGACAGCGCCGAGAGCACCATCGAGAGGTAGATGAGCCACCTCCCGCCCCCGGTGAAGCCAATGACGCGGGCGGCCCAGGACTCCTCCTTGCCCGCGCCCTCCTTTCGCTTGGCCATGTGGCCCCCTTTCCGCTGCGACCGTTCAGATATGCCGATGGGAGCGCAGCAAGTTAGACTAGACTTACAGTTATTCTGTAACAGCGAGAAGGACGGGCGGGCCACCATGGGAGAAACGACCAATCGAAGGGATATGCGACCAAACGGAGAGGAAGAGCTCTTCCAGGCAGCGGAGCTCGAGCGTATGGGGCTGCTGCCCGCAGGCGGCGACCGAGGCGCCGGCGAGCTGTTCGTGGGCGACGGCGTGCGTGCCGAGGGCTGGTACCGCGCGTGGACGGGCGGCGGCCTCACGGTGGTCACCTGCAACTTCACCATCCTCGTCGATACACTCTTCGCCATAGACACACGTCGTTACCTCACGGTGCGGGGCCAGGCACCGGGGGCAGGCGGAGATGCGGTCGTATCTGGCCCCATGGCGATTGCCTACATCGAGACGCGCGAAGGGTGGGTCACGGCGCCCGTGCCAGCCGGCTCGCACTTCGCCTACACGGAGGTTGAGTACTTCGAAGAGGCGCTCCGCGGCGCGTTCGCCGAGATCGGATGGAGGTCCATCGAGGGAATCTCGTCCCTTCTCGCCGAGACGCGACACAGCGTGGGCTGGGCACCCGGGGTCCTCTCTGCGCTCGCTGAGATCTCCAACGTCGATCCCGCTGTGCCGGGAGCCCCGCTTGTCTACGAGGGGGCGGCGAAGGTCCTTCTCGGCTCGCTTGTCGGGACCGCGGCGGCGGCCCTTCCGAGTGAGGGAGACGCGCGAACCGGCATCCTTGCCGCCATCGAGCTCGCGAACGCGCGATGGCGGGAGGGCGCAAGCCAAGAGGAGGCTGCGGCGGCGGCCTGTATGGGGGCCACCAAGTTCAAGCTCCTGTTCAGACGGGCGACCGGAAGCTCTTGGTCGGCCTTCATAACCGCGCGGCGGATGCGCGAGGCAAGGAACCTGCTGCTGGCCGGGAGGGGTGTCGCCGAGGTGGCGCGAGAGGTCGGGTACCGCTCTCCCACGAGTTTCTCCGCAGCCTTTGCGCGGATGCACGGCCTTTCGCCAGCGAGGTGGAGGGATGCGGCGAAGGCAGAGGTGGAGCAGGTTGGTCCCCGTGGGGGAGATTCACCTGGGCAAACCTGATGAGAGCACTTTTGAGTCTGGAGGAAGCCGGGAGTGCGCAGCGACGTTTCCGTCGATGCGCTACGCTCCTCTGACGCTTTGCACGAAGCAAGTGGGCGTCGGTATCCCGCTGCTTCAAGCTCGCCAGCATAACGATGGATCCCGCGGAGGCAGCTTCGCCTCGACGGGGCCCCTGCCATGACAAGCTGCCATGGCGTCGGAGACCATATGCTAGAGCCGCACGAACATACGCGGAGAATCACTTGCCAGACGTTGAAACCCAAAGTGGGCGTAGAAACCCTCCGCATGCTCGTCAACCGGGTCGACGACAAGCGCCCGCGACGCAAGGATGCGCGACACCGCGGCCGCACGGCAAATGGCGTCCTGCAGTAGGCGGGCTCCCGCCGACTTTCCCTGGTAACGCTCGTCAACGGCAAGCTGGCCAAGTAGCATGCAGGGAATCGGATTCGGTGCGTTTCGGCGCAACGATCCGGCAAGCGCCCCCACGCGCGCAACCGCATGGGCGCTCAAAGCATAGAAGCCGCAAATCTCTCCAGTGACAATGGGCAGGACGTACACCCGCGCCGTCCCGTCACGCATCGCGCGATGCGCGTGCTCCCCAAACCAGAGATCATTGTCGCCGTTGCCCGATGAAAACCCGCTCACATCATCGTCGTCAAGAAACGGGCGAATGCGACGAAAGGCTAGCTCTCCCATGTGAACTCACGATCGAGCAGCTCACGGGTCGCTGCGGGGACAGCGGTGTCGAGAGCGTTCGCGAAGCGCTCGTAATCCTCCGCAGAAAGGTAGGTCGTGGTCTCGTCGCTCATCTGCCTGCGGACCTCAAACGGAAAGCCGCCGCACTCGTTGAACATGTGGACGAACACCTTGATGGCGGCCGACGGCGTCATACCCAGGGCAGCGGTGTTCCTGACGAAAGCATCCTTCTCCTCGGTGCTCAGCTTGGTGTTAAGCGACGTCATTGTCGTTGCCATGGAACCTCCTTCATCGCTCATCAAGAGTGTGATATTTGATTCAATATATACCACGATAGACTACATAGTAGTCTATCAGTATAAAAGTATTAGCTCTACCGCTCTCTTCGACGTATACAGAGCAAAGTCTGCGTCAAACGTTCTCGCCACGTGCCAACCACAAAGCCAAGGCTGCAGTCGCTGCTGCCGCCGTGAGCGCAATCGCCCATGCGGGAACCAGATCGAGCGCTACGCCGTAACCCAGCTGGCCTAAGGGCGTGGCGAAGTTCGCCAGCATGAGGGTGAGCGCCATGACCTTGCCCACGAGGGTGCCAGGGCTCTTCATCTGCAGGTAGCTTGTGGCCACGACGCTCATGCACATGCAGACGGCCATCGTTGGGAGGTAGAGTGCGACGAGCGCCGCATAAGTCCCGAGCGCGGGCAGCGGAGCGGCAAGCGCGGCCGCGACGAGCGCGATGCCGCCCGCCACACACGCCAGCAGCCTCGGCACTGAGCGGATGGAGAACCTGCCGGGAGCCGCCGCCACAACGGCACCGCCCACAAGGCCGCCCGCCGCAAGCGCGCCCTGCAGCGCACCCATGAACTGGTTGGAAAGGCCGAGCGCCTCGGTCACGATGTAGGGCGAGCACACGTTGAAGAACGACGACCCAAAGAGATTCACGAGCGTGGCGCCCAGGATAGTGCGCCACATGAGCGGGTTGGAGCGCAGGAAGCCGAGCGCCTCGGCAAGGTCCGCGCGGGCGGTGGCGAGAGCGCCCGCCGTACGCGCGGGTGGCTCGTAGGGAACGCGCACGGCGAATGCCGCCACGGCAGCCGATGCCGCGAAGCAGACGACACACGCGACCACAATGGGTGCAAGGCCGAAGAATCCGAAAGCTAGCCCGCCCACCACGGGTCCGCCAATGCCCGTGAGCATGCCCATCTGGTTCACGAGCGCCACAGCACGCTCGACCTCCGCGGGCGCTACGAGGTGCGGAATCGCCGACTGTACGCAGGGTTGCTCGAGTGCCTGTGCTGCGAAGGCGAGCATGAGGACGGCGACCGTTGCCGGCACAACCGCAGACGTCCCCGCGAGGGGAAGGTATGCCACCATCGCCGCCGCGAGCGCCGCGCCCACCGCGACCATGACGCCCCGCTTGCGCGTGCGGTCCGCGATAACGCCGCCCACGGGCGCGAGCAGCGTGTAGGGCACGAACCCCGCCGCGACCACACCTCCGTAGAGCGCACCCGACCCCGTGAGATTGAGCAGGTGCAGTGGCAACACGAACTGCAGGATTTCCATGCCGAGCAAGCTGAGCGCCTGGGACGCCATGACCGCCGCGAAACGTGGGGTTGCGATGCCCACGTCCTTCCCAGCAGCACGCTTCATCTCGCCGTTCTTCACCATCATTACCTCTCTTTCATACATTCGGTTGGTATGTCTATTGACTCGAAAGAAAACCGCTCGAGCGGCCTTCTTTCGTGAGCTGTTAAGACCCGTTTACTGTGACGAATCGCCGTCGCCGTCCTCTGCAGCGCCCTCCCCTGCGAGATCGCGCGCGAGCTCACCCCAGGATTCGTCCCACATGCGCGTGGGATCGAAGGACTCCATGTCCACGAGGTCCACGCCGAGTGCATGCATCACGCGAACAAGCACGGCCGCGCGGCGCTCGAACTCCGTCTTATCGGTAAGCGGGTGGTAGAGCGGTACCATCCAGAGGTTGGCGAGCAGGAGCATCACCTCGGCAGTCTCGCGCGGATATTCGGAGGTCACCGTGCCGTCGGCCACGCCCTCACGGATGGCCGGCTCCACGTACCGATGCGCTACCTCGAGCGCGTCGAGATACTCGCGCGCGAGGAGGCGCGAACTGGCAATGGGATCGGATGAGGGACGCATCGCGCGGAGCATGTCGGCGGAAGGCCCCTGGGCGGAGGACTCGTCAAGCGCGCGAAGCTTCTCCAACCCCGAAAGCGAGCGATCGGCAAGAATCTTCTCGGCGCGCTCCACAACGGAACGGTTCGCCCGCTCGAACACGGCCTCGAAGATGTCCTCCTTGCTTTTGAAGTGATGGTAGACGGCGCCCTTGGTGAGCCCGTCGAGCCCCGCCACGATGTCCGCCATCGTGGTGTGCTCGTAGCCGCGCTCCATGAAGAGCCGCTCGGCCGCATCGAGGATCTTCTTGACCGTCTCCTCCGGGTACTTGTTCCGCGCCATGGGAACCTCCTGTCTCTCGCTAAACATACCATGAGTATGTATTGGAAACAAGGCACCATTGACCATCACGAAACACCTTTCCGATCCCCATAATCGTAAAATGGCCCTGAGGTCATGCAACGTTCCTCGCTCTTCACGCTATACGGCGAAGGGAGATGCCATGTACGGAAAAGCGGAGACCCTGCAGCTGCTCGATCGGCGGGGCATCACTTACGAGCTCTATGAACACGCTGCAGTCTTCACCGTGGCAGAGGCCATCGCCGCGAATATCCCCCGCAGCGAGTTTGGCGCCAAGAACCTCTTCTTACGCGACGACAAGCATCGCGCATACTACCTCGTTGCCGTGCCGAGCCAGAAAAGCGTTTCCCTCCGCGAAATCCAAGAGCGCCTACACGCACGGCGTCTATCGTTTGCGAGCGATCGAGACCTGGCCACGATGCTCGGCCTTACTCCCGGATCGGTCACGCCGCTCGGTGCGCTCAACGATGCCGGCCACCGCGTCGAGGTCGTTATCGACCAAGACATCGTCGACGCCGGACGTGTGACCGTGCACCCCTGCGACAACACCGCCACGATCCTTCTTGCCACCGAGGATCTAATCGACCTGCTGCGGCGGTGCGGCTCCAAGGTGAGCGTGGTAACCTTGCGACCGCGCCATTCTTAACCCCAGGGGTTCCGGCGCGCACGGCACCTACGACTCCCGCCCGAACGCCTCCCAGAGCAGCGTCACGATGCCGCAGACCATGCCGCCCACCGGCCAGGCCACCCAGAACCACATGGCCGAGGTGCCCTCCGGGGTCCAGGAGTCCATGTTTGGCGCCGAAAACACAGGCGCAAAGAGCAGCCACAGGCCCACGATCGTGGCAATGATCATGATGACGCCGCACACCGCCCCGAGCTTCTTGCCGTGCCTCTTCTGGGCGAGAAGGGCCTCGCGCCGGGCCTCGTCCAGCTCCGCGGAGACGATGTCCTCCACCTCGAGATCCTCGGCGACGGACTTGTTGTACTCCTCGACGTTGACGCGCCCGAGGAGCATCCCACCCCGCACGATCCACCACGCGCCCAGGGCGATGAACAGCATGAGCAGGAAGAGCCCCCAGTTCTCCGCGCTCTTCTCGAGCATGAGCAGGCATCCGATCCCTGCGAAAATCAGCCCGAGGCCCGCGATGAGCGACACCGAGAACTGCCGGCGTGCGACGGCGCGGTCCTCGGCGGTGTAGAAGTCCTCCACGTAGGGGTGCGCCTTCTGGAACGCGGTGTGCTCCATGCCCGCGGGCACGAGCAGCGCAAGACCCGCGAGGATGCCCACGAGTACGATGATCACGAAGAGGCCGTCGCGCCCGTTCCAGGACGCCAGCTCGACCGAGCCCTCGAAGAGCAGGCCGAGCGCGATGCCCAGAAGGATGAGGGCCACGCCGGTGGGCACCTTGAGCGCCATCATGCGCGAGTGCTCCTCGTAGCCGCAGACATCGGTGGGCGGGCCGGCGGGGATGGGGGCCGCCGTCGAGGGCGCGGCGCGACCGGTGAGGTCGCCCGTCACGAGCTCGTCGAGCGTGCAGTCGAAGATCTCGCACATCTTGAGGAGCTTGTCCATCTCCGGTTGGCTCTTCATCGCCTCCCACTTCGTGACGCTCTGGCGGGAGACGCCGAGCAGCATGGCCAGCTGCTCCTGGGTCATGTTGCGCTCCGCGCGCAGGTGCTGAAGGTTGTCTCTAAAACTCATCGGGATGCCTTTCGCTTGACGGCGGGCGCCTGTCGGCCCGCCGATTGTCCTTCGTATTGCCGGCACCATGAAGTCTACGGTAGCGCGCCCATCCGTTCTACCAACCATCGGGATGCATTTTCGCGATTCCGATGCAACCAGAAGGCGCCCTGTGGTTGCAAACCGCAGGTAAAAGGCCATGTCGCTGGAAAGCATCGGGAGTATGGCAGCATGGGACAAGCTTCCCGTGCAGTCCGGCAATGACACGGCTCTGAGCGCCGCGAGCCGTTTTCGGCAAACTCGAATCAAAACTAGCCGCGCAGTTCAGATATGCGCGATTCCACCGGTCCAGACAACCAACATGAGCCCGTATGACGGAACATTTAGGGACCGCGCGCGTTCCCTGCACATTAAAATCGCTGGATTCATCCGTGCGAGGCTGCACGAACCTTTGGTTGTCCTCAAGGCAATCGTGCATATCTGAACTGCGCGGCTAAAAATCAGCGACAAATACGAAAAACCGATCGGAACACCACCTAAACCGCCTCGATTCCCTCTATGAGCGAGATGCGCAGCGCCTTCAGCTGGGTGCCGCCCTGTTTGTCGGGGCACTCCATGAGCACCCACTCGTCGTCGACATCCCGCACGATACCGGAAAGACGCATGCCGCCCGCCGTCACGCCGGCCTCGGCAAGGACAAGCTCGCACGAGCTGCCGATGCGCTCGCGCAACATCCGCCCCAGCTCCGCCTCCCTCGACTCGGAAGTGTCCGTGAGCTTCCGCAGATCCTTCTTCGTGGGCATGACCGACATGATGTAGACCGTGAGGGCGAACGTGCCACACACCATCGCGAACATCGTGTACTCCATCAGCGCGCAGCCTCCTCGACCGTGAACCCAACGACATCGGCCATGTCAACGAGTTTGAGCACGCGGCGCGGCGGCTCTTTCTCGCCGAAAATCGGCGTCGGAAAGACGGCTCGGGGCGCATCGCACTCCAAGCGGATCCACCCGGCGCCGACGCTCAGAAGACGCGCATGCACCAGGGCGCCCTCTCCGTCGGCGAGCTCCACCGTGACGTCCTTGCCCACGAGCCCCTCGAGAACATGCAAGTCCCGCGCGCGTCCGCCTTTACCGGCGCAAACGACATCCACCTCATCACTTGCAAGGTCGTTGAGCGTCACGTCGTAAAGCCGCGCGAGCTCTGCGGCCTTGTCGAGCGCGGGCGACCCCTGTCCAAGCTCCCAGTTGCTCACCGTCTGCCTGGTCACACCGATGGCGTCTGCAACCTCCTGCTGGCTCATGCCCTTCCGCTTGCGTAGCGCAAGCAGCTTATCGGATATCATGCTCGACCCTTTCTTCGCGTCGTTGGGGAGATGTTCCGCTGCATCCATTCTCTCGAAGACAAGCTCACCGCGCCAGCAAATCTGGCAGGCATCTTGTCAAAAGCGCTTGCGTAGGCAGTGGGCGCTCCATTGCCTCCAGGATTTCTTCGAAATCCAGCGTTGATCCAGCGTCCTCGCCGATCACCATGAAATAGTTCCTGGAATGACGGTACCTATCCAGCCGAAGGCACGTCCTTGCGGCTCTCCCGCTGGCAAACGAGTATCATGTCACCAAGATTCAAACGCGCTGTGCACGCTAAGCAAAGGAGGCACGGTGAGCGTTCTCGAAGTTCATGACATCGCGTTCGGCTATGGACGCGCCAATGTGTGGGAGCAGGTGTCCTTCACGCTCGAGCCCGGTGAGGTCGCGCTGCTTGTTGGCGTGAACGGCGCAGGCAAATCCACGCTGCTCCGCTGCCTCGCGGGCTGGGAGCGCCTGCGCGAAGGCTCGATCTCGCTTCTGAACACCCCGCTCGACAAGCTCTCCCCCGCAGAGCGCAGCCGCATGGCGTTCGTCGCCGACGTCCCCGCCTTCTACGACGACCTCACGGCGTACGAGCATGTCGAACTCCTCGCTCGCGCCAATCGCTGGGATGAAGACCGCTGGGACGAGGCAGACCGGCTGCTCGAGCGCTTCGGCATCGTCCGCTTCTGCGACCAGTACCCGCAAAGCTTCTCCCGCGGCATGCGCGAAAAACTTGCCTGCACGCTCGCCCTTGCCATGGCACCTGCGTGCCTGTTGCTCGACGAACCCACAGGCCCGCTCGACCCCGCCTCTGCCACCATCCTCGAGGAGGAGCTCGCCGCCGCTGCCGCACGCGGGTGCGCCATCCTTTTGAGCTGCCATCACGAACTCGAAGTGCTCAAACCCGACCACGTGCTCAAGTTGAATGACGGAACCATCGAAGTGCTCGACGGCGCGGTTGCGCGTGATTCCTCGCTCTGGACATCCCTGTAGGTGCATCATGTTCCAGGGATTTCACACCATGCTCTGGCTGAAGGCGAAGCACCTGCGCGCGGAGCTCAACTTCTGGCTCTGGGCAGCCGGCGTCGACCTCGATGACGCACGGGACATGACGGAACGGCTGTACCTGCTCTACGTGGCACTGCTCGCCTCCGCCGCCATCGGTGCCTGCTGGGTCTGGGTGCTCGGCCTCGTCACCGGTGCTGCCTATACCGAAGGCGCGGAGATGGCTGCCATCACTGCGGACATCGCACGCGCCATCGCCGCCGGCGCGCTCATCATCCCCGCGTGCGCCGCGGCGCTTTGGCTCATAAGCGCTGGCTGGCGCGCACCGTGGTCGCCCTCGGCGCCCGACGCCGCCTGGCTCGCCCAGCTGCCGGTGACGATAGGCGGATGGAGCACCCTCGAGCTCGCTCCCCATCTGCTTGCGCGCGGGGCCATCGCCGGGTGCATCGGCTACCTCATCGCATCCTATATCGTTACGGCTGCAGGCCACGAGGCGACGATCGCCTCCTGCCTTCCCTATGCCCTCACAGCGGGGCTTGTCACGGGAGCAGGCTATGCCCTCGCCTGGCTCGTGGGCGAAGTGCGCATGCGCGCAGGCAGAGCGAAGCGCTACGTGCTCGCCCTGTGCGGCGCCGCGGCGGGGGCCGCCCTCGTAGCCCTTTCCATAGCCTCCTTTCCCTTGGTTGAGAGCTTCGCCGGCTTGCTGCTGCCGGGCGGCGCACCCGCGCTCCCCATCATCTTCGCGATCGCACTGCTTGCGATGGCAATCGCTGCGAGCGCGCTCTTCGCCCAACGTCTCACGCCCGCGCTCATCACCCGCGAGGCCGCGACCGATGCCTCGCTCTACGCGGTTCGCCGCATGGCCGTCTACAATCCCAAGCTCTACAAATCCCTGGTGAAGAGCCAGCGCGCAGCGTTCCGACGCCCGCTTGGCCGCATGCCTCGCGCGCAGGGACAGGCAGCGGTCCTCGCACGCGCCGTCATCTCCACCGTTCGCCATTACGAAGCGCTGCCGCAGGTCATCCTTGCCGGAGCATTCGTCGCACCCATGGGCGTCCTCCTGCTTTCCGGTGCGCTCGCGAGCCAAAGCGCTGCGTTCGGCCTGCTTGGCGGAGAAATTGGAGCGCGCATCATGGGGGCGGCGAGTTGGATCATGCTTGCCGTGAGCGGGTTCGATGCCCAGCGCTCGCTCGCCCGCGTCTTCCTCGCCGATACGCGAAACCGCTTCATGCGCGATCATCTGCCCGTTCCCACGCCGATCCTGTTCGTGTTGGGAACGCTGCCTGCGGTCGCCGTAGCGCTCGCGGCCTCCGCGGTGGTCTCTGTCGCTTCCGTATTCCTGGGAACGTCCGTCATCGACGCCTTCGCCCTGTTCTTTGGCGACGCCGCGCTCGTCGTGACGCTTGCATGCTGCGGTGCTATGGCTGCAGAAGATCCCACTCGAAACCGCGCCCGCCTCTCCTGTGAAGCCATGACCGCCATCGCTGCGGCCTTATGCGCACTGGCCGCTGCACTCGCGCCCGCAGGATGCTACGCACCGGCATTTTGGGTGGTCACCGCACTCGTCGCCGCCATCTCCTGTACCCGAATGTAAATTTACCCCAGGGGTTTTTTAACATGGTGCCCCTGGGGTAGTGAAAAGCAACGATTGCGCGCTACTTGCCAATGCTGCGAAGCAGTTCCGCGGGATCGACGCCATAGAGCTTCGCGAGCTTGATAAGGTTCGTGGTGCTGGGCTCCGATGCCCCCTGCTCCCACTTGCTCACCGCTTGGCGGCTCACGCCCACATGCTGGGCTACGAACTCCTGCGTCATCTTGCAGCGTTCGCGCTCTTCACGCAACGCCTCCCCAAGCGAGCGGCGCTGCGCCGCCGTTTCGGGGTCCTTGCTCCCGCGCTCCTGACGCAAAAACCAGCGAATCGCAAGCACCGCCACGATGACGAAAAGCACCAAGGGCAGCAAGCGCAGGATGAGAAACGGCAAGATGATGAGCAACTCGGGACCAGTTGGATACATGAGGTCCTCCCTTCTCCGGGTACCACCATTATTCTCGTCACCGCGCAGTTGCGTCTATCACCTTTCGCGCAATAATCGGTTGCACATTGGTTGCGCACCGCAAAAATCGCTTGGAAAGCGCTCGCGCCGCCTCTGCACTATCCCTACCCAGCCCTCTGAGCGCCTTTCGCCGCGCCAAACCGACACTTCGCCCAGAAGCCGGATGCTGAATGTCCCACTCGCTCCCCGCACGGGTATACGACGTATAACCACGGTGACATGCCGTGCTGTCCCGTCCCAAGGGAGGTTGCCATGATTTTCAAGAACATCCTGGTTCCCTTTGATGAATCGAGCCACGCGCTCAGCGCGCTCCATACTGCGCTTGCGATGGTGGGCGATCAGCCGGAGGCGAGGGTACATGTCGTCACCATTATCCCTGCACGGGCCCTTCCGGGCGTGCCGTTCACGGGCGATAGCTTCGAGGTCTCGCCGAGCGTCGTGTACCCCGAAAGCTACGACCAGCTCATGGAGGTCGTCGTGAACCGCGAGCGCGCAACGATCGATGAGGCGGTGAAGGAATCGCTCGACGATGCGCAATGCCAGGTGATCACCGACGCCGTCATCGACTCTTCGCCGGTGGAAGGCATCGCGAACTATGTCGAAGGCAACGGCATCGACCTCGTGGTCATGGGGCGTCGCGGACTAGGTGCCTTGCGCGGCATGCTCGGTAGCGTGAGCTTCGGCGTGCTCCGCTCTGTGGAGGTACCCATCCTCACCGTGAAGTAGCATGTAATATAACCCCAGGGGTTTTTTAACATACCTGGCTAGCGCAGGCTTACGCAGCCGTCCCGCACCTCCCAGATCGAGTTCGTGCAGCCTTCTAGGAACACGCGGTCGTGACTCACCAAGAGAAGCGCGCCGGGATAGGCCGCGAGCGCGCGTTCAAGTGCCTCGGTCGAATGAAGGTCGAGGTGGTTCGTGGGCTCATCCATGACGATGAGCACCGGGTGCTCGAGGAGCCCGGCAGCCAACATGAGCTTGCGAAGCTCGCCGGGACTCGTTTTCGCCCCCTCGAGGATGCGATCGGGGTCGGAGTTGAGCTGCGCCACCGTAGAGAGCACGCGACCGCGCTCTGTGGGAGCGAGCGCCCGTACGCCATCGATGACCCGGGCACGTTCTTCGGCAGAAAGCTCCTGAGGCATATTGAGCACCACAAGATCGTTCGCCAGACGTGAGGTCATATACGCCAACAAGGTCGACTTGCCCGCCCCGTTTGGCCCCACGATACCAATATGGTCGCGGTTTCCCACAAACAGTTCCGGGATTTCCAGCGCGCCCGCGCCGCAGGGGATGCTCGTCGCCTCGATGTGCGCGACCACCTTGCGCGGGCTCGGCTCAGCATCGACCCACAGATCACCGTCGTAGCGCTTGTGCACGAAAGCCGCTGCCACCCGTCGCTCTGCCGCCTGCACACGTGCATCCATCTGCACGGAGAGCTTTCCCCGCGCGCCATCCTGTCCCGTGTACACCGCAAGGTCGATCTTCGCCTTGGCAGATTTGTCCTTGGGGTCGAGATGCCGCTTACTGCGACGAGCCTGCGCGCGCTCCGCTTCCCGGTTGCGCTCCGCTTTCTCTGCCGCAAGCTTTGCGAGCTCATCTTTCGCCGCCCGGCGTTCCCGCACGAGGCTCGTACGCTCAAGTTCTGCCTGAGCATGCGCCGCAGTGTATCCGCCAGGGCGCACCACGATACCACCCGGCTCGAACGACGCGCACCGGGCGGCAACCTCATCGAGCAGCTCGCGGTCGTGGCTGATGAGGATGCCGATGCCGCGAAACCTCTTTAGGAGCGCGGCGATGCGCTCGCGGGCATCGTGGTCGATGTGGTTCGTGGGCTCGTCGAGCACGAGCACGTCCGGTCGCTGCCAGAGCGCGCAAGCCACTTGGAGCTTCTTCCGCTCGCCGAACGAAAGGGCGTCGTAGCGCCATGCCATGTCGTCCTCGAGCCCCAAGGCATCGCGAAGCATCCGCGCCTCACGGCCAAAATCCGAGGCGAAATCGTACAGCGCCTCGGGTGCGTCCTCCGTCTCCTGGGCGCAATAGAGGCACACGAGGCTCGGCGAGACACTGCCCGCATCGGGCGTAATCAAGCCGCAGGCGATCTTCGCAAGCGTGGTCTTCCCGCATCCGTTATCGCCCAAAAGGCCGGTCCAGCCTTCCGCAAAGGATATCGTTACGTTGTTCAAGATGGGTTCGAGGGCAGAGGGATAGGTATACCGAATTCCCGATAGCGTAAGCTGCATGAAGACTCCTGTCACAAGGTCGAGCGACACCGCCAAGACGCCCCGCAAAGGGCGCAACCAAGGCGCACCGCGTCGCGAATCGTTCTTTGTGCTTAGAGCCTCTTCACCGCGCATCCTTCCCGTCGGAGCCGGTGGCGCCGCCACACGCGCTGCGGAAACCCCACGTTCCGCCCGGTCGACACGTTGAGTATAAGCACGAGATACCTGCAGGGTCAATAGCCCGCCGCGCCCGCACGCCTGCGATTGACCCGCACGCATCGACCGTTACAAGCTGCCACGCAGCACGCGCGCGCAAGCCCTCGGTGCGCGCAGCGCGGTACAATTACCGGCAGCAGACCTCAAACGCAACGCCATCGACGGACCCTAAAACGGAGGCAGCCCATGCTCGACGTACAGCGCGCCCTCAAAGCTGCCCAGGTGCCTGCGCGCACGCACACCCTACCGCTGTCGACACCCTGGGGCGAGGCGATCGCCTCGGCGGGAGACGGTGCCCCCATTCTGCCCGAGCACCCCCGGCCAACCATGAAGCGCGCCGCGTACACCATGCTCAACGGCATGTGGGAATGCGCGTTCTCCCCACTCCACGTGCCGCTGTCCGCCCAAAGCGCACGGGATGCCCGCGTCGCCGGCACGCGCCCCGATGCCCTCAATTACGACGAGGCGCTCCAGGCGGTGAGCACTGCGACGCCGCCCATCACGTTTGGAAGCCGCATTCGCGTGCCCTTCTCCCCCGAAGCCCCGCTCTCCGGGGTGATGCGCACGCTTCAGCCCAACGAGCTCCTGTGGTACCGCCGGAGCTTCGAGCCACCCGCGCTTGCCTCGGGCGAACGCCTCATTCTGCACTTTGAAGCCGTCGATTGGGTGTGCGCGGTCTATGTGAACGGACAAATCGCGACCACTCATGTGGGAGGCTATCTGCCCTTTGACGTGGACATCACGCCCTATCTCGCATCCGCCGGCGCCCAGGCGGAGCTCATGCTCTGCGTCTACGATCCCTCCGACGCCGGCATGCAGCCGCGCGGCAAGCAGAGTCTCGCACCGGGAGGCATCTGGTACACCGCGCAGAGCGGCATCTGGCAAAGCGTGTGGTGCGAGGTCGTTCCGGCGACGCACATCACCTCGCTCTCGCTCATGGGCACGGCAGACGGCTCGCTCACCGTCGATGCGCAGGCGGCGCCTGCCGAAGATTCTGGGCGGGAGCGCGCCCTCAACCTCGAGCTTTCCGTTCTCGACCATACCGGAGCCGTGGTGCTTCAAGCTGCCCTGCCCCTCGATGCGCGCGGGAAGCTCCATACAGCGCTCGCCGCCGGAACTCCGCACCTGTGGTCGCCGAGCGATCCATATCTCTACCAGGTGAAAGCCGTACTTCGTGCGAATGTGTCCGGTAGCGCCGCAGCCACCCAGGACATCGTCGAGAGCTACTGCGCGTTTCGTTCCGTCTCTATCGAGCGCGACGCCCAAGGCGTGCCGCGCTTCTTCCTTAACGGCGAGCCGTTCTTCGTGAAGGGCATCCTCGACCAAGGCTACTGGCCAGACGGCCTCTTGACGGCGCCTTCGGATGAAGCGCTCGTCCACGACATCTCCGCCATGAATGCTCATGTACGGTAAGGAAGCAAGCAACCGAAAACAAGAGATAGACCGCCA
>UPXY01000009.1 GCA_900538305.1 uncultured Collinsella sp.
TTGTAGTTTGAGCACTACCGAAAGGAAGAACGATGAAGGTACGTCCTTCGGTCAAGAAGATGTGCGATAAGTGCAAGATCATCAGGCGCCACGGAAAGGTCCTCGTCATCTGCGAGAACCCGCGCCACAAGCAGCGTCAGGGTTAAGAGAGGAGAACTACATTGGCCCGTATCAGTGGTGTCGATCTGCCGCGCGAGAAGCGCATCGAGATCGGTTTGACCTACATTTACGGCATCGGCCGCACCACGGCGTCTAAGATCTGCGCCGAGACCAACATCAACCCGGATACCCGCGTCAAGGACCTCACCGACGAAGAGGTCGACGTCATCCGCAAGTACATCGACGAGCAGCACCTCATGATCGAGGGTGACCTGCGTCGTGAGCGTAACCAGAACGTTAAGCGCCTTATGGACATCGGTTGCTACCGTGGCCTGCGCCACCGCAAGGGCCTTCCGGTCCGCGGCCAGCGCACGCACACCAACGCTCGCACCCGCAAGGGTCCGAAGCGTCAGATCGGTGCCAAGAAGAAGAAGTAGGGAGCGCTTAACCAATGGCTACTGCAAAGAACAAGCGCGGCGCCGTTACCCGTGTGAAGCGCGCCGACCGCAAGAACATCTCCGTGGGGCAGGCTCACATCCGCTCCACCTTCAACAACACGATCATCTCGATCACCGATCCGCAGGGCAACGTCATTGCCTGGAAGTCGGCTGGCCAGGTGGGCTTCAAGGGCTCGCGTAAGAGCACCCCGTTCGCTGCCCAGATGGCTGCCGAGGCCTGCGCCAAGGCTGCCATGGAGCACGGCATGCACAAGGTCGCCGTGTTCGTGAAGGGCCCGGGCTCCGGTCGCGAGACCGCCATCCGCTCGCTGCAGGCCGCTGGCCTCGAGGTCACGAGCATCCAGGACAAGACCCCCATCCCGCACAACGGCTGCCGCCCCAAGAAGCGTCGCCGCGTGTAACATCGAAAGGATCGCATTACCATGGCAATCGACAGGACTCCTGT
Organism: uncultured Collinsella sp.; assembly: GCA_900538305.1. Classification (GTDB taxonomy): domain Bacteria; phylum Actinomycetota; class Coriobacteriia; order Coriobacteriales; family Coriobacteriaceae; genus Enorma. The sequence goes on from UPXY01000009.1 coordinate 1,003, forward strand.
TCTTAAGCGCTGCCGCCAGCTCGGGATCGATCCCGTTGAGCTCGGCTATAGCAGCAAGAAGGAATCGAAGCGTCAGCCCCGCCGCCGTCGCAAGGAATCTGAGTACGGCATGCAGCTGCGCGAGAAGCAGAAGGCGAAGTTCATCTACGGCGTGCTCGAGAAGCAGTTCCGCCGCTACTACGAGCGTGCCCGCAAGATGAACGGCATCACCGGCGAGAACCTCATGGTGCTCCTCGAGAGCCGCCTCGACAACGTCGTGTTCCGTCTCGGCTTCGCCCGCACCCGTCGCGAGGCTCGTCAGACGGTTACCCACGGCCACTTCACGGTGAATGGCCGCCGTGTCGACATCCCCAGCTACCTCGTCAAGCCCGGCGACGTCATCGCCGTGGGCGAGAAGTACCGTGACCTCCTCCCCATCAAGGAGGCTCTCATCCAGTCCGAGCGCTTCGAGGTGCCCGGCTGGCTCGAGGTCGATATCGAGAAGCTCTCTGGTAACGTGCTCTCGCTGCCCGCGCGTGAGCAGATCAGCACCGATATCCAAGAGCAGCTCATCGTCGAGCTCTACTCGAAGTAGTCCAATTTGGGCTGCTGAGGCTGGAGGTTAATACATGTCAGAATTCATTAGGCCTCAGGTTCAGGTCGAAGAGATCAACGAGACGTCGGCGCGCGTGTCTGCCGAGCCGCTCGAGCGCGGCTACGGCGACACCCTCGGCAACTCGCTTCGTCGCGTGCTGCTGTCCTCGCTCGAGGGCGCTGCCGTCGAGGCGATCAAGATCGATGGCGTCCAGCACGAGTTCATGACTATCCCGAACATGGTGGAGGATGTCACCGACATCGTCCTCAACGTGAAGGGTCTGGTGTTCCGTGCCAACGGGACGTCTGCCGACGAGGGCACTGCGACCATTTCGATCGATGGTCCGTGCGAGGTCACCGGCGCGGATTTCTTCATCCCGTCTGAGTTCGAGCTCGTCAACCCCGAGCAGCATATCGCAACCCTCAACGAGGGCGGTCATCTCACGATGAGCATGCGTATCGGTCACGGCCGCGGCTATGTGTCCTACGAGGGCAACAAGCGCGATAACGACCCGATCGGCTACATCCACGTGGACTCGCTCTTCTCGCCGGTGCGCCGCTGCGCCAAGCTCGTCGAGGCTTGCCGCGTCGGCCAGCATACCGACTACGACCGCCTTGTGCTCGAGATCGAGACCAACGGCGCCATCACGCCGCGCGAAGCCGTGGTGCAGGCTGCGAACATCATCAACCAGCACATGGCCGCGTTCATGAACCTCGCCGAGACCCCTGAGGTCGAGGAAGAGGCTTCGATCTTCGCCCCCGAGGTTACGAACGACAACGCCGAGCTCGACAAGCAGATCGAGGATCTCGATCTCTCGGTTCGCTCCTATAACTGCCTGAAGCGCGCGAGCATCCACTCCGTGCGTCAGCTTGTGGAGTTCTCCGAGAACGATCTTCTGAACATCCGCAACTTCGGCGTGAAGTCGATCGAGGAAGTCAAGGACAAGCTTGAGTCGATGGGCCTGAGCCTGAAGGCTTAAGTGGCCAGCATATAGAGGAGAAACGAGACCATGCGTCACAACAAGAAGAAGGGCCTGAAGCTCGGTACCGATGCGAGCCACACCAAGGCCATGAAGAAGAGCCTTGCCCAGGCGCTGTTCACCTATGACCGCATCAAGACCACCGAGACCCGCGCGAAGGCGCTCCGCAGCTTCGCCGAGCCCATCATCACGTGGGCCAAGAAGGGCGACCTGCACTCTCGCCGCCTTGCTATCGCCAAGCTCGGCGATAAGGATCTCGTGGCCGAGATTTTCGACAAGGCCGCGCAGGGCATGTGGGCTGATCGCAACGGTGGTTACACCCGCATCATGAAGCTCGGTCCCCGCAAGGGCGACAACGCTCGGATGGTCATCATCGAGATCGTGTCCGAGCCTTGCACTCCCAAGGTCAAGAAGGCTGCCGCCGCGCCCGTGAAGCCGGTCGCGCCGAAGAAGGTCGAGGAGGCCGAGGAGGAGGCGCCCGCCGAGGAGGCTGTCGAGACCGCTGAGGTCGAGGCTCCCGAGGCCGAGGTTGCCGAGGAGGCTCCCGCCGAGGAGAAGGACGCCGAGTAAGCTCGCGTCATCGTGCATGTTGAAAGGCCCTGCCCTGTGGTGGGGCCTTTTTTCGTAGGTGATATGGGGGAGGTGCAGGCGCGTGCTCCAGGTTCGCAATGCGACGGTACGGTTAATCGATGCAGAAGGCACGGGGCGCACGACCGCGCCTCGCTATGCCATCGATCGCGTGTGCTGCCAAATCGCCCCGGGCGAGCTTGTGGGTTTTGTCGGCCTGAACGGTTCAGGTAAATCCACGCTCGCGCGTCTTATGTGCGGCGCTCAGACGCCCGATGAGGGGCTTGTAAGCGTAGACGGCATAACGAGCGCCACCGCAGACGGACAGCGCCGCATTCGGCGTCTCGTTGGCCGTCTTGGCCAGGCACCCGCCGATCAGATCATATCGACCGTCGTTGCGGACGAGGTCGCCTTCGGTTTGGAAAACCTCGGCCTCGATGAGCTAAAGATCAACGACCGCACCCAACGCGCGCTGGCAGCGGCGGGGCTCACGGGCTTCGAGGATCGTGCCATAGCTGAGCTTTCCGGCGGCGAGCAGCAGCGGCTCGCGTTCGCGTCCGTGCTCGCGATGGAGCCTGCCTACCTGGTGCTCGACGAGCCGACCTCACAGCTCGACTCATCGGCACGGGGGTCGTTCCGCGCGCTCGTGCGGAGGGTCGCCCGCTCGGGGGCGGGCGTGGCGCTCATCACGCACGATCCGCTCGAGGCGCTCATGTGCGATCGCGTGTACTGCCTGCGCGACGGGCGCATCGCCTGGGAAGCGACGCCTACCGAGCTTCTAGCGCTCGAAGACCATCGCCTTGCAGGCGTATTGCCCCATGCCGCCTATGTTGACGCCCTGCGTGCCGCCTGCGCGGGTGGTTACGATATGAAACAGGGCGTCGAGCCGCATGCGCTCACCTCGTGGCTCGCTGGCGAGTGCGATGCGAACGGCACGGGAGTGGAGACGCTTCGTGCTCTCGTTCAGGCAATGCATACACGTAGTGGGGAATCGGGCTCCGAGCCCTCCGCGAGGTCTCGCACTGCGCAGGATACCAACGCCTCCGCAAAGGGGCAAACGGGAATACGTATTGTGCGGGCGTGCGTCTCGCGTGGCGGCTCAGAGGTGCTGCACGACGTTTCGCTTGCCGTTCCCGCAGGCAGCGTGACCCTTGTTGCGGGAGCGTCGGGGGCGGGAAAGACGACCCTCGCTTGCGCTGTTGCGGGGTTGGTCGATGTACAGGCGGGGACAATCGTTGTCAACGGGGAGGCGCCTGCGCCCGGCAGGGTGGCGATCGCGTTCCAGGATCCGGAGGATCAGCTCTTTTTGGAAACGGTTGGGGCAGAGCTCGCCTTCGCTCCGCGAAACCTCGACTTTGATGAGGCGCGCGTGCAGGAAGAAGTTGCACGTGCTGCCGGCCTCCTGGGTATCGAGGAGCTCCTCGAGCGCGATCCCTTCGCGCTTTCAGGAGGGCAGGCGCGTCGCGTCGCGCTCGCGAGCATCCTCACGGCCGCTCCGCGCGCGCTCGTGCTCGATGAACCAACCGCTGGGCTCGATGCGCCGGGTAGGAGCGCGCTCCATCGCCTGGTTCGCAACCTCGCTGCCTCTGGTATGCCGATTATCGTCATCAGCCACGACCTCGAGGAATGGTTGGATACGTGCGACCGGGTTGCACTCATGCGAGCGGGATCTATCGTCTGGGAGGGCGAACCCACGAGCCTTGAAGAGGATCTTTCCGCCTTTGAGCGTGCGGGAATCGATCCTCCAGAGTCGTATGAGCTTGCCCGGGTGTGCAAGGTGCTTCTGCGGGCTCTACGTGAAGGAACGGCCGAAGACGCGGCGGCTGTGCTGCCCAGGACATCGACAGCGCGAGCGCCGAGCGTCGCCACGTCCGTACGGGAGAGCGCACCGGTCTCCACGCCGCTTGCCTGTCTCGATGCGCGCGTGAAGGTCATCCTCCTTTTGGCTGCGACTATCGCCGTCTTCGCCTCCGGTGCTCCCTGGGCGCTTGCGGCGTGGCTCCTCTGTGCGCTCGCCGTTGCGCGCCTTTCCGGGATGCATGCAGGCGCGACGCTGCGTTCCCTGAAGCCCATGCTTGTGCTCTTCTCCATCGTCGTCGCGGTGAACTTCATCTCGCTCGACGGCACGGCCGAGGTCATGGTGGCAGCACCCTTTGGTTTCAGCCCGGCCGGTGCGGTGCGCGCCGTTACGGCGATCGCACGCATCATCGCCCTTGTGCTGCTCGCGCTCTCGGTGAGCGCTTCGACCACGCCCACCCAGCTTGCCGATGCCTTTGTCCGCCTCATGTCGCCGCTCGCGACCCTCGGTGTGCCTGTGGGTGATATCGGGCTCACGCTCTCGATGGCACTCAGGTTCATTCCGCTTGTATCGAGTGAGGCCGAACGCATCCGGCGTGCGCAGGCAGCGCGCGGCGTCGACTTCGAGGGCGGCGGTGTGATGCGACGCGTGCGGGCATGGGCGTTCGTCATCACGCCGCTCGTCGTGGGGCTTTTTCGGCGGGCTGATCGCATCGCGCAGTCCATGGATGCCCGCTGCTTCGAGCCCGAAGTGCGGCGCGCCCGGCCGCGCGCGCTCGCAGCGCGCGACGCGTGCGTGCTTGGAGCAGGGATATGCGCTATGGTGGCGCTCATCGTGGCATCGCTGGTTTGGTAGCAACCTCGATATGAAGGGGCATGATATGGAACAGCTCGAGCAGGCGGGTACCCCTCAGGCGACCATCGTGCTCAGGCTCGCCTATGCAGGCGGGCAATACAGCGGGTTCGCAGAGCAACCGCAGGCGGGCGTGTGCACGGTGGCAGGTGAGCTCAGGAGCGCGCTGGAGACCTTTTTGCGCCGTGAGGTGGAGCTCACCTGCGCCGGGCGCACCGATGCCGGCGTCCATGCGCTCAGCCAGTACGTGAGCTTTTCCGCACGGGACGAGGAGCTCGACATCGCGGCGAGGCGCTGGCTGCGTGCCATGGACGCGCTCTTACCGCGCAGCATTGCCGTGCAAGAGGTCTTTCACGCGCCGGAGGGCTTCTCCGCGCGCTTCGACGCGCTGGCGCGGACGTATGTCTACCGTATAGCAGATCGCCCGAACCGCCCCGTGCTTACGCGCGACCGTGTGTGGTGGCTGCGCTATCCGCTCGATGACGCTGCTATGGCGCGCGCTGCTGCATGCCTTGTGGGCGAGCACGATTTCAAGAGCTTCTGCAAAGCGTCTTCCGCAGAGGGTAAGCCGACCTGCCGGAACGTCATGGGCGTCGGCTTCGAGCGGGGTTGCGAGCTCGGAGAGGACGTGCTCTCGTTCACCATCACGGGCAATGCCTTCCTGCATTCGATGGTGCGCACCATCGTGGGCACGCTCGTCGAAGTGGGTTCGCATCGCCGCGATGAATCGTGGGTCGCAGAGGCGCTCGCCGCGTGCGATCGCGCCGCCGCAGGTCCCACGGCGCCGGCAGACGGCCTCGTGTTCGCAGGCGTCGCGTATCCGGACGGCCTCCTCACCCCGCTTTCCATCTAGCACGCGAAGGCTGCCTGCCTCGCGAAGGCCCCGTCTTGTGCTGGGAACGTGCAGAACATTTGAACAAGACGTGCAGGTGAACCCTCGGAAATCCGGGGCAGAGCGCCGGTGCTACCATGGTGGGAGAACGAAGCGTTCCAAAGGCGAGAGGAGGCGGACGTGGTACGCCGTGCCGTGCGGAGACCGTTTGCAACGGTCGTCCTTGTTGTGCGCGATGCCGAGACACATATCGTCCGCGCCCTCGAGAGCGTACTCAACCAGGATTTCGATGACATCCAGGTTGTGGTAAGCGACCGCGCCTCGCATGACCGCACGTGTTCCATGTGCCGAAATATCGCCGAGCGCGATATTCGCCTCGATGTGGTGGAAAACGATTCCAGCGATTTCTCCCAAGCCTTCGATGCCGCGATCGCGGCCGCGCGCGGAAAATACGTGCTACCGATGGCTCAGGATGACTGGCTTGCCCCAGGGTCGCTCGCCAAGCTCGCCGACGCCGTAAAATCGCACGATCTGCAGCTTGCCATCATGGCGCTCTCGCTCGACGAGCAGGTCGGTACCGGCGAGCGCGCCTCGCATGTCCTGCGGTTCTCCGTTGAGCCTACAGATTCCGCTGCTGCGTTTCGCGACGAGACGCCGCTGTTCGTGCGCGAGGGCGTGCTTGGATTTCTCAAGGCGAAACTCTTCGATCGCGACCGCATCGACGAGCTGGGGCTCCGCATGAGCTTGCAGGGAAGCCAGACGGCCTTCCTCATGTCCTATATCGAGAGCGTTACGTGTGCTGGTTGCGTCGAGGAGGCGCTTTACCATGTCACGCTCGGCGAGGCGGGACAGACGGAGACGACGACCTATCTGGAGCGCGAGCGCGACCATGAGCGTATGCTGGAACTGGCGCGCGCGTGGCACCGCGAGCATGACGGCGAGCTTATGCGCGCCATCCATCAGCTGCATATGCGCCAGGTCATCGCGAGCATCGAGCAGGTGTGCTCGCTGCGGGGCATCTCGTCGATCGAGCGCTCGGAGCGCGTGCGCGATATCGTCGAGGCGCCGAGTACGCGTGCTTCGATTGAAGTTTTGGGCGAGACAAGCCGCGAGTTCGGGTTCATGTATGCATCCATCGTTCGCAAAAATGTCGCGGGCTGCTGCTTGAGCGCTCGCTTCGCACAACTTGCCCGTATATCGCGTCTGCCCATCGCGCACGGTGGGGTCGATCTCGTTGCGCTGGCTTAATGCGGCATCTCGCGGTTTTCCCACACAAATTCTCATATTCTGCCTGAGCTATGCTTCCAAATGATTACAAAATGAGAGCCTGCCGCAGATTTCTGTAAACTAGCGATATGCATAACCACGTCTCTGTGAAGGATGGGCGATATGGCTAAGAAGCGCAGCAGCCGGCAAGAGGCGATTCGCGAGATCGTTCGAAATAAGAACGTGCGCACGCAGCGCATGCTCGTTGATGAGCTTAAAGCTTATGGGTTCGATTGCACGCAGGCGACTATCTCACGTGATATTGCCGATATGGGTCTGCGCAAGCTGCCCGAGGGCATCTACGTGCTCGCTGAGGACCTGCATCTGCAGCGCATGGTCTCCGAGCTCGTCGTCGAGGTTGTGCGCACCGGCAATCAGGTGCTCGTGAAGGCGCAGCCTGGCACCGCTTCGGGTATCGCCGCCGCCATCGATGCAGCCGAGCTGCCCGCGGTGCTTGGGTCGCTTGCAGGCAACGATACGATTCTCGTCATCGCGCGAACTGAAGAGGACGGGGAGCGTTTCGAGGCGCTCATCTCGAAGCTTTGCGGAGCGCAGCGCTAGCGTTCGCATCACGAAATCACGCTACGACAAATCGCCCTCGGGATTTCCCTATGGTTCGGTGGGGCAATCCCGAGGGCGATTATTGGTATGAAAGCGCCCGGACACCGCAGGTTTTGCGATGCCCGGGCGCTCGTGCTGCCGGTGCGTGAATTCGGCGGAAGATAGGCCGATGCCCGTGGCTTATCCTTCACCGTCTGGGCTCGGATTCGGGCTCGGATCTGGGCTCGGGTCTGGGCTCGAGTCTGGGCTCGGGTCCGGGCTCGGGCTCGGGCTCGGGTCCGGGCTCGGGTCCGGATCGGTATCCGGCGACTCCTGCGAGGGCGGGGTCGAAGGCGTGGGCGACTCGGGCGTGGGCGTTTCGGGTGTCTCCTCGGTCTCGGGTGTCTCGGTGCTCTCCGGGGTCTCCGCCTCGGTGCTGCCGTCGAGCTTCTTGCCGTCTACCTCCCAGTAGGAGTTATCGCGGTACGCGGGTGTCTCTCCCGTGGGGAACTCCTCGCGCGGCACGCCCTCGAGGATCGCGTTGAAGAAGTTGCGCGCGATGGGCTGGGGCAGGTCGCTCGTCGATGCCGCGCGACCCCAGATACGGACGGTGTTCGTGCCGCCCGAGGTGTAGCCCGTCCACACAGCGACCGAATACTGCGGCGTGTATCCGCAGAACCACAGGTCGCCGTAGTTCTCGGTCGTGCCCGTCTTGCCCGCGAAGGGCTGGTTCACGGAGAGGCGCGCCGTGGTGGCGGTGCCCCTGGAGATGACGCCTTCAAGGATGTCTGTCACCACCATAGCTTCGCCGGTCTCGAGCACGCGTTCGGGATCGTCTTCGTGCTGGTAGATGACTTCGCCATCGCGGTTCAAGATCTCGGTGATGGCCACGGCATCGCGATGGAGGCCGCCGGAGGCGAGCGTCGAGAACGCTTCTGCCATCTGCAGGGTGGAGAGTTCCTCGGTGCCGAGCGTGAGGGAGGAGTAGGGACTCATCTCGTTCTCGATGCCCAGCTGGTGACACATGTCAATGACATTCTGGACGCCCACCGCCTTGGCGACGCGTACGTAGCCGGTGTTCGACGAGAGCTCGGTCGCGCGGGCGAGCGAGATGTACCCGTACTGCGCGTTGCCGATGTTCTGCACGCGGTACGTGCCGTTGTCGAACGTCTGCGGCGAGGTGCAGTTAATGATGATGTTCGGGTTCATGCCTTGGTCGATTGCCGTGGTAAGCGTAAACGCCTTGAACGAGGAACCCGTTTGGCGCTGCGTGATGGCGTGGTTGGTGTGCTGATCGTCGGCGTAGTAGTCGCGGCCACCCACCATGCCTACGATGTAGCCGGTGTCGTTGTCGATGACGGTCATGCCTGCCTGGAGTTCGTCGTTATCGACTTCCTCGAGGCGCTCGACGACTGCGGTTTCGGCAGCCTGCTGCACATCGGGTTGGATGGTGGTCTTCACCGTGAGGCCGCCCGAGAAGATCTGGTTGTAGTCGAACTCGTTCGAGAGAAGGTCGCGCACATAGTCGACGAAGTAGGGGTAGGCGTAGACGTCGACGCCGGTGCCGGAGGTCTCGGAAAGGTTGAGCTGGATGGGTTCCGCCTGGGCTGCGTCATGCTCCTCCTGGGAGATGTAGCCGTTGCGGAGCATACGGTCGAGTACCGTGTTGCGGCGCTGGAGGGCGTAGTCGGGGTTGATCGTGGGGTCGTACTGCGAGGGCGCGTTCGGCAGGCCCACGAGCAGCGCCGCCTCGGCGAGCGTGAGGTCGGAGGCGCTCTTGGAGAAGTAGACGTTCGACGCCGCCTCGATGCCGTAGGCGCCATGGCCGTAGTTGATGGCGTTGAGGTACATGTTCAAGATCTCTTCTTTGGAGTAGATCTCTTCCATCTTCACGGCGAGGTAGATCTCGCGCACCTTGCGCTGGAGCGTCACGTCGAACTGCTCGTCCGAGAGGATCGTGTTGCGCACGAGCTGCTGGGTGATGGTCGAGGCACCCTCGGAGCCGCCCGTGAGCTGCACCCATGCGGCGCGCATGATGCCCACGAGGTCGAAGCCGCCGTGCTCGTAGAAGCGCTCGTCCTCGGTGGCGACGGTGCCATCGATCACGTAGTCCGAGATCTGGTCGAGCGCCACGGTGGTGCGGTTCTGCGTGTAGAAGCTCGCGATCTCGTTGCCCTCGGCATCGAGGATCGTGGTGGGCTCGCTCGAGAGGTACAAGTCGGTATCGGTGTAGTCGGGCAGGTCCTGGAGCCATGTGTCCACGACGCCGATCATGCCGACACCGAAGGCGACGCTCGCGAGGAGCATGAAGCCGAAGAACGAACCGATGATGATGGGTGCGATATGCGTTTTCGCACGAAGATGGCGATTCCGCTGACGAGGACCCATGTCGACCTCCTGGTATTCTGCGACCTGTCGACGCGCGGCATGCGCCGACAAATGTTCGTCATACATACACTTCACCACAGTACCGCAACAAAGCCGTTTGGAGTATTAGGTATTCTTATTAGTGCCAAATTCCAGACCGCCTGCATACGGCGCGTTGTGTATGCGGGTGGCGATTGGGGCCGATGGGTGCCCGCGGGACGCGGGGCTGCATGAGAGGTTGCCATGAGCGAAAACGTTGAACACGCGTTCGCGCAGGACGATACGGGGGATGTTCCCGAGGTGATGGATGGATCGGAGGCTTCGCGGCGCGGCGTGCGCGAACGGCTGCGCGCGCTCGATCCCGTCTGCGCGCTCACGCTCGTGCTCGCCCTGCTCTTTGCCCTTGCGCTTGCACCCATGCTCGCCATCTCCCGCTTTGACCACAGCTATGCCGACGATTGGCATTACGGGGTCGACGCCCACGCGGCGCTCGAGGCGGGCGAGGGCGCGGTCGGCGTCCTTTCTGCTGCGGTAGAAGAGGCGATCGATACCTACGATTCGTGGCAGGGCACGTATTCCGCCATCGTGCTCATGGCGCTGCAGCCGGGTGTGTTCGGGGAGGGGCTGTACGGGCTCGGTGCCGTGGGCATCATGGCGGCGCTCGTGCTTGCCACGGGATACGCGGCGGCGATCGTCGTGCGCGATGTGTGCGGCGCTGGTCGCGCGGAGTGGCTGTGCGTGACGCTTGCCGCGCTGTTGCTCCAAACACAGCTGCTGCCGAGCCCCGTCGAGGGCATCTGGTGGTACAACTCGGCTATCTATTACACCTTCTACCATGCGCTTCTGCTCGTCGGTGCGGGGCTTTCCGTGCGGCTTCTGCGCGGGCGGACGCACCGTGGGGCCTTGAGCGGTGTGGGCACCGCCGCCCGGGCCTCCGTGCTCGTGTTGCTCGCGTTCGTGATCGGCGGCGGAAACTACGTGACGGGGCTCGTCGCGGTCGTGGCGCTCGCGGCTACCGTGGTGGCGGCGCTTGCGCGCAGGCAGCGCTCCGCGTGGCTTCTGGTGCCAGCGCTCATCGTTCTCGCTGTTGGGTTTGCCTGTTCGATGGCCGCGCCGGGTAACGCCGCGCGCCAGGCGAGCCAGTTCCCGGGCGATAACCTCGGTGTGGTGATGACGCTTCTGCGCAGCGGGTTTGCCGGGTTCGAGTACGCGGTGCTGTGGACGAACGGCTTCATGGTGCTCTTCCTCGCGCTGCTCGTTCCGGTGTTCGTGCGTATCGCGCGGCGCTCGACATGCTCGTTTGCGTTGCCCGCCGTTCCCGCGCTCGCGGTGCTCCTGCTGTTCATGGCAAGCTTCACGCCCACGTTCTTCTCCATGGGGTACGTGGGGCCGGGCCGTGTGCAGAACATCCGCTACGACTATTTCGTGCTCGCGGTGTTTCTGTGCGTGGGCTGGCTCGTGGGCTGGCTTGTGCGCCGTGCGGAGCGCGCTGGGGTGCTGCCCGCGTGTGCGGCTCGGTGCCATCCCGGGCTCGGTGAGGTTTCGTCGGCATCCGTGGGTATGCCGGCACATCGCCTACAGCGTGAGCGAGATGCGCAGACCGTGTATCGGCGCGCGGTCGCGGTATATCTCGGCTGCTGCCTGATCGTGCTCGTTGCGGCTGTCGGTGCACTTGCAATCGACGAACGGCATCGTGATGACCTCGTCTCGCTTTCGGCAGCGAGTTCGCTGGCCTCGGGTGAGGCGCAGGAGTACGACGAACAGGTGCGCGCGCGGCTTGCGCAGCTCGAGACGAGCGAGGAAGCGGATGTGTACGTCGCCTATTACACGGTGGGGCCGAAGGTGCTCTTCATGGGCGACGTCCACGACAATATGGATAACTACATCAACTTCCGGCTCGCCCAGTGGTACGGCAAGGACTCCGTCATCGGCTACCACAGCACCCTCGGCTAGCACCACGTTGGGTGTCATTTTGGGGATGGGTGCGTTTGTGATGAAAACGACGCGAACGCACCCATCCCCAAAGAGACGCTTCAAAGTAGGGGCGCGGACGGGCAAACTCGGCTACACTAGATAATTACTGTGAACAGAGCACCGCCCGAGCGGGTGAGGGTGCTAGGGATATTCAGGAGGGTGAGCTATGCTCCCAGTCGATGAACAGATGCGCATCATTACCTCGGGCGTGGCGCAGATCGTGCCGGAAGCGGATCTTCGCAAGAAGCTCGAGCGCGGCGTGCCGCTCAACATCAAGCTCGGCGTCGACCCCACGAGCCCCGATCTGCATCTTGGCCACGCGGTGCCGCTGCGCAAGATGCGCCAGTTCCAGGATCTTGGCCACAAGGTGACGCTCATCATTGGCAACGGCACGGCGATGATCGGCGACCCGTCCGGCAAGAACACCACGCGCCCGCAGCTCACGCAGGAGGAAGTCGAGGCGAACGCCGCCACCTACGTGTCGCAGGCCATGAAGATCCTCGATCCCGAGAAGACGACCATCGTCCACAACGGCGATTGGATCCTTTCTCTCGACCTGAAGGGTCTGCTCGAGCTCTGCAGCAAGTTCACCGTCGCGCGCATCTTGGAGCGCGACGACTTCACGAAGCGCTACCAGTCGCAGACGCCCATCGCCCTTCACGAGTTCCTCTACCCTGTGATGCAGGCATACGACTCGACGGTCATCAAGGCCGATGTGGAGATGGGCGGCACCGATCAGCTCTTTAACCTGCTCGCCGGCCGCGAGCTCATGGAGAAGATGGGCATGGAGTCGCAGGTCGCGCTCACCATGCCGCTGCTCGAAGGTACGGACGGCGTGCGTAAGATGTCGAAGTCCTATGGCAACTACGTGGGTCTCACCGATGAGCCTGCAGATGCCTTCGGCAAGATCATGTCCATCCCCGACGAGATGATCGGCAAGTACTACCGCCTCGCCTCCACGCTCTCCGTCGACGAGGTCGACGCGATCGATGCCGCGCTCGCCGACGGCACCGCCGACCCATACGAGCTCAAGCGCGCACTTGCGGTTAACATCGTTGACGCCTACCACGGTGCCGGCGCGGGCGAGGAGGCGAAGGCTGCGTTCGACCGCGTCTTCAAGCAGGACGAGCTGCCCGAGGACATCACCGAGGTGACGGTCGACCTCACGCCGAACGCCGAGGGGCTCGTCTATCTCGCCGGCGTGCTCAAGGAAGCCGGGCTCGCGCCAAGCGCGGGCGAGGCGCGCCGCCTCATCGACGGCGGCGGCGTGAAGATCGATCAGCAACCGGTGGCGCCGAAGAGCTACAACGTCGACCCGTCGCTGCTCCATACGGGTGTGGTGCTGCAAGTGGGCAAGCGCAAGTTCGCTCGCCTCGTGTAGGGAGTTGTTTGAGGCCGGGTTCGTTTCAACCCGGCTTGGCGCATGGCTCAGGGTTGGCTCCATCCACCTGCTCTGTCCCATGCGGAGCAGAACCGATTTTGCGTGCTGATTTGAGATGTAGGGGAGGATCCGGCTATGGCAGAGGATGCGACGAACGATGCGGCGGTGCGCCTGGCGATTGTCGTGCCCTGCTATAACGAGGAGGAAGTCCTCCCCGAGACATGTCGTCGTCTTGCCGCGAAGCTTGCGAGCCTGGTGGAACGCGGGGTCGTTGCGCCGCAGAGCCGCGTGCTCTTCGTGAACGACGGAAGCCGCGATGCGACCTGGTCGCTCATCAAGCAGGCGAGCCTCGACCCCGCGGCGTTCGGCATCGCCCCGGACGCGCCGTGGTTCGAGGGTATCTGCTTCGCACATAACGAAGGCCACCAAAACGCGCTCTTCGCGGGGCTCATGCGTGCGCTCGAGGCCGGGTTCACCTGCACGATCTCGCTCGACGCAGACCTTCAGGATGACATTGATGCCATGGACGAGATGCTCGAGAAGCACCGTGCGGGGGCGGAAATCGTCTACGGCGTACGCAGCAACCGCGACACGGACACGGCGTTCAAGCGCGGCACCGCCGAGGCGTTCTATGGCTTCATGCGCTGGCTCGGCGTCGAGATGGTCTCGGACTCCGCCGACTATCGTCTTATGGGGCGCCGCGCGGTCGAGGCGCTTTCGCGCTATGGCGAGGTGAACCTGTTCTTGCGCGGTATCGTGCCGGCGCTCGGGTTCTCGACCGACAAGGTGTACTACGTGCGCGGAGCGCGCTTCGCGGGGGAGTCGAAGTACCCGCTCAAGAAGATGCTCTCGTTCGCGTTCGAAGGCATCACATCGTTTTCCGTGAAGCCTATCCGCTGGGTATCGCTCTTGGGCGCGCTTTCTATCGTGGTCGCCATCGCCATGCTCGTCTATACGTTTGTGAGCATGGCGTTCGGCCATGTCGTCGAGGGTTGGTCGAGCCTTATGGTATCCATCTGGCTCGTGGGCGGTCTCATCATGCTGTCGCTCGGTATCGTGGGCGAATATATCGGAAAGATCTATCTCGAGGCGAAGGCGCGCCCGCGCTACATCATCGCCGAGGAGACGGACGGCCTCACCGCGTAACGCTTCGGGCGCCACTTCGGGGATGCGCGTCGGGACCGGCTCTTAGCTACATCGTAAGTATTGTTAAGCTGGGCTTCAGTCTTTTCCGCAAATATGCGGGTATGAAGAGAGCATATATCGCTTACGTGTTGGCTGCCATATGTGCACGCCGGCAGGAAAGGGGCCGCCCCATGTGCACGGGCATCCGCTTCAACGACGCGTCCGGGAAGATGTTCTTCGGTCGCAACCTCGATTGGTCACAGGGATACGGCGAGCAGGTGGTGGTGACGCCTGCTGCGGCGCCGGTATCCACCGCGTTCGACCGTCCGAACGATCCGGTGCCGGGCACCGGACACACCGTGATGGGTATGGCCATTGTCTTCCAGGGCATCCCGCTGTATTTCGATTGCGGCAACGATGCCGGCTTGGCTGTCGCCGGGCTGAATTTCCCTCAGAGCGCTCACTATGCAGCAGAGCCCCAGGAGGGTGCGACGAACGTGGCGGCGTACGAGTTTCCCTTCTGGATCGCCCGTTCGTTCGCCACGCTCGAGGAGGTGCGCGAGGCGCTCAAGGACGTGACGATCGTCGCGAAAGCGGTGAGCGAGCACATGCCGGTGGCGAGCCTGCATTGGATCATCGGCGACGCGACCGGCAGCATCGTGGTCGAGTGCATGGAAGATGGGATGCATGTGTGGGAAAACGACGTCGACGTCCTCACAAATGAGCCGGATTTCGGCTGGCATCGCCAGAACCTCCGCAATTACCTCACGCTTTCCGATGGTGAGCCCGCGCATACCGCATGGGGCGCTGCGAAGCTCGTACCGTTCGGTTCCGGCATGGGCATGCAGGGCATCCCGGGAGACTACTCGGGGCCTGCGCGCTTCGCAAAGGTCGCGTTCGTGAACAACCACTACCCCACGCAGGAGGGCGAGGCAGCGAACGTCACGCGGCTCTTCCGCACGTTGGCCTCGGTCGCGGTGCCCGAAGGTTCGGTGCGCATGGCAGACGGGTCATTCGAGAAGACGCTCTATACGAGCTGCTTCTCTGCCAAGACGCTCACGTATTACCACGCTGCGTACGATGACCTCGCGGTGCGCGCCTACCCGCTTGCCGCGTGCGATCTTTCGCGCATGGAGCCGTATGCGGTTGCACCGGCAGCGTAACAGGTAAAAGTACCCCAGGGGTTTAACAGCACAGGTGGCGTTCGTGCCGTCCCCACGTGATGCGCGGGGCGATGTCGGCGTGCCACGATCCCCTATCTGGAAAAGAGCATCCTATGAATACCACGGTCTCAACCGCGACCTCGGGCTCGGTGCCCGCCGGCCGCGAGAAGTTCCTCGTCATACCCATCATCATCCTCATCTTGGCGCAGATGGGCACTACGGGCGACAACGGAGCCTTGTCGCTCGCCACCTCCGCCCTTACCACCGAGCTCCATGCCACGACGGCAGAGATACAGCTTGCGAACATGATCTACCCGCTCGTCGGCGGTGCCTTCATGATTGCGGGCGGGCTCGTGGGCACGATCATCGGGTGGAAGAAGACGTTCCGCGCAGGCACCCTGCTCTGCGCGGCAGGAGAGCTCGCGCTTGCCTTCGCACCGAACATGGCCATGTTCATCTGGGTGGGACGTGTGCTCGTGGGCTTCGGCGCGAGCTTTCTCATCCCTTCAGTTCTGGGACTCATCCCGCTCATGTACCGAGGTGCGAACCGCGCCGTCGCGTTCGGATGCATCGGCGCGGCATCCGGCCTTTCCGCCGTGCTCCCGTTCATGCTCGGCGTCGTTATGGAGACAGGCGGCATGCGCGTGACGTTCTCGCTGCTCGCCGTCTACTTCCTGCTCGTCTTCGCGTTCTCGTTCGAGCTGCCCCGCATCGAGCAGGACAAGGAGCACCTCGCGTTCGACGGCGTGGGCGTCGCCCTTGCCGCGACGGGGCTTTTCCTCTTCCTCATCGGCCTGTCCAGCATCTCGTCGTGGGGCCTTGTGGAACCGCTCGAGGGCTGCCCGTTCACCTTCTTCGGCATCTCGCCTGCGCTGCCCGTAGCGGCGCTCGGCATCGTGGTGCTCGGTGTGCTGGTGAAGATCGAGGGCCGCGTGGAACAGAAGAACGGCATCGCGCTCCTGCCGCGCTCGTTCCTCACCACCCCGCAGGTGCGCGCCGGCCTCGTGGCGAATGCGATCGCCTTTTTCTTCATGGGTGCGCAGTCGATCCTCATGGCGCCGTACCTGCAGCTCGTAGCCGGGTGGTCGCCTATCGAGGTCGGCGTGATCTCTATCGTCACCGGTGTGCCCACCTTCGCGTTCGCGCTCGGCATTCCCAAGCTCGTACCGCACGCGCATCCGCGTCACGTGATTCAAGCGGGTTATATCGCCATGGCAGCGGCTCTCGGTATCATGGCGTTTTCGGTGACGGTGGAGGGCTGTAGCGCACCCGGCGTGTACCTCGGTGCGTTCATGGCCGGCGTCGGTGCCGGCATGGTGTCCTCGCATGCGAGCAACATCGTTGCACTTGCGGTGAACGAGCGCGACGCCTCGCAGTCCGGTGGCATCCAGAGTACCATGCGCAACGTCGGCCAGGCGATCGGTGTGGCGCTGCTCGGCGCGATCCTGCTCTTCGGTATCACGAATACCGTGCGTACCGAGGCGGCGGCGAGTCCGCATATCTCCGATGCCGTGGCGGCCGAGGTCGCGCACGTGACGGTCGACCTCGGTAGCGACCAGGAGTTCAAGCAGCAGATCGCCGATATCCCCATGACGGCGGAGGAGCAGCAGGCACTCGTCCAGATCGACGCCCAGGCCCGCTACGACTCCACGCGCGTGGCATACGCCGTCGGTGCGGTGATCGTGCTTCTCGGCCTTCTTACCACGCCTGCTATTACGGTGGATGCTCGGGCGAAGGAGCACGGTACCCACTAGGCCTCCCGCTCGTCTCGAACGGCTTCCTCCTTCCTGCCCCGCGCGTCGCCGACTGCATCTCCCCGGCGGCGCGCGGAGTAGAATGGTTTGGATGCGCATGCCCGCAACGCGGCATGTGGTAGCGTCCCTTGTGTGGGACGGCTTCGAGGAGGCGGTTACCCATGGCTCATGTTTGGACGATCGAGGCGGGACACCTTGTTGCCGTGCCGGATGTCGAGGTGGGCGAGCTATCTTCCCGCATCGAGCTCATGGGCTTCGATGACGTGGAGCAGACGTTTGCGGAGCGCTCGATCCGCGAGGTGTTCGCCCAAGCGGAGCACGTCGCGGTTCCCTTTGTCGAACAGGTGGGGGAGTATGCGGCAGGCATCGTCGTGCTGCCCGCAGGGGCGGCGAAGGTGTCGGCGGCAGCTCGGTTCGGGTTTCTGCTGCAGGCACACGCTCTTGTGCTTTTCGACGATCGCGGCGTATGCGAGCCGGTGATTGCGCGGCTTGCTGGGGGCGAAGTGCCGGTTGAATCGCCCGCCGCCGTGCTCTGTGCGCTCTTGCGTGCGCCCCTGCGCGACCATCCGGCGCTGCTCTCGCGGGTTCGCGACGATTTCGAACAGATCGAGGAGCGCTTGCTCGAGGGGAAGACGCGTATCGACCGTCCGCGCATGATATCGGACGCTCGTCATATGCGTGGGCTCGATGTGTTCTACCAGGGCATATCCGACATGCTTGACACGCTGGCGAATGGCGGGGCTACGGTGTTGGACGCCGACGACCGCGCGCGCTTTGCCGCCTTGGCACGACAGGTCGATCGCCTCGTTACACGCCTCGAATCGCTCCAAGATTTCAGCCTGCAGGTGCACGGCATGTATCAAGAGGAGATCGACCTTAGGCAGAATAGCATCATGCAGTGGCTCACCGTGGTGGCGACGATCGCCATGCCGCTCACGTTCATCACGAGCTGGTACGGCATGAATTTCCGTAACATGGCGCTCATCAATGCGGAGTGGGGCTATCCGGTCGCGGCGGCGCTATGCCTGCTCGTTGCGTTGGGAGAGATCGCCGTATTCCATCGCCGTGGGTGGTTGAAGTTCGGAGACGGGAAACGTCGCCGCAGGTAGCGTGCGTGTAAAATTACCCCAGCGACTTTTTTACATCGCCAACGATTGCGTTTCCAATGGGCTAAAACATCGGGCGATGTAAAAAAGTCGCCGCAGGTAAGGTGAGCCATTAAGGGACGGGTTCAAAACGTTACCTTTTGCTGCATTTGGGGACAGGTTCTGCGCATCAGTCATTGGGGACGGGTTCAAATGGCTTGATGTAAAAAAGTCGCTGGGGTTATTTTACATGTCACGTCCACGGGTGCGAGGTGAGATGCCATCCGTTGCAGTAGGAGCACTTGTAGGTCGAAAGACCGCGCCGGCCGTGTTCCTCGCAGGCGGCGATAGCTTCGAGCGCGTCCGCGCGAGTGGGGTAGCGCATCTTCGAGGCACAGGATTTCTCGTAGCGGGCGTGCTCGCGTGCAGCATCGAGCTCGTCGCGGCGCACAGACTCCTGCTCGAACAGGCTGCCGAGGTCTTCGAGTTCCGATTTGAATGCTGCCACGCGCTTCGCCTTCGCCGACGGCTTCCTGCTCGCCACGCTTTCTCCTCACCGTGATAAAAAACAGTCAGTCTGGTTTCTATCTTTCCCGCCTGCGCCCGTTCATACCGTATGAACCAGCCATTCAAGAATCATCCACGCGCCGCTCGCCCGCGCGCCGTCGCGCCACGATACAATGAGGTCATCCGTTCCTCCAAGAGCAAGGAGCACATCCATGGATCTTCCGAACAAGCGTCCCGACGACATGGCGCGCATCAACACCCCCGAGCTTGCGCAGGCGTTCATCGACGAGCAGGTGGCTGCGTGCCGCGAGCAGATCGGCGACAAGAACGTGCTCCTGGCGCTTTCCGGCGGCGTCGACTCCTCCGTGGTGGCGGCGCTGCTCATCAAGGCGGTGGGCAAACAGCTCATCTGCGTGCACGTGAACCACGGCCTCATGCGCAAGGGCGAGTCCGAGCAGGTCATCGACGTGTTCAAGAACCAGATGGACGCGAATCTCGTCTACGTGGATGCCACGGACCGCTTCCTCGGTTTGCTCGCTGGCGTGGAGGAGCCCGAGGCCAAGCGCAAGATCATCGGTGCCGAGTTCATCCGCGTGTTCGAGGAGGAGGCGCGCAAGGTTGCCGGCGAGGTCGATTTCCTTGCCCAAGGAACGATCTATCCCGACATCATCGAGTCCGACGGCGTGAAGGCGCATCATAACGTGGGCGGCCTGCCCGACGACCTGCAGTTCGAGCTCGTGGAGCCCGTGCGCCTACTCTTCAAAGATGAGGTGCGCGAAGTCGGTCGCGCGCTCGGCCTGCCCGAGTCCATGGTCGAGCGCCAACCGTTCCCCGGTCCCGGCTTGGGCGTGCGGTGCCTCGGCGCCATCACGCGCGACCGCCTCGAGGCGCTGCGCGAGGCCGATGCGATCCTGCGTGAGGAGTTCGCCAATGCCGGGCTCGCTGGCAAGGTGTGGCAGTACTTCGTGGTGGTGCCGGACATGCGCGCCACGGGTGTGCGTGACGGCAAGCGCCTCTATGCGTGGCCGGCGATCATCCGTGCCGTGAATACGGTGGATGCCATGACCGCAACGGTGCCGGAACTCGATTGGGCGCTGCTCAAGAAGATCACCGACCGCATTCTCGCCGAGGTGCCGAGCATCTGCCGCGTTGCTTACGACCTCACGCCGAAGCCCGTCGGCACGATCGAGTGGGAATAAGGTTCCGCCTGATTTTCTCCATTTTTAGTTATTTTACGGCCTTATTTTCGCCAATTAGTGCGAAAATAAGGCCGTAACCTATTTACGAGGAGAAAAGCATGGACCGGTTCCTCATGGACGAGCTCGTCGCCTGGAAGGACAGCCCCCGCCGAAAGCCGCTCATCCTCAACGGGGCGCGCCAGGTCGGCAAGACATGGCTGCTCAAGGAGTTCGGGAGGCGGTGCTTCGACAACGTCGCGTACGTGAACCTGGACGACAACCCCGGCATGCGCGAGCAGTTCGAGGCCGGCTACGACATCCCTCGCATCATCTCCGCCATACAGTTCGAGACCGGCCAGGCCGTTTCGGAGGGCAGCACCCTCATCGTCCTGGACGAGATACAGGCGTGTCCGAAGGCGCTCACCTCCCTTAAGTATTTTTGCGAGAACGCCCCTGGGTACGCGGTCGCCGCGGCGGGGTCGCTTTTGGGCATCTCGGTCCACGAGGGCAGCGGGTACCCCGTGGGCAAGGTGAACACGCTCAACCTCTATCCCCTCCATTTCCGGGAGTTCCTCGCGGCGACGGGGAACCAGGTGCTCTGCAACCTGATCGAAACGGGAGACGCCGACCTGATAAACGGCTTCTCTGGCAAGCTTGTCCCCCTCCTCCGCCAGTACTACTACGTGGGAGGCATGCCCGAGGCGGTGAGCGCCTTCCTTGAACGGGGCCTTCTCGAGGACGCGCGCGAGGTCCAGCTCGAGATCCTGCTGGGCTACGAGCGCGACATCTCGAAGCACCTCAGCAGAACCGAGACCGAGTACGCGCTCGCCGCATGGAAGTCGATACCGGCGCATCTGGGCCGGGAAAATAAGAAGTTCGTGTTCAGCCACATCGCGGAGGGGGCCCGCGCGAGGAACTACCGCTCCGGCATCACATGGCTCTCCCAGGCGGGCATCGCGACGATCGTCCGCAGGATTTCCAAACCCGGAATCCCCCTGGCCCCCTACGCTGACGACGCGGCGTTCAAGCTCTTCCTGGTCGATG
This sequence comes from uncultured Collinsella sp., assembly GCA_900538305.1. GTDB lineage: Bacteria > Actinomycetota > Coriobacteriia > Coriobacteriales > Coriobacteriaceae > Enorma. The sequence goes on from UPXY01000009.1 coordinate 21,989, forward strand.
TCGGGCTGCTCGGGGCGATGGCGCAGCTGGGCAAGGAGACGGTCGTCGGGGGAAACGGGATCTTCGAGGAATTCAAAGGATCCCTCACCGAGCAGTACGTCTGCCAGCAGCTCGTGTCCGACTGTGGGCTCGTCCCCTACTACTGGTCGGCGGAGAACTCCTCGGGCGAGATAGACTTCCTCGTGCAGAGACGGAACAGCGTGTTCGCCATCGAAGTGAAGGCCGAAGAGAACCTACGGTCGAAGAGCCTGCGGGCGTTCAAGGAGTCGCACCCGGACGTCGAAGCCGTGCGCTTCAGCCTGTCGGGATACCGCGAGCAGGACTGGATGAGGAACGTCCCGCTGTACGCGATGGAGAATATGGAGCTGTGGGCATGAGGGCTTAATTCCCCTCGCTAACCGAAGACATTGAACGTCAAAGAAAAATAGCCCAATCCAGTACGACTTTCAAGTCGAGCATAGCTAGGAGAAACGGATGAAGGCAAATAGAATCACGATGATCGTTTGCGCGGCAATCGTCATTTTAAGTGGCATATCCATCGCGTTCATAAGCAACGATCTGGCAAAAATATTACTGTGAGCATATTCACGGGATTCATCGTGTCGCTCGTAATTGCGACTATCGGCTACTTCCACGAAAGGGCCGTCCTTCTCGAGAAAATCGAGTTCAATATCATAACCCTCTACATCAATATGACAGTCCTCAAGAAAACTATCGGAAAAGCGCTGCTGTTGATATAGCAAGCACCAGACACCGCCGAAGCGCAAACAAAGAGAATATCTGGCTTGATGTATTATTCCAATCATTTTGGAATAATACCTTTCCGTTGAGAGCATTACGAGACGCACCCCTCTTTCCCGTCAAACCAATCCCATGCCGCAGTGCCAGCGCACCCTAAAAGAACCGCCCCGCAGGATTGCCTGCAGGGCGGAATGAGAAGCTCATATGGATGTCAGGAAACTCCCTACAGACGAATTCTCCTCAGGGAGAGTGCGCCCGCAGCGGCGGAAACCATGGCAAGGATGGAGAGCGCCGCTATCGGCAACATGGAGCCGTCGCCGGTCTTGGCGAGCGATTCCTTGTCTCCGTCGTTGTCGGCTTTGCTGTCGGCCGCTTCGCCCTCAGCTGCAAGAACAGTGAACTCGGTTTCAGCGGTGCCGGTATCGGAGACGATCGCCAGCGTATGCTTGCCTGCAGACAGGGCCTCAAGATAGGAGGCATTCAAGGTAACGATAGTGCTGCCCTCCTTTACCGTGTAGTTTGAGGCGTCCACGTCTTTTCCGTCTATCTGAACCTTTAAGAAGTCAGCGAAGGCGGCGTTGGAGGTGAAGGACAGTGCATCCTCGCTACCCTTTTGCCACTCCCCATTCGCGCCTTCAATGATCATTGCCTTGAAGGCGGGGTCGACCGCGCTGCAAACGGTGCATTTGCCGTTCTCGTAGCTGTGACCGGTGGCCGGGATGTCTGCCACATCCTTCGTATCTGTGTAGGTCTGGCCGTTCAATTCAACGATTGCTGTATAAGTGGTTATGCCTGTTTCCGTGCAGGTAGCTGGTGTTTTCACTGCTGATGTAACCGTTACCGCCGGAGTTTCCTTATGGGCTTCATCATCCTGACAGGTAAAAGTCACGGTGCAGGTTTTTCCATCCTCCGACCAGTTCCAGACAGGATTTCCCCATGTATGGACGTGCTCATTGACTGTCAAGGTCGCCACATTGCTGGTGACGCTGCCTGCGCTGTTGCTCACAACACAGCGGTATTGAGTGCCGTTCATGTTGGTAGTGGTGGCCACTGTGATATAGGTAGCATCGGTGGCACCACCAATATCCGTCCAGCTTCGGCCTCTGTCAGTGCTTTGCTGCCACCGATAGGACAACGGCTCGGTGCCGGTGACTTTCACGGCAAAGGCGGCAGTTTCATTTTCTTTTACTTCCACATCTTGTGGTTGGGTGGTAATAGTGGGGGCGATTTTGAGCGTGCCATTGCCGGTCGTTGTGCCTTCCAGCTTGCCGCCGCTCTCTACAGTGATTGTGCCATCGTTGGTCAAAGTCTTTCCATCCGGGACAGTCAGGCTGGCGTCCTTTCCGACGGTCAGGGTTTCGCCCTCGTTGATGGTGAGGTCGTCCTGCAATTCCACCTTGCCGTACACGGTGCCGTTCTTGCCGTTAAAGACGATACCTCCGTTGCCATCGCTGCCTGCACCAACCTGAATAGCCGTTTCCTTATTCTGAGCCATTATTTGACTGTTTCTTGTATCCACCACTGCGTTGCCGCTGACGGTCAGGCTGGAAGTGCCAGCATTGTTCGTGCCAGACCAATAATAGTAAATTCCGACATTACCATTGCCACCGGTGGTCAGGCTGCCATTATTTACCGTAATAGTGGAAGTGGTTGCGGCGGTATAAGATAGTAGATAAACTCCATATTGATTAACAGTGTTAGCTGTAACATCCGCACCGTCGATATCCAGTTTCACATTCTTTTGACCTGCAATCGTAATTCCTGAATTATACGTGGTCGGTTCGACATCTAAGCTGCCAGGACCCTTAATAGACAAGGAGGCATTTCCAGTCGTGGAATCTACACGAATTCCGCCGGCCGTTATGGTACTCGTTCCTTGGGATACTACTATAGTGAGAGAAACATCAGAAGACTGACTAAAAGCGATCACACTACCGCGATACTGGGCACCACTTCCAACACTCACACTTTCATTGTGAGAAATTTCTGCCCCATTCAGCGTAAGGGTGACGGTGTCTGCGTCATAATAAAACTGACCGCTGGAAGGACCTGTGCCCTCAACCTTTGTCCAAGTTCCGCCTTGGTTTTCATAACATCCGCTTTCTGAAATTAGCTGACCGCCTACATAGAGTTCAATTCCGTCTGCCGCCAGTGCTGTGGCGGGCATCAGGCCCAGGCAGAGAGTCAGTGCGCAGAGCAGGCTTAAAAATTGTTTTTTCATGACGGGTCTCCTCGCCTTATGAATAATCTATTGTTTTATTATCCCATAAAAAGAATGTTTTCCGCCTTCCGCTCTTGACAAAAGTCAGGGAGAAAGCCTCCGAGGGCGCATGGTTTGCATCCCCCGATTGCCGTATCAGAGACAGCGTGCGCCCGTTGAAAACCACCTGTGACCACTCCCTTTCGTAAATATGGGAGTAGTCGCCAGGGAATAGTCGCAAATCAGATGAAACGGAAGCAAAAACCTCATTTTGTAATCACCTCGCCCGATTACAAAATGATTCGCTCTACAAGGAACTTCCTGAAAGAGGAGCAACAAGATGACACGATATAGCATGTATTTTAAATCCCCAAAAGGTATCTCTAGAGTTGCTCCGTTGGTTTTTGAAAAGCTACAGATGCCTACTTTGCTGAATTTCCCCTCGTAAAGCTCTTCCCAGCTTGTGTCCCAGAGGGCTGTTTTCCAGGTCTTATCGTTCATAGGTCTCCAAACGGTGAAAGGGCTGTTGATAAATATCTACCCACACGGTAGCGTCTGACAATGAATGAGACTGACGGCTCCGTACCAAGCAGGTGTGCGTCCTTTTCGTGCACCTGCGGAATGAAAGCTCTCCCTCGATGTCGTGCATCTGTCCCTCTCGTAAGATGAAGCAAGGGAGGTACTCTAGGGAAGTGGAGAAGGCCACATGGAGAGCGGCTTCGCAGACTGGGCTGCGCGGGAGTTTCGCCATCCCGTGCCCAGTGAGTATCGGAACTTCCTTTGTCGAGGTGAGGCCGTCCATGCCGTGTCCATCATGCCCCCTCGGGCGTATCTCGTAACGGACAGTGGGGATGAATACGAGATCTCAGAGTGGTTTCCCGGCGAGCGCATACCCGACGTCTACCGATGCTGTCGTGCGGAAGGGCTGATAGCCGAGCATCTACTGCCGATTTTCGACAGCTGTGGCTGCATCGCGGCGCTTGACTGTGATGAGCGTTCGAACACGTATGGATGCGTTCTCCTGCAGACTCCCGAGGGGCACTATGATGAGGCGCTTCAGGAGAACGTCTACGTAGAGCCGGTTCTTCTCGCCCGGAGCTTCTCGGACGTGTTGACCTCTCTGAGGAGCGCTCGATAAGGCGAGAACCTGCGATGGGGCGCATCATAGACTCTCGCGGAAAGAGCGTTGCCGTTGCGGTATTGGAGGGAGTCGCGGCGTCGTACGCGCTGCTTGCTGAGCGCGTTTGCCTGCCGTAGGAACCCCGTGGCCCCGTAGGGCGCCTTATTGCTCATCTTGTGTCTCGTGCATTCGTGCCATTTTGGGGCGAATGACTACCAGAGAAACGGGATTCCGTTTGTGAGAGGGGTATACTGAACGTATTCATTTGAGGAGGCATGCATGACGACTTCCTTCTAGCCGACAAGTCTGACAGCAGCGCGGGCCGCGCAACCTGGCGATGCCGGGGCGGTTTGTTGCGGCTCGTAATCGGATGGAAGGGCGGTTGCTATGACCAATAACCCCAACACCTTTTCCTCAACTCATCCCGTTCCGTTCTCGCGGGCGCGGGCCGTGGCCTTACGGGTGCTGACCGCGCCCGGGCTTGCCGGGAGGGTCTTCCTCGAGGGAGGCCTCGTTCCTTGGGTCGTTTCTGGGTGCAATTCCGGGCGGCCCCACGGTGACGTAGACATTGCGGTCCGCCTGAGCGACATGCCCGCTGTGCGTGATTGGCTCGCCGCGGAAGGACTGTATGATCCCGCGCTCGACTCCCTTAACCTTTCGTGCAACTCAGGTCATGGGGACTTCGGCGCCCATGCCTCGGTGGACGGCGTGCTCGTGAGCTTTTGCCCGTTCTTCTTCGAGGGCGGCGACCTCCACCAGCGAAACGCCGCGCTCGTGGCAGCCGACGGCTTCGACGCCCTGCTCGAGGCGACCGTCCCAGGCGTCATGGAGGGCGATCTCTTCGAGGTGCGCGCGCTTCCGGGCGGAGCCGTCGTCGGCTGTGCCACGCTCGAGTCCGTCCGCGCCGCAAAGGTCGTGAGCGGGCGCGAGAAGGACGCGCTCGACGTCGCAGAGATTGACCAAATCGGGTGCGACCCCGCGCGATATGCCCGCGTAATCGCCGCTTACGAGGCCATGAGTATCGCGTGCGTGGCCCACGGGGAGTAGGCGGGCCATCTGAAGGCGAGAGTGATGGTCGCTTGCCGGGAGTGTTTCATGGCACAGGCTCGGTCGTATCGGCCGAGCAGCCATCGTCGTTTGTGCGACCTACTTGCTTTCATCAGCTCAGGCCCCCTTCCATATCCTGGTCAACGGGGTAGCCTTGTTCTCGAAAGACGAGGAAAGCGAGGCTCCATGTCAGACAGGTTCGAGCGCTTCGAGAACCTCCCCGAGGACCGCAGGCGCGCCGTTGTGGACGCAGCCGCCGAAGTGTTCGGCGACGAGGATTACGCCCGCGCGTCCACGGCGGACATAGCCAGGCGCGCCGGTGTGTCGAAGAGCCAGCTCTTCTTCTACTTCAGGAACAAAAGAGAGCTCTACCTATACGTCCTCACGGCCCTCACGCGCCGCGTCGCAGACGCGGTGGTCGACGAGCGCTGGTATAAGATCGACGACTTCTTTGAGATCATGCGCTACGCCGCGACGCAGAAGGCCGGACTTGTGGGGTCGAGCCCGCGCATCATGGATTTCTTCGTCCGGGCGTTCTACCTCGGCCATCGGGACGTCTCGGGGGTGCTCGATGCATTCATGACGGATTCCGTGCCCGCGATGGTGCAGACGTATCTGGGACACGTGCGCTGGGAGCGATTCCGGGGGGACGTCGATCCCATGCGCGCGGTGCGCATGCTCGTGTGGTGCGGAGACGGCTACCTGCACGAGCGGCTGCGCGGTGGAGGGGAGCTCGACATGGAGGCGATGCTCTCGGAGTTTCTCGTCTGGCTCGACTGGCTCAAACGGGCCACGTACAAGGAGGAATACCTATGACGGCAAACGGAGCGGGCCCTGCGATCTGCGTGCGCGGGCTTACGAAGGATTACGGGCGCGGTCGCGGCATCTTTGACGTTAGCCTCGAGGTCGATGCTGGCGAGGTGCTCGGTTTTCTGGGTCCCAACGGGGCGGGAAAGACGGTCACGATGCGCCATCTCATGGGGTTTGTCAGGTCGCAGAGGGGGACGGCCGAGATCCTCGGGCACGACTGCTTCCGGGAGCGGCCGCGTGTCCAGGCGCGTCTGGGTTACCTGCCCGGTGAGAACGCCTGCATGCAGGAGATGGCCGCGCGTGCCTTTCTCGACCTCATGGCGGGGATGCGGGGCCTGCGCGACCGCTCCCGGATGCGGGAGCTTGCCGACGCCTTCGAACTGGACCTCGGGGCGCGAATCGGCGGGATGTCCAAGGGCAACAGGCAGAAGGTTGCGATTGTGGCTGCGTTCATGGCACGCCCGGACGTGCTTCTGCTCGACGAGCCCACGAGCGGCCTCGATCCGCTCATGCAGGAGCGCTTCCTCGACCTGGTCGAGGAGGAACGTACTCGTGGCGTCGCGATCTTGCTTTCATCGCACATCTTCGAGGAAGTGGGGCGTGCATGCGATCGCGTGGCGTTCATACGCGCGGGGCGGGTTGCCATGACCTGCACTATGGACGAGGTCCGCTCGATGCGCAGCCGCGGCTACACGATCGAGTTCTCGAGTGCACGAGAGCGCTCGCGCTGGGAACTCGCCCATGGGAATGAGCCTGCAAAGGGGGAGGCCCGCGGCGTCGAGCTCCGCGATGTGCGCGACGTGAACGCGCTTATCCGGGAGCTTTCTTCCTACGATGTAGCCTCGGTCACGTCCCGCGAGCAGACGCTCGAGGAGCTGTTCCTTCATCTGTACGAGGGCTCCGAGCCCTTGCGGCAAAGCTAGGAGATTCCGATGATCCTTCCCCTCTTCAAGCGCGAACTGCGCTCCTGTCTGTTCCCGACCGCCATCATCTCAGCGGTGATCGCTCTTTATGCTGGTGTGATCATCGGCATGTACGATCCGGCACTCGGCGAGTCGCTCGCCCTCATGCGCGACGCTATGCCCGAGCTCTTCGCCGCCTTCGGTATGGCGGACCAGGGGACGACGCTTCTTGAGTTTATGGTCAACTACCTGTACGGCTTTTTGCTCGTGGCGCTTCCCCTCGTTCTCGTGGCGGTGCTCGCCAGTCGGCTCGTGGTCCGTCATATCGAGCGCGGCAGCATCTCCTATCTGCTCGCGCAGCCTGTGAGCCGTACGAGACTCATACTCTCGCAGGCGGGCGTTCTCGTCTTCTGTCTCGTTCTCCTTGCGTCGGTACTCACTGTGTTCGAGCTGGCTTGCGCCCATGCCATGTTTCCCGATGAGCTCGACGCCTCCGACCTTATTGTCGCCAACGCGGCGACCTTCTGTCTCTGGCTTTTTCTCTCCGGTGTGTGCTGGGCAGGCGCCTGCGTGCTGCCGAACGTCTCGGCTGCGCGGTGGGCGGGTGTCGCCCTGTGTGTCCTCTTCGTGCTGGTGCAGATGCTTTCGGGGGTTGGGGACGAGCTCTCTTGGCTTGCTGACGCCACGCCGCTTGCTCTATTCGATCCGCTCGGGGTTGCGTCTGGGGGGATGGGCGCCTTGGCAGGCGCGACTGTGCTTGGCGTTTCAGGCGCGGTGCTCTTTGCGCTCGGAACCATCGCTTTCGCGCAGCGCGACTTGAGCGTATGAGGGTCGATTGAGGAGGGTGTCCTGCACGGTACCTTTATCTTTCTTTCGTACTCGGATTCGAAGAAGGAGGTCATGAGCCCGTAGGGTCGTCTCCCGCGTCTATGACCATCCTGTTGAGCTCGACCTTCATGTAGTGCTCGATGTCGAGGGTGAGGGAGAGGACTGACTCGCGGAGGTGGTGGTCGAGCCTCGTGAGCTCGGCGAGGTAGGCGAAGTCGAGGCTGATGTAGGATCCGAAGCGTTCCGAGTCGGGACTGGTGTAGCGGGAGAAGCACTTCGCGAACGCCTTCACCTTGAAGAAGAGGCTGCTCTCCCGCAGGAAGCGCTCGTCCTCCCGCTCGTCCGTCAGCTCGAAGCGCCCCCTCGCTCCTTGAGGTGCTTGACCTGTTGGGCGGCGTCGATGAGCGGTCGTTCCCTCGTTGTCGCGGTGTCGGGAGTGAGAACATGGCCTCTCGGAAGGGAGGCCATTTCATGTATATAGAACGCGAAATAGAGCCAACGATTGGCAGTATGCTCAAACAGGGCAAAGTGGTGATGGTGACGGGCGCGCGCCCGAGCCCCTCTCGCCCATCAAATGGGTGGTCGACCAGTCTGACGAGAAGGGGCGCATCGTGTTGTCCGGCTCGCGGGCACGCCATCTCACGAAGGGTGCGAGCGAGTTGCTAGCCGGTCGAATCAGAATCGTCGAGCTACCGCGCCTTTAAGTCTGAGGGTGCTGGGCGAGCGCCTGCGCGCTGCCGGGCGTTACGGCCACACGATGGGCGGGTGTCGCTCTGTGCTCGCTTTTCGTTCTCGTGCAGATGCTCACAGGGGTGGGGGACGAGCTCTCCTGGCTTGGCGACATCACGCCGCTCGCGCTCTTCGCTCTGGGAACCGCCGTCTTCTCGTGGCGCGACCTGAGCGTGTTGGTCGTGTCCGGGAAGAGCCGTGCAGCCCATGTACGAACCCGTCGCTCATATAATGCGTAGCGAGCGTAGACAACCTGTTTGCACATAATGGGGTGGCGTCGCCATCCGCTTGCATTCTCTCAACACGCCGAAAGAGGCCGCCATGGACTACCTGACCACGCTACATGAAGTTATTAAGAAAAGGCTTATAGCGGTTGAAGGGCCGCTTGAATTCGGAAACGGCGGAAGCGGCACGCGGAAGCTTTACTACCTCAAGCGCCTGGAAGACAACCTGGTCGTCCCGATGTCCGGAAGCGTCCGCGCCATGTACGAGCGCGGGGGCGGTAGCGAGCTCGACGGGAAGATGTGCTCCATCCGGTCTAGCTCGGCCATGACGTTCAACCTGCTTGGAAACGGTCCCGTGAGGATCTCTTCGGGAAAGCATGCTGGAAGCTATGAGCTCGCCTATGAGTACCAGCTGCCGACGTTGCGAAACAACCCGCATCCGGCGAACCTCGACGCGTATCTGAAAGGCGAAGGCGAGGACGTCTACTGCGAGATGAAGATGTTCGAATGGCTCGGGACTCCCCGTCATACGCTTCGCCCAAATTATCTCGAAACGATTCAATACCTCGTTCCTCGCGAAGATGCCGAGCGTTTCGTAGCGATGTTCCAGAAACTCGCATGTATCTGCGTCGTGGGAACAATCCCACGGTATTGTTGGCGATGAGGTGCCGGTTTGTGAGGTAGAGCTTGGATGTATGCCCGCCGAGGAACGCGTCGGTCTCCGTACCGAAGCAGGCGAGGCGCGCCGCGAAGACGACCTTCTCCCCAGCGGCGAGTGCAGGGTCAAGGTCGGAACGAACTTCAGGAAGGCTATCGAGAAACGCGGCGTTCATGATGATATCCCTTTCGGATACGGCAGAAATGAATGCGGCAGGAATTCAGCCGATGTCGTAGCATATGAGGAGAGTTTATTCGAAGGCGCGGGGAAGCGCCAGGCGTGCCGAAGGTCGAAGGTCGGGAGCGTCGCTCACCATGGATGGCAGTATTACCGTTACGATACCAAAGGGCTTTGCCCAGTTTATGTTGGGCGGTGCGGCACTACTCTGTCTCGTTCCCGTGGGGTTCGCGCTTGCCGGCGAACTGCCGCCTGCCGGAGCCGTTATATTCGCGCTCCTTATCGCACCTTTCATCATCGCCGGTGTGTTGTGGCCGCGGTTTAGGGTCGTCGTGCGCCAGGGGGCGGTGATTGTTCGTCCGTGCTTCGGCCGCGCGTGGCAGTTCGAAGTTGCCGACATCACGAGGGTCGTGCGTCGCGTGAACCCGAACAGCAGCACAGGCGAGCTCGCCAAGATGACCGTGTGGGCGGGACGTCGCCGCGTGTCCGTCGAGGCGCTCATGCGGGGAAGCGAGGCGTTCTGGACGTACATCGAACGCAACGTCGATCCGGGTAGAATCATCACCAAAGGGCGTGCGAGGGCGAGCGATCAAGACGCGCTTTGAGCTTGCCCGTACAGCGTTTGTGTCTCGGGACGGAAAGGGGGGCTGTTATGCCAACATCGGAATGGCTGCGCCGCTACGAATCTGTTAAAGAGCAGCTTGCCTGCACAATCGACCTCGAAGCCTATTTCACGGAAGCGGCTATCGCGGGCATGGCGGTGGACGTGCTGAACATCGGTTCCATTTCCATCCCCACGGGAGAGTTCATCGCTTGCGACCCGCTTGTCGAACTAGAAGATGCCCGCCCGTATCTCCAGACCGTTCCCGCCGGAACCTATGCGGTAACGATCTGCGTCGTGCCGAGCGAGCTCTATGGCGACCGCTATGCTTGCGTCAAGATGGCGATTAGCGACGAGCGGCCGGTTCGCTACGATCTGGGTATGGTGGGCGACGAGGATCTTGAAGACCTTGAGGATGACACGTTCTTCGGCTTCTTCGTGGATGCAGGCATGGGATGCATTGCGGACGTCCGCACCCAGGAGGCGTTCCGGGCGTATTGGGCGAAGCGTTTGGAGGAAGACGAGAGCATCGATCCCTACAACGACCTGTTCTTCGACTTGCTCGACGAGAGCGCGCGCCAGCACCCCCGCTACCAGCGCGAAGGCGGCGACTGGGTCAACTGGATCGTGCCGGGGACGGAGTGCAACCTCGCCGCGTTTACCGCCGGTTGGGGCGACGGGGTCTACCCGGTCTATTTCGGCTACGACGCCCAGGGTAAGGTGTGCGGTGTGTACGTTCACCTCATCGATATCGCGACGTGCTACGAACAGTGACACGACGGGCCGCTGGTGCCGTCCAATCGGCTCGATGGATCGACCGGGGCCACATGCGACACTGTGCCGGCCGTGCGCTTACACCCTCGCCAGCAGCAGCGGTTCGCTTTCGTCCAGCGCGGTGCTCGTGTACTGAAAGCCGTTCTCGAGCGTGCTCGTGCGCATGATGCCCACATCGAGGGGCGGTACGTCGTCGGGCGTCGTCGCGTCACCTGAAGAATCTTCAGAATCTTCGGGATTCTCGCTGACGGGATTGATCTTGACCGTGTACAACGAGGGCGCGAGTTCTTCGGCTGTCACGCCCAGTTGCTCAAGACCCGCTGCGGGATCGGTGTTGTCGTAGGCGATATTCACGTCGAACCAGCCTTTTTCCTGGACGTCCACCGGTGCCGATGCGAACAGGTCTTCCTTGATCTCGAGCTGATAGGTTGCAAACGCCTCCGGGTGGTAGCTGCGGCTCTCGCGCTCGTCGAGGCTGCCGCTTTCCACGAGTTCCTCGAGCGAAAACGCGCCTTCTCCCTCCGCGAGCATCACGTCGCCCTCGCGCAGGCGCATCCCGGGCTCGTCGGACGTTATGTACACGCCTTTGCCGAGGGGAATCCAGTCGACGATGAGCCAGTTGCCGGTGGGTTCCATGTTGTCGAACGGGCTTAGCTCTCCGAGCACCCCGACCGGTTCGTCCTCCATGCGAGTATAGTTGCGGTATCCCTCTTGGTAGACGGTAACTCTCACATTGGGCTCATTGTCGGTGAGCGGAAGGAGCGTTGCGCATGCCTCGTCGATGGGATCGACCCAAGATGGACGTGCGGGGACGTTCATGGGAAAGCCGTGCTCGTAGGCAGCATCTCTGCCCGAGATCTCGATGTCGATCGAGGGCGTCCCAAGGCTCACGCGGGGTGCCTCCTGCTCGAAGAAGCGGTTGCTGCCCGTGTAGCGTGCGAAGAAAAACGATCCGGATTCCTCGGGTGAGTCATCGTTCTTCTGCCAGGTGTAGGTCGAAATCTGCCCCTCCAGGAAGCCGTCCGCCTCGGGGGAGCGGCTGTTTATGAATACGAGCGAGACGGTGTAGCCCGCGTCCTCAAGGCCTTGCGTAGCGTCTTGGATGGCTTCGCGGAGCTGCTCTTCGTAGGCGGCGACGATCTCGTGCTGCTGGCGGTTGTCACCAAGAACGCCTTCTTCGAAATCCACGAGCACCGTGTTGCCATCCTCCATGGTGCAAAACGCCCGCCCGCTCGATCGGTAGCCGAAGAGCTGGTACGAGCGGTCTTCCCAGACGTCGGCAACCTCGACGTGCGCGTCGTACTTGCTCTCGTAGTAGCGTTCCGCTTGCTGGACGATGGCATCTTGGTCGAACTCACCGAGGTTCGAGCAGCCCGTGAGGGCAAACATCGATGCGATGATGAACAGCATGCAGACGATGAGGTATGGAAACATACGGCGCAGGGGATGAGTACCGTTAGCAGCAATGTTTGTGTCGCGGGTCGTGAACGTGGGCGTTTGTGGCATGTGAGCCTCCTGCCATGACAGATATAATTACCCCAGCGACTTTTTTACATTCAGACGAATGGGGTCGTTCGTCGTTGAGACAGCGGGCGGAAATGCAAAAAAGTCGCTGGGGTAATTTTACCTTATTTACCGTCTCATCCTGCGGGTTTGCCCTTGTCCGGGTGGGCGGGTATCCTTATTCGGCTTCAAATAAAACGCCTGCGGCGAGGTGGCCAAGCGGTCGCGCATCGAGGCCATCGATGTAAAAAAGTCGCTGGGGTTATTTTACATTCCGGTTGGAGAGGCTGTCGTCTATGGATATCATCGCAACGCTCGCGGCGGAGCTGTCGCTCAAGCCCGCTGCCGTCGACGCCGCTGTCAAGCTCATCGACGAGGGAAACACCATCCCGTTCATCGCGCGCTACCGCAAGGAGGCGACGGGTGGCATGGACGACGTCGCGTTGCGCACGCTCGACGACCGCCTCACCTATCTGCGGAACCTCGAGCAGCGCAAGGAAGACGTCATTTTGCTCATCGGTGCGCAGGGCAAGCTCACACCGGAGCTCGAGGAAGAGATTCGCGCCGCCACGCAGCTCCAGCGCGTGGAAGACCTCTACAAGCCCTACCGCAAGAAGCGCCAAACGCGTGCGCAAAAGGCGCGCGAGGCGGGACTCGAGCCGCTTGCGAACATGATCATCATGCAGGTCACATCCAAAGGTACGCCGCTCGATGCCGCTGCGCCCTTCGTGACGCCCGAAGCGGCGGAGGCGGGCTACGACACGCCGGAGAAGGCGCTCGCCGGCGCGCAGGATATCGTGGCCGAAACGGTGGCGGAAGACCCGGAGAACGTGGCGGATTTGCGCTCGTTCACGGAGGGCACGGGCGAGATCGTGTCCGTTGCCGTCGACGCGAACGAAAAGACGCCCTACGAGCCGTATTACGACTTCGACGAGCCCGCGCGGAAGATCCCCAACCATCGAATCCTCGCCATCGACCGCGGTGAGCGCGAGGGTAAGCTCCGCGTGCGCGTGGGCGTGGATACGGAGGCCGCCGTCGCGCGCCTCGCCCGTCGCTGGCCGCGCCGCCAGGGAGGGTTCGCCCCGGTGCTCGACGCTGCCATCGCCGACGGCTACAAGCGCCTCATGGCGCCCTCGCTCGAGCGTGAGCTGCGCGCGAAGCTCACCGTGCGTGCGCAAACGGAGGCGATCAAGGTCTTCGGCAAAAACCTGGAGAGCCTGCTTTCCGCCCGTCCCGTGCGTGGCGCCCGCGTGATCGCGCTCGACCCTGGCTATCGCACGGGTTGCAAGGTGGCGGTGCTCGACGAGACGGGCAAGCTGCTCGATCATGGCGTGGTGTTTCCCACGCCGCCGCGCCGCGATGTTGCCGGTGCGAAGTGCGAGCTGGCGCGTCTGGTGAAGCGCTACAACATCAACACCATCGTGATCGGTAACGGCACGGCGAGCCGCGAGACGGAAGAGGTCGTCTCGGGCTTCATCGCGGAGACGGCACCCGAGCTGCGCTACACCATCGTGAACGAAGCCGGAGCCTCCGTGTATTCCGCGAGCGAGCTGGCGAGCCAGGAGTACCCGGAGCTCGACGTGACCACGCGCGGCGCCATGAGCCTGGGCCGGCGTTTGCAAGATCCGCTCGCAGAGCTCGTGAAGATTCCGCCGCAATCTATTGGCGTGGGGCAATACCAGCACGATCTTGACCAGACGGAGCTCGCGCGCACGCTCGGGCACGTGGTGGAGGACGTGGTGAATCGCGTGGGGGTGGACGTGAACACGGCGAGCGCGAGCCTCCTTGGTTACGTCTCCGGCATCACGCCGCAGGTGGCGCGAAACATCGTGGCGTACCGCGAGGAGCACGGCGCGTTCACCGATCGCAAGCAGTTCCTCGACGTGCCGAAGCTCGGCCCCAAGGCGTTCCAGAACGCGGCGGGATTCCTACGCATTCCGGACGGTGCGAACCCGCTCGATGCGACGGCGGTGCATCCGGAGAGCTACGCCGTGGCGCGCGAAGTGCTGCATCGTGCAGGTGTTTCGGCCTCTGACCTGGCTGCCGGCGGCGTGCCGGATATCGAGCGCCGCGTGGGCAGTGTTTCCGCGCTCGCGGGCGAGCTGGGGTGCGGCCTGCTCACGCTCTTCGATATCATCGACGAGCTTAAGAAGCCTGGTCGCGACCCGCGCGACGACGCGCCGGAGGTCGTGTTCAGCAAGCAGGCGCTTTCCATCGACGATCTTGAACCCGGCATGGAGCTCACCGGCACCGTGCGCAACGTGGTGGACTTCGGCGCGTTCGTGGACGTGGGCGTTCATCAGGACGGGCTCGTGCACATCTCGAAGCTCTCGACGCGGTTCGTGAAGCATCCGAGCGATGTTGTGGCCGTGGGCGACACCGTTCAGGTATGGGTCGAGCGTGTGGATCGCGAGCGCGGCAAGATTTCACTCACCATGGTGAAGGGCAGGTAGCCACGCGGTAGTCGCGAGCTGCCGCCGCGTGTTGTTCGCTGTCGCTTCGCGCTGCCTTGAGCCGCCCGCAATCTCTGCGCGACACCGCCATCTTCCACCGTCGCGCTCCACCCGCCGCCGCTTCGCGTCTAAAGTTGGCAGTTTTATGCGTGAAGGCCGTGCTAGCATGGTCTTCATGCATAAAAGTGGCAAGTTTGGCCGCGAAGGAAACCGGCGGCGCAGGGGGAGGAGCGCACCATGCCGTTCAGCATCGTAAGGAACGACATCGCCCGCGTGCATGCGGACGTGCTGGTCAATGCTGCGAACACGCGCCTTGCCGAGGGCGGTGGCGTGTGCGGCGCGCTCTTCGCGGCGGCGGGGCGCGAGCAGATGCGTGCCGCGTGCGATGCCATCGGCGGCTGTCCCACGGGGAGCGCGGTGGCGACGCCGGCGTTCAATTTGCCAGCGCGCTGGTGCGTCCATGCGGTAGGTCCTATCTGGCGCGGCGGCAGGCATGGCGAAGAGGCGGCGCTGCGCAGCTGCTATCAGAGCATGTTCGCCCGCGTGGCGGAGCTTGGCGCGCGCTCGGTGGCGTACCCGCTCATCTCTGCTGGTATCTATGGGTATCCGGCGGAGGCGGCGCTTGCGGTGGCGCGCGATGAGACGCGGGCGTTTTTGGCGGAGCACGACGACATAGAGGTCACGCTCGTGGTCTTCGACCGATCTACCGTGCGGTTGGGGAGCGCGCTCGAGCAGGAGATTCGCGAGTACATCGACGATGAGTACGTCGCGCAGAGCCCGCATGTGCGTCGACGCGGTGCGGAGCTTGAGCGCGAAGCGCGTTGGGCCGCGGGTGCCGCGGCGCCTGCGGCCGCGAAACCGGAGGCGGAAGATGCCGAAAGCACGGCTCGCAAGGTCGATTTCTTCGCGTCCTCGTTTGCGGGCGATGATGCCGAAGAATCCGTCCCAGACGGTGCCGTGTTCCGCGCGTGCAGCGTTGCTGCACCGGCTTCCGCAGCGGGTGCCGCTCCCACTGAGTTGGAGGATTTGCTCGAACACCTGGACGCCGGTTTCTCGGAGACGCTCCTCGCCCTCATCGACCAGCGGGGTCTTGCGGATGCCGAGGTCTACCACCGCGCGAACCTCAGCCGACAGCTGTTCTCGAAGATTCGCAGCAATCCCGCGTATCGGCCGACGAAGCCCACGGCGGTTGCGCTTGCCATGGCGCTTGAGCTCGATGTTCCCGCGACGCAGGACTTGCTTTCGCGCGCGGGGCTCACGCTTTCGCGCACGAGCAAGTTCGATGTGATCGTGCGGTTCTTCCTGGAGCGCGGTATCTACGACATCTACCAGCTCAACGAAGCGCTTTTTGCTTACGACCAGCCGTTGGTGGGATCGTTCTAAGAGGCCGGCTCGCTCTGGCACCCAGCCACTGGGGACGGGTGTTATTGGCTCGCCATTGGGGACGGGGGTTATTGGCTGGTGTGCGCCGCTGGGGACAGAGAGCCAGCCAATTGCGCCCGTCCCCAATGGCTGGCTTTGAGTCAATTGCACCCGCCCCCAATGGCTGCACCAGCCAATAACCCCCGTCCCCAATGGCGAGTCGTAGATGTCGCCTGGCGGTTTACCTACGCTGCCCGCGCCATTCGTAACCTTATACGTGTCAGATCCACCTGGCAAAGGAGGCACGTATGAACGACAAGAAGAACGGTGCAAGCAAGGCAAACAAGGCAGCCAAGCCAACCAAGGCCAGCAAGCGCGACCGCAAGCGTCCGCTGCGCACAGAGCTCGTCTTCATCTTGGACGCGAGCGGATCCATGGGCGGGCTCGAAGACGATACCATCGGCGGCTCCAACACCATGATCGACGAGAATCGCGGGCTGCCGGGTGAGGCGAAGGTCTCGGTCGTCACGTTCAACGACCGCTCGAACGTGCAGCTCGACCGCGTGGACATCGACGAAGTGCCGCATCTCACGCGTAAGGAGTATCGCTGCAGCGGGTGCACGGCACTCCTTGATGCGGTGGGCGGCGCCATCGATCACATCGACCTCGTGCAGCGCGTCCAGCCGAAGGGCTATGAAGCGCAGAAGGTACTCTTCGCCATCACGACGGACGGCATGGAGAACGCGAGTCGCAGGTACACATACGCCCGCGTGAAGCATCTCATCGAGCGTCACCGCGAGATGGGCTGGGAGTTCATCTTCATCGGCGCGAACATCGACGTGGGGGCGGAGGCCGAACGCTTGGGCATCGACCGCCAGCGCGCGGTGCCCTACATCGCTGACGACTTCGGCACGGGTGCGGTGTATCGCGCGGCGAGCGGGGCGGTGCATGCGATGCGTTGCGACGCGCCGCTTGAGTCCAGCGGTTGGCGCGACGAGCTGGACGAAGACGTGCGCACGCGTGGGGGAAAGTAGGGCAGCATGGCGACGACGCTTCGTGATTGCGTCTACGGCCAGGCGGTGGGCGACGCGCTTGGCGTGCCGTACGAATTCCGCCCGCGCGGGACGTTTCTGTGTACGGGCATGGTGGGACACGGAAGCCACAACCAGCTGGCGGGCACCTGGAGCGACGACACGTCCATGGCGCTTGCGATTTGCGACAGCTACCGCGAGCTGGGACGTATAGACGTGGACGATATTCGCGCGCGCTTCGTGCGGTGGTACCGCGAGGGCGCATACACCGTCGGTGGCCTCTTCGATATTGGCGGAACGACGGCGCGGGCGCTCGACCAGGGCTTTGGGTGCGCTGGCGAGAGCGATAACGGCAACGGCTCTCTTATGCGCGCGGTGCCGCTTGCGTTCATGGGCGCGACGGACGACGAGGTGCGGGCGGTTTCGGCCATCACGCACGCGCATCCCACGTCTACCGAGGCCTGTGTGTGCATGGTGCAAGCGGCTCGCGCGCTCATGGCGGGCGCCAGCCCAGCGCAGGTGGCGGGGGAGATCGCGGGGCGGCCGGTAGAGGAGGTGCGCTCGGGCGGGTATGTGCTCGACACGTTCGACGCCGCGCTCTGGTGCCTGGCCACGACGTCTGGCTACCGCGACTGCGTGCTCGCGGCCGTGAATCTGGGCGACGATACGGATACCACTGCTGCCGTGGCGGGCGCGCTTGCGGGGATCGTATACGGGGCGGCGAGCATCCCGCCGGAGTGGCTCGCCGCCCTGCGCGGGAAGGATGCTATCGAGCACTGCCTGGGATAGGGGTTGGATGGGAATGAGCCCGCTTCATCCTCCCTTAGGGTGAGGATGGCGTGGCTCGTTTCCGCTGCACATATGCGCTGATTGGGACGCTACCTATCAAGTTCGGCGAGCAGCTCGAGCCCTTCCTCGGCGGTAATGCAGAAATCGCCTACGTGCCGTCTGAGCGTGTCGTCGTGCGTCATGAGGAAGTTCGCATCGACGGCGTCGAGCGCGGCGAGGACAAGGTCGTCTTCGAAGTCGTCATGAATGCGCTTGTAAGTGAATGCGCCGAGCACCTCAGCGCGACCAATGGGCGCAACAAGAGCCTTTTCGAGCACGTTGCGCACGCAGCCCCAGGAAACCTCGCGCGCTGCAGCGGCGATTTCGGGCGTGACGTCCTTTCCGGCATGCCGAGCGTCGAGCTTCATGAGGCTTGCCAACTGGTACGCGAGGTCCTTGAGCGAAAGCGATGGGATATAGAGTACGATGTTCTCGCATTCGAAGGCTCTTGCTATAAACGTGCTTACCGCCTTGTGGTGCGCGCTGCGCGCAAGGAAGTAGTCGAGCCATACGTTGGTGTCGACGAGGATCTTGATGGGAAGGCGAGCGTCTTCACGCGGAGACTTCGTCATGCGAGCCCCCATTTCTCGAGCTGCTCGGCTGCGGCAAGCTCGCGGAGTTCGTAGTAATCGACGGCACCGTCCACGGGCTCCTCGATGCCGACCTCCTGGTAGAAGGTCGAGACGATCGCAGCGCCTTCAGACATGCGGTCGGGAGTGTCGCCGTCCGTTGCGCCGGCGGCTTGATCTCCGCGCAGCAGATGCGTCAAGGCGGGCGGGAGCGTGCCCTGCACGGTAGCGAACTCCCACAGCGCGCGCACGACCTGCGACGGCGTGTACCCAAGCTCGGCGATGACAGCGTTGCCGGATGCCTTGAGGGCGGAGTCCATGCGGATGTTCATCTGTGCGGCGGCCATGGCAACCTCCTGCTATACGAATTCTGTAATAAGTATAGCAAACGGGTTGCTCGGGGATGGGTTGGTTGGGGACGGGTTCGTTTCATCCCCCTTGGGTGCCGAGGCGTCGCTGCTCGTTGCTGCTCCGATCTTGCAAAGCGAAGCTGCACCGAGTCAAAGATTATTCTAGATAGAATTATTCTGCGGAGAATAATCTTGCTGGCATATTCGGCGTGAATGGCATGGTTATGAAGGCTTGCGGTAGAACGGGGTGCGAGAACCCGATGGTGTACCACGTGAGGATTGAACCCAAACCACACCTCCTACTCAAGCCACCAGTCAACATCTACCGAACACTCAACCTCGATTGGCTCGGGGTTGAGATTGGGAAGATCATCATCCTCTTGGGCTGCCGAAGGACGCTCCAAGCAAAATCTAGCTGAAGCACTAAAGTCTCCGTCGTATCGCTTATAGCTGATTTGCCGGACATCTCCAAGTCGTTTTCCCGCCGCCGAAGCAAGCGTCTCTGCACTAAAGCGCGCTTTTTTGACTGCTTCTCCAAGTAGTTTTGCTTCTTCGGCATCCTCGTCTTCAAGTGAAAAGAACACATCGGTACTTGCTTTTATCGCGGATTTGGCCAGTGCTGTCCAGATGGCGGAAACGACGTGCTTCGACATCTTAACGTGTAAAAATCCAAGGGCTGAGTATTCGTATCCGGTTATAGTGCGCCCACGCCGCGAGTGGTTCGCATACGACGCATATCCAAATACCTTAAGTTCGCTCTCAAGCCCAAACTGCTTCAGAGCCGTTTGCGCACGTTTAACGTCCTCAGCACATTGCTTCGTGCACTCATTCTGGTCTCGCCCGTGACCTTGGAAACGGATCATGAATTTGGCGATGTCGGCTTCAACGGAATCCTTGGCAGTGGCGTTTACGCAAACGACCGACTTGTTTAGGGATGTGCTTTCCTTGGTGCTTATAGGTAGTTCCTTTCGTTGATACTCGAAGGTGCGCAGGTCATACAGTAGCGGTTCGTGCGGACAAAAAGGGGTTCTGAGCGATTGCTTCGGCTCGCAATGGGTATACAATATCAGACAATGTAGGATATTGTAGTATGGAGCAATCATGCCTACCGTAGCAGCGACCGAGTCCATCTCCGCAAAGCTTCGCAAGGATGAGAAGGATCGCTTTACTCTCATCTGCGACGAAATCGGCACATCGCCGAGTAACGCCATTCGCATGTTCGTCTCTGCATTCAACCGCCGCGGAGGTTTTCCGTTTGACCCCTCTAATCCCAACGGGTTCAGCCAAGAGACGCTGGCGGCGATGAATGACGCGGTGACTGGCAGGAACCTCTCCGGCCCCTACCGCACCGTCAAGGAGGCTATGGCCGCCCTCGACGAGGAGTAGGCCATGCTGGAGCTGAGGTTCACTGCCAAATTCAAGAAGGATTACAAGCGCATCAAGCGACAGGGTAAGGATCTTTCGAAGCTCGAGCGAACTCTTGAGGCGCTGGTACGCCAGGAAGTCTTGCCTGAGGCAATGCGCGACCATTCGCTTGGCGGTACGTATCGCGGACACCGCGAGTGTCATATTGAGTCTGACCGGCTTCTCCTATACCGCATCGACGAGGAAGGGCTTGTGCTCGTTGCGACGCGCACGGGGAGCCATAGCGAGCTGTTGGGGATGTAAGAGGGTGCGTGGTTATGCAGAGAGTTACATTTCCAGAGAAGGAGCATATGAATGGATGATTTGAAGGAGAAAATCGAGGATGCCTCGCTTGCAATCGCTGAGAGCGGAACGGAAACCTTCCTTGATAATCTGCCTGCGCTGACAGGTGTACTGAACTGTGTCGGTTTGCATGGGGCTGCGGCTGTCGTCGCTGACGGTGTTGTTGGGGCAGTTGCTCCTGGAATATATGGAGCTGTTTTAGGATATAGGGTTCGTCGCTCCGAGAGAAACCTCATCACGCTTGTTTCTGAACTCGCTAAGAATGTCGATAAGGTAAACGAGCGGATTGGCCGACTCGAGGAGGGGCAAGCGAGGAAATTTTCGGAAGGGATTTATCGCGACGCGCTTCTCGATAACATAATCGATGAAAATGAGACGGACAAGGTCATCCATAGTGTTAATGCCTTCTTAAATGCCATGGATGAAAAAGACATCACCGACAGCTTTATGCTGTCTTTGTTCGATGACTTGTCCAGGCTTAATAGGCTTGATATTAGAGTTTTGAGGCTATATGGAAACAGCTATCTTACAGGCTTTCAAGTGGATGACGATCTCATGAAGCTTATTGCTAAGGAAGGGATTGACGATAGTCAATATCGATCAATTCGTCAAAAACTCTGTCGTTTTGGCTTACTCCGAAGCAAGAACGAGGAGAAAAGGGATAGAAACCTAGAAACAGTTCAAGAGGCGTTATCTGACTTGATTAAGCAATTGAGCTCGAACAAGCCCAAAAAGCTGAATACCCCTAAATATCAGCGTATAGCAAGATCCGATTCTTACAAAATAACCTCTTTGGGGAACAGGTATTTGAGGTTGATTAGACCCGTTGATAGCTCTGAATGAAATGTCGTTGTGGAAGTATGGCTTCGGAAGGTATGCACCTGCGGCGATGAGTCATTTTTGAAATAACGCAAGATAGATAGTATTATCTCTGAATAGGGAGGGGTGCCCCGATATCGCTCGGGGCGGGCGCCGAGTCTTAGACTCGGACAGTCTTTGAGGCAACCTGGGTCTTCTTATGATTGCCTATCCGAATGGTGCGCTTAATGCGGATTCGCACCTTCGATTTACGACTAGCCATGCTTTCACCTCCTTAGGGGATAGGATCGGACATTTGCAGGGGATGCGAACAGATGTTCCTATCCCCTACACCTCTATGGTAGCAGGTTGCTGGTACAAAATACTGATTAGTTTTTTGCATACAACACTACATATAGTGTTTTAGCAGTTTATCGCACTAATAAAACTGTAGAGCAAACTAAGAAAGGTAGCTTTCTTAAGGAACGAGCTGGTATTTGCCTTGCCTAGTAGTCGATTTTTTTATTCTTTTTATCGAGATAATTCCATAATTTAACTCTTGACCTATATGTCCGATAGGGAGAGAGATGTAACTCAGGTAGAGCATTGCAGAAGCTTTCATCGGAGCATGTCAGTGAGTCGAAGAAAATGGAACTGACTAAGGCGCGTCATATTTCAGGGAGGTCTATTTGCTGTGAGATAATAATCCTGTTTATCGGAACCATCACCGCTTGTAACGGATTGGATGTGCGTCAATGCCGACTCTCAACTGGATGGGCAAGGAGAAGGTGGTCAACCACCATCGCGAGGTGCCGTACCGCGTGCTCGAGCGCGTGCCCGAGAAGGGCGTGCTGGACAGCCATGGCTCGGACTGCGGGAACATGATCATCCATGGGGACAACCTCGAGGCGCTGAAGGCGCTGCTGCCAGAATACGAGGGCATGGTCGACTGCGTCTACATCGATCCACCGTACAACACCGGCAACGAAGGATGGGTCTACAACGACAATGTAAACGACCCTCGAATAAAGAAGTGGCTCGGGCAGGTCGTCGGCAAGGAGGGAGAGGACTTCTCCCGCCACGACAAGTGGCTGTGCATGATGTACCCGCGGCTCCAGCTGCTGCGGAAGCTGCTCGCGCCCACGGGCGCCATCTTCATCAGCATCGATGACACGGAGCTCGCGAACCTTCGACTCATGTGCGACGAAATCTTCTCCCCTTCGTGCTTTGTCGCAGACATCTCTTGGCAGCGCAACTACTCGACCAGGAACGATTCCAAGGGTATTCCAGCCGAGGTCGAGCATATGCTCATTTACAGCAAGGTTGCCGGCTGGCAGCCGCGTAAGCTGCCTCGAACAGCGGAAATGGATGCGAAGTATAAGAACCCTGACAACGATGTTATGCCGTGGACAAGCGATAACCCTTGTGCCGCTGGAGCGTCGACGCACCAAGGAATGGTTTACGCTATTCAGCATCCCTTTACCGGTGAAATGATTTATCCCAGCGATGGAGCGCATTGGCGCTATGGTCAGACTCAAATGCTCGAATATATGAGCGGATGGTGTGAATATGAGCTTCGAGACATCGGAGACATCGAGGAGCGTGCTGAGATTTGCGGACTGCCCGCTGCTGATCTTCGTCAGGACGTTAAAGCGATTGTACTTTCACAGGATTTAGACACTTCGCGCCAAAACGCTCAAGCAGTTTACGAACGAGGACAATGGCCTCGATTTTATTTTACTCGAGGCGGTAAAGGCGGAATGCGTCGTAAGACCTATCTCAATTTAGTCGAAGGCAGGCTAGCGACAAACTATTGGCCTTATTCAGAAGTTGGCCACACTGACGAAGCAAAGAAGGAGCTCAAGTCAATCTTTGACGGTAAGGCGCCCTTCGATACCCCGAAGCCCACGCGGCTCATCGAGCGCGTGCTACAGATTGCTGCTGAGAATGACGCTCTCGTTCTCGATTCCTTTGCGGGCTCGGGAACCACCGCCCATGCCGTCATGCGACTTAACGGTTCTGACGATGGGAACCGCCGCTGCATCCTTGTTGAGATGGTGGACTATGCCGATGACATCACCGCCGAGCGCGTGCGCCGCGTTATCACGGGCTACGGCGAGGGGAACAGCGCCGTAAAGGGCATCGACTCCGGCTTCTCCTACTACGAGCTCGGCCCAGCTCTCTTCCAAAGCGATGGGACGCTGAGCCCGGACGTCACCCGCTCTGACCTCGCCTGCTACGTGTGGGCGACCGAGACCCGCGCGCCCTACGAGGACCTCACGGGCGAGCACCCCTACCTCCTCGGCGAGCACGCGCAGACCGTCTACTATCTTGCCTGGGAGCCCGGTGAGGAGACCACGCTCACCTACGACCTCCTGCGGAGCCTGCCGCGCAAGGGTTCGCCGACCGTCATCTACGCCGACCGGTGCGCCATCGCGCCCGAGCGCCTGGACGAGATGGGCGTCGTCTTCAAGCGCGTGCCCGACCAGATAGCGAGGATCTAGCCATGGAGCTGAAGCAGTATCAGAAGGAAGTCCTCAAGGAGGTCGGTCGCTTTGCGAGGACGTACGCCCTCACCCGCGATGCGGCGACGGCATACGGCGTCTTCATGAACGCAATCGGGCTCACGCCCGGTAAGGACGGCGTTGAGCGCTACCGCGACGACCTTGGCGGCGTTCCGAAGGTATGCGTGAAGGTTCCCACGGGCGGTGGCAAGACCTTAATCGGCGCGAGCGCTATTGACGTGCTTTCGGATGCGTTGCCCTCACATGACGAGGTTGTGGTATGGCTCGTGCCGAGACGGGAAATTCTCGTTCAGACGCTTCGCAACTTCAGGAACCCTGAACATTTTCTGCGTATGCGCCTCGACCGCGACTTTGCGGGTCTTGTGGAGGTGCTCGACAAGGAGGACGGACTTCGTGGTCGCTCGTTCAGCGCTGCGACCGTGGGCAATCAACTCACGCTGTTCGTTCTCTCCTATGATTCCTTTAAGAACAAGGATGGTAGACGCGCCTACGCAGAGAACTCCTCGCTAGCCGGGCTCACCGCCTACCAGCAGGATGTGGGCACGGCGGTGGAAGTGGAGGGAGCCGACGACACGGCGCTCATCTCTGCTCTCGCCGGCACGAACCCGATCGTGATCGTGGACGAGAGCCACCACGCGGGGTCGAAGCTCTCGCTCGACATGCTCAGGAACCTCAACCCGCGCTTCGTGCTGGAGCTCACGGCCACGCCGGCCAAGGGCGCGAACGTCATCGCCCAGGCGACCGCGCGCCAGCTCAAGGCCGAGGAGATGGTGAAGCTGCCCGTGGTGGTGTACCGCCGCCCGGACAAGCGCTCCACCGTTGCCGACGCAGTAATGCTGCAGCGCCGCCTCGAGGACATCGCCGAGCAGGACGAGGGGCGCACCGGGCGCTACATCCGTCCCATCGTGCTCTTCCAGGCGGAGCGGCGCGGCGCCGACGACGCCGAGACCTACGCAAAGCTGAAGCAAAAGCTCATCGAGGGCGGCATCCCCGAGGAGCAGATAGCTGTTCGCACCGGAGACGTCGACGAGATCGGCGGCGCCGACCTCATGAGCCGGGAGTGCCCGATACGCTTCATCATCACCGTGGAGGCGCTCGCCGAGGGGTGGGACTGCCCCTTCGCGTACGTGCTGGCGACCGTCGCCAACAAGAGCTCCCAGGTCTCCGTGGAGCAGATCGTGGGGCGCGTGCTGAGGCAGCCCTACGCCGTGCGCGCCGGCGCCAGGAGCCTCAACATCGCCTACGTGCTCACCGCCTCGGCGGATTTCGACGCCACGCTCACCCAGGTGGTCGACGGCCTCAACGGCGTGGGCTTCTCCCGCGAGGACGTGGAGACGGCCGGGGCGGCGCCCGTGCCCGCGCCCCAGCAGGGGCAGATGGAGCTCCCCGCGCCAGAGGCTGCTGGCAACGAGGGCGAGGACGGCGACACCGATGCCGGCGACGACCTTGACCTCGACGGGCTCGACCTGCATGTGCCCGACGGCGGGAGCTCAGGTGCGGATGGTGCGACCGTGGACGACATCATCGACGCCTCCGGAGAGATCGAGGGGCGCTTCGAGGAGGAGGCGGGATCGGACGGCGCCGGCACCCTGCTCGGCGGCCTGGGAGGGGGATCCAACGTGTACCGCATGCGCGAGGCGACGGCCGACTCGGCGAGGCGCCTCGCCGCCCCGCAGTTCATGATCCGCGTTGACGGCGGCCTGTTCACCGATGACGAGATCTGGAAGCCGCTCGACCGCGAGGACCTGCTCGCGGACTTCAAGCTGTCGAAGTACGGCATCGACCGGGTGAGCATCAACCCCGCCACGTTTTCCGAGGCGCGCGAGGTGGACCTCGCCGCCGACTCCGACGAGTACCGGATTCGCTGGCTCGAGGAGGGCATCCGGCGGAACATGCTCATGCTCTTCTCAAACATGTCCGACGAGGGGAAGAGCGAGAGCCTCAAGGCTGCCATCCTCGACGCGATGTCGGGGCAGTTCAAGAACGCATACGGCAGGTCCCAGCTCGCCCAGTACATCGGGCGGGTCGTGGATGACATGGACCTGCCCGTCGTAGAGGCGTGCTACGAGAGCGTCAGCAGCGTCGCGCGAGCCGTCATGGGCGCCGTGCGCAGCCTCGCCGACGACTTCTGCGAGGAGCGGTTCGGCACGCTGCTCTCGCGCGGCGACGTGAGGCTTGCGCCGGAGTACCGCCTCCCCGAGTCGTTCGTTCAGGCGAACCCGATGACCAGCTACGACAAGGGGCTCTACGAGGCCGAGGACGGGCGCGTCGACGGCGTGGAGCGAAAGATGGTCGACCTGCTTGCCAACAGCCCGCGCGTCGTGTGGTGGCATCGCGTTGTCGAGCGCAAGCCCGGCGAGTTCAGCATCAACGGGTTCATCAACCACTACCCGGACTTCCTTGCGCTGCGCGATGACGGCGTGCTCATGGCCATCGAGACAAAGGGAGAGCACCTGGGCGAAGACGCCAAGCGCAAGTTGAGGCTGGGCACGCGGTGGTCCGACATGGCGGGGGCGGGCTTCAGATACTTCATGGTGTTCGAGCACGAGGCGCTGGACGAGGCCGACGCGTTCACGCTGGCGGAGTTCGGGACGGAGATATTGGGGTAAGGAGGCGTCTGTAAATTGACCGCGCTTAGGGATGACAGGGAATTCCGGTCTCTTGATGACGCTCGCTGGGAAGACCTCTGCTATCACCTGTTCAAGGAGGAGTACGTGGGGCTTCGCCGCGTCAATGGCAGCGGTGGTGACGATGGTATTGACGCCTACGTGGGCGACTTCGTCAATCCCAGCATCGTATTCCAGTTCAAGTTCTTTCCCGGCGGGTTCGGGAAGAAACAAGTTAGGCAGGTCAAGGGATCCCTGGAAACCGTTCTCGAGAAACGGCCCGGACTGGATAGGTGGATTCTGGCGAGCTCTGCTGATCCAACACCTGACGCGCAGCTTGCGTTGGACGACCTCTTCGCAGAGCATCCTGACGTGAAAATAGATTTCCTCGGCGAGGGCGAAATGAAGCACAAGCTTCTCAGACACCCTGCCGTGCGGAGGGCATACTACGATGATGGAATGGAGACCCTCAAAGGCGTTCTCTCCCTAGAGGGCATGGACCCTCTCGAACGGGCTTCCGAGGGCGTGAGGATCTATAACGATGCCGTCGTAGACGAGCGCTTCGTTGCTACTGTCACCACTGATGGGAAAACCACGATAACCGACTACTCCCTCCATCCGGACTTTGTTGATTCGCCTCCTAAGTTCACAATGCGCCTTAAGTCGAGGACGGGCGTCGAGGCATATAGCCGCCTTGTGCGCCTCGGAGCGCCCGTCGAATTGTCCGCCGAAGATGTCGAGCTTGACGTCTCCGACCTTCCCGGAGCCGGGATGGATGAGGGTGAGCTCCAGTGGCTTAAGATAATTCCGTGGACCGATCCACGGCCTTCTCAGTTTCGGTTCTACTCATCTGAGGAGCTGGGCAAAAGCCAGGCCCTGTTCGTAGAACTCAGAACAACTAGTGAGGGAAGCGAGCGCGTCGTTAGGTCGAATGCGGATCAGAAGAACGCGCCCGTCCAATTTGAAATGAACATACCCCTCGCACCGCGAGAAGATGGTGCTATCGGGGCGGGGACCATCAATATCACTCCGCGACTCATCGGCAACGGGGTGAGCGTCGCCCTCAAAGGGGCGAGATTCCTCGCGCAGCTTTCCCAAACCAAGCGGCTTGGTATCTCTGGCCCAGACGGGGACATTGCCGATGCCACTTTCCTCACCCTTGGAGGTATTGACGAGGATGGCATGTGGGCGTATCAGCTCGATTACATTGAGGCACTGGAGACGGTCTGTCGCTTCTTCGGCATCGACCCCGTGATTGATGACAGCCTGAATGACGAGGAGTTTTTCCTTTCCGTCATGCGCACGGGCGAGAGGATACGTACTCTGGGAACCGAACTTGATGGAACGATCACTTTCAATCTCAGCGAGCCAAACCCCACTTTTATACGCTCCACAAAAGGCAAGGATGCAATCAGCCTCGTGGCGGACATGGACTGGTCTGGCTCGATGTTCGGAACCGCTGTCGATGCAAGAATTCGTATCGTGGCAAGCGGAGTCCCGACGGTCGAAAACGTTGGCGGTGACAAGTGGATCCTTGCCGTCAAAGGCAGCTACAGGTGCTTCATCGGAAAGGACAAGGACGATTTGGAGGCAGAGGGAACACCTCCTACCTCTCCGGACATGACTCGAGGTTGATTGCACCACGATCGGCGATGTAGACGATGTTTTAAGCTAGGTGGCAGGCTCGGCAGACTCGAGCGCGAGAAATGTGCTGCATGACGCTGGAGTTGGGTGCTGCGGCGATGATCGAGGGACGGCTGCTCTTGCTCCGGTGGACGGGGTGCCCTGGTGCCAGGCGGACGAAGATGTGTCAGTAGCAAATCGGTCGTCAGCTTTCTCGCTCGCGACGCATATTGTCATGCGACCTTTGTAGAAGGTGCGTGTTGACATGAGGCGACGCTTCTGCGAGATAGCCATGGCCCATACGCTGAGCCATTTCAGACGCAGCCGCTCGATGGTGGACTTGATGCGTGTGTTGATGGCGACGCTGAGCTTACCGTTGAGTTGGAGCCTCCAAATGAGGAGATTGACGGCAAAGTTGCCATTCTCGGAGACTTGCGTCTCATTCTCAAGCTGAGTTTCTCATGCAATCAGTTTATGTTTGCACGGGTCGTTACAGTATTGATATCAAAAGAAAGGGGAACTGACTTGAATAAAGATATGACAATCTCGGATGTCCTAAGCTACAAGGCTGAAGAGCTACGGAGGTCGCTCGGACTCGACCTCCCTCACCCAACGTCTCAGGGAGACCTCGGCGAGGATGCCTGGATCTCGTTCCTCAAGTCCTTTCTCCCGAGTAGGTATGCCGTCTCTAAAGGGTTCGTCTTCGACAGCCAAGGAAAAATCAGCGATCAAATCGACGTAATCATCTATGACAGGCACCATTCCCCACTCATCCTCGAGACACCTAATGGCGAGCGCTACGTGACGGCCGAGAGCGTGTACGCGGTTTTCGAAGCCAGGCCTGAGGTAAACGAAGGGAATATCCGTTACGCCCTAGACAAGATCAACAGCGTCCGAAACCTCCACAGGACCAGCCGCGAGATGATTGCGTCCGGCAAGCCTGTGGGGCCTCGCGAGCTAACCCACCTCATAGGGGGCCTGCTGGCCAAGGACTCCATATCCGAGGAGAGTATCCGGGAGCATCTTGGGACCTACGACGGTGTCGACATAGTGTGTGCCGCGAGCGAAATGACAGCGTTCAAACGGAGCTCCGGAGAGATTGAAATCTCAGATGAGCGGGAGGCGCTACCCGCGTTCTTCTACCTCCTGCTCGACGAGCTCCACAAGCTCGGCACAGTCGCTGCGATAGACATCAGGGAGTACGCGGGGCTCGCCCTGAATTCGTTCCGCCTGGAGGGAGACTGCCATGTCAGTGAGTGACGACTTTGCGAAGTTCCTATCGGACATAGAGCCGAGCAGCTCGACCGTCAGAGAGATCAGCACTGCCCAGAAGTCCCTGAGAGACTACCTTTCCTCCCACGGGGAGTACTCCGGCCGCTACCAGTCCAGCTATCTCTCCGGGTCCTACGCAAAGCACACCGCCATCAGGCCCGCCAAGGGCGATGGGAACCGGGATGTGGACATCGTCGTGGAGACTGGCCACTCGACAGGTGACGACCCTGCTGACGTCCTCGAGGAGCTTCGGAGCGCACTCGCTGACGCCAGCAAGTACTCAACGGCACGAACGCAGACCCATTCCGTTGGCATCCAGCTCTCAAAGCTCGACATCGATGTCGTCCCACTCGCCAAGGAGGGCGAGAGTTGGTATATCGGAGATGCCGAGACGGGCGAATGGAACCGAACGAACCCAAAGGGTCACAAAGAGTGGTCGACAGAGGTCAACGGAGCGCACGACGGGAAGTATAAGCCAGTCGTGAAGATTCTAAAGTGGTGGAGACGGGAGCACTGCCCCGAGGGGTCGAGGTGGCCCAAGGGCATCACCCTAGAGAAGATGGTCTCCGACAATTTCCCTGAGGAGACGGGGCCCTACGGTGACCTCGTCGCAAGCGTTTGCCGCTCGATGCACGACCGATACTCCGACGACCTCGCCTCCGGGGTCGTGCCGTTCGTCGATGATCCCGTCCTTCCCGGCAACGACCTCGCCGCGCGCTACTCCATCGAGGACTTCAGAGAGTTCGATAGCGAGCTCGTCTCCGCAATAGCGCTCCTGGATGAGAGCGGGTCCACCAACGAGGTCTGGAGGAAGATCCTCGGGGAGCGCTTCCCCACCGGTTTATCCAAGGCGGAGCTCTCCCTTCCCGCGAGCGTCTATCTCCCAACTCAGCGCGCCCTGGCGGTGGGCTGGCGCGAGCGACTTCCCTACGTCGTGAAGGCGAAGGGCTTCGGAATTCAAGTTTACGCAGAGGTCGAAACCAAGGATGGCAAGAGGTTCACCATCCGTAACAACGATCGCACGATCCCGAAAGGCTGCACGGTTGTCTACCATGCGCTCAGAAGCCCAAACTTACGCAACTGCTCCATACGGTGGCAAATCGTCAACACCGGAACCGAGGCAATCTCCGCGAACTGCAGGCGCGGTGAGATCGCGGCGTCAAACGAGAGCAACGGATCTCGTCGAGAGACGACTGCATACACAGGGCGGCATTACATTCAGTGTTTTGCGATTCGCAACGGTGTATGCATCGCTCGGAGCAAGGAGTTTTTCATTAATGTCAGCTGATGCTTCCCCAATCTCTCATCGGGGAACAAATAATAGATTGCTGTAGCGGTTTCTCTCTTGGTCGCCCCGGCTGTAGGCGAAATAGGACAAGGCGAAAACTAGATTCGGTTGTTCCGGTGCCATCTATCGTGTCAGTAATGTGCCTTAGCATTGTTGCTTATAATCGGGGGCGGCTATCGCGATGTCGATTTTATCAGTTCGATTTTCGCATTCGCTTAGTGTATGTTGTCTTCTTGCAATGGTTTTCGGCTCCATTGTGGAGACTATTTCGGTGGTGGGGGCCAATGAATCCAGATCATCCTATTGAATCGTGTTCTGATGATATTCTTGGAAGGAAGCCGATCGCCCGGCGCATCGCGAGGCAGCTACTGTCTGCTCCCAGAGACCATTCAATTGTATTCGGTCTTTACGGACCTTGGGGATCAGGAAAAACCTCTCTGCTTAATATGATTGCTGAAGAGATGGAGACGGCCGAGAACCCACCGGTTGTAGTTAGGTTTAATCCTTGGAACTATCCTTCGTCGGACAATCTCATCACGCCGTTCCTGGCGCTGATTTCAGAAACACTTCAGCGCAGTCCGAGAAGTTGCTTGGCGACAAAAACTATGAGGTCGCTTACCAAGACGCTAAAGAGATATTCTGATGTGCTCGCGTCAACCGCTGATGCATTTAAATGGGTGCCCGGACTGAACATCCTTGCCGTAGTTTTTCGAGCGCTCGGAAAAATGGACACCATGACCGCCTCGCCCGATCGGTTGAAGAGCCGCCTCTCTAAGTTGCTCATTGATTCAAATACTCGAGTGCTTGTGATAATTGACGATCTTGACCGCCTTTCGAGTTCGGCGGTTCGCTCGGTATTTCAGCTGGTTGCAGCCGAGGCCGATTTTCCGGGCGTTAATTACATACTTATGTACGACTTGAATAACGTGATTAAAGCTCTGAAAGAGGTTCAAGGTTGTGATGGGGAACAATATCTCGAGAAAATTGTGCAAGTTCCTATTGAGCTTCACGGACCAAGCGGCGGTCTTCTTACGGAGATATTCGCTCAAGAACTCAATGAGTTTTTCGCTATACATGAACTTGATGACGAAGAGATGAATGATATTGAGCGTTGTTTGATGGTAGTTGCGAGAGGCTTCAAGAACGTTCGTGACCTACGTCGCCTAATGAATGTTTATGAAGTTGATTTTGCTGAAGCGAATAACAAGGTTGCTCCAGCTGATTTGCTTGCCATGTCGGCTCTCCGTTTGCTTGTCCCGAGAATTGTTCCGTGGGTAAACGCTCGTAGGAGCGTGCTCGCTGGTGGAGTAAGAGGAGGATACGAATACAATGAGGCAGAAAAAACCAGGATCACGTTTATGACGGAGATTCGGGAGATGCTCAATGGGGACGACAGGGGTGCCAAGTATGTATTCGAATTGCTTTGTGAGATGTTCCCACGTTTTGCTAATTCGTGCGGCATTCGGGTGGTTGGCATATCTGAAGCGCTGCTAAAGATAAATAGAAGGATTGCTTGCCCAGAGATTCTCGATCGATATTTATCCGGAGCGCTTGAATCCTACACCTTCCCTCGGGAGGATGCCATGCGTCTTGTGCGGACGGGTTTTGCTGATGAGCTTGAAGCATTCTTTTCTCAGGCTGAGGCGGGCGTTGCATCAACGGTTCTGTCTGCTGCCGTTGAGATTTCTGCTGACTTGGATAGCTGCCAAGTTGAGAACATTACAAGAGCGCTTTTGCGCTCGTCCATCGGCGCAGAAAGTGATTCAACGTTTCATGGCTTGTTGAGCATATTCAAAACCTCGCTAGAGCGCTTGCTTTACGTGTTGGGTAAGGAAGCGGCAAGTCGAGTGGTTTCCGAGGAAACTGCGAATATGAGTTTCAAGAGGTGCGCCGCTCTTGCAGTTTTTATAAATGGACAAGAACTTGCTTATGCACGGCTTGCCGGGAAGAACGAAATACCAGACGATCAGCTCATTTCTCTGGACTGTCTTCTTGATATTGAAGACGCTATCAAGGACTCCTTAAGTAAGCGTAAGCCAGCGCCATATGACCTCTCATACACCGGCGCTCAAACGCTGCTTTATCTTTGGAATTGCTTCGATAATGAGAGTTATGAGCGCCTTGTAACGAACGGAGTATTGAAAGAACCTCTCGGATATGTCATATATGCGACATTCAGTCTTGGAAGACATATAAATAAAGAAGAGCGAGGTTGGATCTTTCCCATAGACGTTTCAAGCGATATAGATTTCCAAAAAGTATATTCTTGTATAGATGAAGCAATTAGATCTGAGGATTACTGGAAATTGCCCGTTGGCTCCCAGAGACTCATTGCCGCTTTGCGCATATGTGCAGAGAAGATCATGAGCGGGGCGAATCATCTTAACGCTACGGCAAGCATGACCGAGGTTGACAAACTCCTTCGGAGCTGGGAAGTGCGATACGCTCCGCGTTCTGCGGTGCGCTCGTAGCGTTTGGTGCCTACGAGGTCGACTGCTTCCTCTTTGAGCAGGACACACAACTTGTCTGCTACAGTTTTCCCGACGCGTTCGCGCGGGTCAATCACCTATGAATTCGAGACCAAGACGTTCAATTACGACTGAGGCATCAAGCTGTTCGCGGGCGTCATGAACGTAGAGGGAGCTGCCGCCCGCCAGTCACCTCCAAACGCCCTCATTCGTCCCCGGCCGGCTCACCCCCCCTGATAACCCGGCTTCGGTGTCCACGTCTTGCGGTAATACCTGTTCGCAGAGTCGACAAAGCCTCTCACGCCCTTGAGGTCTTCATCGTCGTTGCCCCAGCACGATTTTACGTGAGTCCTGCTCCGAGGGAATTCCTCGTAGAGCCTTCGCGTGTAAATTGCTCTGAGGATGATGTCTTCAGTAACCCGTTCCACGGCGAAGTTTTCGATAAGATCGGTCTCCATATCCACGCAGATATATCTGTCCGAGTGTTTCGGCTTTCCAATTACAGTGCAACGCTGTGCGCCCAGGCCGAAATATCCGTCAACGACATAGACTTTCTGTCCGGCCTTGAAATACCTCGTGCCAAACACTTCGACCTTGCGCTCGCCAATACGGTGTCGCTGCACGATAGTCCCCGTGGCACACCACGCCCAGTCGGGATAGTCGTAGCCGTGTTTGATCTCGCGTGCAAGGTTCTGGAGAAACTCCGCCGGGTCGGCGCCTTCTGGAAGCGGAGAGAATTGTCCCTCGCGGCGCGAGAGCACCCACCAGCGTCCATTGGTGTCGAGCGCATAGTCAACCGAGCAGAACATATCCATGTCGGGGGATATGGCTGTTACGCCTTCCGGTGGCGCACTTATGCACAGCTTCTGCGCCGCACGCGTCTTGGGGCAGAGGTAGAAGAGCCTGTCGAGGTAGAAATACGCTCTCCATTCGACGGAGACGCTCTTTTCAATCGCGATGTCCACGTACTGCTCGAACCAAAGGGGTGCTTTGCGGTATGTGCCGGTGTACGTGTCGACTTCTGAGCCAAGCGCCTCAGCGATAATTTCGTCTGCCTCGTATGTCCCGAGGCTCTCGCGGAACACCCGGGGTGACCCGTCAGGGTTTCTTAGGATTTGACCTGATGGAAACTTGAGGACGGCGGGAAGGATACTTTCTGGCGTTAGGCTAATCGGTGTCCAGCGATGTTTTTTGTTGCGCGTGAGAAAACGGTGGTATGGCTGGACGCGTTCAGGCTCGAGCGTTTCGATGCTACGCTCTCCGAATCCATAGAAAAGTGCGTACGGGTACCCGCCGAACACGGCGAGCTCGTAGCCGTTGCGTTTGAGCGCGTGCCGCAGCTCCTCGAGCTTGCTGTAAGCCAATTCGCGCGTTCTGATAAAGCAGTACATGCGCTTCACCGGCGCAGGTCGATCGACCTGAAGTTTGTCCCCGTTTGCGATCTGCGCAAGGTTTGCCAGGACGGGAAAGAAAAACGGTATGGAAAGGCAGGCGGCATACTCATTGGAAAACGCTTTGTAGGGACGTTCGAGGGCTTCGTCTTCTGCCTCGAATATGGCGGCAATCCTCTCCATCTGCTACCCCTTAGAAAGAGGGGCCGTGCACGCGCACGACCCCAAAAAAGAGCCGGCTCCATCGAGCCCGGTCCCGTGGACCGCAAGTATTGTGTCCCGCATCGATTTTGTTCGAGACGCGACGCTATGCACAATCATACCTCGGGAAAGTGTGCGTGAGCGCGTCGCTGGAGGCAGATTTCACCGCTTGCCGTTTTGCCCATGGCTAATCGGCCTGTTTCAACCGTGCGCTAGAATAGCCTTGTCAGTTGTCTCGCCTTCAGGAGGGCTATATGCCTCAGACGCAGTTTTCTTGGATGCCGGCATATGCCGCAATCGCACAAGGCATGTACGGCATGCGCAACGATAGGTCTCGATTGCTGAAGTTGTTCAAATCCATCTTTAGCGGCGAGGGCGGACTTACGTTTCCCATGGATACTGAGGCTGAAGGGCTTGTCACCATTGATCCGTTTACATTCTTTGCGACTTTCAATCGCGGTGTCAGCCCGGAAAAGAGAAATCGCATCGTTCGCCTGGCGCTTGATGGGCTCGGCCGTCAAGACGTCGCCACGCCAACGGATTACGAGGGGCTGCCCGTAGTAAATAACATGAGGAGCTGGTTTTTTGGCGGCAAGCAAGATAGAGGAGCGCATGATATCGACAACCTGTGGGAGCTCTTCTGCGCTGCAATGGAATTGGCCACTAACCCCGCCGGCGTGCAGCAGCGCCTCCAAATGGCTCATGCGTTCGATGCGGTTCGTTCCCAAATCTGCATAAAGTGGAACATCACTATCGGTTTGTTTTGGGTGCTTCCCAATATCTATATGCCTATGGATGCACATAGTAGAGGCTATCTCGCAGATGTTCTTGGCATTAAGGTTAAGGGCGCGAACCTGCCTGCTGGCGAGGAATACCTTGTCATCATGGACGCTATTCGTGCTGCAACAGATAAGCCGTTTTACGAGCTTTCGGCAGATGCCTACGAATGGAAGCCAGAGCCGAAAACACCGTGGGGATGGCATCCAAACCTTAAGGAATACAACCCGGGCATCGACCAAGATACGTGGGACCAGCTGCTCGATGACTCCTTGATTTTCAACCCGCAAGCCCAAGCCTTGCTTCGTCGGATGATGGATGCAGGCGGAAAGGCAACTTGTACTCAGCTTGCTCAAACGTATGGTGAGAGCATGAGTTATTACCAGAGCGCTGGTACTAACATGGCGATGAAGGTCGCCAAGGCTCTCGATTGTCCTCTGTGGCAGGGTAAGTACTGGCCAATTCTGTTCTATGGCAAGAATACTTCAAAGGATGATGCTGGCTCATTCTTGTGGATGATTCGCCCCGAACTCGCCGAAGCGCTGAAGTCTCGCGACCTGAGCGACGTGCCGTTGTATGCGGAGCCGGACGGGGAAGCAGCCTCCCAGACCTCGGCCAAGAAGCCCTACGACGACGCTCAATTCCTCCAGGACGTTTTCGTCTCCAAATCCGATCTCGCTGCCATGAAAGGCCTGCTCGAGCGCAAGAAGAACCTTATTCTGCAGGGTGCGCCCGGCACGGGTAAGACCTACGCCGCCAAGCGATTGGCGTATGCCATGATGGGTGAGGAAGACAGCTCACGCGTTGGCTTCGTGCAATTCCACCAGTCATATACTTACGAGGATTTCGTTATTGGCTATCGCCCCAACGGTGAAGGTGGCTTCGACATCCAGCCCGGTATATTCGCCGACTACTGCGCACGTGCGGCGCGTGATAGCGGGCGCCGCTATTTCTTTATCATCGACGAGATCAACCGTGCCAACATCTCCAAGGTGTTCGGCGAACTGCTTATGCTTATCGAGGCGGATCATCGCGGGGATTCCATTGAGCTTTCCATCGACCGCCGTCGGCTTACGGTGCCAGAGAACCTGTTCATCATCGGCATGATGAACACGGCAGACCGCGGGCTCGCGCTCATCGACTATGCCCTTCGTCGTCGCTTCGCGTTCTTCGACATGAAGCCCGCGCTCGATGCGCCTGGCTTCCTGGCCATGCTGCAGGATACCGGTAATGAAAAGCTTGGCGCGCTGGTCGACACGGTTCGCGAGATCAACAAGGAGATTGAAAAGGATCCCGCTCTTGGCCAAGGCTTCTGCATTGGGCACAGCTACTTCTGCATGCAACAAGGCGTGACAGACGAGGACGTTCACGGAATCGCTCGTTTCGAGATCGAGCCGCTCATCGCCGAGTACTGGTTCGATGATCAGCAGAAGGTTCGCAAGCTTACCGATAAGCTCGAGAGCGTGTTTAACGCATGAGCTGCGCCGAAGACACAGTCGTCATCAAGAACATCTACTACATGATGGCGTATGCCTTCAAAGCGATAGACATTGCCGATTTCAAGCGGTTGGAAGTCGAGTCTTTCGGCAACGTGCTCGACCTGCTGGCGGCTATTCTTGCGGCTGGTCTGGATGCCCAGCGGCGTCGTGGGTTCGAACGCGAATATCAGCCACGCGAAGAAGACCTCATGCGCATGAGGGGACGTATCGATATTGCCGATACAATGCGGCTCCGCATGCGTCAGCGTCAGAACCTGCACTGCGTTTTCGATGAGCGCACCGAGGATACGTATAAGAACCAGGTGCTTAAGACGACTGCGCTCTATCTTCTCCGTACGCCGGAGGTGGATGCCCAGCGCAAGCGCGACCTTAAGCGCTCGCTGGTGCTCATGCAGGACGTATCTCTGCTTGATCCGCAGCGCATCGCCTGGGGGTCAATGAGGTACCACCGCAACAATCGGTCGTATCAGATCCTGATGAACGTCTGCTACCTGGCGTTGCACGAGCTGCTGCTCAGGGACGAGCGGGGAGAGGTGCGGCTTGCCGACGTCTTGAGCGGCGACTCCCTGCATCGGTTGTACGAGAAATTCATCCTTGAGTACTACCGCAAGCACTGGAGCTGGCTGCATCCTGCGGCGCGAGAGATCGACCACGGGATAGGCGATTCAGCACCGGATTTTCTGCCGCGTATGCTCACGGACGTGACGCTGGCCAACGGAGACAAGTGCCTCATCATCGACGCCAAATGCTACGGAACGATTCTGGGCACCCACTACGACAAGGAGATTCTCTCACCGGCGAATCTGAACCAGATCTTATCGTATGTCATGCATGCGGCGAACGCGTTTGACGGCGAAGTCTCGGGCATGCTGCTCTATGCGAAGACGGAGGGCACGGAACTCGAGAGCGAGAGCTGGCTGGAGCTGGGTCATACCTACCATGTGCGAACGCTCGACTTGAACCAGGACTTTGCTGGCATCGCCGCTCAGCTCGATGCGATTGCGGGACTGGTGGGTTAAGGCTGGGCTTCAAAACCCCTCTCAAATCCGGAATGCACTCCGGGCTTGAGAGGGTTTTGCAAACAGGATGAACCGCACTTCCCCTACCTATACATCACCAGCGTATGAAACCCCTCCATGCTGCCGGTGAGTTCCTGGCCTTGGATCGAATTGAACTTTACGTCCAAGATTTCATAGCCGTCGTCTTGCATGGCGCTGACAATCGCGTCGATTTGCCCGGTGTACTTGTTCTCGCACTCGAACGTTTGGTTCAGGAACTTCGAGAAGCTGTTCAGCATCACGACGTGTACCTTGCCGTCTTTGGGCGCGAGGCTTGCGCGCACGGTCTCGGCGTATTGGAACACGCCGTCGTTCCGGTACTGCTGCGCCTTGTTTTCGAGCTTTTCCTCACGCGAGCCGAAGATTCCCATGATGCGTCCTTTCGAAATCGGCTGGGGATTGCCAATGCACCCCCACAGCGCTCATTCAAATAGTTCATCAGCGCTAACTGCGATGGCGTCGTTATCGTTGCGCATTTTGCCCGCTGTTGCTTTGCTTACCTGATTCTTGGTGAATAGGATACTTTGCGCAATGTGATAATCCCCAAGCAGTGCTGCGCGATGCATCAGCGCGTCGAGCGCTTCGGTCTCGTTGAAGCTTTCTCGCCACTTGCATTCGCCTACGATTGCGATCTTATCTAGAGTGGTCGCAGCAATAACGTCGATGTCCACTTGCTCCTTGGCAACAGGGTCCGTTCCCCACCAGGTTCCAAAATAATTTGCGAGGAAGGGGAGCGAACCTGCTGCGCTTTGACGCATGAGCCACTGCCTGCAGACGGTTTCAAATTGTCTTCCCATATAGGTCGAGAACGCATCCCCGGTGGCCATTTGCGCCGCCGCGTGTCCGGCGCCCACCTCAATCGCTCCTATCTGCGGACTCACGAATCGGTACCAGAAGGCAAAGAAGGGGTCTTTGATACGATAAATGCTTCGACGCGATCGGGGCCCCGCTTCGAACGGTGTGATCTTTTCTATCAAATCGAGGCCTATGAGCGTGGCCAGATACTTTCCAACGGAGGTTTCCTCGACTCCAGCTTTATTGGCAATCGCCTTTGGCGCTGTTGCTCCGCTGGCGATTGCGTCGAGCACGGACGTATAAAGTGCTGGTTCGCGAAGCTCTTGCCGTAGAAGCATTTGCGGTTCCGCATAGAGCAGGCCTGCAATGTCAAAGAACAGACGCTCGGTGTTCTCTCCAATCGAAGCGTTCGGATCAATTTGCTCAAGATAGTATGGCGTTCCGCCAAGCATCGCATACAGCTCGATGCATTGCTGCGGGGTATACCCTGGCATCATGAGCGCCGCGTCAAAGCAGTCGAATGGGAGCAGCTTGATTTGCGCGTTCCTACGTCCGTACAGCGGGCTTTTTCGACCGAGTACGTTGCTCTCCATGAAGCCCTCATTGCTTCCGCAGAGAATCATGCAGATGTTCGTTTGCTTGAACTCATGGTCGATAAGGATCTGCAGCGTGGAGGGTAGGGAAGGCGCCGCCTGCGCGGCATAGGGGAGCTCATCAAAAACGAATACCATGGGGTCGCCAGCTTGTTCCCGCAGGGCTATAAAGCGAAGCGCGTCCTCCCATGTGGAAAAGGCTTCGATCTGAGGCAGCCCGTAGAATTGGAGCACCGTCTGAGTGAAGGATTGCAGATTGATGCTATTGCTCTTTTGCTGTGCGGTGAAGTAGAGTGTCCGCTTATCTTTTGAGAACTCATCGAGCAGCGCGGTTTTTCCCACACGTCGCCTGCCGTATACGACTGCCATTTGGAATGTGCTGCGATTGTATAGGCGCTCGAGCGCTTCGAGTTCGTGCGTTCGTCCAACAAACATAGCACGCTCCTTCTCGCTTGGTAAGTGTTATGTTTTACTATAACAGACTCATGAGTAAGTTACTTATGAGTAAGGAAATTCTCACGCTGCAGCTCGCCTCGCTTCTATGGTACTATCACCACAGTGATATTCCAAACCGAGAAGCGAAGGCGGTGGCGTCATGATTCTCTGGCACGGGTCGTCCGAAATCGTCAAGCAGCCGCGCTTGGAGCTGTGCCGTCCATACAACGACTACGGTGCGGGCTTCTACTGCACCGAGCTTGAAGACCTTGCGAAGGAATGGGCGTGCCCCGATGAGGCGGATGGGTTTGCGAATCGCTACGAGCTTCCTACGGACAAGCTCGCCATCCTCGACCTTTCTAGCTCGGAATATTCGGTGCTCACTTGGCTTGCTTTGCTGCTCGCAAATCGCCGCGTCGATCTCTCGAACGCGATTGCTCGAGCCGCTCGCGACTACCTGCTCGATCGCTTTCTCATCAACACATCGGGCTTCGACATCATTCGCGGATACCGTGCAGACGATTCGTACTTTTCGTTCGCGCGGGCGTTTTT
Source organism: uncultured Collinsella sp. (assembly GCA_900538305.1). GTDB lineage: Bacteria > Actinomycetota > Coriobacteriia > Coriobacteriales > Coriobacteriaceae > Enorma. The sequence goes on from UPXY01000009.1 coordinate 62,484, forward strand.
GAACAACACGATTTCCGTAGCGCAGCTTTCCGAGGCTATGCGTTTGGGAAATCTGGGCGAGCAGGTTGCGCTTACCAGTGCGAAGGCGTTCGAATGCATCCAATGTACCGGCTATGAACTTGCGTCTTGCGAGATCTATCACGCGCGTAGGGCTGAACGCGATCGCTGCGCGCGGAGCCAGTACCAGTTGCTTTGCGCACAGCTCGATCGCACCGGGCTGTACGTTCGCGATATCCTGCTCGAGGAGGTCGATCCCCATGACCCACGCCTCTTCTAAAAGCCGCGGAACCGCCGTTCGTGCGTACGATGCCCTCTACCTAGAAGACGCCATGTCCTGCCTCGCGTGTTTCTTCGACTATGCGGTCTGGGATTACGGTGCCGAGGGACGTGAAGTCGCGAACCTTTTCGCGTCGAGCCAGCTCGCCAGGCAGTTCGAAGCGGGAGCGCCCTGGGTGGTTTCCGGACGGTCGGGCATCGAGCTCTTCTGGGACATGTGCGGCGAGCTTGGTTACGACGATGAACAGGCGATGGTCGAACAGGTCTTTCGGCCAGATAGGACGCCGGAGTATTGGGCAGGCTGGATCATGGCGTACCTCCAATGGAGGTTTACGCTCACGTTCCGTACGATTATCGATGTACTGCCGTTCGATGTGCTTGTCGACTTATACCACCCGTGGCACGAGGCGTCCGAAGAACGCGTGGCGCAGTTGTTTGCTGAGCGCATGACAAGCTATCGGGGGCAGACGAATCTCGCGCGCATGCGAGGCGCGTGCGGGTACACGCAGCGAGAGCTCGCAGAGCTGTCCGGCGTTTCTTTACGATCGATTCAGATGTATGAGCAGCGCAACAAGGATATCAACCGGGCGCAAGCTTCCGCCGTGGCGCAGATCGCTCGCGTGCTTCACTGCCGGGTAGAGGATCTGCTCGAAGCGGTTGTCGCGGTGGCGTAGCCCGGTATGGGGCGTTGGCGGGGCGTAGCGTCCTACCGCTCAACCTTCCGCACGACCTCGATTCCGGGCGCGACCTCGGCGGCGAACTCGTCGAAATCCTCCTGCACGCCCACGATGCTGCCGTAGTGGATGGGAACCACGGTTTTCGGGCGCAGCGCGTTCACGAACGCCGCGGCCTGGTGCGGGTCGCACGTGTACGTCCCGCCGATGGGCACGAGCGCCACGTCGCATGCCACCTGCTCGTTATCCGAGTTCTGGTCGGTGTCGCCCGCCGCGTAGTAGCTCACGCCGTCGACGGCGAGCACATAGCCCAGCCAGCCGTTCGTCTGCGGATGCATCTCCAGGCGCTCCGGCTCCACGTTGTATGCAGGCACGGCCTCGACGGCAACGCCGGGCAGCTCGAGCCGCCCGCCCGCTTGCAGCAGGTGCACCGCCGTTGCCCCAATTTCGTCCGCCACACGCGCTACCTCGGCACCCATGCTTGCCGGCGCCACGAGTTCGGTGTGGTCGCCCGCTACGCGCGCGATGTCCTCCGGCGAGAAGTGATCGAAGTGCGCATGGGTTATGAACACGTAGTCCGCGTCGTGCGCTGCCTCGGCATCCGTGAGGCTGAAGGGGTCAAGGTAGATGACCACGCCGTCCTTGCTCTGGATGCGGATGGCGCTCTGCGTGAACACGCGGACGTTCTCGAGGCTGGTCATGGGCGTTCCTCCTTGGGTTGTTCTGCGCCGGGCATATCCCGTTCATACCCCATTTGCGCGCCCAGAGCCGCGGCAGATTCTCTCAGCTTTTTCTCAGGTTCCTTCGGCATTATGACCATGCGCCCAGAGGAAGGCGCACGGATTAGCGAAAACCGCTCGAAGCGGAACGCAAGAGAAGGAGGACATCATGAAGAAGCTCGACCTCACCAACCCCAAGCTCGCCCTCGTCCCCCTGTGCATGATCGGCCTGTGCGGCATGCTCTTCCTGACCGGCTGCGATACGTCGGCGGCAAGCGCTTTGGTTTCAGGTGCGACGAAGGGACAGAGTGTGGTAGCAAGTGGCGACGACGCCAATGGCGCGAACCAGGCTCCGGCGACCACGCAGGCTCCCGCCCCAGGCGCTACGGACTACGACGATGGCAACACCAACTACGACGACGGCGCCACGGACTACGACGGCGCCACGGACTACGACGGCAACAGCGTGTACGAATCGGGTGACAGCCTCTACGACGATTCTTGGGATGACGGAAACAGCGGCTACGATGACGGCGCTTCTGCCTACGTCGCGCCCGCGCCCGCCCCTGCGGCTTCGGCGCCCGCGGTCTCTGCTCCTGCTACGGGCAACAGCGGCTACAGCAACTACGACTCCGACAGCGGCTACGACGCGGACAGCGGCTACGACTCCGACAGCGGCTACGACGACTAGCGCGGCGATGTTAAAAAACCCCTGGGGTTATTTTACATGCTGTAAGGAAACGGTAAGGCTTTTCGGATAGAGCTACCGCTTGCCGAAGGAGGGGCGCTACGCTGCAAGGGCTGGCGCCCCTCTCCGTAAAATCGACTTGCACGGTGCGCTCGAAGCGGAATGGATGGGATTCATATGCGCGTCTTGGTCGTTGAAGACGAGGAGAACATCGTCGCGTACCTCAAGGCGAGCTTGGAAGACGAGGGTTTCACCGTCGATATCGCCTGCGACGGCAACACGGGTCTGGAGATGGCGCTCACCGAGGCGTACGACGTCATCACCCTCGATATCATGCTTCCCGGCATGAACGGCTACAACGTGTGCGGAGAGCTGCGAGGCGCGGGCATCACGACGCCGGTGCTCATGCTCACTGCCAAGGATGGCGAGTACGACGAGGCGGATGCGCTCGATATTGGTGCCGACGACTTTCTTCGGAAGCCCTTTTCACTTGTAGTGCTGGTAGCGCGCCTGCGAGCGCTGCTGCGACGCGGGGTGAGCAAGGGTTCGGCGAAGCTGCAGGTGGGTGACCTCACGCTCGACCCGGCTTCCAAGGCCGTCGAACGCGGCGGCACGGCGATCGAGCTCACGCCGCGCGAGTTCGCCTTGCTGGAATACCTCATGTACAACGCGGGGCAGGTGCTCACCAAGACGCAGATCCTCGACCACGTGTGGTCGCCGGGGTACATGGGCGGCGACAACGTCGTGGAGGTGTACGTGGGCTACCTGCGGAAGAAGGTTGACGCGGCGTTTGGGCAGCGTCTCATCCACACCGTGCGCGGGGTGGGGTATCGGATGTCCGAGCCGGCGTAGGGCGACGCAAGGCCGGAGTCTGGTACGGGTGATGCCGCTGGGACGTGCTGCCGCGTGGAAACGCGATGTCGCACGGGCGCGCCAGCGTGCATGACGCCGCGGGACACATTGGCCAGAAACCAGGGAGAGACCATGCATCTTTTCAAAAGCATTCGAGGGAAGGTTTCGGTAATCACCGTCGCGGTGTGCGCGGCTGCCATGGTCGCCATTACTGCCGCCGTTGCGCTGGCGACGGGTTGGGCGATCAGCGCCACCATCTCGGGCAGTCTTGATCAGCGCCTCGACGAGATCGAAGCGCAGGTCGCTGCCGGCCAGATGCCCGACGAACTGCGCGGGACCGGCGCCGATCTTGTACAGATTATCGATGAGTCTGGAAACGTGGTGGCGTCGAGCGATTGGGCGAGCGACGTGGCGCCCATCTCGGCGGGCGGCTTGGCGCCGGGAGAGGAGCGCCGCGGCGAGCGTGAGCGCGTCTCGCTGACGTTTGATATGGCTGATGAGCAGCCTGCCGAAGACGATGCCGACGACGTGGTGCCGCAGGCAGAGGAGCGCGAGCAGGCGGATCCCTCGGCAACGCCGCAAAGTAGCCCGTCACGTCCGCAAGCTTCCGTGCCGGCAGCCTCTTCGAACTATAACAGCGGGTATTCGTCTGCTCCCGCTCCGTCGCAGCCGCAACAAGCTGCCTCGAATTACGACGACGGGGGTGCTTCCGGCTACGACGACGGGGGCGACTCCGGCTACGACGACGGGGGCGACTCCGGCTACAACGGCGACGCCTCGGCGCGCGGCCGCATCCATGCACATGCACGCCATTTCGTGCAGCAGCGGCTTCCCTTCGTGGCGGAGCAGGCGGGCGCATCGTCTGCCCAGGAACTTTCGGTATCGGTCGAGGAGATGCACATCGACGCCACTACGGCGCTCGGTATCGAAGGGCCGATCCTCGTGGTGGAGCGCGGCGTCCAGACGCCCGATGGCGTGGTCACCATCGCCGCGCTGACGTCGCTCGCTCCCGCGCGCGAGGCAATGAGGACGGTCGCCATCGTACTTGCCGTCGCCATGCTTGGCTCCCTGTGCGCAGTCGCGGTGCTCTCGTGGTTCGCCGTCGCGCGCACGCTCGCGCCGGTCGAGCGCATGCGCGCGGAGGCCGCGACGATATCCATCGGCGACTTGAGCCGCCGCTTGCCCGTGCCGGAGCACGATCGCGACCTGGAACCGCTGGCAACCACGTTCAATGATATGCTCGCGCGCCTCGAGGCTGCCGTCGCGGAGCAGCGTCGTTTCGTCTCCGATGCGTCGCACGAGCTCAAGAGCCCGGTGGCGGCTATTCGCGTTATGCTCGAGACCATGCGCGACCATCCGGACGCGGTTGACGCGGATACGCTTGCAAACGACCTGCTCTCTGAAAACGAGCGTCTGGGCGGTATTGTGAGCAACCTGCTGTTGCTCGCGCGCCAGGATGAGGGCGTGTCGCGTTTGGACAAGCAGCAGCTCGACCTGTGCGACCTGCTCTATGAAGAGGCCTCGTCTTTGAAAGCGAGGGCGTCGTGCGAGGTCGATGTTTCCGGTGTGGAGCCGGTGGTGTGCACGGCAGATCACGAGGCGCTTTCGCATGCGGTGCGCAACGTGCTCGACAACGCAGCGCGCTATGCACGGAGTCGCGTGGCGATCTCGTGCCGCAATGTTGAGAACGCGGACGACGAATTCGTCGAGATCGTTGTGAGCGATGATGGGCCGGGTATCCCGGAACAGGATCGCGAGCGCGTGTTCGGTCGGTTCGTACGCCTGGAAGAGGGTCGTTCGCGCAAGAACGGCAGTACCGGGCTGGGTCTTTCTGTGGTGCGGACGATCGCGCGGCAGCATGGCGGCGATGCGCGCTTTATCGACCCCGAATTCGGCGGCGCGAGCATCGCGATTCGCATCGAGGCGTGACCGAGAGCCTTTCAGCGCCTCCTCTCTATCTGTTTTGAACTGCGCCACCAAAGCTGACATTGAGAAGCATAACTTACAGGAATCTGGCCTACATCGACGATAAACGGGGATGTAGAGCGAATCTGTGCATGCGAATCGTGCGATAATCGACGCATGCGACGTTGCCGGTGCGGGTGCGCCGTCCGCGCTGCATGTCAGTCGAATCCCAGCAGAAGAAGGGGAGACACCATGCTCATCGAATCTATCTATGACGAATCATTCCGCAACTATGGTCGCGTGTGGGCAGATGTTCCCGCCGCGTTCACCGAGCCCGTGGTCCACGCGCTCGCCGAGCACGCGCCTTGCCCGGAGGACGGCACGAAGTACGAGGCCAGCGCCGCCGCACTCGAAGAACTCGAGGTCGCGCCTGCGCTCAAGGGGCTTCTCTTCGGCGGTCGTCCCACTCAACTGGGTTGGTGCTGCGGTCATAACACGCGTCTCAACGCCCTGGAGTACCACCGCTCCAGCGAGTTCAACCTCGGTGCGAACGACTTCATCCTGCTCCTTGCGAAGCAGCACCAGATAGAGGGGATGGGTGTCGACGCCACGCTCGACATGTCGCTCGTGCGCGCGTTCCGCGTGCCTGCCGGTGTGCTCGTCGAAGTCTTTGCCGACACCCTGCACTACGCGCCTTGTCAGACAGGCAATGAGGGCTTCCGCACGCTCGTCGCGTTGCCCCAGGGCACGAACGGCCCTCTGCCGGAGCTCGATTCTGCGCTTGCCAACGCCGGCGATGCCCCGCTCCTCTGGGCTGCCGATAAATGGCTCATCGTGCACGCGGAGAGCAACAAGGCTGCCGCCGGCGCCCACGTGGGTCTTCAGGGCGAGAGCATCGATATCGCGGAGGATATCGCGCAGTAGTCAAGCAGCATAAGGTACGGGCACGGGCGCAAAAGCGAAGTGCCTGCACGAAGAAAGAGGGCAGCCTCATGAAGATCGCTATTCCAACCATGGGCGCGGGCGGCCTCGAGTGCGAGCGCTCGGGTCATTTCGGCCACTGTGACTGCTTTACCGTGGTGACCGTCGAAGACGGCACGATTACCGCGACGGAGGTCATCGACAACCCGCCGCACGAAGAAGGCGGCTGCATGCGCCCCGTCTCCCTGCTTGCCGAGCACGGCGTCGACGCGATCGTTGCCGCAGGCATGGGCATGCGCCCCATGATGGGATTCGCCCAGGCGGGCATTACGGTTTACTTCGAGAACGAGACCCCGAATGTGGGCGAGGTCGCGAACATGGCCGCCGCAGGCACCCTGCCCGTCATGGGCGAGGAGCATGCCTGCCACCACTAGCCTGCAAACTATGCGGATAAGCGAATAGAATCACCGCCTTTCCTGTGGCATAGTGTTCGCAATAACGAACGGTTTGCATGTACGGCGGCTATGCCGGCGCATGCCTAGGGACGGCGGGGAAGTGCTCGCCATGAAATACATGACGGTGAAGGATGCCGCGCGGCGGTGGAACGTGACGGAGCGGCTTGTGCAGCGGCTCTGCGCGGAGGGGCGTATCGACGGCGCGGTGAAGTTCGGCCGTTCATGGAGCATTCCCGTGAGTGCGCGCAAGCCGGACGATCTGCGCCGCGCCGATTCCGCTCCGCAAGCCGCCATGCCCCGCCCACGTCGCGTGCCCGGTTCCCATGCGAACCTCATGCCGCTCATGAACACGCCGTTTGCGCCGGGGA
>UPXY01000010.1 GCA_900538305.1 uncultured Collinsella sp.
GGGTTATTGGCTGGTCGGTTGTCATTGGCGCCAATCACTCCGTCGACCAGCCAATAACCCCCGTCCCCAATGGCTGGCCGTCCCCGCTGGCGGGCAGCCCCCGTCCCCGCTGGCGGACATCCCCGCTGGCAGAAGCATCCGTCCCCGAAGCGACCCCCAAAGTGACGCGCTCCTCATGCGTTGGACATGCTACCGTATGAGATGCAGTCCCCGAAGCAAAGGTTTACCAGCATGACGAACCCCACCTCATTCACGCCCCGCACGCTCGATACCCTGCGCATCGCCGACGATGACCTGCGCGCAGCGCTCGAAGGCCGGCGACGCCTCATCTTCGATGGCGGCATGGGCACCATGCTCCAAGCCGCAGGCCTTGCCGCCGGCGCACGCCCCGAGCTCATCAACCTGAGCGACCCGGACGCCATAACCCGCATCCACGCGGCCTACGTCCAAGCGGGCTCCGAAGTCGTCACGACGAATACCTTCGGCGCGAACGCGCTCAAACTCGACGGCGCCGCGACCGTAGAGGAGGTGTTCGCAGCCGCCACCGCCGCAGCGCGTGCCTCGGGTGCCCGCTACATCGCCGGTGATATCGGCCCTTTGGGAACGCTGCTCCGTCCACTCGGCACACTCGACTTCGAGGAGGCATACGAGCTCTTCGCCGAACAGGTGCGAGCTGCCGCGACCTCGGGCGTCGACATCATCCTCATCGAGACCATGACGGATCTCTCAGAGATACGAGCCGCGGTGCTCGCAGCAAAGGAATGCTGCGACCTGCCCATCTTCGCCACCATGACCTTCGAGGCAGACGGCCGCACGTTTCTGGGCACTCCGCCCGAAATCGCCGCACGCACGCTCGACGCCCTCGGCGTCGAAGCGCTTGGCATCAACTGCTCGCTCGGACCCGCCCAAATCCGCCCCTTCGCCCAGCGCATGCTCGCCGTCACGCGCAAGCCCGTCATCGTGCAGGCGAACGCCGGGCTTCCCCGCATAGAAGGCGCTAGCACCGTCTACGACATCGCTCCAGACGCCTATGCGGCGGCCGTCGCCGACATGCTCGCCGACGGCGTAAGCATCGTGGGCGGCTGCTGCGGCACCACGCCCGTCTACATCCAAGAAATCCGAAGCCGCTGCAGCGAGATGGTGAAACCCAGCCCGGCCGGCCCCCATCATTTCGTCGCGACAAGCGCGCAACAAGAGACCGTGCTCGACGGGCGCAGCATCGCCGTCATCGGCGAGCGTATCAACCCCACAGGAAAGAAGCGGTTGCAACAGGCGCTTCGCGAGGGAGACTTCGCCTACCTCGTGGGACAGGGCATCCAACAGCAGGAGGAGGGTGCCGATATCCTCGATGTGAACGTCGGGCTTCCCGATATCGATGAGGCCGCGACCCTAGCGCGCGCTGTGGAAGAGCTGCAGGCGGCGACGGCGCTTCCCCTCCAGATAGATTCGAGCGATCCGGCGGCCATCGAGGCGGCTGTTCGCCGCTATGCGGGCGTCGCGACCATCAACTCCGTGAACGGAACACGCGAAAGCATGGATGCGGTACTGCCCATCGCGGCGCGCTACGGCGCGAACATCGTGGCGCTCACCCTCGACGAGCAGGGCATCCCCGAGACCGCCCAACAACGCGTGCGCATTGCGGAACGCATCGTAGAAGAGGCTGCCTGCTACGGCATCGCACCGCACCGCATCCTCGTCGACTGCCTCGTGATGACGGCGTCCACCAACCAGCGCCAGGCGCTCGAGATTCTGCGCGCCGTCTCGCTGTGCCGCACGCGCTTAGGCGTGCATTGTGCGCTCGGCGTCTCGAACGTGAGCTTCGGCCTGCCCGCCCGTGGGCTTCTGAACGCCACCTTCCTTGCCGCCGCGCTCGGCGCCGGCCTGGACGCGCCCATCGTGAATCCTGCCTCCACGCGCATCATGGACGTAGTACGGAGTTATCGGGTGCTCAACGCCGAAGACGAGGGCTCGGCCGCCTACATCGAACGATACGCGGACGCACCCGATCCATACGCTCCTGGCGGCCCCGCGCGCTCAGACATTCCCGCAAAGGCACCGGCATCCTCCCATGCAGCCGATTCCATCGAGCACATCATCCTCACTGGCCGCAGGGGCGATATGCCCGCGGCGACGCGCGCTGCCCTTGAGACCCTTGAGCCCATGGATGTCATTAGCACGCACTTCATTCCCGCACTCAATGAAGCGGGCGAGCTCTTCGACGCCGGCAAGCTCTTCTTGCCTCAGCTCATGGCCGCGGCCGAGGCGGCGCGTGCAGGGTTCGACGTCATCCGCGAGCGCGTGCCAGCCGCTGCGGCTACCGGCCGAGGCGTGTGCCTCGCGACCGTCAAGGGCGACATCCACGATATCGGTAAGAACATCGTGCGCATGCTTCTTGAAAACTACGGCTTCACCGTATACGACCTCGGTCGCGACGTCGCTCCCGAGACAATACTCGCCGCGGTGCGCAAACGGAGGGCGCGCATCGTCGGCCTCTCCGCGCTCATGACCACGACCGTACCCGCCATGGCGGAAACGATCGAGCTCGTGCACCGCAAAGCGCCCGGAACGAAGGTCATCGTGGGAGGCGCGGTGCTCACGCCAGACTACGCCGCACAAATAGGCGCGGATTACTACGCGAAGGACGCCGCCGCTGCCGCACGCATCTGCCAAGAGGTGTTCGGCGGTTAGCACAACGCCCCCAGATGCAATCCGCACGCATCTTCGAGAATCTTCGAGCTATTCGTTCAAAGGCATCTGCAAAACATGCACTGAGGTCGCGATGATGCTTTGAAGATGGTTGTCAAAAACAGAACATGAGCCAAATGAACCGGACCCCGATGTCTCATCCGGTAGAATGAAGAATTGGAGTCGCAAGATTGGAGCTTCCATGGCAATCACCCCGGCAGAGATCGCCGAAACCCGAGGCATGGTCTTTGAGCAGCATCTCGATATCCGCACCATCACCATGGGCATCTCGCTCATGGGATGCGCCGACGAGAACCTCGAGCGCATGTGCACGAAGGTCTACGATCGCGTGACCACGACCGCGGAGCACCTCGTGGAGACCGCCGAGAACCTCGAACGTGAATATGGCATTCCCATCGTGAACAAGCGCGTCTCCGTGACGCCCGTCGCGCAGATCGCTGCCGCCTGCCCCAATGAAGATCTAACGCCGCTCGCCCACGCACTCGATCGTGCCGCCGAGACCCTCGGCATCGACTACCTGGGCGGGTTTTCCGCGCTCGTGCACAAGGGTATCGGCAACGCAGACGCCCGTCTCATCAGGAGCATCCCCGAGGCGCTCGCGCAGACAAGCCGCGTGTGCTCGAGCCTCAACGTGGCGAGCCTGCGCGCTGGCATCAACATGGACGCCGTGCTCATGGCCGCACAGGTCATGCGCGATGCCGCCGAGCTCACCGCGGATGCGGACTCCGTAGGTGCCTCGAAGTTCGTGGTGTTCGCAAACATGGTCGAAGACTCGCCGTTCATGGCGGGCGCCGTACACGGCAGCGGAGAGGCCGACGCCGTCATCAACGTGGGCGTCTCTGGCCCCGGCGTCATGGCCACGGCACTCGAAGAGCTACCCGAGTCCGCGAGCATGATGGATGTGGCCGAGAAGATCAAGCAAACGGCGTTCAAGATCACGCGCGCCGGCGAGCTCATGAGCCGCGAAACCGCGAGGCGCCTCGGCGTGGAGAAGGGTATCGTCGACCTCTCGCTCGCCCCTACCCCCGCCGTGGGCGATTCGGTGGCGCGCATCTTGGAGATCATCGGCGTGGGGACGTGCGGCGGCCCGGGCACGACCTGTGCCCTCGCTTTGCTGAACGATGCCGTCAAGAAGGGCGGCGTCATGGCGACCTCGAGCGTGGGTGGTCTCTCCGGCGCGTTCATCCCCGTTTCCGAAGATGCCGGCATGATCGCCGCCGTGGAGGCCGGCGCGCTCTCGCTCGAGAAGCTCGAGGCCATGACCTGCGTGTGCTCCGTGGGTCTCGACATGATCGCCATCCCCGGCGACACGCCCGTGGAGGCCATCGCCGGGATTATCGCCGACGAGATGGCCATCGGCGTCATCAACAACAAGACGACGGCCGTGCGCATCATCCCGGCGATCGGCAAAGATGTGGGAGACGCCGTAGAGTACGGCGGCCTCTTCGGTCGCGCGCCGATCATGCCCGTGAATACGCATGCAGGAACGGTGCTCGCACATCGAGGCGGCAGATTCCCCGCCCCCCTAAACTCGCTCAAGAACTAGGTGCGGAGGGGTTTTGGGCTTTCCTCCCCACTTCAGACAGTCCTCGGATGGCGGCTTCGCCCCCATCCTGCGGAACTCGTGGGGAGGAAAGCCCAAAACCCAGTACTACGTTCTTGCTGGGGCGAGAGCCTGTTATAGGTTGAAACCGAAACGGAGCGAACTGCAAACACGGTGCACGTCTCCGCGCTCCCGGATATATCCTCCGCGCGCAGTTCCGCAGCGAGCGGAGCGAGCGAGGACTGTCTGAGCACGGAGGACATATCCGGGAGCGCGGAGACCAAAAGGAGTTGCGATGAGGACGTTTACGCGGGCTATTGCAGGGATCGCGTTCGGAATTGCGGTGCTTCTCGGCATCTTTTCGGTAGCATGGACGCTCGCGCTCAATGGCACGCCGCTCGAAGACGCCATCGGAACAGGCATCGCGAACGCGGCGCTCGATGCCTCGGGCGTGAAGAGCAACATAGACGAGGCGCTCAGATCCAATGTAGAACGCATCGCCGCGGCGACCGGATTGTCGAACGAGCAGGTCGAAACCGCGATCGACGAGCTTGCCATAGAGTCTTGGAGCGCGACCACCCTACCCGAGGGCGCCTCTGTCTCCGGAACCTTCTTCACGAGCTATCAGGGGGCTTCGGCGGCCGTCACCACTTATGCCGACCCTTCATACATCACCGTCGAAGCCTACGGACAGAACCTGACCCTTGCCGTCCCCGAGAGCGCCCAACAATATCTCTCGCTCCTTGCCTACCTGTAAGCGAAACTCAGCCCTGGATTCTCATTCCCCAACAGACGGCAGCTCCAACGTATACGTCCTGCCCTCGGCATCCGTGAGAACAAGCCCCGCGTCATCGAGATCGAGATCCATCATGGTTCCCTCGCCCCGATAGAACTCGACCGGCAGGGAGCCATCTCCGTACACATAGCTCAACACCACAAAGCCGTTGTCCTCGTTCGAAACGATGTAGAACACGCCATCGAAATACACGAATCCCAACGGCGCACCAGACACCTCGAACAGCGGAGAGGGGTCGGTGCCGCGCCCCTCGTAGCAGTAGGCAAAGACGTAGGCGTCGTCGTCTGCTTCGATGGAATACACGTAGCCGCCAGTCGCGATGGATCCCTGCTCAGCCGTACGCGCGACGCTCCTCTGTGCGGACGCGCCTTCCGACGCGCCGTCTGCAGCCACTACGGCATCGTCTGACGCACCATCGTGAAGCAGGGCATCCACCACAGCTCTTCCGCCGATGAACAGAACGAGCGCAGCGAGCGCGCACCCAACGAACACCGACGCCGCAATGATGATGCGCCGCGTGCGCTCGGAACCACCCGGGACACTATTCCCCTCACGCGAAGTACGAGAGCGCCGCGGTACCGCGGCTCCCGAAGCCTCGCGACGCAGACGCTCGAGGTCGCGCACGTGGGCATGAGCCGCCTCGTGAGCGGCGCTCGCCGCGTTGATGGGCGCCTGCACGCCATTCGAACCGTGAGCGACGTGCGAGGATTCCTCTCGGGATACATTGTTTGAACGAAGATGCTGCGGCATGTCGACCTCCAGCGCATGGAAGCAAGGCTATGACGTCGTGCATAGCGTACCATCGCCGCGACGCTCATCGATCACCCTCCCGCAAAGACCATGGCATCCGCGTGAATAAAAATGAGCCGTTAATTATCGCCGGGCAAAGCGCAAGAAGCGCTATCCTGTTGCACCGGAAACCACCGACCCCTTCCCCGGAGGCATCATGGAAACCGCACTTTTGAGCGTGACCTCCTTCGCAACGATCATCATGCTCGGCATCGCGGCATCCCGTCTCGATCTCATCAGCAAGGGAGCGGATAAGCTCATCTCGACCATCGTGTTCAAGCTCACGCTGCCCGCAACCATCATCCATGCGTTCGGATCGACCGAGGTGCCTCCCTCCATGCTCGCCATCGCCGTGGTAGGATTCGCCTGCGCGGCAATCCCCTATGTGATAGCTCTGCTGGTAACCAGACACATGCCCCAGCAGGATCGCCCGCTCTTTCTATTCGGAGCGGGCGGGATGAACATCGGCTGCTTCGCCCTCCCGTTTATCCAAGCGATCTTTCCCACATCGAGTGTGGTCACCGCATGCCTCATCGACGCGGGCAACTCCATCGTGGTAACGGGCGGATCGTTCGCCCTCACCAAAGCGCTTCTTGGCGGCGAGGACGATCCCCATCGCCTGCGCACGATGCTGAAGCGCCTGTTCTCATCCATCCCGTTCGACTGCTATATCGTGCTTGTCGTGCTTGCGCTCGCAGGCATCCGCATTCCCAGCTTTGTGATCGAATTCGTAGCGCCTGTCGCGAACGCGAACCCGTTTCTGTCGCTTTTCATGCTCGGGCTCATGACGAGCATGCACGTCAACGCCCGCAAGCTCAATCGCCTGTTCGAGGTGCTCGCACTGCGCGTGGGCACGAGCCTCGTGCTCTCGTTCGCCGTCTGGTTCTTCCTGCCCGTCGACAGCCTCACACGCTGCGTAATCGCCACCGTCATCTGGGCACCCATGTCTGCCCTCGCGCCCCTCTATACGCTCTGGTGCGGCGGAGACCATGGCCTCTCCGGCCTCGCGGGAACGATCAGCATCGCAATCGGCATCACCGCGATGCTCGTGATCATCACCTGCTCCGGCGTGCTATAGGCACCCTGAAGCAGCACGAAAGCGAGCGGGCGTAAACCTTAAGGCCATACCCGCTCGCTTGAATGTCAAGGTTGAGCGCTACAGCGCACCGCCAAGATCAGCAACCTTTAGATCAGGAGCACCCCGTGGTGGTTCCGCAATCCATGCACACCTTGCATGTCCCGTTCTGCACCATGCGCGAGCTGCCGCAGTTGGGACAGGTGCTCCCATCATAGAGGCGCTCGCCGTGAAGTGCGGCATCGTGCACGGCCTCGTTCACGAACGCGGCGGTATAGTAATCACCGTTGTTGGCGATGCCGGTCTCTTCCTCGAGCTCCTGCCCCTTCTGAGCGGCAAGCCGCGAGAGCTCCTCTTCACTCGCCACAGGCTCATCATCGGGGTCGAGCTCGACCGCCATCGGCACGACGGGCGCGGGCGTGGCACCGGCGATCTGCCCCCAGCCCTCGGGCTTCACCTGAACGCGCGTGTAGTCGCCGAGTTCGATATCGATAACCTTCGAGATGAGGTCGGAAATCGAGGTCACGTATTTGATGTTCGGGTGGCTCTGCACGAAGCCGTAGGGCTCGTACATCTGCCCGCGCAGCATCTTGGAGATGCTTTCGGCCGGGATGCCATACTGCAGCATGACGGAGATGGTCTTCGAAAGCGAGTTCAAAAGACCCATGATGGTGGTGCCCTCGCGATCGGTCGTCACGAAGAGCTCAGAGATCTTATCCTCTTCGTTGCGGTTCACCGTGGTATAGATCTTCACGCCGTCGATCTGCGCCAGGTGTGTGCGACCGTTGCGAATGCCCATGATGCGCTTGCGGCGCGCTGGTTGCTGGGCGCTCGCGAGCTGCGTCTTCGCCCCCTGCGCGTACTCGAGCAGTGCCGCATAGGAAAGATCCGCCAGATCCTTCTCGCCGTCATCGTCGGAAAGGGAGGTGTTGAGCGGTTGCGCGTTCTTGGAGCCGTCGCGGTAGAGGGTGATGCCCTTGCAGCCCGTCTGCCAGGCAAGCGTGATGACGTCCTTGAAATCCTGGACGGTCGCCTCGCGCGGCAGGTTCACGGTCTTGGAGATGGCGCCGGAGACGAGCGGCGTGAGCGCAGCCACCATGAGCACGTGTCCGCGCGGCGCGATATAGCGCTCGCCCGACCCACAGACGTTCGCGGTATCGAAGATGGACAGATGCTCGGGCTTGAGGTGCGGCGCACCCTCGATCTTTCCGTCGACAATCATGCCGTTCTCATCGGTTGCCTGAACATACGCAAGGATATCGGCAACCTCATCCTCGGAATAGCCAAGATGGCGCAGAGCGTCGCCGATCACCGGATTCGCGATGGTCATGAACCCGCCGCCCGAAAGCTTCTTGTAGGCCATGTGGCTGAAGAACGGCTCGATTGAGGTGGCACCGCAATCCATGGCAAACGAGATGGTGCCCGTGGGTGCCATAACGCTTACCTGCGCGTTACGGTATCCATAGCGCTCGCCGAGCTCTTCGGCGAACGTCCAGCTCTCGATGAGCGCACTCGCGAGCTCGCCCTCGCCCGCCTGCTCGAGCAGGTCGAAATCGACCACCGGCGGCTCGATGGTGAGGTCTTCGAACGCATCGTTGCGAGCGCCGGCGACGCGCGCATGGTTGCGAATCACGCGCGCCATGTGACGCTTGTTGATGTCGTAGCAGTCGAAGGGACCCACCTTGCGTGCCATCGTGGCGGAAACCGCATAGCTGCGGCCAGTGAGCGTGCCCACGATGGCCGACGCCAACGCGCGCGCCTCGCGCGAGTCATAGGGCATGCCCTTCGCCATGAGCAGGCTCGCGAGATTCGAGATGCCCAACCCTGTCGCACGGAAGCGATAGGTCTTGCGCGCAATGTCCTTCGTGGGGAACTGACCCCACGCGATGGACGCCTCGAGCGCGAGCTGCACGACATCGACCGTGTGCTCGAAGCCCTCCACGTCGAAATGGTCGGTCGCCGCGTCGTAGTAGCGGAACACGTTGATGGACGCGAGGTTGCAGCTCGAATCGTCCAAGAAGGCGTACTCACCGCAAGGGTTCGTGGAGTTCAGGCGGTTATAGTAGGCACCCACGACGCCGTCCTCGCCGCCGGGGCACGTATGCCATTCGTTGAAGGTATCGCTGAACTGCGGCGCCGGGTCGGCGCAGCGCCAGGCGCTCTCGTTGAAGATGTCCCAGATGTGCTTGACCGAAACCTCGCGGTTGAAGTCGGGATCGACACGCCCCTTGAGCTCGTAGCTGGCATCCGGATCCTCGGGCAGCGCCATGACCTTCGCCATGAACTCGTTATCGATGCGCAGGGAGTTGTTCGAATTCTGCCCGGAGACCGTCGAGTAGGCCTCGCCGTTGATGTCGCCGTCGTAGCCCATCTTCATGAGCGCGAGCGCCTTGTCCTCCTCGCGCGACTTCCACGTGATGAACTTCTCGATATCCGGATGGTCGATATCGAGGCAGACCATCTTCGCGGCGCGGCGCGTGGTGCCACCGCTCTTGATGGCGTCCGCGTTGCGATCGAGACCGCGCAGGAAGCTCATGACGCCGCTCGATACCCCGCCGCCGGAAAGCCTCTCACCCTCGGCGCGCAGCGCACTGAAGTTCGAACCCGTGCCCGAACCACCCTTGAAGAGCTTCGTCTCGGTGACGAACTCATCGGAGATGGAGTGGTCGCCGAGCAGCTTGTCCTGCACGCTCACGATGAAGCAGGCGCTCGCCTGGGTGCGCGTGTACTGGTCGATCGACTCGACCACCTCGCCGCTCTCCGGGTCGACGTAATACATCTCTTGGGGTTCGCCCGCGATACCGTAGCTGCGCTTGAGACCGGTGTTGAACCACTGCGGAGAGTTGGGGGCGAAGCGCTGATCGAGAATGAGGTAGACAAGCTCGTCGTAGAGAATCTGCGCCTCATCGCCCTCTTCAATCATGCCCTCGTCGATGAGCGCCGCGACCCAGAAATCGACCATGCGATGCGCGACCTGGCGCATCGAGGTCTCGTGCCCCGTTTCGGGCACACCTGCGCGACGGAAGTACTTCGACGCGATGATGTCTACGGCATTTTGGGAGTACTGGACGGGAAACTCGAGGTCGTGCATCTCGCAGAGCACCCTGCCCGTCTTGTAGTCCGTGAGGAGCACGTCGCGCTTCGACCATTCGAAGAGGTCGTACACCGTCTTGCCTGCGTTCTCGGGTGCATCGAGCGCCGACGTGAATCGACGGCAGATCAGCTCCTCGACTGTGGTTGCCATGGGGTCCTCGCTTTCTAGCTGAAATGGGCGGCTGCCGATAGTTTCGCTGCCCGTGCGGACAAAACCGATGCGCCTCGGGGCGCACGGGGGCAGCCGCGTTTCATTGTAGCAAGACGGCAGAACACTAATTCCAACATATTGCGATATTCCGTGAACGGTAACACTAGATATTGATTATTTAACACGTTGAGCAGTGGTAGTAGAAACAAGAAAACGGCGTACCGCCCAGTCGCAGCACGCCGTTTGCATAGCAAGGACGCTATCTACATATTGTGCCGAGGCGTGGTGTTCGCCCGGCGAACCGTTTACTCTACGTCGAAGAGCCAGTCGAGCTCGTTCTCCCACTGGTCCTCGTCGATGACCCATGAGCCGTTCTCATACGTGAGGTCGATCGTCATCTGATAGCCGCCGTTCATGCCGGCCGATTCAGCCGCCTCGATGAAGATCATGCCCATGCGCTGGCAATCCTCTTCATACGTGGTGTACTGGTAGTCTTCGGAGTTCACATAGGCCTCGAGCATGTAATTGTAGTTGTCGATGAGCTCGAAGACGTCGCGGCAGTTCACGGTCGCGTGCACCGTCGCCTCGTCAATCGACTCGTAAACGTAGACGTCATCGATCGTGTACGAGAAGTTCTCGAGCATGATGCGCGCGTACCCCTCCGGATCGACGCCGCAGGTCTCGAGCGTCTCACCGGTCTGGTTTTCGAAGCCCTCGTTTACGATATCACCCACGAGCGCAAGCGCCTCGGGGTCGGCGTTCTTGAGCTTGTCGAGCTCGGCCTCAGCGGCAGCCGTGACGAGGGCCTCTGCGTCACCATCGGCGGGAACGCTCGGCTCTGCGGGATCGTCGGCGGGAGCATCCGGCTCAGCGGGTTCGTCGACCGTCACGTCCCCCGTGCTCGCGCTCGGAGAATTCAGGTTTGGAATGACGAACGCCACGAGCACAACCGCCACGACGACCAGCAGCACGCCAACGATGCCGCCCACGATGAGCCCCGCACTCGATTTCTTCTGCGGCTGGACGGGCGTGGGCATATCAGCCTGCGCCGGTGCAGCATACCCGGTAGCAGGAGGCTGGGCGTACGCCGGAGGCTGTTCGGGCGCGGGCTGGCTCTGCGGAACCTGCCAGCTTGCCTGCTGCGTGGTTCCCGGTGCGGCCTGGGTGGTTCCCGGTGCGGCCTGGGTGGCTCCCGGTGCGGCCTGGGTGGCTCCCGGTGCGGCCTGGGTGGTTCCCGCCGCCGGTGTCACCGGAGGCTGGGGCATCCCGGCAGCGGACCACGCGGGGGGCACGGATGCCGGCGCGGGCTGCTCAGCCGGTGCGGGGACAGGTTGCGGAGCCTCAGCCACCGGCTGCTCGGGCGTGGGCTGAGCGGGTGCAACGGGCTGCTCGGGCGTGGGCTGAGCGGGTGCAACCGGCTGCTCGGGCGTGGGCTGGGCGGGTGCAACAGGCTGCTCGGGCGCAGCTGGCTGCTCGGACTCGGCAGGTTGCGGCACAGGGGGCATTCCCTGCTGCTCTTGCTCGTTCATGGCGGTCTCCTCCCTTTGCGCGCATCGCGCGCCTCAACGATTTTTCCATTATATCGTGGGAGAGGGTACCGTTCCACCACACCGCCAACTGTTTTGATCGCCGTTCTCGGGCATATACCCTCATCGCCGAGGCGATGCGCGCATCATCCTCCCATACCACCTCCTTCTTGCAGAAACACATCCCTTTACGGTATCGTTGTTGCGTTTCCGACCAAAGTATTCGATATTCGATCCGCAACCGCGAAAGGCAAGCGATTCCCATGGCTCTCTCCGGCAAGCACGTTCGCCATCTGCGCAGTCTCGCCCACCATCTCAAGCCCTCCATCATCATCGGTAAAACCGACGTGAACGACGGTGTGGTGGAGCAGGCGAATGCCGCCCTCGAAGCTCATGAGCTCATCAAGTGCTCGGTGCTCGACACATCCTCCCTCGATGCCCGTGAGGCCGCCGATATCCTCGCCGAGCGCTGCCATGCCGAGGTGATCCAGGTCATCGGTCGCAAGTTCTCCCTGTACCGCGAGAGCAAGCGCGACGATATCGAGCACATCACGCTTCCCTAGCGAACCCCTAAGCAGGGCGCAGCGTAAAGGCGCGTGCGCTCGGCAATCCGCCAACTTGCCCGATGCCGCGAGGCTCTGCGCGCAATTATGCGCCGTACCTCAAGCGCCTCCCCTCGATCTGCCTGTATACCCGCTCCGTCTCGGGCTCGGGAGCGCGGTCGGCCTGTCGGCGCAGGTGCTCCCGATGCATGCGATACACCTCCTCGACATCTGAATACCGTCCGGCAAGCTCGTAAACCTGTAATGCGCGTCGCACGACATCCTCGCGTCCCGCCTCGCTGCGCAGCGCTGCCTCGATCATCCAAAGCGCGGAGTTCACATCCTCTTCCTCGATCGCCACGTCCACGCCGCGGATCATGCAGTCGATGAACTTCGTCTGCAGTACATGGCGCATATGGGTGAAATACGGGATGGTGCAGCGATCGGGGACGAGCAGCGGTCCCACATACAAGCTCTCCACCTTCAAGCACATCGATATGAGCTGCGAAGAGCTCATGCGGAGGTGTCCGAGCAGGATCTCGCGCGCGAGCTCGCCAAAGCGGACGACATCGCAATCCACGAACTCGCTGTTGAAGGCGATGCCATCCCCCTGCGTCACGATGTACTGCGGGCCATCCTTGCGCTGCCCCAGGGCATGTCGCAACGTCGACAACGTCGAATAGAGGTTCTCACGTGCCTTCGCGTAATCCAAACCCGGCCAGATTTCCTCGGTGATGGTGCGACGCGTGACGTACGTTCCCCGTTCGATAGCAAGGCGCGCTGCAAGAAGTCCTATCTTGCGCCGCTTCCAGATGGTATCCGTAAGGACATGCCCGTTCCTCGTCACCGAAAAACCGCCGAGCAGCCGGATGGACACCCTCCCGACCTCCTCTTCTGAATAATCCTTTGCGAACAGCTCGAACAAGGGCTGCTCTTCGTCTTTCGGATCCTCATCGAACAGGTAGTACGGGGCAGTGCCCGCCGGCAGCATGCGACGCAGCGCATCGGCGCGCGGACCCAAAACCGATATCGCAAGCCGTGCGAATAGCCTGAACGAAGGCGCGAGCAACGTCTCCTTGTGCAAGGAGAACCACGCGGCGAGCTCGGCGTCATCGCGTGCCGCAGAGAGGCAAGCCGCGCATTCCCAAGCCTCCGCAGGCGTCACATCCTTCCTGTTCAGATCCTGAAGACCTGCTTCTTCGCGCACCGCTCCGCGCGACATACCGCACAGATGCGCGATGCGCTCAAGGAATCCCGCCTGCATCTGCAAGTACGGTTGGCCCTCGTCCGCGAGCTTCAACACCTGCTGTGCACGGAAGCGCGCATTGATTGCCTGGCCTTGCACGAGCTCCTGCCAACCGGCGAACAACGTCGCAAGCAACTGCAGCGATAGGTCGGATGCTCGGAGTGCCGCGGTGCCCGCATCGGTGAAAGCGCGCTCATCGATGAGCGGCGACCCTGCGAGCAGGCGCCGAGCTGAACGCACGAGCCTAGCATAGTTCACCAGCGGTACCAGCTTACGCTCGCGAAATACACGGTCCGCTACCGCGAGCTCCGCGTCATCCTTACCGATATGGCCAAGCGAGCCCATGAGCGCTTCGGCAAGCATGACGTCGCAACGCAGAAATGCCAGCGGGATATCAACCGCATCATCACCCTGCAAGCCGTTGCTCACCCGTTCGAGCAAGCGCTCCGCGTCTCCCGTCCACGTCCCGCATTCAATGAGCGCCCGACGGCAACGTGCATGCACCTCGAGCGCCTCGCAGTCGATGCCCCGTGGCGCGCTGCCGCGCTTCTTAAGCGCGCCCACCGCAGGAAGATCTAGTCCGGACGCATGCGACAACGACCTGGCAAGCAGCCGAGCCTCCTCCCATGCCTGCCGTTGCGTCGCCGACGCCACCTCGTCCACGCGAAGACGGAGCTCTCCGCCAACAGCGCGCGCTAACCGGTAATCTCCCGCAGTCAACGAGGAAGCATAGACGGCGAGTTCGAGCATGAGCGATGCGCGCTCGCCTCCGCCCGCTTCATGGCGCCGCGCCGTAACCTCGCTCACGAAGCGTGCGTGTCCGTGCATCGCAAAGAGGAGCGGGAACGCATCGACAAAGCCCGCAGCCTCCTTCGCAGAAAGATGCTCGTCGACGAGCGCGACCGCCCGATCAGCACGACCTGCCTTCAGAAGGGCGCGAGCGGTACGCCGAACGAGCGGCAGCGCATCGCGGGCGATACCCTCGCGAACCTGCCTGCGCGCACCCGGCTCGGAGCCCAAGCAGGTGAAGGTTCCCAATGCCCTGTCATCGCCGAATACCGGATACTCCCGCAACAGCGACCGCAGCTCAGGGGCGGAGGCGTCGAGCCCTGCGCGCGCAAGGTCGCTGAAGTTCCCATCTCCTGCCAACAGCAGCATCGCTGCGAGTTTATACCGCGCCGCATCGATGCGGTTGAGCTCTTCCAGCATGGTGCGGTACATGTCGACCACATAGCTCTCCACCGGCTGGAGCATCGTTGCCGTCTGATCTGTCATACCTTGAAGTGCCGCCACGAGGAGCGGCACGCCCTGCGTCAGCGTGTATACGTCGAGCGAGGCGGAAATGGAGAGCACGTGGGACCATTCGGCAAATTCCCGCGGCTGTATCTTGAGCTGCTGCGCCCCGAACTTCGCCGCATCGCCCATTCTGCGCGTAAGCTCACCAGCCGCGGGCGTACATGCCACGACGACCTCTATGCCGGCGGCGCGCGCATCCCTGAGCACGTCTATAAAGGCATCGATGTCCGATCCCTCGAACGGTGGCAGGTTATCGATCGCAATCGCCGGATGCGGCGCCGCGGCGAATGTCTCGGTAATCTCCTCGATCTGGACGGAGAGCTCGGCGACAACCGCGTCCTCCGCGTCGATGAGCCGAACGTTCCCCCGTTCCGGGTCGTTGGCAACCTCATCCACATACTGGATGAGCAATGCAGTCTTGCCGAATCCCTTCGGCGCGCACACCACGCCTATCCCAGCGCTCGATACCTGCCGGATGACCTCTTGGATGAGCGCTGTTCTGCGCACCATGAAGCTCGGCCCCATGGGTAGCGTCCGCGCACCACGTGCTCTCGGGCGAGCCGCCCGCGTACCTCCGCCAGAAGCCACCTTGCCCGTGGTCTTCGCCGCATGCTGTTTCGCTGCATCCCAAGAATCCATTCCCATTGCTTCCCTCGCATTCATCCCTATCCGAACGATACGGGGAAGACGGCAGCGTCGGCGTGTCAATCGCCTGCGCTATTCAAAAATGGTTTGCTTTGTGCAAGATTATGGCAAGATTCGCGCCCATGTTGAAAACTTCCAGCAGGTATGAACCAACCCGCTGGTATACAAGCGCGCTGCGTCACGCCAGCGTATTTTGCGCTCCACGCGCGCGCCATCGATTCTTAATGCAGGCACCATTCGCAGATTACCCCCTTCCGTTCACAGCTCCGCCCTGTCCCCTTCCCCAATCGTATGATAGGGGGTATGTTTTTTAATCTGCGGCTCCACCTGCAAGATAAAGCTAAGATTGATGCCAGACCGCAGAGAGCGATGTGGAAAACATCGGCATGCGATGCGCAGAGCAAAAGGCGGATCCCGACATCACGAAATCCGCCTTGAACCGTTTTTTATGGTGCATACCCAGCGAAACCGCGTCGGCATCTTAGGCATGCCTTTTAGGATGCGAAGCCTACCTCAGAATCCCCGCCGCCTACTCACACAGCGCGAGCGCCTCGGCGTCGGCAACCACGACGACATTCGGATGCAGCTGCAAAATCGACGCCGGGCAGCTCGGGGTCACAGGACCGAAGCACATATCGTGGACGGCCTGAGCCTTGGCGGCACCGTTGGCCACCACGAGGATCATGCGCGCGTACATGATGGTCTGCACGCCCATGGTGTACGCCTGACGCGGAACGTCCTCCTCGCGCTCAAAGAGGCGGCTGTTCGCCCTGATCGTGGACTCGGTGAGGTCGACGCAGTGCGTGCCCTTCGAGAAGTGGTCATCGGGCTCGTTGAAGCCGATGTGACCGTTATTGCCAATACCCAGAAGCTGCAGATCGGGATAGCCTGCCTCGGCAACCATCTTGTCATACTCGCTGCATGCCGCGTCCGCATCGGGATTGGAGCCATCGGGCACATGCGTGTTCGCGAGGTCGATGTTGATGTGATCGAAGAAGTTGTCGCGCATGAAAAAGTGATAGCTCTGCGGATCGTCGTGCGTGAGACCGCGATACTCATCGAGGTTGTACGTGCTCACCTGGGAGAAGTCCACGTCGCCCTTCTTATACCACTCGATGAGCTGATGGTACGCCCCGATCGGCGTGCTGCCCGTAGCAAGACCGAGCACGCAATCGGGTTTCAAGATAACCTGCGCCGAGATGATGTTCGCCGCCTTGCGGCTCATATCGTCGTAATCGCGCGCCTTGACGATCTTGAACATGAGAACCCCTTCCAACGAAGAACCCGCGAGCCCCGAACGGGCCGCATGCTAACCATAGTAGCGCTATTCGCGGGCGGTGAGGAGCTTCTCTAGCTCGCCCACGGTGTCGCCCACTTCACCCTTGATGCACGAGTATTCAGCAGAATTGCAGATGAGGATCGGCGCGGTGAGGTCATAACCTTCGCGCTTGATCGCATCGCGATCGAACTCAATGAGCACGTCTCCGCGTTTCACCGAGTCACCCACCGCGGCATGGACCGTGAAATGCCTACCCTCGAGCTTCTCCGTATCGAGTCCGATATGCACGAGAACGTCGAGCCCCTCGTTCGTATGGAGCGCGACGGCGTGCCCGCTGGGGAAGATCGCCTTCACCTTTGAATCCGAAGGCGCGACGACCTTGCCTCCCGTGGGCTCGATCGCGACACCTTCGCCGAGCGAGCCCGACGAGAACATCGGATCACGCACATCGGAAAGGGGGATGACCTTTCCGGCGAGGGGAGAGAGCAGCACGCTGCTGTGCCCACGGAATCCCAACGTTTTCAAAACAGACTTGAACATGTCTTCCTTTATAGCCAGAGTTACTCGACTAAAGCAAAACAACGGCGCCCGCCGCGCCGCATGGTATATCGTACACCCAAATATACCCAAATAGGCACAACAAGGGGCGAAGAAGCATCGTTGAGGCAGGGCGCGACACCCCGTCTTCCGTGCATGCCTCGGTACCCTGGAATGTGTTGGGAACAGAGCCGAATGCGTGGATAGCCCCACCCTCGACATGCGCCTTCCTGAACAGCCCGCCAACGTTCCCACCGCACAAAAAAGAGCCCGCCAGAAAAGGCGGGCTCCCAAGAAGCACTTCGTGCAGAAGCGACTAGCGCTTGGAGAACTGCGGAGCGCGACGGGCCTTCTTGAGGCCGTACTTCTTGCGCTCGACCACGCGGGCGTCACGGGTGAGATACCCGGCGCGCTTGAGGTCGGCACGGTAATCGCCGGCGTTCAGCAGGGCGCGGGCGATGCCGAGGCGAAGCGCACCGGCCTGGCCGGAGATGCCACCGCCATCGCACAGCGCGATGACATCGAAGGTGCCCATGGTATCGGTCACCTTGAAGGGGGCAAGTGCGCCATCAAGCAGCTGCTGACGGCCGAAGTACTCGGCAGCATCGCGCTTGTTGACGGTCACCTTGCCGGTACCGGGAACGAGACGGACACGGGCCACGGCGTTCTTGCGGCGCCCGGTGCCCTGATAGACAACGGTGTTCTCAGCCATAGCTTATGCCTCCAGCTCGATCTTCGTAGGGTTCTGCGCAGCATGCGGATGCTCGGAGCCAGCGTAGATCTTGAGCTTGCCGAGCTGGGTGCGCCCGAGCGTGGTCTTCGGCAGCATACCACGAACGGCACGGCGGATGACCTCCTCGGGATGACGCTCCATGGCGGTGCGGAAGCTCTCAGCCTTGAGGCCGCCGTTGTACCCGCTGTGGCGATAGTAGGTCTTGTGATCTGCCTTGTTGCCGGTAAGCTGGACCTTATCGGCGTTGATGACGATCACGAAGTCGCCGCAGTCGGAATTGGGCGTGAACTGGGGCTTGTTCTTGCCGCGCAGGATCATGGCGATCTGCGTGGCCAGACGGCCCAGCACCTTGCCCTCGGCATCGATGAGGACCCAGTTGCGGGCGACCTCACCCTGCTTCGCGTAGTGAGTCGACTTTGAAATCACTTCGGACTCCTCCAATAAAACGTGTCGTAACAGAGATTCACGGGGCTCTGCAAATGACCGTAGAAGTATACCGCACTGAGCTGCCCGGTCAACGTATTTTCTCAGAGTTTTCGCATCCCAGAGGGAGCGGACGGAACGACGTAGCGAGCCGCGGACGTTACCGCCGAGAGATGCGCCGAGAGCGGCAGCGTGGCTTATGCCGTGCTTCATCTTTTGCAGACAGCCAATTTTGCAATTGAAGTCCTTGATTTTGCTGTTTTCAGGATGGAAAACGTTCAAATCAAGGACCTCAATTGCCAAGATTTCGTACACACCGACCAATCCAGCCACATCGGTCTGTTTGCCCAGTCGGTCTATCCTCCTTGCGGCCTCATCCGCCTACGACCCATCTTGCTTCGCAACAGACCATTTAACGGCAGTGTGCCCAAGCTGCCCATCCTACGCGCTGTCGGCCTGATTACCCCCTGCCAACCGTCCGTTTTTCACGTCGCCATCCTGCATAAAACGTTGCGACTCCTCTGGTTCTGGTAAAGGCATCTGGGAAAAGAAGACGGCACTGCCTGGAGACGACTTCGCCCATCGCCGCACGCTTTCGGCGGCCCGATCGCTTTGCGGAATGTTGTATGCGCTGAGCTTCTCGTATAGCTGCGCGGGATGCATGATGTCATCGAACGAAATCCTCATCACCGGCATGCCGTATATAGTGAGCTCAGATTCGCGGTGCTGCTCGTTGGCGAGCACGCGTGCAGTCGAGCGCCCTGCCAGCATCGCAGGATTCCAGTACTTCTCCAAGCCGTCTACCTCGCCGATTACCTGGCTGCCGTCGGCACGCATGAACAGCATGTCAACGTAGTAGACATGGCCAGGATTGAGCGGCTGCTCAAACGGCACTTGCAGCTTGGGTAGCGCGAACCCTTCCATGATGATGTGAGCCCGCGCCGCGGATTCTGCCCAGCTTTCGCTTTTCGGATCCGCATACCCCATGATTCCCACAACGCGACGGCCTCCCGTTCGCCGGTACGCAAGTCTCCGCAGCTCGCTACGAAGCTCATGGCGACGGCTCGGCTCGCATATGCGCAACGCGCGGTCGGCGATCGCAAGCCCATCGACAAAGGTTGCCTGGCGAAGGCAGTCGAATACCGTACGCGCAAGCGTGGTGACCCGTACGCCGCGAACCGTCTGCACAGATTCCTCACGCAGGACGTGAACCTCGAGCCCCTGCTGTTTGAGCTGTCCGTGCGAACCGGTCACCACATGAACGGGGGCAAGGGCGCGATACGAGATAGGCAGACCCCATACGATTCCCGCAGATTGGCGACAGAAGATCCATGTTGGATGAGCTTGTTGAAGGCTACGAATGATATGGAGCATCTGCTCGTCGGGACGAAGCGCGGCCCAATACGCCGCCCGGGCATAGAGTGATCGGTGCGGACTGACGACGACGCCGGCTTGTACCCTGCGCTCAAGCGCCCGGCGCAAGCGCGTGTCTGCAGCATGCAGGCAGGCCAGAGAGCGCTCGGCAGCATCGAATTGACGGGATAGCTCCCGATCGATTTCACGGGACATGATGTGCCCTCCCAGCGCATTGAGATCCCTGATATGGACGTTTCTACCCAGAAAAACATCCAAAACAAGGACCCCAATGGGAATGAACAGCAGCGGTGCGGCAACACACGCGAAGCCGGGCGCCAATGGCGGCCGCGGGGAAGAAGGGCGAGAGCTCACGCTGGCTCACATTGAGCAGGACGCGTCTATCGCTCGACGTCACTCGCCTCCCCCGCCACAAGGCGCTCGGCCACATCGACAACCGCGCGGTAGCGCGCATCGTCGCCTGCAAACTCCTGCCATGCGGGCGCGGCGACCTGCGCAGCCACGGCTCTTCGCATCAACACGGCCGTCTCGGTTGCCTGGCGCTTCTTGTGCTCTGCCCATGTCTCACCAAAACGAGAGGGGTCAAGACGCTCGAGCATATGGTCACACAGCAGAGAGGCCGATGGCAAGGACGAGGACAACGCCTCGCTAGCCGCGGCAGAGGCCACGCTGTCCAGCGCCTCGACCGCACGGCGCAACGCATCGAAAGCCGCGCCCCGCTCCCCCGCACGACGACATGCCTCGGCCTCCTCGAGCGCCATGCTCACGGGAAACCACGGGTTCAGCTCACGCATGTCCAGCGCATCGAAAATCGCCCGGCCCGCCTTGCCAGCCGCCTGCGCAAACGCCGCACCGTCCCGCATCCCCGTCTCCTGCATGAGCGATGAAAGCACGAAGTTCGCCGCGCGCATGCGCTCCGCCTGCAAGAGCTCGAGTGCGTCATCGGTGCGACCGAGCTTACGATAGGACGAGACGAGGAGCATCACCGCCGTACCGGCATCCTGCCGCTTAGCAAGCGGCTGCAACAGCGCCGCAGCATCTTGGTAGCGCCCCATCTGGAACAGCGTCGTAGCCTTCTGCTGGCTTGCAAGAAAGCGCACCGATGGGTCATCGGCACCATCGAGCACACGATCTGCTAGAACGAGAGCCTCTTCGGAAAGGAGCTCTGAGGTAACGCCGCCGTCGCGAGGCACCCCTTGCGCCGATACGATATGGCACCCCTCAATACCGCCAGCCGCCTCATCATGCGGAGCAGATATCACGTCTGACCAGACCGTGAGCAGCGATGCGAACATGAGCAGCAAGTTCGCATCCGAGTAATGATCCGCCGCGAGCGCCTTCAAACGCCCATGGGCCGCCGGCATGTCCTTTTCACCGAGCGCGTAGACCTCGGCATAGAGCGCGGCGGATTCCTCTTCTGTAAGCTCGTCTCGCCAATCGAAGAGCTCATCTAGGGTAAGCGAGAAGTATGCGGCGATGCGCGGCAGCAGGCTTACATCCGGCAAGCTTTGCCCAAGCTCCCATTTTGAAACGGCCGCCTTGGAAACTCCGATATGGTCGGCGAGCGCCTCCTGCGTGATTCCGTGCGCACGCCGCTCACGCGCGATTGTGCGACCGATGTTCATGCTCTGCATGACAGCCCCTTCCGTTCGATAACGCGACGGCGCGCGAAAGTGCCCCGTAACCATAATGAAGCGGACATTGGGCTCCAGCAAGCGAGCGGTGGTTGACCTGAAGGCGTCGACGGTCAACCGCTACGATTGGCGCATTTCTACATGGCTCACAAGCCGCCGCTGCACTCAACGAGCACGTTCAGGTCCCTGTTTTTGCAGTTTCTAGGCTTAGAAAGTGCATAATCAAGGACTTAAACTAGAAGACATGCCCAATCCAGCAAATCCCGGTAACCAATCTGAAGGATGCGAGCACAAGAGAGGCGAACCAGTGCGCCAACGCAGCCCCACAGGGAAGGCCGCACTCCATATCTAACCTCACGCTGGAGAACGTGAGCACGGGGGCCCAACCACGCCGGCGACGCAAGCCGCGCACGCAAAAAGAGGCCCCAGTGGGGCCTCCGTCTTGCGCTGGGCTGCTCGAGCACAGTCGATGTGGTCAGGCATGCTGGAAGTGAGCGCCTGCGCTTACCCTGTGTTCTGGAGTCCTGCCGAGACGCCGGTCACGGTCGACAGTATGAGCGCGAGAAGCTCGGCCTTCCGCTCTTCCGTGAGCTCTTCTTGCTGTTCGCGCACAAGGCGCAGCGCGCGCACCTGCGCGAGCGACAGTGCGTCGACGTAAGGGTTGCGCACGCGAACCGCGCGACCAAGCACGTGACGATGCTCGAGCGGCCATGCCGCGCCTGTGATCGCGAGTGTCCAACGGCGCGTGAGCTGCATCTCCTCGAACACCTTGCGAGCGAGGTCCTCGCGGTCGCCCAGTGCGAGATACATCTTCGCGATGCGACCATCGGTCTTGGCAATCGACATCTCGATGTTGTCGATGAACGTTGCGAACAGCGGCCACTCGCGATACGCGCGCTGCAAGAGCTCAAGGTCGCCGAGCGCCTCGCAGGCGGTACCCAGGCCATACCAGGCAGCGAGGTTGATGCGCGCCTGGCTCCACGAAAACACCCACGGAATGGTGCGCAGGTCGTCGAGAGACTGGGCGCCCAGGCCGCGCTTGGCGGGACGGCTGCCTATGGGCAGCAGGCCGACCTCCGTGAGCGGTGTCACGGTCGAGAACCACGGCGCGAAACCCTCCGTGTTCAGGAGGTCGAGGTATCGCTCGTGCGAAGCATGGTTCAGCTGCTCGGCCATCTGAGCATAGCGCTCCGTGGTTTCGGTGTTGGTGTGCTCCACCGAAGGCGCGGAGTTCAGAAGCGTCGCCGCCGCCACGCTCTCGATATGGCGCCGCGCCAGAAGCGGGTTGCCGTAGCGCGCAAAGATGACCTCGCCCTGTTCGGTGACCTTGAAGAAGCAGTTCACCGAGCCCTTCGGCTGGGCAAGCACCGCGCGGTTCGCAGGGCCGCCGCCGCGACCGACCGCACCGCCGCGGCCGTGCATGAGCACGAGGTCGATACCATGCTCCTTTGCCCAAGCGGCGATGCGTGCCTGTGCGGAATGCAGCGCGAGCGTCGCCGTGGTGGGACCGGCGTCCTTCGAGGAATCTGAGTAGCCGAGCATGACCTCCATGCGGCGATTCGTCTGCTCAAGACGCTTCTGCACGGCGGGGAGTGCAAGCATCTCGTTCAGCACGTCGACGCTGCCTTCCAAGTCTTCAAGCTGCTCGAAAAGTGGAATGACGTCGAGCGCGGGCACGTCCTCCGCATGCGCGAAGGCCAAGTTCGCGAGCTCGTAGACGTCTGCCACATGCTGCGCGGACTTCGTGAACGAGATGATGTAGCGATGCGCCATCTTCTCGCCGTAGCGCTTCTGGATGGAACCGATCGCGCGGAACGTGTCGAGCACCTCGCGCGTCATAGGCTGAAGCTCACCATGGATACCGTGTTCGCGAATGTCTGCCAAAGCGCGCTCATGCACGATCGAATGCTGGCGGAATTCCATCTCGACCATATGGAAGCCGAACGTCTCGACCTGCCAGATAAGCGTCTGCACAGGGCCATACGCTGCACGGGGCGCGCCCGCCTCGGCGAGCGAGCGCTGCACGACGCGAAGATCGGCAAGGAGCTCATCCGCCGTGTGGTACATCGTGTCTGCGTTGCGACGCACGGTTGCGTTGAGACGATCCGCCATGACGAGCATCACGGCGCGATGCGGCTCGGAATCAGAGATCGCGCTCGCGCGCGAGGTGAGCACCTCGCTCATCTCGACCTGATGGTTCCACAGGTTGAGGAGCTCGTCCGAAGGCTTCGTGTAGCGCGCCTCGAGCGTGAGGTTGCGCGCCACGCGGCGGCACTTGTGCTCGAGCGCCTGTACCATGTGCGTCGCGAACTTCGCCGCGACCTCGCGCGAAACCTTAGCGGTAACGTTCGGATTGCCATCGCGGTCGGATCCAATCCAGCTGCCGGGATGGAAGAACGCAGGGCATACCGGCGGCACGCTTCCGGCGTACTCTCCCAGCACCCAGTCATCGAACCGACGATAGACCTCGGGAATCGTATCGAACAACGTCTGGTCGAAGATATCGAGGATCGTATCGGCCTCTTCGATGGGCGTCGGTTTCTTGATCGCCGTGGGGCTCGTGCGCACGAGGGCGTCGATCTCTTGGAGCAGATGCCGTTCATTCTCGACGAGCGCGGAGCCGCCAAGATTGGGATGCTCGGCGAGCAGGCGCGAGATGCGGCGAATCTTGCCCTCGACCGCACGGCGGCGCGCCTCGGTGGGATGCGCGGTGAAGACGGGATGGAACTCGAGCTTCGAGAGCAGCTGGGTCGCCGGGCCGCCGCCAATCTCACGCGTGAGCTGGTCGTAGGCAACGGTGAGCTCGTTCGTGGGGTCGACGAGCGAATCGATCGACACGCTGCGCTCCCGCTCGAGAAGCGTCTCGACGCGGTAGTTCTCCTCCGAAAGATTCGCGAGATGGAAAAACGACGTGAATGCACGAACCACAACCTGCGCATCGTCGAGCGAGAGCTCATCGATGAGCGCGACAGCATCGCGGAATGCCTGCGCGCTCGCGGTAACGGCCGTGGGCACGCCCTGCTCGTCCGTCTCTTCGCCCGCAGCAGCAGCGCCGGGGTCACCCTCATTCGCATGGATGACGCTGTTCAACAGGCGGTCGAAGAGATCGCAGACGCGCGGACTATAGTCCCTCAGCACCGAGCGCTCAAGGCGCAGGAACAACGCCAGACTATCGTGCAGGCGCTCGGGGAGCTCGATCTCTGCGTAGCTCTGGAAGACCGCATCGGTATCCATTGCGCCCAGCTTGTGGCCGCCTATCTCCAGAGCGCCGATCATGTTTCGTTCAGCCATGTCTGCTACCACGTTTCCTTGTTGCGAGAACCTGGCACCAGGTACCAGCTTCCCATGTTTGGTACAAAAGTGTCGAACCTGCGGCGCGAATGAACAGTACCCAGGAATCGGTTCGCTTACCCGAGTCGCGCCCGAATCTCGGAAAGCAGGGCGTCGCGCGGGATGAGCGCCTCGTCGTGCGTCTTCATGTCGCGCACGCGCACGACACCCTGAGCAAGCTCATCGCCGCCCACCACGACCATAAGCGCTGCACCAAGCTTGTCGGCCTGCTTGAACTGGCTCTTCAACGAGCGTCCTTGGTAATTCGCCTCAGTGCGGACACCCGCCTGGCGCAGCTCGTGCGTAAGCGAGAACACCACCTCGCGCAGCTCGTCGCCAGCGTTCGCCACGTACACGCACGGTGCGACCTCGTCGGGCATCTCGATGCCGAACGCCTCGAGCGCAAGCATGGCGCGCTCGAAGCCCACGGCGAATCCCACGCCCGGCGTGGGTTTGCCTCCCTCGAGCTCGACAAGACCGTCATAGCGACCGCCGCCGCCAATCGACCCCACGCCAGCACCCGGCGCCTCGACCTCGAAGACCGTACGCGTGTAGTAATCGAGGCCGCGCACGAGCGTCGGATCCTCGACATATGCGATACCGGCGGCATCCAGGTAGCGCTTGACCTGCTCGTAGTGATCGCGGCATTCGTCGCAGAGCTCGTCGCGCATAAGGGGCGCTGCCTTCATGACCTCGCGGCAGTGCTCGTTCTTGCAGTCGAAGGCGCGCAGGGGATTGAGTTCGGCACGCTCGCGGCACTCATCGCACATCTCGTCGGCGTGGTCGAGAATGAACGAGCGCACGCGCTCGCGATACGCCGGACGACATGCCGGATCGCCCATGCTGTTGATGAGCAGACGGAGCTTCGAGAGGTCGAAGCCCATGCGCCGGTACAGCTCCATGAGCATGATGATGCACTCGGCGTCTGCTGCAGGATCGGGCGCACCGAGCCACTCGATGCCCACCTGATGGAACTGGCGCAGGCGCCCCTTCTGCGGGCGCTCGCCGCGGAACATCGCCTCGGCATAGTAGAGCTTCGCCGGAGATCCGCCCTGGGGAACCAGGTTGTTCTCCACCACGGAGCGCACCACGCCCGCCGTGCCCTCGGGGCGCAGTGCCAGGCGCTGCTTCGCCTTGAGCTTCGCATCGGTGCCCTCGGCAAGCACGCGCTCCAGGTTGGCACCCGAGAAGACGCGGAACATCTCCTTGCGCACCACGTCGGTCGATTGGCCGATACCATGCACGAACACATCGAGCTGCTCGATAGCCGGCGTCTCGACCGGCTCGAACCCGTAGGGCTCGAGCACCTCGGCCGCGATGCGCTGCATGCGCTGCCAGGAACGCATCTCGCGTCCAAGAAGATCGCGCGTTCCCTCCGCTTTCTGTGCCTGCATGGACGTCCTTTCATGTATGCCTCTGCATGCCGCTCACGTGTCGCTTTTTCGCAAGCGCACGGCATGTACCCGTGTTATTCGGCCATCCATTATAGTATGCACTGCGCACGCACAACCCAAGGAGGCCAACATGCACCAGTTTCGCAACGATTACAGCGAAGGCGCCCATCCGGACATCCTCGATGCCCTTGTGCGCACGAACCTCGAGCAGACGGTAGGCTACGGCTCGGACGAGCATTGCGCCAAGGCGGCGGACTATATCCGGACAGAGATCGCGCAGCCGGATGCGCACGTGAGCTTCGTACCGGGTGGCACGCCGGCGAACATCCTTGCCATCACCGCGCTCACCGAGGAGTTCGAAGGGCCGCTCTGCGCGGCGGACGCGCATCCCACCATTCATGAGACCGGCGCTATCGAAGCGCACGGCAGACGCCTGCTTGCCACGCATGACCCTCTTGGCCGCCTAACCTGCGAGGGAATGGAACCGCTATGGAACGCCGCCGCAGCCAACGGCGCTGCGACAACCCGTCCCGGCATGCTGTACCTCTCGCAGACGAGCGAGCTGGGCCATGTGTACAACCGCAGCGAGTTCGATGCGCTCTGCGATTGGGCCTGGGCGCGCGACCTTGCCGTCTATGTTGACGGTGCGCGCATGGCGAGCGGCTGCATGGCGCGAGGCGGTGACCTCACGATCCAGCACATCGCCGAGCGCGCGGACGCATTCACCCTTGGCGGCACGAAAAACGGCATGCTCTTCGGCGAAGCACTCGTACTGAATCCGCGAACCGCACGCGGACAGCGCGCGTGCGAGCGCATCCCCTACCTCACCAAGCGCGCCGGCCAGCTCACCGCAAAGGGGCGCATCATGGGGGTCATGTTCGAAGCGGCCTTCGACCCTGCGACGCGCGACGATTCCGGCAAGGTGCTCTACTGGCAGATGGC
Organism: uncultured Collinsella sp.; assembly: GCA_900538305.1. Lineage (GTDB taxonomy): Bacteria > Actinomycetota > Coriobacteriia > Coriobacteriales > Coriobacteriaceae > Enorma. Next base: position 27,055 of record UPXY01000010.1, read on the forward strand.
GCACCATGCAAACGATATGGCGTGTCGACTGGCCTCCGGGCTTCGCGAGGCCGGCTTTGAGCCGCTCCTTGAAACCACGGGCAACCAGCAGTTCTTCTGGGCAACGCACACCGAGGCAGAGCAGCTTGCCGAAGTCCTCGGCTGCGAGCCCACCGCCGGCGAAGACCCCCTGGGAGCAGGCCGCGAGCTCGTGCGCTTCGTCACGAGCTGGGCTACGCCTAAGGAGGCTGTGAGCGAGGCTGTCGCGTTCGCCGCATCGCTTCGCGCGTAGGCGATATCCTTCGCGGCAGGACGCCAAACAAGACCGCTCGTCGCACTTCTCCATAACGAAACCGATACAAGACGGGGCGGGTGTTGCCGTGGTGGCAGCACCCGCCCTGATCGTTAACGACTCTAAGCGTTTCGCCTCTACTTGCCCCCGCTACGATACCTGCGAGACATACACCACGTTCGTCGAAACTTCCTTGCCGTTGTGCTTCACCTTCACCGCAGGGTCACCGGCAGTCACGACCACCAGGTCGCCCGGCTTCGCAATACCCGTCATCTTGGCCTCGACCACGGCGTTGTCGACCACGTAGGCAAGGCTGCCCACGGAACGACCGGAGAGCATGGGCTCGACGCCCCAGTACACGGTCATCTTCGTCACGGCCCACTCGTTGGGCGTCACCGCCTGGATGGGCAGGACGGGACGGAAGTTCGACACGAGGCGCGCGGAACGTCCGGAATTCGTAGGGGTGAGGATCGCCTTGGCACCCACGTTGAATGCCGTGGTCACGGCAGCAAGGCCCACCGCTGCGTTCACGATGTTGCGGCCGGGGTCGATTGCCTCGAAGTCGAACGGCTTGTGCTCAGGTATGGTCGCCTCGGCGGTAAGGGCGATCTGCGCCATCATCTTCACCGCTTCGAGCGGGTACTTGCCGGCAGCAGACTCGCCAGAGAGCATCGTGGCATCCGTGCCGTCGGCGATGGCGTTCGCGACGTCGGTAACTTCGGCGCGCGTGGGACGCGGGTTGCGGATCATCGAGTCGAGCATCTGCGTCGCCGTGATGACCGGCTTGCATGCAGCGTTGCACTTGCTGATGATCTCCTTCTGAATGGCCGGACAGACCTCGGGCGCGACCTCGACGCCCAAATCCCCGCGGGCAACCATGATGCCGTCGGAGACCTTCAGGATCTCGTCGAAGTTATAGACCGCGAGTGCGCACTCGATCTTGGGGAAGATGTCGACGTGCTCGCCGCCGTTCTCGTGGCAGAGCTCGCGGATCTCCTTCACGCCGGCGGCATCGCGGATGAACGACGCGGCGATGAAATCGATGCCCTCCTCGAGACCGAAGAGGATGTCCGCACGATCCTGCTCGGTGATACTCGGCAGTGAAAGGTGCGCGTTCGGGACGTTCACGCCCTTCTTCTCGCCCAGGGCGCCGCCATTCTCGACGGTGCAGTGTATGTCCTGGCCTTCGATCTTATCGACGGTAAGGCCGATGAGACCGTCATCGATGAGGATGGTACCGCCCTCGTGAACCTCGCGCGGCAGCTCGAGATGATCGAGGTAGAAATGCTTGGAGGTGCCCAGGAGCTCCTCGCTCGTCTCTGCCGCCGTCACCACGACCTTGGAACCAGTCTCGAGCATCACCTTGCCGTGACCCTCGAGGAAGCCCGTACGAATCTCGGGACCCTTGGTATCGAGCAGGATACCGACGGGGATGTTGAGCTCGCGCGAGATGCGCTTCACGCGCTCCATGCGCTCGTGGTGCTCCTCATGGCTTCCATGGCTGAAATTGAAGCGGGCAACGTTCATACCTGCAAGAATCATCTCACGCAGGATGCTCTCGTCGTCGCACGCCGGACCCATCGTGCACACGATCTTGGTGCGCTTGTTCATGCATGCCTCCATCTTGGCTCGTCGTCGAAATCTTGCGCCAATAAAACTACTGCATGCCAGTCTATCAAACGTATGGGACACATGCGGCGAACCATGACGATTGCCTAACAAAAAGTGGCACGAGGGAAACAAAGCAGCCCTCGTGGGGGATAGGCTGGCGCCGAGTTCATGCCAGCCCATCCGAGCACGCTACCAACCTCCGACGGGCCGAACACGATGGGTTGGGATAGCCCGTCCCAATTAACCCATTACGCACCTCTCATCAACGCTACAAGATCTTCCGGCCTCTGAAGCACGTGAGGAGCATCCTCAACAGGCTGGGCCGCTCCCCAGCTTGCAAGCGCGAAATCGACGCCGGCGGAAAGCGCGCACTTCATGTCGTAGATGGTATCGCCCACGTACAGCGTCTCTTCGGCCGCCGCGCCCGTGCGGCGAAGGTACTCGAGCATAGGTTCTGGTTCTGGCTTATGCTTCGTGGTATCTTCCACCAAAATACGCACCGGGAAATATGGATCGAGCCAAAGCGGCGTGATCTCGTCTGTATACTCGCCGCGCTCGCGCGAAGAAACGATACCAAGGGCGCATCCCAGATCTTGCAAGCGCTCAAGCGTCTCGACGATACCCGGGAACACCGTAATCGTGTATGCGAGCTTGCCGGCGAGCTCGCGCCAGCGCACAAGAGCGGAGGAATCGGTGATACCCAGCTGGCGCAAGGCGTTCTCACCAGGGATGCCTGTGGAGAAGTACAGATCCTCGAGCGGCGGTACCATGCCGGTGTACTCTCCCACCACCTGTTGGAGCGAGTTCAGAGCCGACATCCTCGAATCCACGAGCGTGCCGTCGACATCGAATACTACCTGCGTGTACTTCAACATTTGGCGTGCTCCGTTCCTCACGAGCGACTGCATTCAACTAACGAAAGCATACCTGAGCACCGGCGCGGCGCTAGCATACATCCTGCCTCAGACTATCCAGATTCTGCCATTTTGCACGATACCGCGAAGGGGTGCATCCCATAATCGACCGGAATGCGAGCCCGAATTGGCTCGCTGTAGAAAATACTATCCGCATGCGCACAATAGGTAAAATAGGTTGCAAGAAACACGTCCCCCACCAATCCCTTGAAAAGGACGCAACATGGAACTGCTCAAAGAATTCTGCGCCGAGAACATGGAGCACGTGCCCGCCGCTATCGAGGCCGGCGCGAAGCGTATCGAGCTGTGCGACAACCTCTCGGTGGGCGGCACCTCGCCAAGCGCTGGCGTCATCCAGAACGCCGTCGCGTACTGCGTGCCGCGCGAGGTCGCCGTCATGGCGATGGTGCGGCCACGCGGCGGAAACTTCGTGTATACGGATGCCGAGAAGGACATGATGCGCACCGATGTGCGCGTCGCGCGGGCGCTCGGCGTGACGGGCGTGGTGTTCGGCTGCCTCACGGGCTGCGCCGAGCAGGGCTACGCGCTCGACGAGGCGTTCGCAGCTGAATTGGTCTCGCTCGCAAAAGCTCCCATCGCTGCTGGCGACGAGCTCTTCTGCGGCGCCTCGACCGCTCCTGCGGCCGTCACATTCCACATGGCTTTCGACGAACTTGAAGGCACCGAGCAGGAGCACGCTATCGACGTCCTGGCGGGTCTCGGCGTCGAGCGCATCCTCACCCATGGCGGACGCGCGGGCACGCCCATCGCCGCAAATCTCGATCGCTTGCGCGAGCTCATCGCCTATGCCGGCGGCCGCCTTACCATCCTCCCCGGCGCCGGCATCACCTATGAGAACGTCGAAGACATCGCCCATGCGCTCGACGTGCATGAGTGCCACGGCACCAAGATCGTCGCCATGTAAATTTACCCCAGGGGTTTTTAACATTCCTGCGCCCAGAGGGCGGACGTAAAAAGCCCCCGGATCTTCCCCTAAACGATTCCTCGGTTGTGGGGCAAAGCTCCGCAGCGACGGTCAATCGAGGGAAAGGATCCGGGGGCTCCCGATCAGGTTGACGACTTCAGCGCCTACGCGCGGCCGACCGACCCGAGGTTCTCCATACGGATCTTCACGATCTTGGTGATCTCGGCCATGCCCTGCTTGGCGGGCTTCTTCGGGTCGAACACGCCGGGGTTCTCGGCCATGAAGGCCATGTAGCCCTTGGTGTAGGCCTGGCGCAGCTCGGTGGCGTAGTTCACCTTGCAGATGCCGTTCTTCACAGCCTCAGCGACCTGCTCATCGGGCACACCGGAGGTGCCGTGGAGCACGAGCGGCACATCCACGGCGGCGCGGATGGCCTTCACAACCTCCTGCTCGATATGCGGGGTCTCGGTGTAGACGCCGTGCGCGGTGCCCACGCCGATAGCGAGCGACGTGCAGCCAGTGCGCTCGACGAACTCCTTGGCCTCGTCCGGGTCGGTGTAGGGGTTCTCACCCTCGACCGCCGGGCCGTCGTCCTCCTTGCCACCGACTTTGCCGAGCTCGGCCTCGACTGGCACGCCCATAGCGCGGCCGGCGTCGGCGACGAGCTTGGTGAGGGCGATGTTGTCCTCAAAGGTCTCGTGGGAGCCGTCGATCATGACGGAGGTGTAGCCCGTGCGCAGAGCCTGCATGCAGCGGTCATAACCGTCACCGTGGTCGAGGTGCAGGGCGACCGGCACGCTCGCGCGCTCAGCCGCAGCCTTCACCATGCCATAGAAGTAGTCGAGGCCGGCGGTCTTGATGGTGCCGGGCGTCGTCTGCATGATCACCGGGGACTTCGTCTCCTCGGCGGCAGCGAGCACTGCCATGACGAACTCGAGGTTCTCAACGTTGAAAGCGCCGACGGCATAATGGTTCTTCTGCGCGTCGAGCAGCATTTCCTTCGTGGTTACCAGCATGTTGTGTCTCCTTTCTGATATCTGCCAAAAGGGACTGTCCCTTTTGGCAGGTTAAGACCTATCCCCATTGCGCCGACATTGGAGGCTGTCCCCACTGTCAGGCCTTGGTCACTTCGATGGCGTTGTAAATCTCGTCCCAGGCGTCCATCACCAGGTGACCCGTCTGCAGGTCCATGGCGTTGAGCGTGCCGCACGCGTTACCGCAGCGAAGCACCTCTTCATCGCTCGCGCCGGCAGCTATGGCGTGCGCGAAGCCCGCGATGGTCGAGTCTCCCGAACCGGTAGCGTTCACGCATTCGATGCGCGGTGCGACCACGCGGTAGCGCGCGCCTTCATGGAAGGCGACCGCACCGGCAGCCCCCATGGTCACGACGACCCACGAGATACCCGCGAACCGCTCATCCGCCTCGAGCGCCTGCTGAAGCGACGGGAGATCGTCCGGGGTGAACGACGTACCCAGAAGCCCGTTGATCTCGGTAAGGTTGGGCTTCACGAGCGTGGGCTTCACCGGCGCTGCAAGTGCAGCGTCGAGAGCGGCGCCCGAGGTGTCGAGCAAGACCGGCTTACCGGCATCGGCCGCGGTCTTCACCATACCCGCGTAGCAATCTACCGGAACGCCCTTGGGAAGGCTGCCGGAAATGGTCACGCAATCGGCCTGCCGCACGAGGTCGGCGTAATTCGCGAGGAACGCTCCGAGCTCCTCATCGCTTACCACCGGACCGCTCTCCAAAAGCTCAGTCTGGTTCCCATCGTGCAAAAGCGCGATGCAGGTACGGCTCTCGCCCGCAATGGGCGTGAAGCGATGGCTGATGCCATCGGCATCCATGAGGTCGCCCAGATACGCGCCGGGATGCCCGCCCAGAAGACCGGTCGCTACCACGTCGTCGCCCAGCTGCACGAGCACGCGGCTCACATTGAGCCCCTTGCCGCCCGCGGTCTTCTGCGGCGTCACGCGGTTCACGTCATCGATCACAAGGTGTTCGACCTCGTAACGCGTATCGATCGATGGGTTCATGGTTACGGTAAGAATCATGCGCCCTCCCTTTCTGAAACGCCGCGAGCTCACGCCGCAACGGAGCTCGCCGCGAGTTTAGTACTCAGCCAATCGATCTTTGAACTGATCAAGCAGGCGCTGGTTGAATTCCGGGCCGCCGTCGACGTTCGCGCTCATGTAGAGCGGCGGGACAACACCGCGCTCGAGCAGAATGTCGAGCGACTCCATGACGACGCAATCGAGCAAGAGGCACCCGGTATAGAGCGAGGTGCCACCCACCTTGGTGGCGATGCCCTCGACCTCGAGCGCTGCGTCGCCGAACGTGCTCTTGTTGTCGAGCACCACGTCCGCGCATTCGAAGAGACGCTTGCCCGTCTTGCTGCGCGACGTACCGGCGGCAGAGACCTCGCGCGCCGTCACGGCAATCACGGAAATCCCCGCCTTCTGCGCGCGCATCGCGAGCTCCACCGGCAAGGGGTTACGACCGGAGTTCGAGATGAGCACGAGGCAGTCCTCGGGACGCACATCAAGCTTGAGCCAGAACTGGTCGCCCACGCCATCGAGCATCTCGTAGATGCCAAGCGCCGGCTCGCGCACGATCTTCGTCTGGATGTAGCCGCCTGCGCGGCCGCAGATCTCGAGCGCATTCGCATGGCTGTGCCCGGAGCCGAAGGCGCGGATGATACCGCCGCGCTCGATGGTATCGGCGAAGATCACGGCCGCGGCATGGATTGCCTCGTCCTGACCTTCTGTCACCTCGTCGAGGCGTCGAAGAATCTCTGCTTTGAAACGCTCAGCTGTCTTGAGCACGATTCCTCCTTACGAAATTCGCTTCTTGGGCGCGTGGTGCCAACCTGCCGATGACAGGCAGGCAACAGAGGTTGGGAATGAATCCATCCCCAACCGACCCATGTACCGGCTAGGCGACCTTTGTGCCGCCGACATACGTTGCGGCAAGCGTGAGATCGGCATTGAAGATCGTGAGGTCGGCAACGCGGCCCGGCTTGATGGAGCCGCAGACGTCGTCGATGTGCACCGAGCGCGCAGGCACCTCCGTCGCCATACGGATGGCCTGCTCGGCTGTGACGATCTGCCAGTCGACCATGTTCTTCACGCCCTTGGCAAGCGTGAGAACCGAACCCGCGATCGTGCCCGTCGAGCCGTCTTCGGCCTTGACGTAGCAGAGGCCGCCCTTCATGACGACGGGCATGCCGCCCGAGACATACTCGCCCTCGGGCATGCCGCCGCAGATAAGGCAATCGGTGATGAGCACCGTATGCTGCCAGCCCTTCGCATCGACAAGCGCCTTGATGGCGGCGGGCACCACGTGCTTGCCGTCGCAGATGATCTCGGCATAGGTCTCGGGCGTCGTCATGGCGCAACCGGTCACACCCGGGTCGCGATGGTGCAGGCCGCGCTGGCCGTTGTAGGTGTGAACGAAGCAGCTAGCACCGGCGTTCACCGCGGCGAGCGCCTCGTCATAGGTCGCGTCCGAATGCCCGATGGCAGTCACCACGCCGCGCGCATCGAGCGCCGCGATGTACTCGAGCGCGCCATCCTTCTCAGCCGCAAGCGCACTCTTCACGATGCGACCGCCGGCCTGCTCCTGCCAGCCATCGAAGACCTCGACCGTGGGGTCGATGAGGAACTTGGGGTTCTGCGCGCCCACGTGCGCCGTAGTGAAGAACGGCCCTTCGAGGAAGATGCCGCCGATGTGCGCGCCCACGTAGTCCTCGCTGCGGGCCTCGTCAGCCTGTGCGATGGCGGCGCAAGCGCGGCCGATGTCCTCGACGGACTCGGTGAAGGTCGTGGGCAGCCACGTCGTCGTGCCCGACTTGGCGAGCGCCGCGCTCGCGTCGTCGATAGCAGCGGGATCGCAATCGGTGGTCGCATGGTTATGGAACCCGTGGATATGCGTATCGACAAGACCGGGGCCCACGATGGCGCCGGGATATTCGACGACCTCGCACGCCGGCTTCTCGGCCGTCCAACCCGCGAACTTCCCATCCTCGATGGTGAGGTAGCCACCCTGCATGGTGGCGCCCGGCAGTACGAACTTGGCTGCCGAGATGGCAAACGTACTCAAGAGAACTCCTCTCATATGGGAATCACGTGACAGTTTCCCCTGGCACCACTGTCACGTCTGTGACAGTTTCCCCTGGCACCGTTGTCACGCGCTATGCGCTGAACGGATGGATGGTGACGCCCTTCACCACGCGGTTCACCGTGCCGGTGGGGCTCGGCGTATCGGGCGTGTTGCCCACGCGCACGGAGTTGAGGAGCGACACCGCCTGCGCGACCATGACGAACGGCAGGGCGAGGTACGCCTCGGGGAGCGCCTCGGATCCGGAGAATGTGAAGGCCTCGCCACTGAAGAGCTCGCCGGCATCCTGCTGAACGGCGATGGTCTTCTGAGCGATCTTGTCGCCACCGATCTCGTTCAGGATGTCGAGGTCGTACTGGCGGGTGTACTCGTCGTTGTTCACGAACACGAACACGAGCGTCTTGTCGTCCACGAAGCTCTTCGGCCCATGGCGATACCCCATGCAGCTATCCCACGAAGTGGCAACGAGGCCGTGGGCGAGCTCGAGAATCTTGAGCTGCGCCTCCTGCGCAAGGCCCACAAAGGAGCCGGAGCCCAGATACGTCACGCGGTTGAAATCGCCAGCGAGGAAGGCAGCGACCTCGTCCTCGCGCTCGACGACCTCGCGACCCATCTTCGCGGCCTCGCGCACCCAGGCAAGCTTCTGCTCGTCGGTAGCGGTGTCGAAGATGAGCGTGGTAAGCAGCGACATGCAGCTGTAGCTGCCGGTCATAGCGAAGCCCTTGTCGTTCGCGCGCGGGATGAGCAGCGTGAGCGCATCCGGATCGTCGGCGCTCTCCACGGCGAGCTTGCCTTCGGGCGCGCAGGTGATGTTCAGGAACTTGATGTTCTTCACGAACTTCTTCGCAACCTCGACGGCAGCCAGGCTCTCGGGGCTGTTGCCGGAACGCGCAAAGGACACGAGGATCGTGGGCTCCTCGGGGCAGAGGAAGTCGCGCGGAGCGGAAACGATGTCCGTGGTGGCGATGGGCTTGAAGTCGTAGGTCGTCGTATCGCCCGCATGGCGCAGGTACGGGGCGACCGTATCACCAACATAATCCGACGTGCCGGCACCGGTGAAGATCACCGACGTACGACCCTCGCCCATGCCATTCGCCGCGGCAAGGAACGCCTCGATAGCGTCCTTGTTATCGGCATAGATCTGGAAGGTATCCTCCCAGAGCTCGGGCTGCTGCTTGATCTCGGCGGTGGTGATGTCGGCACCGAGCGCCTTCAGCTCCTCCAAGTTTTTCTCGAACATGATAGCTACCCTTCTTCTGTGCGCGGCAACGCCGCTCGCATGTCATCTACTCACCGCGACGGTGGTAGACCTTGTACTTGAACTGGTCGGCGCGGGCAACAGAGAGCGTATACTCCACGATCTCGTTGCTCGCGTTATACGTGGTGCGGACGAGGTCGAGCACCGGCGCGCCCTCGTTGATATCCAGCAGGTGGGCATCGGCGACGCGAGCGATACTCGCGAAGAACTCCTCCTCCGCCACCTTGATCTTCTCGTGATAGACCCCTTCGATGATCTCGTAGAGCGGCATATTCTCCAAAAGCGGACGCTTGAGCGTGAGGAACTTGCGCATGGGCAGGTAGGTGCGCTCAACCATCATCGGGGTGCCGTCTGCAGAACGCAGGCGTTTGAGCTTGAATAGCTTGTCTCCCTCGCGAACGCCCAGGTGGTCTGCGAGATTCGCATCAGCGAGAATCTCGCTGAACTCAAGGATCGTCGTGTGGGGAACGCGTCCCATCTCACGCATCTGCTCGGTGAAGCTGTACGACTGCATGAGGTTCGTGGTCTGTGCGGAGCGATCCGCAACGAACGTGCCGCGGCCGTGCTGGCGAACCACGAGTCCAAGCTGCTCAAGCTCCTGCAGGGCAAGGCGAACCGTCGTGCGCGAAAGCCCGTAGCGCTCGGAAAGCTCGCGTTCGGAGGGCATGAGGTCGCCCGGACGGTATTCGTACTCGATCTTCTCGGATAGGATATCGACCAACTGGTCGTAGAGCGGCTGGCGTCGCATCGTTACCGCCATGGAATCGCCTCCTTCACACGCAATCTCGCGCTCTTCGTTCCCGTGCACCAAGATACCGAACTCCGGTATCGTGCAGATGCGCCTCGGCGGGCGGCGGCCGATACCTCAGGCGCTACCGCCCAAGGCATGCAGCACCGCCCGCCGCGTCTCAGCAGATGCCGCTTACATCTCGTCGTCTTCGTCGTCCCCCATGGGCTCAAGCTTCTTATGGGTGACGCCCGCCTGGCCGACCGTCACCGCGGCCTCAGCCGTATCCTCGGCGGTGGCGTAGGCTCCGCGCATGACGATGAGCTCGATGAGCATGGGCAGGTTCACACCGGCGACAACCTCGATGTTGCTGAACACCTGCGAAGCGAGCATGGCCTGGTTGAACGGAGTGCCGCCCAGAAGGTCGCAGAACACCACGACGCCATCGCACTCCTCATGCAGCTCGGAAATCGCGGCGCGCAGGTCGGCGGCGTATGCGTCAGTGCTCGTTCCATCGAACGGAACGGCCTTGAACGCAGGCGTATCGCCCGCGACCATATCGACGGCGCTCTTCAAACCAAGCGAGAAGTTTCCATGGCCAGTGAGAACGAAACCGATCATCTTCGTGTCCTTTCCTTCGCTTTGACACTCGGTTTTGCTGCGGTACACCCGCCCTGCTCGCAGATCAGCTAGTGGTAACTGGTTACTACCAGCTGATGGAAATAAAAGGGTGCAGAGCCTTGCAAGCAGGAGAAAGACGCATACACCCTCCTTTCGGCATGATGCCGATGCTACCCGCCTTAGGCATCCGCCCCAGGCGTCTCGGCAGCATCATGTTCGGTATCGGGTTGGCCGGAATCAGCAGGTGCATCTGCGCCCTGCGCGGCGGCCTCCCGTTTGGCCTGAGCCACCTTCGGGGGCTCGGGCATGGAATTCTCTTTGATGAGCTGAACGAGCAGGCCATCGTAATACTGAGCCTGCTTCTTGTTGCCGGCGTTGCGATACTGCTTCGCGATGAGCTTGTAGAGCTTCGCACGCAACGGCGGATCTGCGCGGTCGAGGAGCGCTTCCATCTCCTCGATGCAATCGTGGCGGTTGCCGAGCATGATGTCATAGGTGAGCTGGCAATCCTTGACCACGTTCGTGTCGCACACGCTCTTGGCTTCTTCAAGCAACTCTTTAGCGCGCTTCTTATCTTCAATGGAAACAAAATAATTGAACGCCAGCGCAACGACTTCGGCATGGCGCTTCTTGGACGACCGCATGCGCAGCATGAGCTCGATCATACGCGTCGCCATCTCGCGCTCGTCGCGTGCATCGTGCACCCGAAAGCGCCAGAGATACTGTTCATATGTGGGGAACAGAATTCTGGGAAGGAACTTGTTCAGCGTATCGAAACAGTCATCGAGCAGGCCGGTCACAAACAGCATGTGAATCTTCATCTCGTAGTAGCGCCGCAAGAGCAGCGTGGCCACGAAGTACACGATGAGAAACACGACGAAGATGATGACTTCGATTCTCACGATGGATACCTTCCCTTACCTTCATGCGCTTCTGCGCAAACTATCTGGCACCGAGCCATGATAGCGAAAAACGGGCGCACACCTCTGGGAGAACGTGGCGGAGCAAATGCCGCCTTGAGGAGCGCGCCCGTTTGCGACTCACAAGGAGCGAGCCGCGGCCACGGCACCCGGAAACCCGGGCACCGTAGTCGCGAGAGTCTTGCTCCTTAGCCCTTGGCGATCCAGCCGAGGCCGCCGAGGATGATGGCCAGGATGAGGACGATGAAGATCGCCTTCGTCGAGGTCATGCCCTTCTTGCCGAGGAGCCAGTACACGAAGCCGACGAGGGCCGCGGGCACGAGCTTCGGGCAGATCATGTTGCAGATGTGCTGCAGGTCGACGGTGACGCCGCCCAGGTCGATGGGGGCGGAGATCACGATGCCGACGTTGGTGGACACGAGGGCGCCCACCATGAACACGCCCATGACGGTGGCGGCGTCGGTGATGGCGTTGAGCTGATCGCTCATCGTGGTGACGAGCTTCATGCCCTGATCGTAGGCGATGTAGGTCTGCTTGCAGCGGAACCAGTCGACCACGACGTTCACGGCAATCCAGATGAAGATGCCGAGCGGGTTGCCCTGGGAGGCCATGTTAGCGGCCAGGGCACCGAAGATGGTGGGCAGCAGCGAGCCGAAGATGGAGTCGCCGATGGAGGCGAGCGGGCCCATGAGGCCGGTCTTCAGGGAAGCGACGGTCTCGAGGCTCTCGACGCCCTCTTCCTCCTCGATCGCCAGGTCGATACCGGTGATGATCGTGTTGAGGAAGTTCGAGGTGTTGAAGAACGGAGCGCAGTGGGTGCGCGCGGCGAGCTTCAGCTCTTCGGTGTTGTCCCCGTAGATCTTACGGAGCTGCGGAAGGATGATCCACAGGTAACCGGAGTGCTGCATACGCTCGTAGTTCCAGCCAGCCTGGAAACCGACGAGGTTACGACGGTTGATCTGCTGGAAGTCGGCCTTAGTGAGCTTGTAGCCCGTGGTGCCGTTCGGAAGCTTAGAGCTCATCGTCGTCATCTCCTTCCGTACCAGCGGCCACAGCAGGAGCGGCGGCCTGAGCCTTGCCCTGCACGTAGTAGATGTATGCCAGCGCGAAGCCGATGATGGCGATCGTCAGCATGGACAGGTTGTTGTAGTCGCCGCCGTTGATCGCGGTCTCGGTGGCGCCCGCCACGGTGCCGAGGTCGCCGGCCACACCAGCGAGGTTCGTGAAGAGGGTGCCGAGCAGGGCTGCGATCACGAAGCCGAGGAGCAGGTAGGCGATGTGCTTCTTGACGGGCAGGTAGCGGAGCAGGATGGCGAAGCCCACGGCGGGCAGCGCGCCGCCGGCGACGGTCAGGCCGGCGCCGAGCCAGGCGAGGTCGCCGTTGAGGGCCGCGGTGATGGCCTCGACGACCGGCTGGCCGAACGCGAGGGCCAGGAACACCGGGATCATGCGGCTGAGGCACCAGGAGACGGCGCCGAGCCAGTAGTGCACGTTGTAGGCGCCCCAGTTCATCTTCTCGACGTCGGCGTCGCACATGTGGCCGAAGAACGTGTTGGCGAAGCGGCCGGCGATGTCGGTGTACACCAGGATGGCGGCCACGGGCACGCCGAGGGTCGCGAGCGCGATCTCGGGATCCATGTTGGCGCTCACCGCGAACGCGGTCGCGATGAGGGTACCGGAGTTCGCGTCGATGCGGGACGCGCCACCGAAGGTGCCGACGCCAAGGATCGTCAGCTGCATCTGGCCGCCGATCAGAAGACCGGTGGTCATGTCGCCCATGATGAGGCCGGTGATGAAGCCGGAGAACACGGCGGAGCCGGCGCTGGAGTACCAGTGCAGCTCGTCCATGATCTGGAACCCGGCGTAGGCCGTGAGCAGAATAATCTGCCACCACTGAATCATGGTTTTCCTCCTTCTAAGATACGAAACGATACGTTCCCACGCTATATACAGCCGCGCATCTCCCCTCGCGGCAGTAGCGCCAAAAGAAATTAGGCCGTGAACTTCTCGGGGTTGTTCTGCGGCGTGAGCTGGATGACCATGGGCACGCCCAGGCTCTGCAGCTCGGTGAGGGCATCGACGTCGTCCTGACCGCAGTTAATGTTGCGGTTGTAGGTCTTCACGATGTCCATAGAGGTGATGTTGCCGAGGATGATCTCGTCGAACTTCACACCGGCCTTGACCATCTTGAGATAGGTCTCGGGCTTCTTGACCACGATGAACAGGCGCTGGGCATCGTACTTGCCCGCAAGGATGTTCGCCGTAGCCTTCTCGGTGTTCAGCACCGAAAGCTTGCAGGTGGCAGGCGTGGCCATACGGAGCACCTGCTTCTGCACGGCATCGTCGCAAATCTGGTCGTCGACGACCATAAAGCGGCTCACCTGACGAGCGTTGCTCCAGAGGTTGCCGACCTGGCCGTGAATGAGACGGAAATCAACACGTGCGCCAACAATCATGTTACTCAACTCCTTCTTTGTCGAGCTGGTTGATGAGGGGCTCGGAGCGCAGGGAGATCGTGCTCTCGTACACACCCTCGGTTTCAAACAAGACGAGCTCGTTCACGCCGGCGTGCGTGAAGCCGTGCGGCACGTAGAGCGTCATGATGGGACCAACCTCCCAGAAGCGCCCGACGTTCACTCCGTTCACGAACGCGCAGCCCTTGCCGAAGCCCGTCGTGTCGATAAAGGTGTCGGCGGGTTCCTCGAGCGTGAACTCGAAGCGGTGGAAGGCGGGCTGGCCCTCCTGGAACCCGGCAGAGAAATCGATACCAGAGATATCGGTGAGCGGCAGCGAGCGCTGCTCCCACCCGGTGATGAAGTGAAGATCGACGCAAACGCCCGTGCGGATGCCCTTGTGTTGGGTGTCGGCCAACAGTTTGTGACCGTAGCCCACGCGCCCCATGTTCTCCATGAGGATGTCGAGGCGGTTCCGCGCGGCGGGCAGGACGCACTTGATATCCTCGCCGATGTGCTCCTGGTACTGCGTAGCAACGCAGGAGCCCTCGACGTAGACCTTCGCGCGGTCGCGGCCGTCGATGACGCGGATGCGCTCCTCGGCGTCCGGTGCCACGTCCCGCTCGACCGTGGTGGTGTAAAGCGTGTAGCCGTACGACTGTCCCAAGTCCTCCATGGCCTGGGGGTGCTGGGAGCAGACGGGCTCGGAGAGCGCATCGAGCACGTTGAAGAGGCTCACGCGGCCGGTCGCGGGGATGCCCTCGATCGCCACGGCCTGCTTTACGAGCGGTTCGGCCGTCCAGGCATCCGGATAGAGCTCGCGCACCATGTCACGCAGCTTGTACCACTTCTCGGTGGGATTGCCCTCCTCGTTCAGGGGGGCGTCGTAGTCGTAGCTCGTGACCTGGTGGATGTCGTGCGTATGCCGCGCAGAGCAAGCGTTCATGAACCCGAAATTCGTGCCGCCGTGGAACATGTAGAGGTTCACGCCGTCACCGATCTTCAGGCATTCGCGCACGCATGCAACGAGGTCGTCCGCGTCGCGGCGGATGACGTTCTCGCCCCAGCGGTTGAACCAGCCGTCCCAGAACTCCATGCACATGAGCGGCCACGTCTTACCGTGCTCCTCGTGGAACGCCTTGAGCGCGGCGAGGTTCTCCGCGGAACGGCTGCCGAAGTTGCCGGTGGCGAGCACGTCGTCGTCGATAAGCGTGCCGGCGCGCAGGCATCCGCGCCACGGACCGTCGGAGGTGCACAGTGGCACGTCGACGCCGCGCTCGACCATGAGGTCGCGGATAGCGCGCAGGTACCCCTTGTCCTCGCAGTACGATCCGTATTCGTTTTCAACCTGCATCATGATGATGTTGCCGCCGTGCGTGATCTGGCGCTCGACGAGAATGGGCATGAGCTGATCGTAGTAGCGAGCGACGATCTCGAGGAACTTGGGATCGCGCGAGCGCGGACGCATGGTGCGGTCGCGCATGAGCCATGCGGGCAGGCCGCCCCACTCCCACTCGCCGCAGATGTAGGGCGACGGACGCGCGATGAACCACAGTCCGAGCGACGCCGCCTCGTCGATGAAGGCGGCGATGTCGTTGAAGCCCGTGAAATCGAACACGCCGGGTTCGGGCTCGATGGTGTTCCAGGTGAAATAGGCCTCGACCGTGTTGAAGCCCATGGCCTTGAGGTTATAGAGGGAGTGATGCCAATCCGAGGGGTGGACACGGGACGGGTGGATGGCACCCGAGAGAATGGTGAACGGCTCGCCATCGAGGTAGAACTTCTCGCGAACCTCGAACGTATGCATGTTCCTCCCGGCATTCGGCATCTACGGCTTCTCCACTCCCTACTCGTCCAAGCGGCATCGAGGGCAGCGGTGTGCCTTCGTGGATAACAGTATACACATTCTCAACATATGTTTCGAAAAAATATGAAGTGTCCTGTGAACGGTATGTTTTGAGCCTTGAACGGTTTTCTATTTATTTTCACAGGTAAATGCCTTTATTACACTGCAGTATTAAGACGATATAGGGCAATAAACACGTAAAGTAGTGACGCTAAGTGGTTATAACCACTCAACCAGTACCTATACCACCTCACTGGTATGAACCAGTGATTGACGGAGGGGTGCACAACGGCCGGTCATGTTCCTTCTGAGCCACGCAAAACCTCGTCGAACACTCTTGCGGAAATCCAATGACTCGGCTGCCGCCATATTTCTGCGTCAAATGCAGCACAGGACCGCTCTCGGTGCGCACCAGACACAACCATTGGAAGCCCCGCGCGCCATCCAGGCACGCAAACATATCCATTTGCGAGCCATGGCGAACGCCCCGGCGCTCGCGCGGACGATGTGCGCTATGCTACAGAGACATTGAACAAACGGAAGGCGACGGAGGGCTCTATGGTCGAAGAAAGCTCGTTTGGATCGTACGAACCCATCATGCCGCTGCAGGACAGCGCCCAAGAGTCGCGAGAAGCGCTCCTCTTCACGTTGAGCAACCCCAACATGACGGTTCGCCTTACCGATCTAGGAGCAGCAATCGTGGGCATCGACGTGCCCGACCGCGACGGCACCTTCGAAGACGTGGTGCTCGGCTTCGACGACGCCGCCTCATATTACCCCGACGGACAAGGTACCTACTTCGGTGCAACCGTGGGACCGAGCGCGAATCGCGTTGAGGGCGCGACGGTGCCCATCGGAGGGGTTGCCTACCGCCTGCCTGCGAACGAGGGGTCGAATAACCTGCACACCGACCGCGTGCGCGGCCTCCACGCCCAACGGTGGCGGGCAGAAGTTAACGAATCTGCCGATCGCATCCGGTTTGCCTACACCTTGGGTGCCGGAGTACCGGGCAGCGACCTCGAGCTGCCGGGAGTACGCACGTTCACCGTTACCTATGAGCTCGATGGGGCGTGCTTGCGGATGACGTTTGACGCCCAGACCACAGATGCGACGTTCATCAACCTCACGAACCATAGCTACTTCAATCTTGCGGGACAGGCGTCCGGCTCGGTGGCAGACCAGGAGCTCCAGGTCTTCGCCGAGCGCTTCCTACCCATCGACGATGCATCCATCCCCACGGGCGAGACGCGCCCCGTCGCGGACACGCCGTTCGATTTTCGCACCTCGAAGGCCATCGGCCGCAACATCGAGGCAAAAGACGAGCAGATCGCGCGAGGCAGCGGCTACGACCACTGCTTTTGCATCGACGGTTATGAATCGGACGACGGCACAGGGCAGCCCCCTGCGCCACGACTCGCCGCCCGAGCCCTCGACCCCGCGAGCGGACGGGGTATGGAGCTCTGGACGAGCTTGCCCGGGCTCCAACTCTATACCGGGAACTTCATCGGCGGCGTTGTGGGCAAAGGCGGCCGCGCGTACGAGAACCGCGGCGGGTTCGCGCTCGAACCGCAGTTCTACCCCGCCACGCCCTCGCATCCTGCCTTCCCGAATGCCATTTTCACGCCCGAGCGCCCCTACCGCGCCGTTACTGAATACCGTTTCTTCACCGCCTGACACTATCGAACCCATCCCCAACGTGTTGCCCCGTCCAGCAAGCGCAACAGAAAGGAACGCGCATGACAACTGCAACAACGCCCCTCGTAGACCTCTTTCGCGTGCGATTCGGCGAACCGCAGGGCGACCTGCTCTCCGTAACCGTGCCCGCCCGCTCCGAGATCGCCGGCAACCACACGGACCACGAGGGCGGTGATGTCATCGGCGGCGCGCTCGATGCGAACGTCCAAGCGATCTGCGCCGCGAACGGCACGAGCACCGTGCGCGTGGAGAGTGTGGGATACGGCGGCTTCGAGATCGACCTCGCCGACCTTGCTGTGCTAGAAGCGGAGCGCGAAACCACGGCCTCGCTCGCCCGCGGCATGGCCTCGGAGCTCGTCGCGACCGGACGTACGCCCCAAGGCTTCGATCTCATCATGCAAAGCTCCATCCCCGCAGGCAGCGGCCTCTCTTCCTCTGCCGCCGTCGAGCTCGCCTTCGGCCGCGCCATGGAAGCGCTCTGGGAAGGCGACGCCATCGACCCCGTAACGCTCGCCAAGATGGCCCAGCGCACGGAGAACAACTACTTCGGCAAGCCCTGCGGCCTGCTCGATCAGCTGGCGGAAGCGCTCGGCGGCCTCGCGCACATGAGCTTCGCCGACCCCGAGACCCCCGCGACCGAGAAGCTCGCCCTCGACTTCGAGGAGCACGGTTACGCGCTCGTGCTCGTGAACGTGGGTAGCGACCATAGCGCCCTCACCGGCGAGTACGCCGCCGTACCCGGCGAGATGAAGGCCGTTGCGGCGGCCTTCGGCAAAGAGCGCCTCTGCGAGGTCGACCCGGCCGCATTCGACGCGCGTGTCAACGAACTCCGCCGCGAGCTGGGCGACCGCCCGGTCCTCCGCGCGCTGCACTACTGGTACGAAAACGAGCTCGTTGCCAAACGCTGGGCGGCACTTCAGGCGGGTGACATCGAGGAATTCCTCGCGCTCACCCGCGCCTCGGGTTCGAGCTCCGCGATGTATCTGCAGAACGTCTCCGTGGGCGGCGCGCCCGAGCAGCCGGCGATGGTAGCGCTCGGTCTGGCGCAGCGCCTTCTTGAGAATGACGGCGCCGTCCGTATCCACGGCGGAGGCTTCGGCGGCTCCATCCAGGCCTTCGTGCCCCTCGATCGCGTCGACGCCTTCTGCACCGGCATGGACGGCTGGTTCGGCCAGGGCGCGTCCCGCCATTACCGCATCGTGAGCGAAGGAGCTGGTTACCAATGGCTGTAGAGACTACCTCGCTTGCCGCGGCGGACGCCGCAACCCTCCAACAGGATATCGAGGCGCTCGTTCGCTATGCAATCGGACGCGGCATGCTTGCACCCGAAGACGGCATGTGGGCATATAACGCCGTTCTGGAAAGCGTGGGTGCAACAGGACCTGCGCCGAGCGGCGCGTCCGATCTGCTCTCATGGGCATACCTCGTCTCCCCTACCCGCAACCTGGCCGCACAGGATGGGCCTACGAGCTTCTTCGTTTCGAACGACGAGTTCGACCTCGAGGGAACCATCGAACGCATCGCGGCGGCGGGCATCGCGAACGGCTGCGAAGAGGATACGCCCTCGGGCGCGGATCGCATCGCTACCCGCGTTATGGGACTCATCATGCCGCGCCCCTCCGAGGTCGAGCACGCATTTGCCGAACAGTACGAACTCGACGGCGCCGAAGCCGCAACCGACTGGTTCTACCAGCTTTGCTGTGACGCCCGTTACGTGCGCACCGCCGCCATCGCGAAGAACATCGGCTGGACGACGCCCACGCCCTGGGGCGAGCTCGAGATCACCATCAACCTCTCCAAGCCGGAGAAGGATCCGAAGGCCATCGCCGCCGCCGGAGCCGCGCCCGCAGGCGAGGCCTACCCCGCCTGCCAGCTCTGCATGGAAAACGAGGGATACGGCGGCCGCGGTGCGGGCGCACCCCATGGCGCCCATCCGGCGCGGCAGAACCTGCGCATCGTGCCCATTACACTCGGCGGAGAGCACTGGGGCTTCCAGTACAGCCCGTACGCGTACTTCTCGGAACACTGCATCGCCATGAGCGCCGAGCATCGCCTCATGCACGTCGATCGCGAGAATATGGCGCGTCTCGTGGACTTCGTCGACCTCTTCCCTCACTACTTCGTGGGTTCGAACGCAGATCTGCCCATCGTGGGCGGCTCGATCCTCTCGCACGACCACTTCCAAGGCGGACGCCATACGTTCCCCATGATGAAGGCAGCCGTGGAGGAGACGTTCGAGATCCCCGGCTTCGCAGACGTACGTGCCGAGGTGCTACGCTGGCCGCTTTCCGTGCTGCGCCTCACCGCGGCCGACCGCGAGACGCTCCTCGATGCCGCAGCGCACGTGCTCGACGTGTGGCGCGGTTGGAGCGACGAGGCGCTCGGGATCGTCGCTGAAAGCTCAGGCGAGCGACATAACACCATCACGCCCGTGGCATGCCGCGAGGCGGACGGTAGCTACACGCTCTATCTCGCGCTCCGCTGCAATATCGCTACCGACGAGCACCCCTTGGGCGTGTTCCACCCACATGCCGAATGGCACCACATCAAGAAGGAGAACATCGGCCTCATCGAGGTCATGGGTCTTGCGATCCTGCCGCCGCGCTTGGTGGAAGAGCTCGGCGCCGTGCGGGAGCACCTGCTGGCTGGCGACGACTTGGCCGCACTCGAGGCAGATCCGCTTACCGCCTCGCACGCAGCATGGGCTGCCGATCTGGCAGCGGCGCACCCCGAGCTGTCGGCAGAAAATGCCAAGGGAATCATCCGCGCGGGTGTGAGCGAGGTCTTCGGCCACGTGCTCGAAGATGCCGGCGTCTACAAGTGGGACGACGCTGGACGCGCCGGACTGCAGCGCTTCCTCGCCGCGCTGTAGGAGCAGGCCGACTCCACGAGGGACGCGTCGTCGCATACCGAAAGCCGGACAGAATAAGGCGTGCGTTCTTGCGATATAAGAAGAACGCACGCCATTTCTTGCCCGGATTTCCTCGAAGGTGGAAATCTTGCGGTGCAGGGTTGCGCGAAGCACCGTTTCCACGTAATATTATCGGTCGCGGGTCATCGTGCCCGTACCTGATCGCCAGCATAGCTCAGTTGGTAGAGCACCGCTCTCGTAAAGCGGGGGTCATCGGTTCGAGTCCGATTGCTGGCTCCAGTGATATGAAAACGCCCTCGGCATCGAGGGCGTTTTTGGTATCGGGGTTCGCTTTCGCTGCCTGGCTCCCGCCGCTGCCCCGAAGCACGAATCAAAAGCGTCGCATAACTCGATGGTCAACCTCAAATTCGAAGGCGACCCCTGAGTTATGCGACGCTTTTTTGAACCGCAGAAGCCCCATGCTAACGTTGAGCAGCAGCCTCACATCTGGCTCCAGCGTATCACGTACCCTTTAGGCGTACACGCCGTAGAGCTCGATGTCTGCATCGGCGAAGAGCGTGTTCGCGAACTCTGTCCACGTCTGACTCATGCCGGACGCCTCGGTCGCGTACTCCTGGTACGCCACGTAGTAGGCGATGATTGCCTCCTCGTACGAGGCGGAATCCGCTGTGAAATCCATGCCCTCGAGCGCCAGGTAATACGGGCCGTCGGTCGAAGCCCAGGTACCCGCCTCGGCATCCCACTCATCGCCCGCGAGCTCGATGATGTACTGCGCGTACTCTGCCGAGCGCGTGCTTGTATCGCCATCGGCAGGCTGCTCGGGTTGCTCGGGAACGGTGGCGGTGACAGCAGGGACGACCTGGTTGTAGAGCTTTTCGATCTTGGCGTTGTCGCGCGAGATCTGCTGCGCCTGCTCCTCGGTCACACCGTTTTGCGCGGCGAGCGTCGCGTAGTCCGACGTGCCATAGGTATTCTCGGCATACGCAGCGACCTCGTCGTCCGTGACCTCGATGCCGCGGGCATCGGCCTCGTTTAGCAGGATCTCCGTGCGCACATAGGCGATGAGCGTCTCCGCGGAAGGCGTGTTGTAGGTACCGTCCTCGTTCTGGACGGTCTCGAGGCTGTACTGGCTCTCGATCGCCTCGCGTGCGGAGATGTCGTGCTCGGAGCCGTTGTAGCTATACGAGGCGACAAGCGAGTCGAGCTGGTCTTCCGTGAGCACAGCGGTGCCAGCGCTCTGCCCAGCCGCGCCGAAGCCGCCTTTGCCGATGAAGTAGCCGCCGATTCCGGCAACGAGAATCGCGATGACGAACATCGCGATAAGATACGGCCGCTTGCCGAAGGACGCGCCTTCGTCCCCCTCGTCTTCAGCATCCTCATCCTGGGGATTGACGTTGCGGACACCCGTCTCGTCCTGTTCGGCCTCATCGTCCTCGGCGACAGGCTCGTCGGCGGTATCCGCGTCTTCCGAATCCTCCCGCTCGATGACCTCGACCTCGCTTTCGGGCAGATCGTCGGGCACATCGGAGCGCTCGATCACCTCGATGCCATCGATGTACTCGTGGTCGCCTTCGAGCTCGTCTTTATTCACGATCAATCCCATGGTTCCCTATCCCTTCATTCGAGCGGATACGCGGCAGCGCGAGCGCGTCTACTCCTCCTCGTCGTCGATATCATCGTCCTTCGGGGCGACACGCGCGCGCTTCTTGGGAGCCTCGAACTTGAAGCGCTTGGCAAGCATGTCGTAGATCTCGCGCGAGCGTGCTTTAAGGTAGCTACCCTTGCCGTTTTCGGCATCGAACTGAAGACGACCGGCAAGCTCCTCGGCAACGTCGCCAGCGATCTTTCCCTGAGCGAACTCATGCAGGTAGCCAAGCATATCGCGATACTCGAGGTCACCGTGGTAGCACTGGATGGCCTCGTCGATGATCGGCCACACCTTCTTGGAGCGACCGCGTTCCGTCGCGCCCCAGGCGCAGAGCAGATGGAAGGCAGAAAGGCGGAGCGTGGCGGATAGCTCGTCGAACAGCGCCGTCTCTGCACCCTCGAACGCAGCGCCAATCTCCTTGGCGTGATCGGGGACGAGTTCCGCGAGCGCATCGAGCACCTCCCAGCGCGTCTGCGCCTCGGGGCGGTAGAGAGCATCGATGAGCTCGGCGACATGGGCGTCGAGGATCTTCGGTTCGCGGCGCGCCAGGAGCGCCAGCACACGGGCGGCGAACTGCCGGGTACGCCGGCTCGAGCTGCTCAGATCCTCAATGAGGGCGTCGAGCGCCGCGCCATCCCGCTCGATCTGCTCGAGCTTCTCTGCCTCTTGCGGGTCAAGTTCCTGTTCCGTGGTCTCTGCCATAGATGTTTACCTCTTCTTGCGTTTTCCAGTAGCCGAATGGCGCGTGCGGGAATCTGCCTTGTCCTGCGCGCCGGACGCCTTGCTCGAAACGGAAATGAGATCCGGAGCGGCCTCTCCCGTGCGCGTCCTGCGGCGGCGGGCTTCACCCGTGCCCCGGGCAGCGGTGTCGCGGTGCGCCTTGTTCACATTGAAGAACCGGTCGACAAGTTTCCACGGGCCGCTCGATTCGCCATAGCCCATCTTAAGGCCCGTGATCCAACCCGGCAACAAGCCGAGGGGTATCGCATAGAGCATGACCGGCCATGCAACGAGCCCAACCGCGATCACGCAGCCCGCGATCGCGGCGAGGTTGTACAGCCAGTACTCCCGAGCCGTCACGGCGCGCTTGCCTGCCCAGTTCCCCAGTAGAAAACCGATGTAGACGCTGAAGAGCAACAGCAGGACGAAGCAGATAATGAACGCCGGGCTGTCCATGCGCGCTTACTCCTCGTGGTTGCCGTGGCAGCAACCATGCTCACGGTGGCCATGGCCCTCGCCGTGGCAGCACTCGTGATCGCCGTCGTGGTGATGACCCTCGCCGTGGCAGCACTCATGGTCCTCGCCGTGCTCATGATGGCCGCAACCGCAGCCTTCACCATGCTCGTGGTCGTGATCGTGGCCGCAGCCGCACTCGTCGCCCTGCTCCTGGGTGTAGAGCGACCAGTCGAGGCCAGCCGCCGCAGCATCTGCTTCCTCGGCATAGAGCAGGGTGATGGCCTGTGTGCCCAGCTCCGCGCCGCCGATGGCATCGAGCATGTCATAGAGGCCGTAGGCGGTGTCCGCGCCGGGGAGCGCGATCTCGTAGTCCTCGGCCTCCTGAAGCGCCAGGCCGATATCCTTGATGAAATGCTTCACCATGAAGCCAGGCTTCCAGTCGCCCTCGAGCGCCTTGGGAGCGAGCTGCTCCATGGCGCCAGACTTGCCCGTGCCCGTAAGGATCATGTCGCGCGTGAGCTCGAGGTCGAGCCCGGCCTGCTGCGCATACGAGAGGGCGTCGGCCATGCCGACCATCGACGCTGCGAGCGAGACCTGGTTGGCGAGCTTCGCCGCCTGACCCTTGCCCGCGCCGCCGAAGCAGAAAATGCGCGAAGTGAAGGTGGAGAGCAGCTCGCGCACGGGCTCGATATCGTGCTCGGTCGCGCCGACGATCGCGGTGAGCGTGCCGGCGATGGCGCCCGCCTGACCGCCCGTCACGGGGCAATCGAACGCGGTGCGCTCGCTCACGGCGGCAGCACCGGCAATATCGCGCGCGAGCGAGGGAGAGCTCGTGGTGAGGTCGATGAGGATGGCACCGGGCTTCGAAGCGGTAAGCAGGCCGTCGCCCGCAAGGTAGAGCTCTTCGACGTCCTCGGGATAACCGACCATCGTGAAGATGACATCCGCACCCGCGGCGGCCTCGGCGGGCGTCGCGGCGAGCGTGGCGCCGCGCTCCACGAGCGGACTGGCCTTGGCCTGCGTGCGGTTATAGACCGTGAGCGGGTAGCCCGCATCGAGGATGTGGCCGGCGATGGGCGCGCCCATGATGCCGGTGCCAATAAAGGCGACCTTCTGCTTCTTATCTGTCATGATGCAACTCCTTGCTCGTATGTAGAATCACCCCAGGGGCTTTACCATGGCTCAGGGCAATCCGCCCCACATGAGCCAAACTAGCTGCGAACTTTCTGAGCGATGCGATCGGTGAGCGTCATCTTCTCCGCACGGTTCTTGCCCCAGAAGATGACGGCGACCATGCCCGGCCCCACGTGGGCACCGATCGTCGGGCCCACCGCGCCGCGGATGATCGTGAGGTCGGCGCAACCGTCCTCCTTGCGAATCGCAGATTCAAGCCAGTCCGCATCCTTCTCGGCGTCGGAGGAAACGATGGTCATCGGCATGGAGGGATCGAGGACATAATTCTCCTTGAACGCCTTCACCAGGCCCTTGAGCGCCTTCTTGCGGCCACGGCTCACGCCGGTAAGCGTGAGCGAACCCGCCAAGTCGAAGGAGAGGCTCGCCTTGATGTCGAGCTTGCTCGAGATCTGCGCGGCTGCCGGCGGGATGCGGCCGCCTGCGGCAAGGGAATCGAGGCTCTCGAGCGTGAAGTATCCGTGTACGTACGTTTTCGCCTCGTCTGCCCACTTCGCGAGCTGCGCAGCCGTGAGGCCGGCTGCACGCTGGCGCACGGCCTCGAGCGCCAGCAGCTCGCCGCAGGAGCACGGCAGCGCATTGTCCACCACGTAAAGCTCGAAATCCGGATACTTCTCGCGCACCTCGTCGGCTGCGATGCACGCATGCTCGTAGCTCGAGGAGAGCGCAGAGGTGAACGCGAGATACACCGTGGGCGTACCCTCTTCGGCACACTCAGTGAAGTACTCGAGGTAGCGGCCGACGGAGATCGCCGCCGTCGACGCCTTCACGCCGGAACGGATCTGATCGTAGAACCATTTCGGGGTCATGGACGTCCAGATATCGTCCGCTCGCTCTTCGCCGTCCAAGATGAAGGGAAAGCCGAGGATGTCGATATCGAGCGTCGCCGCGATCTCGGGCGTGAAATCGCAGCAGGTATCGACCGCGATACGGCAGCGGTGCGCATACCCCTCTGTTGCAGCGGTGGTCATCAGCCAATTGCCTTTCTCAAAAAAGCGGCCACCCACATGGATGGCCGCTCGCCTACATGCACGCAGTAGACCGTATTTTACTCGTCAAGCGACTCTATTTTGGGCTTGATGATGCCATATCCACCATTCTTACGGTGATAAACCACATTGATGAGGCCGGTCGTGGCGTTTTCAAACACATAGAAGTCGTGTCCCAGAAGATCCGTCTGCACGAGCGCCTGCTCTTCGGTCATCGGCGTGATCTCGATAACCTTCTCGCGAACAAGCTGGTTGTCCTCTTCCTCCGGGATGAGGAGGTCGGCCAGGTCCTCGACGCGCGGCGCCGGCGCGACCTCGGCGGCAGAGGGACCCTGCTGGCGGTTATCGACGACTTTCGTCTTGAATTTACGAAGCTGGCGCGTCACCTTGTCCGCCGCGATATCGATCGCGGCATACATGTCTGCACCGTGCTCCGCCACGCGGATGACCGAACCTCTCGCGCGAACCGTGACCTCGACGATCGCGGGCTCGGCGATGGAGGGGTTCTTCTCGTAGCGGAGCACGACGTCGCACGTCATGGGCTCGATGTCGAACACCTTGAGCGCTTCGCCGATCTTCTCTTCAACATGCGAGCGCAGGGCATCGGTTACCGTGGTCTTTCGGCCGGAAACCTTGATATCCATAAGCACTCCTATCTAGCCGGGAACAGTACGTACCGTGTTTGTACCCAAACTCAGGAGATGCATGACGCACGCGCACAAGAGAACGCGCTCGCGCCGTTTGTCGAAATGAGACCACCGTCGGCCGAAAGCACGGAGCGATGCGCTAAAGACAGGTGGATCCAAGCCGAGCGATTCGCAGTGTCCTAGTAGTCGTTGATATCGCTGTGGTCTTCCTCGCCCGATTCGGTATCTTCGTCCGAAGATCCGGACTCCTCGGTGATGGTGACACCCGAGATGAGCTCACTCGACAGGTTGAGCGGAAGGTCGCCGTACCACATCACGTGGATCGCATCGAGCGTGCCGTCGCCCGACATCTCGTCAAGCGCCGCGCCCACCGCATCGGAAAGCTCGGTTGCCGAGGAGTCGTAGGCGATACCATAGGACGTCGATGCGCTGATCGTGCCCGCGAAGTAGGCACCCTCGTACGTGCGAGCCAGGTATGCGCCGGCCGTCGCATCGCACGCAACGTAGTCGACCTCGCCGGCGGCGAGCGCGTCGAAGCAGTCGTTCACGGTATCGTAGGTGCTATCGGTGGCGATCCCTATGCGCGCGAGCGCCTCCTGCGATGCCTTTCCTCCCTGTACGCCGATTGTTGCCTGCGCGAGGTCATCGGCGGTAAGGGCTTCCGAGGAACTCTCCCCTATTCCGAAGATCGCCGTGGCATTCTGCAGATACTCGCCGAGCACCACGATGCCATCCGTCTGGTCGCGCGCGGTCGCGCCCAGATAGATATCCGCCTCGCCGGATTCGATCGCATCTTGCGGCGAGACCGAATGGACGATGGCGAGCTTGAGACCGAGGGAGTCGGCAAGTTCCGATGCGACGTCGATGGTGTACCCCACGTAGTAGCCGTCCTCGTCGGTCATCACCTGCGGCAAGTCGCCCGTATCGAGCGCGACGGTAAGGGTTCCCGGCTGGACGAGCAGCGCGTCATCGATCGCCTGCTCGGGCGTTTCCTCTTCCACCTCGGAAAGCGGGGGCGTGCCGAATGAGCACCCACCGAGCACGCACGCGAGCACCGCAACCATAAGACCTGCCGCGCCGCGCCGCAGCCATCCCTTCAATCCGTCCGTCATGAACCGACCACCTTGCCACCATGGCGCCACGAGGCGCCGACTACGTCTGCTCCGCTGCGCGAACGCGAGCGGTGAATATGCGTTGTCCCCCAGCTGACCTGGTCTTTTCCCCCACACCTGCGCACTGGAACGTTTGCTCGGCCGCCGCAGCGACGTCACGACTTGCCCGCTCGCCCGCGGGGCGGAATACCCCTAGCAACGGACGGTGCGACTTACCTCTAGGACGCGCCATGATCGCGCATGCGCGCACGCATGCACTTACGTGGGTCCTTTCGACCGCGTCTGTCTTGGACTAGGATGCGCGAGCGCATCGGCAACCACAGCCTGAGGGGACGCGCTTTAGTATACAACACGTTCGCGAGCTGCGAGAAGTTGAGCACGGGTCGATATCTTCGTTGTAACCTGGGAAATCTTGCACCGGCTCTGTCGGCATGGGTGATTACAATGAAGGCAGCATATCGGATGCTTCGAGAACAGGAGCCACCATGAGGCAGGTAGGGTTCATCGGCCTGGGCATCATGGGAAAACCCATGGTGAAGAATCTCTTGAAGGCCGGGTGCGACGTGATGGTGTCCGACCTGAACCAGGCCGCGGTCGATGAACTCGTGGAGGCGGGTGCCACCTCGGGCAGCTATGCCCAGATCGGCGCGGCATGCGACATCGTGTTCACCATGCTCCCCAATGGCGACATCGTGCAGTCCGTGCTGTTCGGCGAAGAAGGTGTCGCCTCGGCGCTCACAGCGGGCAAGATCGTCTGCGACATGTCGAGCGTGACCGCCACGCAGAGCACGACCTGCTACGAGAAGCTCGAAGCGCTCGGCGTCGGCTTCATGGACGCGCCGGTGTCTGGCGGCGAACCGGGGGCGGTCGAGGGCACGCTCGCCATCATGTGCGGTGGCGATGAGAACGTGTTCGAAGCGCTCCGCCCGTATTTCGACATCATGGGGTCGAGCGCGCTGCTCGTGGGACCCAGCGGCAGCGGTAGCGTGTGCAAGCTCGCCAACCAGATCATCGTCAACCTGAATATCTGCGCCGTCTCCGAAGCGCTCGTCCTCGCCACAAAGGCCGGAGCCGATCCCATGAAGGTCTACCAGGCCATCCGCGGCGGGCTCGCCGGCAGCGCCGTACTCGACGCGAAGGCGCCCATGATATGCGCCCGCGACTTCAAGCCCGGCGGGAAGATCTCCATCAATCACAAGGACATCAAGAATGTGCTCGCCACCGCGCACGAGATCGACGTTCCGCTCCCCTTCACCGCGCAGCTCTTCGAGGTGCAGCAGACGCTTAAGGCACACGGGCACCTGGACGACGACCATGGTGGGTACGTGCAGTACTTCGAGGCGCTCGCCGGCGTCGAGGTGAAAAGCGACCGGTAGCGCACGGCAAGCTCGTGGCAACGCTACAACGCCCAGCGCGAATGCATCATCCCACCCGATACGAGGAGACACGATGAGCATGCCCCTTCAGCCCCTTCCCATAGAAGTCCTCGATTCCTATCCTGTCATCGACGAATCGGCGGTCGACGCGCTCCTCGCGCAGGAGATCGCAAAGGACCCGCATAAGATCGTCGTGCTCGACGACGACCCAACCGGCGTCCAGACAGTTCACGATGTCTCGGTCTACACGGATTGGAGCCCGGAAAGCATACGAACGGGCTTTACCGAGGAAGGCAAGCTGTTCTACATCCTCACGAACAGCCGTGGCATGACACGAGACGAGACCACCGCAGCGCACCGTAAGATCGGCGCACAAATCGCGAGCGTCGCGCGCGAGGCCGCCACGCCCTACGTCATCATGAGCCGCAGCGACTCCACGTTGCGCGGCCATTACCCACTTGAAACGGAGCTGCTGCGCGAAGCTATGGAAGCCGATGGCCTCACCGTCGACGGCGAAGTCATGTGCCCGTTCTTCAAGGAGGGCGGCCGTTTCACCATCGGCGACGTCCATTACGTGCAGCAGGGCGACGAGCTCGTGCCCGCAGCGAAAACGGAGTTCGCGCGCGACAAGACCTTCGGCTACACCCATTCCTCGATCCCCGAGTACATCGAGGAGAAGACCGACGGGCACTTCCGTGCCGAAGACGTCGTGTGCGTCTCCCTCGACGACCTGCGCTCCTGCAACTACGACCACATAGAGCACCAGCTGCTCAACGTGACCGGTTTCAACAAGATTTGCGTGAACGCGATCGACTATTGCGACATCAAGGTCTTCGCGGTGGCGCTCTACCGTGCTATGGCACAGGGAAAAACATTCCTGTTCCGCACGGCGGCGGGCTTGGTCAAGGTGCTGGGCGGGGTTTCGGACATTCCCCTGCTCGGCCGCGAGGACATGGTGACCACCGAAACCCAAAGCGGCGGGGTTGTGGTGGTGGGTAGCCACACGCAGAAGACGACAGCGCAGCTGGAAAAACTCTTGCAGCTCGATTGCACGGTTCCCGTCGCATTCAACTCAGACCTCGTTCTTCAAGGTGATGACGCCCTCTACGCGGAAGTCGACCGCTGCGTGGCGCTCGAGGAAGACATTATCCGCGCTGGTAAGGTCGCAGTGTGCTTCACGTGCCGCGATCTGCTCGAGGTGCCGAATGACACGAAAGAAAGCGCGCTTTTGCGCAGCGTGAAAATCAGCGACGGGGTACAGCGGCTTGTGGGCCAGCTCGGCATCGCGCCCGCCTTCGTGGTCGCGAAAGGAGGCATCACGTCGAGCGACGTGGGCACAAAGGCGCTCGGCGTGAAGCGCGCAAACGTGCTCGGGCAGATCCAACCGGGAATCCCCGTATGGCAGACGGGCGCGGAAAGCCGCTTCCCCGGTATGCCCTATGTCATCTTCCCGGGAAACACCGGCGACGAAACGACGCTGCGTCGCGCCGTGGAGATCCTCACCGCGAAGTAGCGCACCGCGAGGGGCAACGGATTCGCACACGTGCGATACGCCTCCAGCATCTGTGGTGGGCGGTCGTTAGGCAACGCGCGACCACCAACTACCACACGCGCGCGAAGGCGAGCGCATCGACGTGCGCAGCACCTGCCGCATGCAGGGCGGATGCTGCGGCGCGCATGGTCGCCCCGGTGGTGATCACATCGTCGAGCAGCAGAAGACGTATGCCTGCGACCGGCTCCACCACCTCGTAGACATCGCGCGAACGTTCCTGACGCTCCGCACGACCGAGCGCGCGCTGATCGACGGAGCCGTGTTTGGCGAGCGCGTCGATGAGCGGCAGGCCTGCGAGCTCGGCCATGCGGTGCGCGATCACCTCCATGTGGTCGAAGCCGCGACGGCTGAAAGCCGCAGCCGTGACCGGCACGAACGTAATCGCCTCCGCGCCGTTCAAGATGTCGCCAAAGCGGTCGGGTGCCACCAGCTCCGCATGTCCTGCCGCATCGAACATGAGCTCGGCGATGAGCGCACCGAGCCGTCGCTCGCCGGCATCCTTGTACGTCCTGATGATGCGGGGGACAGGATCGGTAAAGACCGTCGCCGCAAGGCAGCGATCGAGCGCATCGTCCGGGTGGAACCTGCTTCGCCCCAACGTTGGCCGTTCGGCGTTCGCACCGGGCAGCGCGATATCTTCGTCTGCACCGCAGCCGCATTCGGTACATAGCAGGTCGCCGAAGGGCGCTCCGCAGCGCGTACAGGCATGCGCAGGATCGATGACCTCGATACGGTCGAGGCATGCCTCGCAGATGAGCTCCCCCGGGCGCTCGCAACCCGCGCAACGCGTGGGCGAAAGCACCTCGAGAGCAGCCTCGCGCAACCAACCCATAAACGAATCGCCGCCGAAAACCGTCGCAGCATCCCCCTCAGAACCGATGGGAATGCTGCGTTCGTGCTTCATATTCGTCTATTCAACTGAAACCGACGGGCGTTCTATTCGGCAGATGCCTGCGTATCGCCTGAAGCGCCAGAGCCACCACCATCGCCCGGCCGACGACGACGCGAGCGACGGCGACGCTTCTTGGGAGCGGACTCCTCGCCCGCAGCGACGTCTTGGCGACTGGACGCCGCCCCAGCAGCGCGATTTCCCCCACCGTCACCCGGGCGGCGACGCGTCACCTGGACATCGCCCTCTGCGATCTGGCTTGCCACCGAGGGAACATCGGGCTTTTGCGGCGCGGACGAGCGGTGGCGACGGCGTGAACGGTTCCCGGTCTTTGCGGCTGCTTGCTCGAATCCTTCGGCATCCGCACCACTGCGCTTCGCCTCGTCGCGCGTTGCTGCATCCAAAAAGGCGCGATCGCGCTCCTCACTTGAGAGATGACGCCTGCGTCGACGCGTTGGAGTCGCCTCCGCCGAACCCGCCTGCGAGGTAGACGCCGTCTCGCGCTTCGCGGCAGCGTCACCACCGTTCGAGCGCTTACGGCGACGGCGCGCGGGAGCGGCGGCATCTGGCTCGGAAGCGCCCTTGGCACCGCGCTGTCCCTTGCCCTTGCCGCGCGACGCCTCGGCAGGCGCGTCACCACGGTCGCGCGAATGGCGGCGGCGCGGGCTATCAATCGAGATGCGATCATCGCTCGAAAGGCCATCGCCCACATCGATGCCGTGCTCGCGGTCGAGTTCCATGAGCGCGAGCGCGATGTCCGGACTCTCGAGTCGCTCGAGCACGTCGCGGGTTACGCAATCCGGACGGCAGGCGCAGCCCTGCTCCTCGGCGCGCTGACGGGCAACGTCCGAGCAGGTCATGTCGGACAGATCGACGCGGAACACCTTGCCGCTCTCCAAGCGGAGCACGAGCTGCTCGCGCGGGGTGTCGTATTCCTGGATGCGCGCCTTACCGAGCGGCGTGTCGATCACGGTCTTCTTCTTGGGCGCGCGGCTCTTGAAGTCCTTGTACACTTCGAACTCGTAGCGCAGGCAGCACATGAGACGGCCGCATACGCCCGAGATCTTCGTGGAGTTGAGCGGCAGATCCTGCTCTTTAGCCATGCGGATGGACACCGGCTCGAATTGCCCGCCGAAGCGCGCGCAGCACAGCTCCTGGCCGCAATGGGCGATGCCGCCCACAAGGCGCGTCTCGTCGCGCACGCCGATCTGGCGCATGTCGACGCGCGTGTGCAGCCGAGCGGAGAGATCCTTCACGAGCTGACGGAAGTCCACGCGATCTTCAGCAGCGAAATAGAACACGGCCTTCTCGCCACCGAACAGGTACTCAACCCCCACGGGCTTCATCTCGAGATCGTTCTGGCGCACGAGGTCGCGGAAATCGGCCATCGCGGCCTCGCCTTTGCGAGCAAGGTCATCGGCGCGATCGAGGTCTTCCTCGGTCGCGATGCGCAAAACGGGCTTGAGGGGCGCGCGGAGCTCCTTCTGCTCCACCTCGAAGGGGTCGGCGGTAACGAGGCCGATCTCCTTTCCCCGCTCCGTGGAGCAGATTGCGTAATCCGCCTCGACGATATCGAGCCCTTGCGGGTCGAACCATAGATCGCACGAGGCGAAGGGGAACTTGACGGGTACTACGACGGGCATATGAGAGCCTTCCTGATATCGAAGAGCATGACCTCGAAGGCCAGCTGCGGAGTGACGTTGCGCGACACAGCGCGTTCGGCGGCTTCCACCGCTTCAAGCGCATGCACGGCCGAAACGGACGATGCCATCTCGGAGACGAGGCGACCCACGATGTCCTCGGCATCGGCGTTGACGGGATCCGATGAGATGCCCTCAACCCGCATCAGGGCATCGCGCAGCAGCGAACGCGCGCAGGCGAGCACCTCCATGATACCCGAACGCTCACGCGCGGTGAGCTCGCGCTTGTTGCGCTCCTCAATCTGCTTGAGGGCACCACGCGAGAGATACTCCTCGTCTCGCTTGAGGATCGCCTCTTGCGTCGATTTGACCTCGGCAAGCGGCGCCTTGACCGCAAGGGTGATCGCCTTGGCATGTGAGAGGACATCCGCTTCGTCCGCATGGGCGAGCGAGTCGATCGCGCGGAGCATCGCGCGGCGCGCCTCCTGGCGGCTCGCGCTCTTGAGGAACTCCGCCGCGCGTCCTGGACTTCCCGCAACAGCAACCGCCATGCGGCATCGCTCGAGCGGAAGCCCCGTCGCGCGCGTGACCGCTTGCGCCGCTGCCTCGGGCGAGATGAGACGGAACGGCACGCATTGGCAGCGCGACACGATTGTAGGCAGGATGGTGTCGGCCGAGGTGCCCAAAAGAATGAACGTCACGTTCGCCGGAGGCTCTTCGAGGGTTTTGAGCAGGGCGTTCGCCGAACTCGCACGAAGCTGGTCCGCACGGTCGATGATGTAGACCTTGCCGTTCGCACGCACCGGGGCGAGCGAAACCTCTTCGATAAGGTCGCGCACCTGCGCGATGAGGTAGCCCGTCGCGCTCTCGGGCGCGAAGTAGCGGACATCTGGGTGCGTGCGCCGCGCGACGCGCACGCACGCCTCGCAGGCACCGCAACCGCCCTGCTCGCAGATGAGCGCCTGCGCGAGCGCCCAGGCCGCATCGAGCTTGCCGGATCCCGGCGCACCTAGGAAGAGGTAAGCGTGTGAGGTGCGCTGCGTCTCGACGGCGCGCGCGAGAAAGTCGCGCACGCGCGGCTGCGTATCGAGCTGCGCAAGCAGCGAACGCGATCGGTTTTCGTGCGCAGGCGCCATGAGCCTCCCCTTTCAGCTAAACGGTAGGCTCTATCTTACCGCGCAGCCAAGACAGAAAGGCACATGGACGCCTTCGTGAAGAGATTCGACAAGTTTATGCACGAAGGACGACGGAGCGCCACGCCTGCCACCCGTCGCGTTCGCTACACGATATCGAGCGGCGTGGGATACCCTGGCGCAGGGAACGAGCGCGAAAGCAGTGCGAGGTCATCGTCGCTCAGCTCGATCTCGCAGGCGCGCACGTTCTCGAGCACATGCTCGGGCTTGCCGCTGCGCGGGATGGCGATCGCCATGGGGTCGCGCAGCACGAACGCCAAAAGAATCTGAAGCGGCGTGGCGGCGTGGCGGCGGGCAACTTCCACAACGGCCGGGTCGTTCGTCAAACCACGGCGCAAGTCGCCTGCCTGAGCAAGCGGGCAATATGCCATGAGCGGCATGCCGACCGACCGCATCCACGGTAGCACAGCATACTCGACGCCGCGCGAACCCAGATGATAGAGATCCTGGTTCACAGCGCACCGCTCGCCATCGGGCACAGCGAAGAGCTCTTCGAGGTCGTCCACATCGAAATTCGAGACGCCCCAGTGGCGGATGAGCCCGTCTCCAACCAGCTGCTCCATGCATTCGACCGTCTCGGCAAGCGGTACCGCGCCACGCCAATGGAGCAGATACATGTCGAGGTAATCTGTCCCCAAGCGCTCGAGCGACGCCTCTACGCTTTCAAAGATCTCTGGGGCGCCGGCGTTATGCGGGTACACCTTCGACACCAAAAAGAGGCTCTCCCGGTCATACCCACGGATCGCCTCGCCCACCAAGCGCTCGGCGGCACCGCTTCCGTACATCTCGGCGGTATCGATAAGCGTCACACCGGCATCGAGGCCGGTTCGCAGCGCGGCAAGCTCATCATCGTGCGTCGCAGCACTCTCTCCCAAAAACCATGTGCCCATGCCAAACCGCGGCATAGGCGTGCCGTCCGGCAACTCAACGGTATCGACGAAAGCCATGGCTGTGCCCTTTCTCATAAGCGAAACGCATCTTCAGAATAGGCGATACGGCATGCGAGAGTCCTGGGGCGCTTTTACATTCCCCAGAATGTTTAAAAACCCCTGGGGTAATTTTACATGCCTAAAATAGGCGGCCGCATCGGGAGACACTTCGATGCGGCCGCAGGGGACGGAAAGAGGGATTTCCAAAAAAAGCTAGAAGGTCTAACCCTGGAGCTTCATGCCGTTGACCATCTCATACCACTCGGCGATACCGGAATGGTCGTCCTTCTCGTGGCCGTGGGCCTTGAGGGACTGCATGATCTCCATGGCAAGCGAGCTGAACGGCACGCTTACGTTCACCTGGTGCGAGGTGTCCATAACGTTCTGAAGATCCTTGATGTGGAGCTCGATGCGGAAGCCCGGGGTGAAATCGCCGTCGAAGATCTTCTGCGACTTCTGATCCATGACCGTGGAACCGGCAAGACCGGAGCGGATGGCCTCGTAGACGCGCGCCGGGTCGACGCCGGCCTTCTTGGCGAGGGAGTATGCCTCGGAGACGGCGGCGATGTTGATGGCGACGATCATCTGGTTGGCAAGCTTGGTGATGTTGCCGGCACCGACCTCGCCCACGAGGGTCACGGTCGAAGCCATGGTCTTGAGCAAATCCTCGTACTTGTCGAAGACGTCCTGCTTGCCGCCCACCATGACGGCGATGGTGCCGTCGATGGCCTTGGGCTCGCCGCCGGAAACGGGAGCGTCGAGGAAGTCGACGCCGATCTCCTCGAGGCGACGGGCGAAATCGCGGCTTGCGAGCGGAGCGATGGAGCTCATGTCGATGACGCACTTGCCAGCAGAGAGGCCCTCGGCCAGGCCGTTCGGGTCGAAGAGCGCGCTTTCGACGTTAGGCGAGTTCTGGAGCATGGTGATAACGACGTCGGCGTTCTCCGCGACCTCCTTGCCGCAGCTGCAGGCGATGCCGCCCAGCTCGACAAGATCCTTGGCGCGATCCATGTTGAAGTCGAACGCATAGACCTGATGCCCGGCCTTCTGCACGTTGATGGACATGGGCTTGCCCATGATGCCGAGTCCTACGAATCCTACCTTCATGTTCTTCCTTTCGATCGAACGTTACATACTTGCTATCAACACGCCCGCATCGCGAGCGAGTGTTGTCTAGGTAAAATAACCCCAGGGGGTTTTTAACATTCCCGCCCGAGCAGGAATGCCCGCATGGCGCTCTCCCCGGCAATGGGCACGAGCGATTCTGTGCGCGCGATGCACGCGTCGAGTGACATGGGCTCGAGCGCAAGCGGAATCACGAGATCGATGCCCTCGTCGTAGATGCCGTCGAGGTCCTCGGCGCGGCTCCCCACAATTGCGACCACGGGGACACCGCGCTCTTTCGCGCGGCGTGCGACGCCCACGGGCGCTTTGCCGTTTGCAGACTGCGCATCCATGCGCCCCTCGCCCGTGATGACGAGGCTGGCACCCGCAACCGCCTCGGAAAGGCCGATTGCGTCGAGCACGAACTCGATGCCGCGCTCGATGCGTGCATGGCAGAACGCAACGAGCGCTGCGCCCAAGCCACCGGCGGCGCCGGCACCCGGAAGATCGGAGATCTCGCGCCCCACCACTTCTTCGAGCAAGTTCGCATACGCTTCCATCCACGGCTCGAGCTCGGCGAGCTGCGAGGGCTCGATGCCCTTCTGCGGCCCGTACGTATACAGGGCGCCATCTGATCCGTTGAGCGGGTTCGTCACATCGGTGATGAGGACGAACTCCGTGTTCGCGATGCGCGGGTCGAGGCCGGAGCAATCGATGCTCGAAAGCGTCTTCAGGCCAATGAGCCCGCACGGGATGGGCTCTCCCGACGCGTCGAGGAACCGCGCGCCCAACGCCTTCGCCATCCCAACGCCGCCATCGCTCGTGGCGCTTCCACCGAGCCCCACCAGGATACGGCGGGCACCATGGTTCAACGCGTCACGGATGAGGTCGCCCACGCCCCATGTGGAAGCAGAAAGCGCGTTCTCCGGCGTCTGCTCGATGAGCGTGATGCCGCTCGCCGCCGCCATCTCGATGATGGCGGTACCGTCCGCCGTGAGGCCGTAGCTTGCCTCGATCTTCTCGCCCAACGGATTTTGCACCGTCGCCCGAATCACGCGTCCGTCGAGCGCGGAAATGATCGCCTCGACCGTGCCTTCACCGCCGTCGGCAATGGGGTAGCTGGAAATGCTGCAATCTGGACACACGCGACGGATGCCCTTGGCGATGAGCTCTTCGACATGCGCACTCGACGCCGATCCCTTGAATGAATCGACCGCGAGCACCACGTTCAGGCTATCCATCTTCTACGCGCCTCCTTCCATCAGGCAATTGATAATCTGAATCCTGGACTTGAACTGCTCACTTAGGAGAGATAACCGCCCTCGCGCATGGCACGCTTCATGCCCTCGAGCGCGGCGCCACCGGTGGCCTCCGTGGGCAGAATCGAGGAGCCGACCTCCATGCCCATGAGGTTCGCCATGTCCTTCGTGGCTGCCGGGAAACTCGCCGCATCCTGCGAGAGGCGGATAGGGTTGAGCTTGAACTGGTTCTCGCGCGCTCCCGCGAAGTCGCCAGCAACGAACTTGTCATAGATGCCGCACACGAGCTCCGGGAAGATATTGCCCGTCGAGCACACCGCACCGTCTGCGCCGCAGCACAGGCCGGGGAACACCACGGTATCCTTGCCCACGAACGCAACGAAGTCGATGTCCGAGCAGCGACGGATAAGCTCCTGGAGCGCTGTGATGTCGCCCGTGGAGTCCTTGATGCCCAGGATGTTCGGCACCGTATGCGCGAGCTCGACGATCACGTCGTTCGGCAGCGCATAGCCGCAGCGACCGGGATTGTGGTAGATGAAGACGAAGGTATCGGGCACGGCGTTCGCAATCGCGGTGTAGTGGTGCACGAGCGCCTCGTTCGTGGGCTTGATGAACATGGGGTGCAGCACGGCGATGCCGTCGATGGGCAGCTCCGCGGCGCGCTTCGCGAGGGCGATGCAGGCGCGTGTGGAGATGTGGCCCACACCGAAGATAACTGGCACGCGACCGGCAACCTGATCGAGGATGATGCGCGTACCCTCAATCATCTCGTCGTCATCGAACATGTAGAACTCGGAGTTGCTGCCGAACGCGAGGATACCGTCCACGCCGTGCTCGATCACGAAATCGACCTGACGGCGCAGCTTCGCCTCGTCGATGTGCTCCTCGGCGTCGACCGGCGTCAGGATGGGCGTGAAGAGCCCTTTCATCTTAGAGATATCGATGGGATTGGACATGCGTGCCATCTCCTATCATGCATGGGTGTCTCGATGGGATACTGTCACTCTACCTGCCTGCCGACGCCAGCGGTATATTCCCGGGGCTCGAAATGACGGGCATCTTACCATCAGGTATAGTCTGTGTAACATACCAGACAAAGCGAACTGCATATTCTCCCAGAGCTTTTTCGACGTAACTTGGTACATAAGCACAAGCGCTCCGCATCCACCACGGGATCCGGAGCGCTTGCGGCAAACGGTGTTCAGAATCTCGCGGTTACAGGATGAAGTAGGTGAGGTACGTCATCGCGACCGTGGAGAAGCCGTAGATGAGCATGAGCACGATACCGGGCAGCAAAAGGTCGGTGAACTTGAAGCCGCCGGAGCCGAAGCAGATGGCCATACCGGGCGAGCCCATGGGCAGCAGCGAGTCGGCGTTGGCGCCGTAGGCCACGGCCATGGCCACGGGTACCGGGTCGATGCCCATGGTGAGGCAAGTCGTGGTCATGAGCGGGATGAGCAGCGCCATGGTTCCGGTGTTGGAGAACGCCTGGGACACGATGTTCGCCACGAAGTAGAAGATAGCGAGCACGATGAACGGATGCGTGTCGGCACCGATGATGCTCACGATGAAATCGGCGATGAGCTGAGCGGCACCGGAGTTCTCAAGCGCCGTGGAGAGACCGAGCAGGCCGACGAGCATGAACAGGATGTCGACGTTCAGAGAGCTCGCGATCTCCTTCTTGGTCATGCAGCCGGTGACGGCGATGACGAGGCAGCCCACGACGGGGATGACCGCGATTTCATACATACCGTTCGGCATGATGAACATGCAGATCATGGTGAGCACGAACACGACATAGGTGATCTTGTCGTGCAGGGTGGTCGCACGAACCTCGCCCGCCTGCTCCTTGAGCTCGACGTCGGTGCTGAGTTCCTGGGAAGGCGTATCGGGCAGCAGCTTGTAGCTAATGAAGAGCAGCACAAGCGAGCCGATGACAGCGGGCAGGAAGCCGATGATGAGACGATCCATGAGGGTCGCGGTGCCGATGCCGCCGCCGGCCTCGACGAAGCGGTTCACCTGCGCGGTGAGGCCGACGCCCATGGCAAGCGGCGCGACGCCCTGCCACATGAAGGCTGCGGTGGTCACGGCGTAGAGGCTCTTGGTACGCGGGCAGGTGCCGTTAGCGTCCATGATGAGGCAGAAGGGCAGGAGCATCGTGATGCACGCGGTAGGCACGATGAACTGCATGAGGATCGCCGTGGCGAGCAGGAAGAAGAACACCACGCGACGGCCGGATCCGCCGGCGTGCTTCACGATAGCAAGGTTGATCTTCTCCACGATAGGCGTCTTGGCGATCGCAGCAGAGAGGATGAACATCGCACCGACAAGGATGACGTTGTCGTTCGCGAAATTAGATAAAGTCCGTATAATTGTGTAAAAGTAAAAAGGCCATATAACAGTCCTTTTAC
>UPXY01000011.1 GCA_900538305.1 uncultured Collinsella sp.
GAGAGGCCGTTCTCCCTCATGATCCGGCATATCCTCCGCCTCGACGCGGTGATGCCCGACCTCTCGAGGGCGACCTTCAGCCTCCGGGCACCGTGCCCGCCGCGCGACGCCTCGAACGCGCCGAGCACGTCGGGGCCGATCGGGTCGGGCGCCTTCGGGCGCGGCGGGGGCGCGAGCATCCGGTAGCACGTCGAGCGGGGCACGCCCGGGATCCCGCGCCGCGCCGATACCGGGTAGCGGCGGGCGTCGGCCGCCATCGCCGTCACCTTCGTGCGAACATCGGCGCCGCTTGCTTTAGCACATCGACCTCCATCCTGAGGCGGGCGTTCTCCCGCTCCAGCTCGATGAGGCGGTTCTGCTCGGGCGTCCGGTTGTCCGCGGCGGCGGTGGAGCCGCACGCGTGCACGCGGCGGATCCAGCGGTCGAGCGTCGACTTGCCGAGGTCGTACTCGCGCATCACCTCGGCACGGGGCTTGCCGGAGTCCACCAGAGCGACTATCTGCCTCCTGAACTCCTCGGTGAGCTGCCTGGGGTGCTTCGGATCCCGCATGGGGCCTCCTTTCCTCGAAGGGCCCTCAGACTCTCATCGATGTGTCCAATTAAGTATAGCCACATCACCCGGCCACGCCCACGCGCCACCCTCGACGCGCTCGGACCTGCGCCTCCTGCCGCCCTCGACGGCGACGGCGGCGGGCATGTTGTCGGTCGCCAGCTCCTCGGGTGCCCCGCCCAGCGTCCTGAACGTCGCCAGCAGGCACGCCAGCAGGTCGTCGGTCGTCCTCGACCTCGTCGGGATGAACACGTGCCTGCGCGAGTAGCCGAGCGTCGCGGTGAACACGCTGAACTCGTGGACCTCGCCCTCCG
This sequence comes from uncultured Collinsella sp., assembly GCA_900538305.1. Classification (GTDB taxonomy): domain Bacteria; phylum Actinomycetota; class Coriobacteriia; order Coriobacteriales; family Coriobacteriaceae; genus Enorma. Next base: position 865 of record UPXY01000011.1, read on the forward strand.
CGTCGACGAGCCGCATCCCCTCCTTCCAGTCGAACTGCAGCTGCCTGCCCGGCGGCGTCTCGAACCTCGGGTGCGCCTCGGGGGCGGCGGCGCGCCCGAAGGCTATGCCCTGGCGCCGGCACCACGCGGTGAACGCCCCGTAGCCGGGCAGCGGCGGGTCGCCGTACCTGTGGGCCAGCAGCTCGTAGACGGCGCGCTTGGTCATCCCGGGCAGCTGGGCCTTCGCCTCGACCACCGGCCTCACGCGCTCGAAGGCGCTCTCGCGCTCGGACCTGCGGTCCCCCGCCCCCGCCCCCTCCCTCCAGTATTTCGCGACCGTGTGCCGGTCCAGGCCGTGGCGCCTCGCCATGTCGCTGAAGTTCGGCTTGGTCCCGGCGGCCCTGTGCATGTTCAGCTCGCCCATCACGTTCCTCTCCATCCGCGCTCCTCCCGCAGGCTACGGGTCCTCGGTTGGAGCATATTTCCGTTTGCGCGGCTGGTGAAAGCGCGTTTGCGCGGATGGCGGGTTTCCGTTAGCGCGGGTGGCGCGATGCGTTTGCGCGAATGGTTGGTTTTGCATTGGCGGTATCAGTGCTCGCAGCGGGTGCCGCGGCCGCACGAGTTGCGCGCCAGCTCCCTCGACACCGTCGACTTGTCCCTGCCGATCGCCCTGGCTATGTCGCCGACGCCGCGCCCCTCGCGGCGCATGCACATGATCTCCTCGCGCGCCTCGATGGTAAGATGGCTGTAGCGGCCCACGGTAGCCTCCTGGCGATGTTGTCGTCGCAAGCACCATCGTATCAGGGCGCCGTGGGCCGTTCCTGCTCAGCCCCGTTGCACTTGAAATGAAAGACCAAGATGATGTTCAAAGCAAGTTTGGTGACAAATATGATAATGCCTTGCATGAAATGCTTGATTATGCAGAAAGCAACGGATACATATCCGACCAGAAAGGGCTTATGCAATGATTAGGTTGAGCGTCATCCCACTAAAGCAAGTCGGCCTAATCGAGTTTGGCATGAGTCGAGCTGAAGTGCGCCAACTTGCGGACATGTCTTATTCCGAGTTTATGAAAGCGCCAACAAGCAGCAACCTCACCGACGACTTCGGTGCATTCCATGTTTACTACGATTCGAATGATCAATGCGAAGCCGTGGAAGTATTCTCAGAGCTTGAGGTTGAGGTTATGGGCAAGCTTATCTTTCCAACGAGTTTAGAGGACGCGTTGAAGGCGTTACCTTCGCTTCAGCCAGACGGAGACGGTCTTATTTCAATTGCAGATTCGGTGGGAGTATATGCTCCCGATGGCAAGATGGAGAGCATCTTATTCGGCGTAGAAGGCTATTACCGCTAGAGCCCGCATTCAGCGGAAGCGTGAGATCTTTACGAGGCCTTACGGTGTGAGGCAGCGCCATGGTTTTGCTTGAGCAGTTCAGCGCTGATAACAAGGTTGCGGAACTCCGGTTTTCAGCAGGGTATACTGTTCACAAGGAGGTGCCCGATGCTCGAGATTCACGATATTCAGCAGGCTGTACGCGCAACAGCGCTGAAGTACGGCCTCACGAAAGTGACACTTTTTGGCAGCTTTGCCCGCGGTGAAGCGCACGAGGATTCTGACGTGGATTTTCTTGTTGAGACATCGGCACCCTTGGGCTTTGCACGTGGGGCGATTTACAACGAGCTGGAGGCGTCGCTCAACCGGCCGGTGGATATCATTTTTGGCGCACAGAACCTCTATCCATTTATAAGGGATGCTGTCGATAGCGAGGGCGTGGTGCTTTATGAGGTGCGATAAGCCCATTCCCGATAACGCGCGAACCTTTATCATCCAAGAGGTCATCAGGAATGCAGAGATGATTTGGAAGCGCATCGATGAGCACCATATCGATGAAGGTTCCTATGCCTGCTCGACTGAATACCAAGACTTGCTCACTATGCCGATGCTTCGAATTTGCGAGTTGGTGAGCGAGTACCGAAACGTTTTCGAAGAAATTGACGAATCGTATCCATGGGCAGATGTTGCAAAGATGCGCAGCAAGATTGCGCATCCCTATGGCGGATTCGACTTTGGCTTCGTGTGGGATGCCGTCACCGTGGATCTCCCCGAGCTCGTTGATGTTTGCCGGAAGGGGATCTCGTAACTCCGAGATAGCGTTTAGCAAGATACTCATGCATAAAGCATTGTGACGCTAATACGTACATAGTTCTGTACATAATCATGTACGTTATTGTCCACAATATAATAAAAGCGCAAGGAGGTGGCCATGGATGCAATCTATTCGGCAACGGCGCTGCGCGATCATCCCCGTGAGGTGAAGCGTGCTGCTCAAGAGCGTCTTGTGCGCATTACCGAGAACGGCAAAGGCGCCTATGTGTTTTGTTCTGAGGAAGTCTTTCAGCAGCAGATAGACGATGCGGTCGAACGCGCTCTATACGTGCAGCGCGCTGAGGCGGCAATTGATGCGGGGCGACGTGCGTTCGAGGCGGGGGACTATATCGAGGGCATCGATGCCGCTCGACAGGCAGTGGCAAAGCGGCGGACTTCTCGTGGCTAAGCTGCTGTTCACCGCTCCGTTTCTCGACGATTTGGCACAGCTTGATGAGCGAGTCGAGGCAGAGGTATGGCGCAAGCTCGAATTAGTGCAGAACGTGCCGGGCGTGGGCACTTCTCTCGTGGAACCCCGGCTCATCCGCTCGTATGGCACATCCTGCCTGAAGATGGCTGTTTTTGGCTTTGATGTCCTGTATGAGCGACACCCCGCTGCCGACGATGCGGGTGATGAGTTCGTTGTTGTTTTGGGAATCATCTCCCAGCGGCGCGTTCGCTGAGCGCATCAACGTTTCACGCATCGCGATGGCCACCTGCAGGTTCTAGCAATACATCCTGATAATCGCAGAAATCTGCAAAAGCTCGTTCTTGTTTTCGCAAATACACGGGATTGAGTAGAGCAGGGAATTTCCACCTGAGAGAAACAGAGCAATCGTCTGCGCTCAAGAAGTCCAAAGCCGTAGCGTCATGATAGCCTGTATCGTAGACAGGCAACGTCTCCAAAGCAGGCTCATGAGAAAAGGGTGGCTTGCATGAACATCCAGATCTTCGGTACCAAGAAGAGCTTCGACACCAAGAAGGCGCAGCGCTACTTCAAGGAGCGGCGCATCAGGTTCCAGTTCATCGACCTGCGCGAGAAGGAGATGAGTAAGGGGGAGCTGCAGAGCGTGATGCGCGCGGTGGGCGGTCTCGACGCACTCATCGACCCTAAGGCCAAGGACCAGGACACGGTCGCGCTCATCACGTACCTCGCCGAGAGCCAGAAGTTCGACAAGCTGTTGGAAAACCAGCAGGTTCTGCGCGAGCCCATCGTCCGTAACGGCAAGCAAGCCACGGTGGGCTACGATCCCGATACCTGGAAGACGTGGGAATAGCATGTCAAACCGGGACAGCACCTCATTTTGACAATCTGACAGGCTACTGAAAGGAGCTCCCCATGCACACCCTCATCGTCTACTGCCACCCTTACGAGCAAAGCTTCTGCCACGCCATGCTCGATACGCTGTGCGAGCGCTATGACCGCGAGGGCACGCCGTACGAGGTGATCGACCTTTATGCCGACGGCTTCGACCCGGTGCTCTCCCGCGACGAGCTCGCGGTCTACAACGCCGGCACGGCGCTCGATCCGCTCGTGACGCGCTACCAGGAGCTCATCGCCGGCTGCAATCGCCTCGTGTTCATCTTCCCCGTCTGGTGGAACGACGTTCCCGCCATGCTCAAGGGTTGGCTCGACAAAGTGCTCCTAGCAGGCTTTTCGTGGGAAGCTACCGGGGCTGGGCTTAAGGGCACGCTTACCTATATCGAATCAGCCGAGGTCTACACCGCCTCCTCGAATCCCACAGAGTTCATTCGCGCGCACACGGGCGACGCCATCCGGCGCATGTTCATCGACGGCACGCTTTGGCAGCTGGGCATCGAGCGCGGTACATGGGAGAATTTCGGTGGCATGGATACCTCGACGCCCGAGGAGCGCGGGGAATTTTTGCGAAAGCTCTCGGGCAAGTAAGCGGTTGAGTTGCCGCCGGCGCTGATATGACGTCCTGCGCTGGGTTGTCGCGCGGTGGATGAAGGGAGCTACGATGCGAGGAAACGAGGAAGAGCGCATGCTCAGCACGTATGAACCGGATTACCATGTGCCGGAAGACCCGGGCGATCCGCTGCCTCCCGCGCGGCGCGACAAGCGCTTCGTCACGCCACTCGAGGCAGCGATCATCGTCATGCTCGTCGTTGTGGCGCTCATTTCCGCGTTTCCCCTGCGCGCGCACTTCTCCGATCCCACTGCCTATGCGCACACCGTCGAGCGACTCGACGACAAGCGCAACGTCGTTCTCGGGCTCACCGCAGCGGCGACCGGCGCTTCAGCGGCGATCACCGCGATCCCAGACGACACCGGCACGCCCATCGCCGAGCGCCTCATGGATTTGAGCGGCGACCTCGCGATCGTGCTCATCGCCATCTATATCGAAAAGTACCTGCTCACCATCTTCGGGTTCACGGCGTTCGGCATCCTGATACCCGTTGCCTGCGCGCTGCTCGTGGCGGTTGTCCTCACGCGACGCCGCTCGCAGATCTGGGTCACGCTCGGCGGCGTGGCGACGAAGCTCATCCTCATGGGTATCGTGCTCGTGATCACCGTCCCCGCGAGCGTGGCGGTTACCGACATGATTGAGCGCACGTACGACCTCTCCATCTCGACCGAGGAGATTTCGGAGGAGGTGGCTGCAGGGGAAGACTCAGCCGGCGAGGCGGGTGATGCCGAAGAGGCCACGGGCAACCCCTTCGTCGACGCCTGGAATTTCCTCTCGAGCGTACCCGAGCTCCTGGGTAACGCCGCGAGCGACCTCACCGACGAGCTGCTGAACAGCGTGAGCGACCTCATCGACGGCTTCGCGGTGCTTATCCTCACGACCTGCGTGGTGCCGATCGGCGTGCTCGCGTTCTTCCTATGGGCGGCAAACCTCGTTACGGGTATCGACGTTTCGGGAGCCATGCGCATGCTCAAGCCGCGCACGGTCGATAACGTTCGGAACGACGTGCGCCATCTGCGCTCCCGCGCGTCTAAGGGAAAGCGGTAGCCCGGCGGGCGGTCGTGGGTTGAAATGAACCCATCTCCAACCAACCTATGGTCTAGCCCACGGTGCGAGCAAGTGCGCGCACCACGGCATCGGCTGCGACGGCGACCTGCGAAGCGTCCTCGATCTGCAGGATGACCTTGCCGCGGATGCCCAGTTCGGCAATCTCGGCGAAGTATACGCGCGGACCGTCAATGACGGGCGAGACCTCGGCGGCTGCTTCGCGCGCGCAATCCTCGATGACACGGGAAAGCTCGTCGACGTCCTCGGGTGGCGTCTCGCGTCCGGCCACGCCCTCGCGCGGAATCGCGAACGGCACGATCACACGGTTCGCGGGCAGCAGATGCACGAGCGCGGTGGTCGAGATGATCGAATTGGGGATGATGACCGTCTGCCCGAGGTTGTCGCGAATGGTGGTGTGGCGCCAGGTGACATCCTGCACGACACCGCGCTCGTCGCCGACCTCGATGTTGTCGCCTGGTTTCACGATGCCCATAAACGTGACCTGAAGCCCGCCGATAAGGTTGGCGAGCGTATCCTGAAAGCCCAGCGACACGGCGATACCGCCAACGCCGAGGGCCGCGATGAGCGAGCTCGTGTTCACCCCGAAGCACGAATCGAGGATGATGCTCCCGCCGATGACCCAAATGGTGGCGCGCACGATGTTCACGATGATGCTCGAAGTGGGCAGCGGATTGCCGTCGCGACGCAGGATGTGACGAATGGCGCGCGCGGCGAACCGCGAGGCGACGATGGTTACGGCAGCGATGAGCACACCCCAGAAGATGCTGCCGAACAACTCGTTTGTCACGATGCCCTGAAAGGCCGTGAAAAGCTCGTCCACAGCATCCTCCTTTGGTTGCGGCCATGTTGAACTCTCTGGCATCAGGGTACCACGCGGCGCATCGTTCGGCTCGTATGCGACAAATAACCCAACTGCCGATGCTGCGGGAGCGCCTGTCGCATGAATCGGGCGCGACGGTCGCATTGGGGGAATATACTGGACGTATTCCAGCAAGGGATGAGAGGGGATCATCATGGGTGATGAACGGTATTTGGGTGAGAGCACGCCGAAGCTCGGGTTCGGCTTCATGCGTCTGCCCAAGCTCGAGGATGGTGCGATCGATATCGAGCAGACGAAGGACATGGTCGACCGCTTCATGGATGCCGGTCTCACATATTTCGATACAGCGTACGTCTACGACAACGGCGGCTCGGAGCGCGCGCTGAAGGAGGCGCTCGTCGACCGGTATCCCCGCGAGGCGTTCACCGTCGCCACCAAGGTCAACACCCACGTCGCGACATCGGCGGAAGATGCGCGCCATCAGCTCGAGGTGAGCTTGGGGCGCACGGGCGCGGGGTACTTCGACTACTACCTGCTCCACGCGATTCAGCCTTCGAATGTGGCGAAGTACGATGAGTACGGCCTATGGGACTTCGTGAAGGAGCAGAAGGAGCGCGGCCTCGTGCGCCATTGGGGTTTCTCGTTCCACGGGAGCCCGGAGCTCTTGGATTCCCTCCTTACCAAGCATCCAGATGCGGAGTTCGTTCAGCTGCAGATCAACTATGCGGATTGGGAGCATCCCGAGGTCGCTTCGCGAGCGAACTACGAGGTCGCGCGCAAATATGGCAAGCCTATCGTCATCATGGAGCCGGTAAAGGGCGGTATGCTTGCGAACCCCATCCCACAGGTGCAGGAGCTTTTGCGCGCGGCGAACCCCAACGCCTCGCTCGCCTCGTGGGCGATCCGCTATGCGGCTTCGCTCGAGGGTGTCATCACGGTGCTCTCGGGCATGTCGAACCTCGAGCAGATCGACGACAACATCTCGTTCATGCGCGACTTCGAGCCGCTTTCGGATGAGGAGCAAGCGGTGATCGCGGCGGCGCAGCAGGCATTCGCGAGCATCGAATCCATCCCCTGCACGGCATGTCGCTATTGTACGGACGGCTGCCCCATGCATATTCCGATTCCCAGGATTTTCTCAGCGCGGAACAAGCAGCTTGTATGGGGACTTCACGACGAGGCGAACAAGAGCTACGAAGAGGCGGTGGGTGCCGAGGGTGCCGGTCGCGCCGGCGACTGCATCGCGTGTGGCCAGTGCGAGGCGGCGTGTCCTCAGCATATCGAGATCATCGACTGGCTGCGCGACTGCGCAGAGGCGTTTGAAGGTTAGGTCATGGGCATGGTCGAAGGAGCCGGTCGCGTGCGCGACGCGGAACTGCAGGGACACCGCGTGAGCCCCGATCATATCGAGGTGCGCGGTGCGCGCGTGCACAACCTGAAGAACATCGACGTCGATATCCCGCTCGGTTGCCTTGTGGGCATCGCGGGCGTCTCCGGTTCGGGCAAGAGCTCGCTTGCGCTTGGCACGCTCTATGCGGAAGGGTCGCGTCGCTATCTCGACGCGCTCTCCACGTATACGCGCCGGCGCATCGCGCAGACCGGGCGCGCCACGGTGGACGAGGTGCTCCATGTGCCTGCGGCGCTCGCGCTGCGCCAGCGCCCTGGTATCCCCGGTGTGCATTCGACGTTCGGCACGTCCACCGAGTTGCTCAATTACCTTCGTCTGCTGTTCTCGCGCCTGGGTAGCCATGCTTGTCCCCAGTGCGGCGCGCACGTACCGCCGAGTATGGACGTTGCGCTTGGCATGGAGACCGTCTGCCCTGAGTGCGGGGCGCGCTTCATGGGGCCGGGGGCGGAAGACCTCGCGTTCAACAGCGGGGGCGCCTGCCCAACCTGCGGTGGTACGGGCATCGTGCGTACGGTGGATGAGGCGCTGCTCGTGCCCGACGAATCGCTCACGATCGAGGAGGGCGCCGTCGTACCGTGGGGCACGCTCATGTTCGACCTCATGAAGCAGGTGTGTGCCGCGATGGGCGTCCGCATAGACGTGCCGTTCTCCGAGCTCACGCCTGAGGAGCGCGATATCGTGTTCCATGGTCCGGCAGAGAAGAAGCATATCCTGTACCGCCCCAAGGGCGATAACACGCATCCGCCCACCGAACTCGATTTCACGTATTACAACGCCATCTACACGGTGGAGAACGCGCTTTCGAAGGTGAAGGACGAGAAGGGTCTGGCGCGCGTCTCCCGGTACCTGCGTGAGGACGTCTGTCCCGATTGCGGCGGCACGCGCCTTTCCGCGGCGGCGCGCTCGACGATGCTCGACGGCATGAATCTGAGCGAGGCGACGCAGATGACGCTCGACGAGCTCGCCGCGTGGGTTCCTACGGTTCCCGCACTCGTTCCCGAGACCATGCGCCCCATGGCCGAATCGATCGTGGCCGAGATGGCAGAACCTATACAGCGCCTGCAACAGCTGGGACTCGGTTACCTTTCGCTCGATCGCGCGAGCTCGACGCTCTCCACGGGCGAGCGCCAGCGCGTGCAACTCGCCCGTGCCGTACGCAACCGTACGTGCGGCGTGCTCTACGTGCTCGACGAGCCGTCCATCGGCCTGCATCCTTCCAACGTCGAGGGGCTGCTGGGCGTAGTGGACGACCTTCTTGAAGACGGTAACTCCGTGGTGCTCGTGGACCACGACGTGCGCGTGCTGCGCCATGCGGGTCATCTTATCGAGATCGGCCCGGGGTCGGGTGCTGCGGGCGGTCGCGTGGTGGCTCAAGGCAGCGTCGAAGAGGTCGAGGCAAGCCCGGAGACGAGGATCGGGCCTTTCCTCGCCGGGGAGCGTCGCATACGCACGCGCGAGCGGGCTCTTGCTGCTGAGATGTTCGACGGCGGGGCGATCGCGCTCGAGACCGATGCTATCCACACGGTGAAACCCCTTGCGGTGCGCATTCCGCGCGGCAGGCTCACCGCGGTTACAGGCGTATCGGGATCGGGTAAGACGACGCTTGTGCTCGAGAGCCTCATCCCTGCACTGCGTGCTCAAGCAGGTATGCGTGCGCAAGAGGCGCCGGAGCCGATGCCAGGGCACGTGCGGAGCATCGATGCGGCGGGCATCAAGCGCGTGCACCTCATCGACGCCACGCCTATCGGTGCGAACGTGCGCTCGACGGTGGCGACGTATTCGGGCGTGATGGATGATCTACGCCGTGCGTACGCGAAGCTGCCCGAAGCACGCGAACGCGGGTACAAGGCGGGTGCATTCTCGTATAACACCGGTGCGCTCAGATGTGCTACCTGCGACGGTACGGGACAGATTTCGCTCGACGTGCAGTTCTTGCCCGATGTGGACATCCCGTGCCCGGACTGCGGCGGCTCGCGCTATGGCCGCGATGCCGCGCTCGTGCGCTTGGCGGGCGATATCAGCCTGCCGGAGCTTTTGAGCTACACGGTGGATCAGGCGCTCGAGGCGCTTGGCGATACGGGGCTGCACACGGTGAAGGCGAAGCTCTCCATCCTGCGCGACCTGGGACTCGGGTACCTCACGCTTGGCGAGGCGACACCTGCGCTCTCCGGCGGCGAGGCGCAGCGCCTCAAGCTCGCAAGCGAGCTCACGCGCAACCAGGAGGACGCGCTCTTCGTCTTCGACGAGCCCACGATCGGCCTGCACCCGCTCGACGTGGAGGTGCTGCTCGGCGTGTTGCAGCGGCTCATCGACAACGGTGCGACGGTCGTGGTGATCGAGCACGACCTCGACATGATCGTCAATGCGGACTACGTGATCGATCTGGGGCCGGGTGGTGGTGAGGACGGCGGTCGCGTGGTGGCTGCCGGTACGCCCGAAACGGTCGCCGCCTGCCCAGAGAGCATCACCGGCCGCTATATCGCCGAAGAGCTCTAGGTACACGGAAGGGGGCAGGCGCCCGTGCGACGTCTGCCCCCAATGTCACAGAACCAGCCAAAAGGGACAGTCCCCTTTGGATGGTTTGCTACAGGTTCAGCCAAAAGGGACTGTCCCTTTTGGCGGGTTTGCTATGCGCCGAAGCCCTGGAAGCGCTCCATGGTGCCGTAGAGCTTCGTGAGGTGCGCCCATTCGGCCTCGTCGTAGAACGAGCAGGAGCCCGCGCCGAAGACCTTGGCGACCTCGACGGCGAAGCGCGCGGCCTCTTCCACATCCGTGCCGTGGCTCGCACCGGTGGCGCAGCCGGCGACCATCTGCTCGGTGGCGATCGCAACGCCCACCACGGGCGCGCTCGTGGCGGTGGTGGGCTGCAGGATCGAGTTCAGGTGGTGCAGGTCGTTGCCGTACGGCGTGATATCCTGCTGCGAGAGGGCGAACACCTGCGGCATCTTGCCGGTCACGCGCGTCATGACATCCATGAGGTCGTTTGCGACGGGCAGGATGTAGCCGTCCTTGGTGGTGGGAGAGATGGCGATGCCGTTCACGTTGATGACGCGGTTGCCCTTGGTGGTGTCGATGGAGAGGATCGCGTCCATGCGCGGGTCGACTTCCATGCGGTTCATGGTTTCCATGTCGATGGGGGAATCCATGAAGGGAACCGGGTCGTGCGGTTGCGTGGGGGCATCGGGACACACGTGCGTGGCAACGATCACGTCGCCGGGGAGCACGTCACCTGCCGTGTGCATCTCCACGAGTTTGAGAGCACAGGTGAGCGCCGCCACCGCGCCGTCGCCGTCCGAAACGGCACCGATCAGCTCCGGACGCGCGCCCAAACCGCCCAAGCGCCCCACGACGCCGAGCGTGGGCGCATCGCCGCCCCGGCTCTTGCCGTTTATGCCAGAAATGAGGACTTTTATGCAATCTGTGGAGCCCGTCTCGCTGGTAACGGTCTCGACCACGACGTCCTCGGCACCGCGCTGCTTCAACAATTCGGCGATTTCTTTGCCGTTCGCCTGCGGTTTGTCAATAAGATCGTAGATCTCGAGCATCTGGCGGAATAGCATGGCGGTCTCCTTCGCTCTGTTTCAATAAAGTGAACGGCTGCATATGGCGCAGTACAGCAGAAAAACATCTGTCATACTATCACGTTACCAGTATGCGTACTGCACAGTCATCGTGCGTAACGCAATCGCCGCGCCGGGCTGCCCCCGGGACGCGGTCTCTCGAGGGAGGAAGGAACCATGAAGAAGAACGACGAGATCAAGCTTGACGTCGCGCAGTCCACTGCGTGCCTCAGCCGCCGCGGCTTCCTGCGTAACGCCGCGCTCTTCGGCGCCGGCCTGGGTATGCTCGGCGTCGCCGGCTGCGCGAGCGATGGCGGCGGTTCCGGCTCCGCCGCGGCCTCGGGCGAGCAGGCCTCGGGCGGCGTGCTCTCGCTGTCCCAGTCCTCGGCACCCCGCTACCTCGATCCCGTGAAGTACACGGGCAGCTATGAGTCGCAGATCATCTGCACCATCTGCGACACGCTCGTCGCGTACAAGATGGACCTTTCCGAGGTCGGCCCCAACCTGGCCACCGACTGGACCGTGTCCTCCGACGGCCTCACCTATACCTTCAACCTGCGCGACGACGTGGTCTTCCAGCCCGGCGAGTACCAGGACGGCCGCACCATGGTCGCCGATGACGTCAAGTTCTCGCTCGAGCGCTCCGCTCAGCAAAGCGCCCTCAAGCGCCTCGAGATGCTTGACCACTGCAACGTCATCTCCGATACGCAGATCGAGTGCGTGCTGAAGTACCCGGCCGCGTCGTTCATCACGGCGCTCACGGACTCCGGCAACGTCATCATCCCGCGCGATGAGTGCGAGGGCTGGGGCGACGACTTCGGCAACCACCTCATCGGCACCGGACCGTTCAAGCTCAAGGAGTTCGTCCTCGACCAGCAGGCCGAGGTGGAGCGCAACGACACCTATTGGGGCCCGACCCCGTATCTCGACGGCATCATCATCCGTACGATCTCCGACATGAACCAGGCCGTGAACGCGCTTGCCACCGGCGAGCTCAACATCGCCACCTCGCTCACCGGCGAGGCCATCAACAACGTGAAGAACAACAGCGAGCTCGTGCTCGAGCAGTCCGAAGGCCTGCATATCGCCTTCGTCGCCTTCAACCAGGTGAACGGCCCCACCGCCGACCAGCGCGTCCGCAAGGCGCTCATCATGGCGCTCGACCGCGAGGAGTTGTGCAAGGGCGCGTACCCCTACGGCGAGGCGTCGGTCGCGAGCGTGCCGCTGCCGCGCGGTAGCTGGGGCTACGACGAGGCCGTGGAAGAGCTCGTGCCGCAGTACGATCCCGATGCGGCCAAGGAGCTCCTCGCCGAGGCGGGCTATGCCGACGGCCTCACGCTCACGCTCTACATCTCCAACACCGATGCCCGCCAGCGCATGGCGACCATCGTCAAGCAGAGCCTGAAGAACAACCTCAACGTCGACGTGGACATCCACGTTTCCGACTGGGGCACGTTCTCCGAGGCTGCCGCTGCCGGCACGCCCGACATGTACGGCGTGAGCTGGTCTTGGTACCCCGATCCGTGGTTCTTCCTGAACCAGCTCTTCAGCACAGATATGCTTGGCTCCATGGGCAACGGCATGCACTTCAGCCACGAGGAGGTCGATGACCTGCTCGCCCAAGCGAACGCCGTCACCGATCAGGACGAGCGCGCCAAGTACTACAGCGACGCCCTCAAGGCTATCGTGGGTTACGACCCGGTGATCGTGTACGCCTCCGAGCTCGTGAACACCGGTCTTACGAGCGACGTCCAGGGCTACGTGCAGCGTGCCGATAACAAGGCCATCATCTGCAACTCCGAGGTGAACATCTCCCTCGCCCAGTAACGGTCTTCGACCGGGCTCCAGCGCTCAAACGCGCCGGGGCCCGGCTTTTTTGTGGGAAGGCGGCATATCGTGGCAAAGACCATTTTGAAACGGTTGCTCCAAACAATCCCGGTGCTGTTCGTCGTGGTGACGCTCACGTTCATCCTCACGCGCATGATTCCGGGCAACCCAGCGATGCAGATGCTGGGTCCGCAGGCATCGCCCGATGCCATCGCCACCTTGGAAGAAGAGATGGGGCTCAACCGTCCCATGCTCGAGCAGTATGTGGAGTACCTTCTTGGTCTTTTCCAGGGCGATTTCGGCTATTCCTATACCTATAGCGGCCCTGTGCTGCCGGTGATTCTGGAGCGCCTGCCCGCCACGCTCTCCATCACCTTGACGAGCCTTGTGATCGCGCTCGTGCTGGGCGTGGTCATCGGTGTGGAGTCCGCCGTGCATCAGAACACCTGGTTCGACTACGTCTTCATGGTGCTTGCGCTCGTGGGCGTGTCCATGCCCATCTTCTGGCTCGCGCTCATGCTCGTGCTCACGTTCAGCGTGAACCTAGGGTGGCTCCCGGCGATCGGCATCGGCTCCTGGTCCGACGGCCTGTGGGACGTGGTGAGCCACATGATCCTGCCCGTCACCTGTCTGGCAACGATCCCCGCTGCGACGTTCGCCCGTATCACGCGCTCGAGCGTGCTCGAGACCATCGGCGGCGAGTACATCAAGGCACTGCGCTCGCGCGGTATTCGCGAGAGCGTCGTGGTGTGGAAGCACGCGTTCAAAAACGCCCTGCCACCCATCGTGACGGTGCTCGGACTGCAGCTGGCCGGCGCGTTCGCGGGCGCCATCCTCACAGAGAGCATCTTCTCGTGGCCGGGGATCGGCACACTCATCGTGAACTCGGTCAACAGCCGCGATTACGCCCTCATCCAGGGCATCGTGCTCTTCAGCGCGGTGGTGTTCGTGTTCGTGAACTTGGTGGTCGACGTCGTATACACCATCATCAATCCCAAGGTTAGCTACGAGGGCGGAAGTGAGGCGTAACATGGCAGACACCAAGCAAGCAATGGCCGGTGCCCCCATGAGCGAGGAGGCCGTCCTCGAGATGCTCAAGCGCGAGCGCCGTGCGAACAACGCCTGGCATAAGCTCACGCGCAACAAGATGGCCGTCGTCGGCCTCGTCATCGTGGTCGTCATGGTGGCCATGGCGCTTTTGGCGCCCATCATCGCGCCGTACGATCCCAACAGCTTCGACATCGCCGACGCCTATCAGGGGCCGGGTTACGAGGGACACATCCTCGGCACGGATGAATACGGCCGCGACCTGCTGTCGCGCGTGATGTACGGCGCTCGTGTGTCAATCTTCGTCGCTGTGGGCGGCACGGTGCTCGGCGGCATCGTGGGTATTTTGCTCGGGCTCTTCGCAGGCTTCTTCGGCGGCATCGTCGATTCCGTCGTCATGCGCATCATGGACGGTATGATGGCCTACCCATTCATCCTGCTCGCGCTCATCCTCATGACGATCCTAGGAACAGGCGTGCAAAACGTCATCATCGCCATCGGCGTGGCGAACGTGCCGAGCTTCGCGCGCGTGGTGCGCGGACAGGTGCATATCGTGAAGACCGAGGAGTACTGCAACGCGGAGCGCGTGCTGGGCGCAAGCCCGTTGCGCATCCTCTTCGCGCACATTCTGCCGAACGCCATCTCGCCTATCATCGTGTACTTCACGCTGAACGTCGCAAGCTCGATCATCTCCGAGGCATCGCTTTCGTTTTTGGGCATCGGCATCACCCCGCCTGATCCCTCGTGGGGCAACATCCTTGCCGGCGGTCGCACCTGTTTGCAGGGCGCGCCGCACATCGCCACGATCTCCGGCATCTTCATCCTGCTCACGGTGCTCGGCTTCAACCTTCTGGGCGACGGCATCCGTGACGTGTTCGACCCTAAGCAGAAGCAGTAAGGAGGGCGTGCCATGGCTGAGACCACGGAAGCGGCGACCACGGCCGCCACGAGCGAGCACCTTCTCGAGGTGCGCGACCTCAAGACGTATTTCCATACCTCTGCGGGTATCGCCCGCGCGGTGGACGGTGTGAGCTTTACCCTCGATCGCGGCAAGACCCTCGGCATCGTGGGCGAATCGGGTTCGGGTAAGAGCGTCACCGCGTCCTCGGTGATCCGTCTGCTACCCAAGACGGGCAAGATCGAGGGCGGTACCATCACGTTCGACGGCAAGGACATGGTGCATATCGACATGCGCGAGCTTCTGGCGCTGCGCGGCAAAGACATCGCCATGATCTACCAGGATCCCATGACGTCGCTCGATCCGGTGTTCAAGGTGGGTAGCCAGATGATTGAGCTCATCCGGGCGCACGAGAACATCTCGAAGGCCGAGGCGCGCGAGCGCGCTATCGAGATGCTGCGCCTCGTGGGCATCCCCGAGCCCGAGCGCCGCATGGATTCCTACCCCTATGAGCTTTCCGGCGGCATGTGCCAGCGCGTGATCATCGCCATGGCCATGAGCTTGAAGCCGAAGTTCATCATTGCCGACGAGCCCACCACGGCGCTCGACGTGACCGTGCAGTCGCAGGTGCTCGATCTGCTGAAGAGCCTGCAGGACACGTTCGGCACGGCGATCCTCTTGATCACGCACAACCTCGGTATCGTGTGGAAGATGGCCGACGAGGTTATGGTCATGTATGCGGGGCGCACCGTGGAGCACGCGTCCACCGAGGAGCTCTATGCGAACCCGTTGCACCCCTACACCTGGGGTCTTCTGGATTCCATGCCCAAGCTCTCGGATAACGAGAACGAGGATTTGAAGACCATTCCGGGCGTTCCGCCCGATTTGCGCCTCACGGGTGAGTGCTGCAACTTCTGCAATCGCTGCCCGTATGCGACCGAGATCTGCAGCCGCGAGGTGCCGCCCGTCCGCGAGGTAGCGCCCGGGCACATCGTAGCGTGTCACCTGCAGGATGGTAAGGGCGGCCTCGTGAGGGAAGGGGGCGCGCGATGAGCGAAGCCATGGAACATGCGGGCGTGGTGGCGCCCGAGTCGGCATCCGCCGCACCGGCTGAGGAAGCGGCGGGCGCGCGCAAGCCGATCCTGTCCATCCGCAACCTCTGCAAGGACTTCAAGCTCCGCGGCGACGGCCTCTTCGATAAACCGAAGGTGCTGCATGCGCTGTCCGACGTGTCGCTCGACGTGTACGAGGGCGAGACGCTCGGCATTATCGGTGAATCGGGCTGCGGCAAGTCCACGCTCGGCCGCTGCGTGGTGCAGCTGCACCGTGCGACTTCCGGCAGAATCCTCTACGACGGGCAGGACATCACCGGTCTTAAGGGTGCCGAGCTCAAGGCCATGCGTAAGAACATCCAGATGGTGTTCCAGGATTCGTATTCCTCGCTCGACCCGCGCTTCACGGCGCTTCGCGCTATCGAGGAGCCGCTTCGCATCTACGGCCTTGCCAAGGATGCGAAGGAGCGTGAACGCATCGCGTTCGGCCTCATGAAGGAGGTCGGCCTCGACGTGCAGCACATGGAGCGCTACCCGCACGAGTTTTCCGGCGGCCAGCGCCAGCGCATCAACGTGGCGCGCGCTCTCGTGCTCGACCCCAAGATCATCGTGTGCGACGAGCCGGTTTCCGCGCTCGACGTGTCCATTCAGGCGCAGGTGCTCAACCTCTTCCGCCGCCTGCAGCGCGATCGCGGCCTCACCTACATCTTCATCAGCCACGATCTTTCCGTGATCAAGCACATCTCGGATCGCATCGCGATCATGTACCTTGGTCGTGTGGTGGAGCTTTGTCCGGCACATCAGGTGTACGAGAACCCGCTGCATCCCTATACGCAGGCGCTGCTTTCCGCTGTGCCGCCGGAGAGCCCCTTCCAGAAGACGGACGAGATCAAGCTCAAGGGCGAGATCGCCAGTCCCGTGGGCGAGCAGATGGGCTGCCCGCTCGCCGGCCGCTGCCCGTTTGCCGAGGAGCGCTGTCGCACCGAGCGACCTGCGCTCGCCGAGGTCGAGCCTGGGCACCAGGTGGCGTGCTTTCGCTACCACGACGTCGTTGCACACAGAGGCGCGACCGAGGAGTAGATGAAGCGTTGCGGGCGCGGACGCGGCAGGAGCTGCGACGCGCCCGCAACGACGTTGAGAAGGTTTCGAGCAAGAAGGAAGGATCGCATCGTGACCATGACGAAGGAGCAGCTGCACCAGGAGGTGCTGGCGCGCAAGGACGAGCTCATCAAGCTGTGCTGCGATCTCATCAAGATCAAGAACCAAAGCCCCATCGACAGCCAGGAGCCCGCGGTGCGCTTCGTCGAGGAGTATCTCGAGGCCGCCGACATCCCCTTCGAGCGTCTGATTGGCGATGCGGGTGAAGAGTACCCGATGGTGCTAGCCCAGATGGGCGACCCGGAGGGTGGCTTCCGCGTGGTGCTCAACGGCCACGTCGACGTGATCCCGGTGGGTGAGCGCTCTGGCTGGGACTTCGACCCGTTCGGCGGCGAGGTCTATGACGGCAAGATCCACGGGCGCGGTACGTCCGACATGAAGTGCGGTCTCGCGGTGCTGCTCTTCAGCATGGCACTGCTCCGTAAGAGCGGCTGCGAGCTCAAGGGCGATATCCGCCTGCATATGGTGTGCGACGAGGAGATCGCTGGCTCGGGCACCAAGTGGTTCTGCGAACACGGCTATGCCGACGGCGCGAATGCGGTCATGGTGGGCGAGCCCACGGGGCACGACACGATCGAAATCGGCCAGAAGGGCATCCTGCATCTCACGCTCATCGCCCATGGTACGCCGGGGCACGGCGCGACGAACAACTACAAGGGCGATAACGCCATCGTGAAGCTTTCCCGCGTGCTCGTGAACATCGACGAGATCATCAAGGTGCCCGGCCATTTTCTGCCGGAGCACGCGCGCGCCGTGGCGAATTCGCGCACCATCGCGGAGCGTTCCATTCCCACGCCCGGCGTGGGCAACGTGATCGACCACATCTCGTGCAACGTGGGCATCATCGAGGGTGGCGCGAAGATCAACCAGGTGCCCGATATCGCAAAGGCTTATGTCGACGTGCGCCTGCCCTTCGGGACAGATCATGACGAGGTCGTTGCCGCGGTGGACGAGGTCATCGCCAAGAGCGGCGTCGAGGGCGTCGAGGCTGAGTACGAGTGGATCACCGAGGGCAACGTGACGAGCGATACCTGCACGCTCGTAACGAGCTTGAAGAAGAATATCGAGGCCGTGTGGGGCGAGGAGTGCCTGCCCGCGTACCAGTGGGCGTCGAGCGACGCGGCCAACTACCGCCTCCTGGGCTGCCCGACGGTGCAGTTCGGCCCTGCGAACAACGACGGCATCCATGGCTACAACGAGGATGTCGATGTAGAGGATGTGGTGCACGCTGCAGAGATCTACATGCTCACCCTCTGCGATATGCTGGGTATCGCGTAGGATATTTGGGGATGTGCTCGCCTCAATCCATTGATAGAAAGGATTTCCATGATCAAGGACATCGTGAAGGATCGCGACTTTCTGAGCAAGCCCGCCGAGCCGGCGACGGCCGAGGACGCGGAGGTGGCGGAAGACCTGCGTGACACCATCGAGTCGCTCGAGGATTGCGTGTGCTTGGCGGCGAACCAGATCGGGTCGAACAAGGCGATTATCGCGTATGAGGACAACGGCCGTATCGCCGTCATGTTCAATCCGAAGATCAAGATGGCGGCGCAGCCCTACCAGACGCAGGAGAGCTGTCTTTCGCTCGAAGAAGTGAGCGAGGTCAAGCGCTTCCAGATGATTTCTGTGGGCTACCAGGTCATCTCGAACGGCAACCTCGTGAGCCGCACGAAGCGCCTGTCCGGTTGGACGGCCGAACTCGTGCAGCATGGTATCGACCACTGCGCTGGCAAGCTCGTCTAATGTGAGGGCGACAGTCTGAGTCTAGAACTCAGGTTGTCACGTTGATGCGGAAGGGGAGAGCACATGGTATCGGCAGAGGAAAAGCAAGCGGCAGAAGAGCTCGTCGAGTTCATCGCGGCGTGTCCGAGCATGTTCCACACGGCGTCGACCGCGTGCGAGCGCCTCGAGGCGGCGGGGTTTGCGCGGCTTGCCGAGGGCGAAGCTTGGCGGCTCGAGGCCGGTGGCCGGTACTATGTGGAGCGCAACGGCTCGAGTGTCATTGCGTTCTCGGTAGGAAAGCACGCGGCAAGTGCGGATTCCTATCACTTCCAGATCGCGGCGTCGCACACCGATTCCCCCACGTTCAAGCTGAAGGCCGTTCCCGAGCTTGATGGCCCCGGCGGCGCGCGTCGCCTTGCGGTGGAAGCCTATGGCGGCATGCTCGACTACACCTGGTTCGATCGTCCGCTCTCCCTAGCCGGCCGCGTGCTCGTGCGCACGGCTAACGGCGTCGAGAGCCGGCTCATCGCACTCGATTGCGACCTGGCACTCATTCCAAGCGTCGCGATCCATCTCGACCGCGATCAGAACAAGGCGTTTTCGCCCAACCGTGCGCGCGACCTCTTCCCACTGGTCTCGGCTGGTGAGCTCGAGGCAGGCGACTTCGAGGAGTATATCGCCCGCGAAGCCGGGGCCGCTGCGACCGATATGCTCGGCTTCGACCTGTTCCTCGTGAACCGCGTGCCCGGTCGCGTGTGGGGTGCGGCGAGCGAGTTCGTCTCTTCCGCTAAGCTCGATGACCTCATGTGCGCGTTCATGTCGCTGCGTGCGTTTCTTTCTGCGAAAAACGATGGTGCCGTCACCGTGTGGTGCTGCTTCGATAACGAAGAGGTGGGGTCTGGTACCAAGCAGGGCGCCATGTCGACGTTTTTGCTGGATGTGCTTACCCGGCTGACCTCGGCGCTCGGACTCGGCGTGGACGACTATCGCCGGGCGCTCGCGAAGTCCATGCTCGTGAGCTGCGACAACGCTCATGCGGTGCATCCCAACCGTCCGGATCTGTACGATGCCGCGAACCACTGCGTCATGAACGGCGGCATCGTGATCAAGGAAGCGGCGAACCAGCATTACTGCACGGACGCCTTCAGCCGCGCCGTCTTTGTGGGGCTGTGCGAGCGTGCCGGCGTGCCCGTGCAGACCTACGCGAACCGCAGCGATATGGCTGGCGGGTCGACGCTCGGCAACCTTTCGAATGTGCAGGCGAGCATGCATGCCGTCGATGTGGGTTGCGCGCAGCTCGCGATGCATTCCGCCTACGAGACGGCGGGCGTGCGCGATGTGACGCTCGCGGAGCGGGCGCTCTCGGCCTTCTACGGCGCCGACCTGCATATCGATGCTGCTCATGCCGCCTGTTGGTGACAAATCGGCCTAAGGGCCGGACAGAAACCCTTGCGTGCGGGGTATAAGGCGAACAATGCCAGCCGCCGGTGCGTGTTTACGCCGGCGATCATGAAGGAGCTATCATGAAGTGCCCCGTGTGCAAGGACGTCACGCTGCTTATGAGCGAGAAGAACGGCGTCGAGATCGATTATTGTCCAGAATGTCGCGGCATCTGGCTCGATCGCGGTGAGCTCGACAAGATCGTCGACCGCGCCCGCGGCGCGCGCGAGAGCTATCGCGAGGAGGAGCGTTACCACAGCGAGGCGCGCCGGGACGACCTGGGTCCTTACGACGACCGCGACCGCCGGTACGACGAGAAGTACTACAAGGAGCACAAGAAAAAGAAGAGCCCCATGTCCGCCCTCGGCGACATCATGGAGATCTTCGGCGGGGAATAAGCGAGCATCTAAAGGGAGTCTGAATCCCAGACGGCGCTTCCGTCACGGATTCAGGCTCCCATGAGTGCTAGTTCAGCAGCATGCGGTCGTTTGCGAGCTCGCCGCCCGAAACTTCCTCGAATTTCTGTAGCAGGTCGGCCACGGTGAGCGCCGCCTTCTCTTCGCCTTGCACATCGTAGATGATGCGGCCTTCGTGCATCATGATGAGTCGGTTGCCCAAGCGGATGGCGTCGTTCATGTTGTGCGTGACCATGAGCGTGGTGAGCTGGTGCTCACCTACGATCTGCTCGGTGAGATTGAGCACCTTCGCCGCCGTTTTGGGATCGAGCGCCGCTGTGTGCTCGTCGAGCAGCAGAAGTTTGGGCTCGGAGAGCGTTGCCATGAGGAGCGTGAGCGCCTGGCGCTGGCCGCCCGAGAGCAGTCCCACCTTGCTTGTGAGGCGCTTCTCGAGGCCGAGCCCCAGTTCGCGCAGGCGATCGGTGTACTCGTCCTTCTCTGCGCGCGTGACGCCCCAAGCGAGCGTGCGGGTCTTGCCGCGGCGCTTCGCCATAGCGAGGTTCTCGATGATCTGCATGTCTGCGGCGGTGCCCATCATGGGATCTTGGAACACGCGGCCGAGGTACTTGGCGCGCGCAGGTTCAGAAAGGCGTGAGATGTTCATGCCATCGAGCGTGATGGTGCCCGCGTCGATGGGGTAGACGCCGGCGATCATGTTCATGAGGGTCGACTTGCCCGCACCGTTGCCGCCGATGATGGTGACAAAGTCGCCAGGCGCGAGGTGCAGGTTGCAGTCGACGAGGGCGCGCTTCTCGTTGATGGTGCCAGCGTTGAACGTCTTGGAGACGTGGCTCATGGTAAGCATGCGCTAGCGCCCCCCTTCGGAAGTGGCGCCGTCTGCGACGGGCGCGGCTTTCAACGTCTTACTGTAAGCGCGCCTGAGCTGGTATTTCTCCCATACCACCGGCACGCAGAGCGCGAGTGCCACGATGACGGCAGAGATGAGCTTCATGTCGTTCGCGTCCATACCCAGCTGGAGCACGATGGCACGGATGAGGAAGTACACGATCGATCCCACCACGGCGGCTGTGAGACGGCTGCCGAAGGCGCGCAGCTGCCCGGGCACGAGGCGGCCAAGCACCTCGCCGATCACGATGGCAGCAAGCCCGATCACGATGGCGCCGGTGCCCATGCCGATATCCGCATAGCTCTGGCTTTCGCATACAAGTCCGCCCGAAAGGCCGACGAGGCCGTTGGAGAGCGTAAGTGCGATCATCTTCGTGACTTTGGTGTTCACGCCCAGAGCGCGTACCATGGCCTCGTTGTTGCCCGTCGCACGGCACGCCGAGCCGATCTCGGTGCCGAAGAACCAGTAGAGTGCGACGATGATGAGAACGGCGAATGTGAGACCGACGAGGATCGATGCGACGTTCTGTGGGAGGCCGGTCGCGTCCGTCACGGTGGAGAAGAGCGTGTCCACGCGCAAAAGCGGTGTATTCGACTTGCCCATGATGCGCAGGTTCACGGACCAGAGCGCAATCTGCGTGAGGATGCCGGCAAGGATGGCGGGGATTTCGAACACCGTGTGGAGGAATCCCGTTACGGCGCCTGCGAGCATGCCTGCGAGCATGGCGGCGATGATGGCGAGCACCGGGTCCATACCGCCCACGACGAGCACCGCGCACACGCTGCCGCCGAGCGCGAAGCTGCCGTCGACGGTGAGGTCTGCGATATCGAGCAGCTTATAGGTGATGTAGACGCCGAGCACCATGATGCCCCAGAGAATGCCCTGCGAGACGGCGCCAAGCATGGCGAGTCCCATAAGCTTCCTCCTTCTCTATTGCCAAACGAACCCCGGCGAGATCGCTCGCCGGGGCCGCTGCAAGAACTCCCTGCATAAATTACGCGGAAAGTGTATCACGTTATGCATGCACCGTTGCACGCGGCATGGCCTGTAATGGTTCTGAAACGGTGGGCGGGAATGAAGATTCACCCCATGGGCTATTACATTTGGAATTGGATGTAAAAACCCCTGGGGTGAAGTAACGTATCCGCGTCGAACCGGAGGCGTTTACGCCGAGACGTCCTCGCCGCCCTCGTCTGCGAGCATGGAGACGTCGACGCCGATTTCGTCGGCAGTGGCCTGGTTGTACACCAAGTCGCATTCGTCGGCGCTCATGGTTTCGATAGGCATCTCCGCGGGGTTCGCACCCTCGGTGAGAATCTCAACGGCCATCTCGCCTGCGCGATAGCCGAGCTCGTAGTAGTTGATGGACACGGACGCGAGACCGCCTGCCTCAACCATGCCCACCTCGCCGCAGATCGTGGGGACGCCCGCTTCGTTGGCGATGTCTGCCACCTGCGTCATCGCGGCAGCGATGGTGTTGTCCGTGGGCGTGTAGATGGCGTCCACCTGGCCGACCATCGTCTCCACAACGCTCTGGATCTCGTTCGAGCTCGACACGGTGAAGCGCTCGTGCTCGATGCCCGCGGCGTCGAGCTCTTCCTCTGCCATGGCAATCTGGATTTCGGAGTTGCTCTCGGCGGTGCAGAAGAGCAGGCCAACGTGCGCTGCCTCCGGCACTAGTTCCTCGAGCAGGGCGATCTGGTCGGCTACCGGGTTCATATCGGAGGTGCCGGTAAGGTTGCCGCCCGGGGCGTCGTTCGAATCGACGAGGCCAGATGCGGCGAAATCGGTGATCGCGGTGCCGATGATGGGGATGTCGCCCGTTGCCGCCACGGCAGCCTGCGCCGCGGGCGTCGCGATGGCGAGGATGAGGTCGCAACCATCGTTCGCGAACGTCTGCGCGATGGTCTGGCAGGCGTTCTGATCGTTGCTAGCGTTCTGCTGGTCCGGCTCATAGGCGATGCCGGAATCGTCGAGTGCGGCGATGAAGCCCTCGTTCGCGGCATCGAGCGCGGAATGCTGCGTGAGCTGCAGAATGCCGATCTTGTACGTCTTATCGGCAGTGTCCGATCCGGCGGAACCTGTGCCCCCTTCGTTCGAGCATCCGGCGATGCCGAGCGTTCCGAGCGCGAGTGCGCCCGCTCCGGCGAGTCCGGCGGTGAAGCTACGACGGCTGATGTTTGCGTGTCCCATGGTGCTCTCCTGTTCCGTGCGTGTGGATAGGGACGGGTTCGACATGCCAAAAGGGACTGTCCCCTTTGGCGGGACATTGGGGGTTGTCTCCAATGTCAGGGGTTAGACGAGCTCGGGGTCGTCGAGGATGCTCAGGTCGACGCCGCAGGCATCGGCCGAAGCCTGGTTCGCGATGAGCGTGCACTCGCTCGCATCGAGGTACTCGATGGGCATGTCCGCGGGGCTTGCGCCCTCGGTGAGGATCTGGAGCGCCATCTCGCCCGCCTTATGGCCGAGGTCGAAATAGTTGATGCTGTACGAGGCGGTGCCGCCATCTTCGACCATGGTGTCGCAGCCCACGATGGTGGGGATGCTCGCCTCGTCGGCGATGGAAGAAACCTGTGCCATGGCGGCGGCGATGGTGTTGTCGGTGGGTGCATAGATGACGTCGACCTGGCCGACCATCGTTTCCACGACGCTCTGGATCTCGTTCGAGCTCGATACGGTCTGCTCGTTCGGCGTGAGACCCGCCTCGTTGCAGGTCTCGACGGCGAGCTCCGCCTGGATGCGCGAGTTCTCCTCGGCCGTGCAATACAGGATGCCGACGTTCTGGGCGTTGGGCACGAGCTCCTGCAGGAGCGCGATCTGATCTGCGACGGGCGTCATGTCGGAGCTACCGGTGACGTTGCCGCCGGGAGCATCGTTCGATTCGACGAGGCCGACGGATTCGAAATCGGTGATGGCGGAACCCACGATGGGGATGTCCTGCGTGGCTGCAGCGACCGCCTGCGCAGCGGGCGTGCCGATGGCGAAGATGAGGTCGCAGGCGCCGTTCACGAACGTCTGTGCGATGGTCTGGCAGGCCGTCTGGTCGTTCGATGCGTTCTGCTGGTCCGGCTCGTAGTCGATGCCCGCCTCGTCGAGCGCGGCGATGAAGCCCTCGTTCGTCTGGTCGAGCGCGGCATGCTGCGTGAGCTGCAAAATACCGATCTTGTAGGCGCCCTCTGCTGTTGACGGCGCACTGCCCGCTGTGCTGCCCTCGCCCTCGGCGGTTTCAGTGCCGCCGCACGCGGCGAGCGGGAGCGCACCGGCGGCGGCGAGGGAGGCGATAAGGCCGCGGCGGCTGATGGCTGGTTGGTTCATAGGTCCCTCCGACATGCAGGGGGCGTGGCGCGGCGGTTGGGCGGCGTCTTGCCCCATGGATATATGAGAACCTCCCGAGTGTGGGAGATTTTCCCATCATACGACCGTAGTTTGCGGAGGCTTCTTCGGGCTTTGCGCGTCACGAATTGTTAACGTTGCGGCACCGAAGGCGAAGTGCAGAGCGCTGCTTTCATCTAAGAGCGCGAGGTTGGCCATGCGGTCGAGGCGGATCGTGCGGGCGATGTTGATGCCGTCGGTGTCGGTATCGAGGGAGATGCCCTGCACATAGGCGATGCCGCCCGACTCGAAGAGGCTCGTCGGCCGGATGCGGTGCCGCCGTCCGAATCCTCGGGGCTTCTCGCGGCGCCGAGCCTTGCCTTGCTCTTCTGGGGGCTCTCGTTGAGCAAGCTCGAACGCAACGGGCGTCTCGCTTTCCAGGGCTGTTCGCACGAGCACGTCGGGCTGTTCGAGCCGGTACGTTCGCCAGACCTGCGCTTCATCGGGCGTGCAGACGTTTGCATCCGTGCCATCCATACCGAGGTGCCGGCGGGCGGCGGAGCGCTGCGTTGGCGTGGTGAGGCGAAGCACGCATTCGATGAGATGCGCTCGTTGCTTCGCGCTGAGCAGGCGGCTGCTTGCGAGCGCGCGCACGATGAGCTCCGCATCGCGGTTTCCCAGCGGATGCTCGACGAGGGCGTAGCCGGTTCGCGGGTTCGCGGCGATGGCGATGCCTGCGGAGCGCAGCGTGTCAATCGACGCGCGAATGGCGGTGCGTCGCACGTTGATCGCAGGCACCGCGGGATCGTCGGGATCGGCGAGCAGGCTTTTGATTTGTGTCGAGGTGAGGCGCGTGTGTGCGTCGGTGCGATCCATGAGCAGCTTGAGAATGAGCAGCGTTCTCACGCAGCTCGGTATGGCGTTGCCGCGGATGGCAGGAGGCTCGATCGGTGCAGTCCCCGTGACGGGGGCGCCTTCTTCATTCGGCTTCGTGCGGGCTGGCGGCAGTGCGGCGATATCTTCGTTCACGTTCGTATCCCTTCGCGATAAGATGGGTGAACGTGAGCCTATGCGAGCGGGGAGCAAGCGGCGAAATCTCCCGCCGAACGGCGCGTCTCGCTCGGCGGACGGCAGGCGATACTTTCAACATGGTTGCGAACCTTGCCAAAACCTTGCAAAACGAGGGAAAACAAGGATCGCCCAGCAAGGGAACCGGGCTTTCGAAGGGCGCTCGTTCGGCATCTATTCAACAAGGCAAACAATCCGCCACGGCGCGCCAGATTGCCTCGAAGCGCATATACGAACGGCTCATTTCAACAATGGCGATACCCTTCCCAAGCTCCGAAGACCAATTGGGAAGCGCCCCCGCATGGACCCGAGAGCCATGCGAGTGCGCTGGAACGGTGAGGTTTGGTGCCTGGGAAGGACGCCTTGGTTGAGAAGGGTTTAAAAGTCGGCGTTGCCCACGGTCCTGGGGTGAGGGATGACGTCGCGGATGTTGCCCACGCCGGTGAGGTACATCACGAGGCGCTCGAAGCCCAGGCCGAAGCCCGCGTGCGGGCAGGTGCCGTAGCGACGCAGGTCGAGGTAGTACTTATACTGGCTCGCATCCATGCCGAGCTCGGCGATGCGGCGCTCGAGCACATCGAGGCGCTCCTCGCGCTGGCTGCCGCCGATGATCTCGCCAATGCCCGGCACGAGGCAGTCCGCCGCAGCGACGGTTTTGCCGTCGTCGTTCAGGCGCATGTAGAACGCTTTGATCTCGGCGGGGTAGTCCGTGACGAACGTCGGGCGCTTGAAGTGCTGCTCGGTGAGGAAGCGCTCGTGCTCCGTTTGCAGGTCGATGCCCCAGCTCACGGGATAGTCGAAGTGCTGCCCGGCGGCGACTGCCTGCTCCAGGATCTCAATCGCCTCGGTGTAGGTCACGCGGGCGAAGTCGGCGCTCGCCACATGCTCGAGGCGCTCGATGAGGCCCTTGTCGACGAACTTGTTCAGCATGTTGAGCTCGTCTGCACAGCGTGCCTGCACGTCGCGGATCACGTACTTCAGCATGTCCTCGGCAAGGTTCATGTCGTCCTCGAGGTCTGCGAACGCGATCTCGGGCTCGATCATCCAAAACTCGGCGGCGTGACGCGTGGTGTTGGAGTTCTCCGCGCGGAACGTGGGGCCGAAGGTGTAGACGTCGCCGAAGGCCATGGCGAAGTTCTCGGCGTTGAGCTGGCCGGAGACGGTGAGCGACGCGGGCTTGCCGAAGAAGTCCTGGCTCCAATCAACCTCGCCGGCGGTGAGCTCGCCGTTCGAGGCGGAGGCCTGCTCCTCGGTCACGCGCGGAGCGGTCGCGGGGTCGAAGGTCGTCACATGGAACATCTCGCCCGCACCCTCGCAGTCCGAGGTCGTGATGATGGGCGTGTTCACGTACACGAAGCCGCGCTCCTGGAAGAAGCGGTGGATGGCCGCGGCCGCGACGCTGCGCACGCGGAAGACGGCGCGGAAGAGGTTCGTGCGTGGGCGCAGGTGCTGCTGCGTGCGCAGGAACTCGACGGTGGCGCGCTTCTTCTGCAGCGGGTAATCCGGGGCAGAGGCGCCCACGACCTCGATGGTCTCGGCGGTGAGCTCGAAGGGTTGCGGCGCGTCGGGCGTGAGCTTGAGCTCGCCTGTGGCGACGATGGCGGCGGAGACGTTTTGATGCGCGATGTCGTCGTAGTTGGCGAGCGTCTCGCGGTTCATGACGATCTGCAGATCGCGGAAGCAGCTGCCGTCGTTCACGGTGACGAAGCCGAAGTTCTTCATGTCGCGGACGGACTTGATCCAGCCGGCGACGGTGACGCTCTGCCCGCCGAGTTGTTCGGCTTGGGTATAGAGCTGGGCGATCTTGGTGCGGTTCATGCGGTGCTCCCTCGATACTTTCTGTGCACATGCAACCCCTTATGATAGCAGGCACGCGGCGTGGCGTGCTCGAGGGCGCGGGGATGGCACCCGCCGGTCAACCTTTCAAAACCGTAAGATGCGCGTAAGCCAAATCGATGGCACCCGCTGTCCGTGCGTGAGAACCTGAATCCAGGGCTCAGATTCTCACGTGGGAGGTTGGGATGTATCTCAAGCTGGCATGGGGTAACGTGCGGCGGAGCGTGCGCGACTACTCGGTGTACTTCGCGACGCTCGCGCTCGCGGCGTGTTTGCTCTACTCGTTCATCGCGTCGGGCGACTATCTGCTTGCACTCGACCTCACCGCCGATCAGCGAGCCGTCTACGGGCAGATCGGGAGCGTGCTCGAGGCGTTCTCAATCTTCGTCGTGATCGTGTTCATCTTTCTTGTGGCGTACGCGAACCGCTTTATCGTGCGACGCCGCAAGCGGGAGTTCGGACTCTACGCGCTCGTGGGTATGGGGCGCGGGAGCATCGCTGCCGTGCTCGCGCTTGAGGGCGGTCTCGTGGGGGCTGCGGCGCTCGCGACGGGGCTCGCCCTCGGCGTCGTGCTCTCGCCGGCATTCGGTGCCGTCGCCGCCTTCGTGTTCGACGCGCCATGGACGCCGCGCATGGCGTTCTTGCCCGGAGCCGCTGCGTGGACGGCGGGCTCGTTTGCCGCTATCGCGGGGCTTGGTGCCGTCGCCTGCGTGCGCGACGTGCTGCGACGCCCGCTCGTGGAGCTCATGCAGGCCGAGCGCGCGCCGGAGCGCCTGCTTGGCGCCACACGTACTGCGTCGCGCTGGCAGCTTGTGCTCGCGGTGCCGCTCCTCGCCGTGGTGTGGGGGAGTTGCGTGCTGCAACCTATGTACTTCATCGTGTTCATCATCCCCATGGGGTTCGCAGCATTCGGGGCGACGCTCCTTGTGATGCGCGCGCTTGCATGGCGCTGGGGCGAGCGAGAGCGTCGACGCGAGGAGCGCTACTGGGATGGGCTTCGACTCTTCGCCGTTCGTCAGGTGAGCGCGCGCATTTCGAGCACCTCGGCCGCGCTCTCCTGCGTGTGCGTGCTCATCGCTGCCGCTGTGTGCATGATGTGCGCGGGCTTTGTCTTCAGCGTGGGGATGCGTGGTTCCGCCGAGCTCGCGGACTCCGCGGCGGCGCTTGCTCCCATCGGCTACGTGGGCATCTTCTACGGTGCGGCGTTTCTTGTCACGGCGGCGGCGATCTTGGCGCTGCAGCAACTCTCTGGAGCGGCGGATGCACGGCGCTCCTACGAGATCCTGCGTGAGCTTGGCTGCGACCGCGCGATGGCCGTCTCCTCTCTGCGCCGCCAGGTAGGGCTTTGTTTCGGCGCGCCGCTTGCGTTCGCACTTGTGCACGATGTGTTCGGCCTCATGCTTGTAGGGTTTCTCGCGTTCGCGTTCGGCAGCGCCTCGTTCGTGCTCATCGTGGCCGATGTTCTCGGCTTCACTCTGGTACTCATGGCGGCCTATGCTTGGCTCACGTGCCGCGCCTGCGAGCGTCTGCTGCTGTAGGGGGTTGGTTGGGGGAGCGTGTCCCCGACGAGCCTCCCCAACCCCAGTCAACTCTTGTGGCCGCCTTACTGCCCGGATTTACATATTTTGGGAGATAAGGCCACCCGCAGGCCGCCTTACTGCCTGGATTTGCATATTTTGGGAGATAGCTGTCGGCAGAAGGTTCGCATCGACAGCCGCGGTGATCGCTCAGCGACGTCCGAGCGCGGCGCTTTTGGGGCAGCGACAATGCCGCTATCCCCTGCATCGGCATGCTCTGGGAGATAACGACTTCTGCACACCGCTGCGTAAAAAACGCATTTCATGCGCATCGCCGGAAGAGACTTCATTACAATCTCTTCAGCACATACTGCATAGAGGGGATATACATGAAGCTCGACGAGCTCGAGATTGGCAAAGATGCGGTGATCGAATCGGTCGACTCGGACGACTCGGCGCTGCGGCAGCATATCTTCGACATGGGCCTCACGCCTGGAACCGAAGTCACCATGATGAAATACGCCCCCATGGGCGACCCGCTCGAGATTCGTCTGCGCGGCTACGAGCTCACGCTGCGCAAGGCGGACGCCGCACGTATCACGCTTTCGGGCGTGCACGACGCCCATGACTGCCCGCGCAAGAACCCGCAGGCGAGCACGGCGGCTCACCCGGCGTTCGGCGAGGAGCCCGCGCGCCCGCGCCGCGAGGGGGCAGCGCCCCTTCCCGAGACCGCGCCCCTGCGCTTTGCCCTCGCCGGCAACCAGAACTGCGGAAAAACGACGCTTTTCAACCAGCTCACCGGCTCCAACCAACATGTGGGCAACTTCCCGGGCGTGACGGTGGACCGCAAGGACGGCCAGATTAAGGGGCACGCAAACGCCACCATCACCGACCTGCCGGGCATCTACTCGCTTTCGCCCTATACGAGCGAGGAGGTAGTAAGTCGCCAGTTCATCCTGGAAGAGCAGCCGGATGCCATCATCGATATCGTGGACGCCACGAACATCGAACGGAACCTCTACCTTACCTTGCAGCTCATGGAGCTCGACCGGCCCATGGTGCTCGCGCTCAACATGATGGACGAGCTTACGAAAAACGGCGGCACAGTGGACGTGAACGTGCTCGAGGCAGCGCTTGGCATTCCCGTGGTGCCCATCTCCGCCGCGAAGAACGAAGGCATCGGCGAGCTCACCGAGCACGCGCTGCACGTGGCGCGCTACCGTGAGCACCCCGGCCGCGTAGACTTCTGCTCGCCCGATGGAGCGGACGGCGGCGCGCTCCACCGCTGCATCCACGGCATCTGCCACCTCATTGCCGATCACGCGGAGGCGGCGCGCATCCCAGTTCGCTTCGCCGCGACGAAGCTCATCGAAGGTGACCGGCTCGTCATCGATGCGCTTGCCCTCGACCAGAACGAGCTCGACGCTGTTGAGCACATCATCTCTCAGATGGAGGAGGAAGCCGGGCAGGATCGCATGGCAGCGCTGGCCGACATGCGCTTTAGCTTCATCGAGGAGGTGTGCGGTGCGAGCGTGGTGAAGCCGCATGAGAGCGTGGAGCACCTGCGCTCCGTTGCCGCGGACCGGATCCTTACCGGCAAGTACACCGCCATCCCGGTATTCATCGGCATCATGGCGCTTGTGTTCTGGATCACCTTCGACGCCGTGGGACAGCGCTTATCCGACGTGCTCGAGATGGGTATCGCGGCATTTACCGCGGCGGTAGACCAAGCGCTCACCGCGTTCGGGCTCAACCCCGTGGTACATTCGCTCGTCATCGACGGCATCTTCGCCGGAGTGGGCAGCGTGCTGTCGTTTTTGCCGATCATCGTAGTGCTGTTTCTGCTGCTCTCGATTCTCGAGGACTCCGGATACATGGCGCGCGTGGCGTTTGTTATGGACAAGATCCTGCGAAAGTTGGGCCTTTCCGGGCGAAGCTTCGTGCCCATGCTCATCGGCTTCGGCTGCAGCGTGCCCGCCATCATGGCGACGCGCACCCTGCCCTCGGAGCACGACCGCAAGATGACGGTCATGCTTACGCCATTCATGAGCTGCTCGGCGAAGCTTCCGGTGTACGCGCTCTTTTCCGCGGCGTTTTTCCCGGAGCATGCGGCACTCGTCATGATTTCGCTCTATCTCATGGGCATGGTCGTGGGCGTGCTCGTAGCGCTCGTGCTCAAGGGAACGGCGTTCAAGGGCGATCCGGTGCCGTTCGTAATGGAGTTGCCCAATTATCGTTTGCCGAGCGCGAAGACAACGATTCGTCTGGCATGGGATAAGGCGAAAGGCTTTGCGACCAAGGCGTTCACCATCATCTTCGTCGCGAGTGTGGTGATCTGGTTCCTGCAGACGTTTGATATTCGATTCAACCTGGTGAGCGACCAGGCACAGAGCATGCTCGCGGAGCTCGGCGCACTCGTGGCGCCGTTGTTTGCGCCACTCGGCTTCGGAAGCTGGATCGCGGCAGCGGCTGTGGTGGCTGGCTTCGGCGCGAAGGAGAACGTCGCGGCGACGCTCACGGTGCTCATGGGTGGTTCCGTGGCCGCGCTCTCGACGCTCTTCACGCCGCTTACCGCGTATACCTTCCTTACGTTTATCCTGCTCTATACGCCGTGCGTCGCAGCGGTCTCTGCTGTACGCAGCGAGTTAGGCACGCGCATGATGTTCGCCGTAGTGCTCATGCAGTGCGGCGTCGCGTGGATCGTGGCGTTCTTAGTGCATGCTGCGGGTCTGCTGCTCGGTCTCGCCTGACATCAGACATGGGGCCTGCCCCCAATGCCATTGACAAAGGGCTAGATCTTGGTGGCAGGTTGTCCGCAGCATGGTGAAACGCGCTGAGACAGAATTCTTCCCGCGCTTTGTGGTCAAAAATGAAAGGTTGGTGACACTCATCCTGCGGAAAGGACGGTGCGATTTCCCCGTAGCTGGGATAACCGTGCCCTCTATCTGGGCGGTGGGCGAAGCGCACCCTCGTTTTCCAAGAAAGAGTGTCACCAACCTTTCATTTTTGGCCAATTTGGTCGCAAGAGCGTCTTCGGCGCCGCGAAGGCTGACAGAATTTCGCTTATGAAGCCATCTCAACCTGGCAGCTGGCCATAGTGGCGAGGGCGGCTTCGTGGGCTTCGGGGGTGACGCCGGCGCAGAGCGCAGGAGCAACCTTCACCGGCACCTCCGGTAGCGCGGCTTTGATGAGCAGGGCATTCGAGACAACGCAGATATCGGTGCACACGCCGACGAGCTCGATGGACTCGATGGGCTCTTCGGTGTTGCGCTGCACGAGGTAGTGGGCGAGCTCGGTTGAGCCGAAGGTCGGTTTCTCGAAGATGCGCGCATTGCGTTCGCGCTGGAGCGCGGCGAGTGCGGGGATAAGCTCCCAGCCAGGCGTGCCCTTGATGCAATGGGGGACGGGCAAATGTGCGCCTTCCTGCGTCTCAAGGTAGTTATCGCCATGCGTGTCGAGCGTGAAGAGGAGCTCGCCGTCGAAGGCGCGGGCGGCATCGACGAGTGCGGGTGCAATCGCCTGCGCTTCAGGTGTGCCGAGGGCACCGTCGACGAAGTCGTTTTGCATATCGATAACGATCAGATACCGGCTGGCCATGGCTTCTCCTCTGGGGACGGACGTGCATAATGGTGGCAGCGGGGGAGTACCTTCCCCGGCTTGACTCATTTGATTCATTCGGGACGGTTTTCAATGAGTCGTTTTGGGACACGAGATGCTCTTCGTTTAGATGGGCGACCTCACATTGCACGCATAAATTATGCACCAGCGCGTGTGAAAGGAGCACGAGATGGCTTCGGATTACCAGCATATTTCCCACGGCTTCGAGCCGGTGTTCGACGGTCGGTCGCGCGTGCTCGTGCTAGGCTCGTTCCCCTCGGTGCTCTCGCGCGAGAACGCGTTTTACTACGGCAATCCGCAGAACCGGTTCTGGCAGGTCATCGCCGCTTGTGCAGGCGAGCCGGTGCCTCCGAATGAGGGCGAGATGCTGCCGGGTGAAGGGCGGGTTGCGACGTTCGGGGAATCGATTGAAGCGAAGCGCGCCCTCTTGCTGCGTCATGGCATCGCGCTGTGGGACGTGATCGAGAGCTGCGATATCAAGGGCTCTTCCGATGCGAGCATCAAGAACGTGGTTCCGGCGCGTATCGAGCGGGTGGTCGGCGTCGCTCCGGTACGGTCTGTGGTGTGCAACGGCGGTACCGCGGGACGGCTTTACAAACGCTACCTGCAAGAGAGCGTTGGAATCGAGGCCGTGGTGCTGCCCTCGACGAGCCCGGCGAATGCAGCATGGTCACCGGATCGTCTTACCGCGCGCTGGAGCGAAGCGCTCCGGCCGTTGCTCGTCCAAGCATGATATAGGCCGGCTGGGCGGACGCGCGTCATCCTCGATTGAAGAAGCGCCAGATGGGGTGGGGCGAGGCGACGATGACGTTATCCGTGTTCGCGCGTTCGCAGTCGACACCGAGGAGCGCGTCGAGCTCGTTCAGCGCGCAGCCCATGCGCACGGCCGCTACGAGCCGGTCGATCGCCTTCGAGACCGGCCGCCGCCACATACCAAGGCGCGGTGCCCGCACGAGGCGCGGGATGAGGGGCGCATCGGTTACCACAACGGCTCCGCACCAGCGCGCATCAGCCTGCTTGCAGGCGCGTGCCGCCTTGTCTGTCGCCGCGGCGCTGCTTCCGCCATCGGTGCCGGGATCGCAGATGATGGCATATACGCAGGTATCCGGCTTGATTGCGCCGGACTGCGACAGGGCGCGGAGCGTATCGGCAAGAGGTTCGCAGCATGCGGGCGCGGGAAGCTCGAGCGCGAGCACGATCGCATCGAAACGCGTGCCTTCGGCGGCTTCGAGCGGCATGCTCGCGGACGCCGCGCCCTCTGCGAGCTCTATCGTCACGAACGTCGGATATGCAGGCTGTTCTCGCTCAAACGCCGATAGGCGCGTGTAGGCGATAAGCGCGTTTCGGAAATCTTCAAGCAGTAGAGCGGCGCCGTTGTCCGACGAGGCGCGCGCTAGGCCGATGCGGCGTTGCACGCTTGTTTTGCCGGTTTCGCCTGCCTCCAAGAAGCCATCGCCGCGCCCTCCGTTCATGGTTACTCGCTTCCCAAGAACGCGCCGGATTGGCG
This sequence comes from uncultured Collinsella sp., assembly GCA_900538305.1. GTDB lineage: Bacteria > Actinomycetota > Coriobacteriia > Coriobacteriales > Coriobacteriaceae > Enorma. The sequence continues at coordinate 35,081 of UPXY01000011.1, forward strand.
GCTCCACAGCTGCGCATACTCGCCACCGGCGTCCACGAGGTCCGCGTGGCGCCCGTCCTCCACGATCTCGCCGTCACGAATGACCACGATACGGTCGAGTGCGGCCACGGTCGAGAGGCGGTGCGCGATGACGAGCGACGTGCGGTCGCGCATGAGGTTCTCGAGCGCGTCCTGGATGAGCTTCTCGCTTTCGGAGTCGAGTGCGCTTGTGGCCTCGTCGAGCACGAGGATCGGTGCGTCCATGAGGATGGCGCGCGCGATGGCGATGCGCTGGCGCTGTCCGCCGGAGAGCTTCACGCCGCGTTCGCCCACCTGCGTGTCGAGTCCGCGCGGCAGGCGTTCGATGAACTCGAGGGCATTCGCTTCGCGTGCGGCGCGCAGTATCTCGTTCTCCGTGGCGTCCGGCCGACCGTAGGCGATGTTCTCGCGCACGGTTCGATGGAAGAGTAGCGGCTCCTGCGGCACGTAGGCAATATGCTGGCGCAGGCTCACCTGGCTCACGTGCGCGATGTCCTGGCCGTCGATCTTGATGCTGCCGCCCGAAAGGTCGGCAAGACGCAACAGAAGCGTGGTGAGTGTCGTCTTGCCGCTGCCCGACCGACCGACCAGTCCAACGCGCTGGCCAGCGGGAATGTGCAAGTTGAACCCGCGGAACACGGCGTCTTCGATGCGCGCGTCTGCATAGTGGAAGTCGACGTCGCAGAAGTCGAGGGCACCCGCCGTGACGTGGAGCGCGGGGGCATCGGGGTCGTCTGCCACGAGGCGCGGCTCGTCGAGCGCGACCGTGAGGTCGTGCGCTTCGCCGAAGGAGCGGTTGATCTGCTGGAACATCTGCGACAGCATATTGAAGCGGCCGGTGAGCGAATTCGTGTACGTGAACATCATAACGAGCGTGCCCGCAGAGATGCCGAACCACGCGTTGCCGCCCGCGATGAACACGGCGACGAGTCCCATCATCATCACGATAAGCGAGCTCGTGACGGCGCCGGTCTTCACCGTGCGGCGCATGCGTCGGCTATCGGCAGCGCGCACGTCCTGGTTCGCCTCTTCGAAGATGCTCTGTTCGTATGCCTCGCGCCCTGCGGTCTTCACGGCAAGGATGTTCGTGATCGAATCCGATAGCTCGCCCGAGAGACGGTTTTGCGCTGCGCTCGCGGCGGCATTGATGGGCAGGATCTTGCGGTAGAGTTTGAACACGATCGCCACGTAGGCAGCGAGCACCACCACGAGGATCGCGACGAACGCGGGCGCGAGCGGGGCGAGCATGCAGATGGTGAGGACGGCTGTCGAGGCGGTAGGCAGTGCGGAGTAGGTGAAGTTGTCCATGAGCAGGCTGTAGGCAGATATGAACTTCTGCGTGGAGCTCACGAGCGCGCCGCCGAAGCGGTTGGTATGAAACGTCATCGATTGGTTGGACAGCGTGTCGAACGCGAGCCGTCCGAGTTCGTAGCCGGCGCGAATCTCGAGCTTGGCGCAGGCATAGTCCTGCAGCTTGCTGCACACCTGGCCGGCGACGTTCACCGCGACGAGTGCGGCGATGTAGGGGCCGAATACGGGGAGCACATCTTCCGCGGCGACGCCGCCCGCGCCCACGCGGTCGACGATCGCGCCCACGATAAGCGGGTTCGCGAACGTGAGGAAGAAAACGTAGCCCAGCGTGACCGCGACATCGAGCACGAACATCGGCAGCTGGATGCGCGTGACGCTCCAGAAGTAATGCAGGGTTCGGCGGGTTACGGAGGCCACGGAAAGCTCCCTTCAGGCGAATGCGAAAAATACCTAAACGGCTATTTTACATCGGGGCATCTGGAACCACGACGTGTTGTCGCTGGCGAGATTCCCGCGAGGTAAAACAATCCCTGGGGTAATGTTACATGAAGCTTTCGTGCGCACTTGACGAGCGGCTCGCCACAAGCCATACTATTCGCTGGTTCACGCACGAACCCGCTGCCAGAGACAGCCGGTGCCGCGGGCCTGCCGAGAGGCGAGTCCAAGGCTCAATGGGGTAACCCGCCAGCCGAGGTGGTCGAGCAGATAGCTCATGTGTCTTCTCGCCCCCGTCGCTCTCGCAGCGCGGGGGTTTTCTTTTCCAAGACATCCCCGCAGGTCTTAAAGCGGGTCGTGCCTGGGAAAGGTAACGAGGAGGTGTAACAGATGCCACAGCAGTACAAGGTCGACAAGGTTGCCGAGATCGAGTCTCACATCGCAGACAGCAACGGCGTGTTCGTCGTCGGTTACAACGGCCTTACCGTGAAGCAGGCGCAGGAGCTGCGTCACCAGCTCCGTGAGGTCGGCGCCGAGATGAAGGTCTACAAGAACAACCTCACCCGTCTTGCGCTCAAGAACCAGGAGCAGCCGGAGATCGACGAGATTCTCGTTGGCCCGCTCGCCTATGTGTTCTACTCGCAGGATCCGGTGGAGCCCGCGAAGGCGCTCAAGGAGTTCGCCACGAAGTCCAAGGGTGTTCTCGAGATCAAGGGCGGTATCTCCGAGGGCAAGGCGGTTACGGCCGAAGAGGTCAACGCTATCGCCGACCTGCCTACGAAGGATCAGCTTCTTGGTCAGATCGCTGGCCTCATCAACGGCTTCGCCCGCGACATCGCGGTCTGCGTCAACGGCGTGTCGAGCGGTCTCGCCCGCACCGTCCAGCAGATCTCCGAGCAGAAGGCTGCGTAAAACAGCCGGCGCGGAGTATCCGCGCACCCCGGCGCGCTTGCGCGCCGCTTGATACGTTCGCTACCGTGCGAAGACGCACGGCAACTGAAAGGATTGCTTACCATGGCTAAGCTTACCAACGAAGAGATCATCGAGGCTCTTAAGGAAATGACCCTGCTCGAGGCTTCCGAGCTCGTCAAGATGATCGAGGACACCTTCGGTGTCTCCGCCGCCGCTCCCGCCGCCGTCGTGGCTGGCCCCGCTGCCGCCGCTCCCGCTGAGGAGGAGAAGACCGAGTTCGACGTCGTGCTCGAGGGCTTCGGCGACAACAAGATCGCCGTCATCAAGGTCGTCCGCGAGCTCACCAGCCTCGGCCTCAAGGAGGCCAAGGAGGTCGTCGAGAGCGCTCCGAAGGCCGTGCTCGAGGGCGTCAAGAAGGAGGACGCCGAGGCCGCCAAGGCGAAGCTCGAGGAGGCCGGCGCTGCCGTCTCCCTCAAGTAGTTCGCCGCAGGCCAAGTGCCTGCCTGCGTTTGCTTGACGCCGAAGGGCGAGATCCATACGGGTCTCGCCCTTTTTTCGTTTGCGGGCGAGCGGTCTGTTTGCGGGCGAGCGATCCTCGATTTTGAAGAAAGCGCTTCTTGGGGGAGCCGTTGCGTTGTATCACCGAACTTTATGGGGAATGTCTCGCGGGCGCGACGCGGCGGGTTCCCGTGTGTATCATGGACACTTGTGAAAATGAGTGCTGGAAGCAGCGGGGTTCTTCCGGGTCGACGAGTCTGCGTGGGACACCCGGAGCGTCCGGCTCGTGAGAGAGGGAGTTTCATTTCATGGCGCAGAAGGTTCTCGTCTTCGATTTCGGCGCGCAGTACGGGCAGCTCATCGCCCGTCGCGTTCGCGACCTGCATGTGTATTCCGAGATCGTCCCGTGCGACATCACGGCCGATGAGGTTCGCGCACTGGGGCCCTCGGCGATTATCCTGTCCGGCGGCCCGGCTTCCGTCTACGCCGAGGACGCGCCGTCCATTGATCCCGGTGTGCTCGAGCTTGGCGTACCGGTGCTGGGCTTCTGCTATGGTCACCAGATCATGGCTGTGACGCTCGGCGGCGAGGTCGCACACTCCGAGGTGGGCGAGTACGGTCCTGCGACCATCGAGCGTGAACGTGAGAGCGCGCTCTTCAACGCCACGCCGCTCGAGCAGACGGTGTGGATGAGCCATCGCGACGCAGTCTCGCGCGTGCCGGAGGGCTTCGCGGTGACGTCGCGCACGAGCGTGTGCCCCGTGGCGTCCATGGAATGCCCCGATCGAAAGCTCTACTCCACGCAGTTCCACCCCGAGGTGCGCCACACGGAGTTCGGCCAGCAGATTCTTTCGAACTTCCTCTTCGACATCTGCGGCCTTGAGCAGGATTGGACGATGGACAACCTCGCGGAGTCTATGACCGAGCAGATTCGCGAGCAGGTTGGCAGCGACCGTGTGATCCTGGCGCTTTCGGGTGGCGTGGACTCAAGCGTGGTCGCGGCGTTGGGCGCACGTGCCATCGGCCGCCAGATGACCTGCGTGTTCATCAACCATGGTCTTCTGCGCAAGGGCGAGCCGGAGCAGGTGGAGGAGGTCTTCACCAAGCAGTTCGACGTCGATTTCGTGCACGTGCATGCCGAGGAGCGCTATGCGGAACTGCTCGCAGGCGTGACCGACCCCGAGCAGAAGCGCCGGATTATCGGCACGCAGTTCTGGAAAGAGTTCTTCGCGGTGGCACAGCAGCTCGCGGAGGACGGCCGCCCGGTGAAGTACCTGGCGCAGGGCACCATCTATCCGGACATCATCGAGAGCGGCGCGCGCAAGACCGGCGGCAAGGCATCGACCATCAAGAGCCATCACAACCTCATCCCCTTCCCGGAGGGGGTGCATTTCGACCTCATCGAGCCGCTCGACCATTTCTTCAAGGATGAAGTGCGTGAGCTTGGCTTGGCGCTCGGCCTGCCTGAGCACATCGTGTACCGCCAGCCGTTCCCCGGACCTGGTCTCGCGATTCGTATCATCGGCTCGGTGACGCCCGAGAAGCTCGAGATCCTGAAGAACGCCGACGCGATCGTGCGCGAGGAGCTCGATGCCTACAACGCGCGCCTGTTCGAAGCGACGGGCGAGCGTAACAGCGAGCATAGCTGCTGGCAGTACTTCTGCGTGCTGCCGGATATCAAGAGCGTGGGCGTGATGGGCGACGAGCGCACGTACGCTCGCCCCGTGATCCTGCGCGCCGTTGAGTCGAGCGACGCCATGACGGCCGACTGGGCGAAACTGCCGTACGAGGTTCTGGCGAGGATTTCCGGTCGCATCGTGGCGGAGGTTCCCGGCGTGAACCGTGTGGCGTATGACATCACGTCCAAGCCGCCCGCGACGATCGAGTGGGAATAGAACAGATGTTCGATATAATAATATAGTATCAGATAGCGGGTACGGTTTCAATCGAATCCGTGCCCGCTGCTGTATGTGCGTCCTTGCACGCCCAATATGCGCCGTAAAAGCCGTCTTCTTCAACGTTAAAGTGAATGCGCTTCGTTTTCGCCTCTCAAAATCTTATTTTCACGATTTGCATTTTCATCCCGTTGTCACCGACCCTTGCGAGAAACCGGAAAAAGCCGCCGACAGAAGGGTCCCTCAAATCGTTGTAGCCCAGCATATAGCCGCGACTCGTGACCTGCAGACGGCTGTCCCACGTGCCGATTTCCTTGGCGGCATCCGAAACCGCAAAATATGCCCCCACATCCTTGATTTTTGCAGTCTTAAGCCATGTTTTTGCGATCATCTTCACTGCCGTCCGATTGGCAGCATCAAAGACCAGCACACCGCCGGGGAAAGCGTCCGCCATCCCCCGTACCAGTTCCCGGACCTGCTGAGCCAGAAAGTAGTAGAACACCCCGGAGGCAAAGAACACCGCCCCGCCGGAGGCATCGATTCTGCCGAACCATGCGGTGTCTTTCAGGTCGCAGGGGATATTTTGCTCCCGATCCCCGGCGGGCAGTAGCTGCTGCCGCAAGGCAATCACATCCGGGAAGTCCAGATTGTAGATCTTGCATCTACCGTTGTCGCAGGTTCTGCCGGTGTTGTCCAGCCCGCAGCCCAGATTGACCACCGCCGCATCGGGGTGGCCTTTCAGGTAATCCCGCACCTCGAAAGCAAGATCACCCTGCCGCATGGCCACCTCCAGCGCACCAAAGCGCTGCATCAGGCTGCGGGAGTTTTTCTCTGCCTCTGAAAAGTCGTAGTCGATCTGGTCGAGCAGGCGAACCGCTGTTTCATCCCTGTAAAGGTTCGGGTACAGCTCCGTACACAGCTTCCGGGAATACAGCGGGAGGATCAGCGTCTCCTGCACGGTGTTTTTCTCAATTTTGCATTTCATAGGCTCCTTCCTCAGTGAATAAAAACTGTCATGATTGCCGCCGGCACAGCCGCTATGGCCGTCATGCCTATCGCCATGTGCAGGATGGATGCGAAAATGCCCGCGCTCGATGCCCTTACTTCCGCGCCGTGACGCAGAGCCACTTTTTCTTTTTGCGTATCTGCACCTCGTGAAAACCCGCCTGCTCCAGGCACGCCTTCAATTCAATGTCCTTGTAGATGGTCATGCCGCCGATGATCCGCGTCCACCTCTCGTCCTTGTCCGTATCGCCATTGCTCTCGTTGCAGATAAGAATTGTCCCGCCTGGCTTCAGCGTCCGCCAGACCTCACGGAAGCATCGGGGCAAATCAGGCCAGAAATAGACGGTCTCGAAGGCCGTGGCAGCGTCGAAGCAGCTATCCTCAAACGCCATGTCCGCCACACTGCCTTGCAGAACGGCGCAACGCCCCTCCTGAATTGCAGTTCGGTTGAGCTTCCTGGCCTTCTCCACGCTGACGGGCGAATAGTCGACGCCCTTGACGACGCCATGCGGGCATTTTTCCAGCAGCCGTTTTATGTTCGCCCCGCCGCCGCAGCCGCAATCCAGCACCTTGGCGTTTGGCGCGAGTCGTAGAAATCGAAGTCCCCACCGCGCCACAGGGCTGTGGCCCAGGTTCATCATGGCAACCATAAGTTTTCCGCCGAGGCCCACGGGCTTGCGGGTGTTTTCAAAGAACGACATCTGGCCCCTCCGATTTCGTGCATTCCGCATAGGTCAACGGGAACGAGGCCTTCAGCACCGCGCTTTTCTGCACCGCCCAGCCGTTTTGACGCAGAAAACGCAGGTATTCCTCGCTTGTCCACCTGCTGTGGAGGGGAAATCCCGCCATGCTCATGAAAAAGGCTTCTGCCTTGCCGGAAACCGAGTTCCCCGCGTGGGTGAAGGTTGGCGCGATGAGCACGCCGTCGTCCTTCAGTACCCGCCTTATTTCTTGCAGGGCCTTTTCCGGATGCGGCACTATGTGAAGCGCGTTGGACGCGATCACCACTTCGAAGGACTTCTGTGCATAGGGCAGGCGGAACATATCTTGTACGGAAAAGTGCAGCTTTGCTGATTGATTGTCCCGCTTTGCTTCAAGGATCATCTTTGCAGAAGCGTCCGTAGCCTCGATATGCGCCGCCGCATCCACGATGCTCTTTGCGATAAGCCCCGTGCCGGTGGCAACTTCCAGTACGGTTTTTGCTTTCACCACCGGCCGGATCAGCCCATACATCTTCTCATACGACGCCCGATCCTTCCGCATGAAACGGTCGTACCGACCGGCGTTCTTGTCCCAGAAGTCCTTGCGTTCGTTCATGGCTATCGCCCCCAAAAAGTTAGAGACATCTAACTATAACACACGAATTATGCAGTAGGATAAGGCTAACCTTATTATCTTGGCTAAGACGCATCTCTTCGGCTTTCGCTTATAGCGGAGCGAGTCAGATACTAGGCTGGAGCTGAAGAAGGAGCTTGGCGGACAGGTAGGTCGATACCGGTTCCCGGAACGGTGATCCAGCCAATTACACCAGGGTCCTAGTCATGCTGGTAAACCCAATCCATGACGGGAAATAGGTCCTTTTCTCTAGTTCGACGTCTTTCGGAGCTTGACGATTTAGACTGATGGAGGCGAGAAGTCCCTCACCGCGCCAATACCAGACGATTGCGCTATAGGCATCTCTCCGACCCTTTGAATCACCCCTTTTCACGTCACCCGCTACGAACCCCGGCGGAAATCAGGGAGTGATTAAAGGAGCGACCTGCGGTTTCGCGAATCAATTGAGTCATTCCCGAAATCGCGAATCAGCCCTTAGGCGGTACGACGCGACTCGCATCTGCAGCACCCGTACTGGATCAGTCACTGAGTGGTAATAGAACATACGTTCTGTATAACGTTATAGCACCAGGTGGCAGGCGCAGTTTCAATGGTAGATTCACGCGTGCTCGTGGTCACGCTCTCCGCGAGGTCCCTGGACGAGGCGGCGTCGTCCTACGGCTTCACGGCGGAGTAGGCGGACATGCTCGCGCAGCTGCTCGACGACCGCCATGCCGCGATGTGGCAGTCGGTCCTCTACGGGGTGACCGGCGGCAGCGGGGACATCGTCGAGGTGGCCGCCTCGCAGATCGGCAACGTCGGCGGGCGGCCCTACTGGTCATGGTACGGGTTCTCCGGCCGCGTCGAGTGGTGCGCGTGCTTCGTGAGCTGGTGCGCCAACGAGTGCGGCTACATCGAGGCCGGTGCGGTCCCGAAGTTCGCCGCCTGCTCGGCGGGGGTCCAGTGGTTCAAGTCCGCGGGGCTATGGCATGACCGTGGGTACGAGCCGCAGCCGGGCGACATCGTGTTCTTCGACTGGGGAGGGGACGGCGGCGCCGACCACGTAGGCATCGTGGAGTCCTGCGACGGCTCGACCGTCCACACCATCGAGGGCAACACGAGCGACTCCTGCGCGAGGAGGAGCTATCGCGTCGGCAGCGCGTCGATACTCCGGTACGGGACGCCGCTGTACTAAGACACGCCATGAGCCTTTGTCGAAAACGCTCGCCGCAGCTGTCGTGTTCAAAAAGTTAGGCATATCTAATAAAAGAGTAGACACATGGCGGTTGAGCCAGCGGGATGCCCTCACGTCAAGGTCCCACACCAATCCGGAAAACGTACTCGGTGGCGGAGATGGCGATCCTTCCGCGCGTGAGCAGGAACGCGGTCTACGATGGAGTTTCCTTGGAACGACTCTCTACCGTCGAGGAGGATGAGGGATAGGAAGAGGGGGACGCTTCACGTTCAGGGGCGAGTTCCTCGAGTGGAGCAAGCGCCACGCGACGTGAATCTTGCCGTCAGGTTGAAGGCCGAAGCCGAGAGCGCTCTTCTCGTTCTGGGATTGAATGCCAGCGCTGCTTTCTGAACTGCGTGGGCGTGCAGCCCCTGTCCCTTCGGAAGGCCTCCGTAAATGCACCCGGCTTGGTATAGCCTACTTTTTCGCCGATTTCCGCTATCGCCAAATCGGTTTCGGCAAGCAGGCGAGCGGCCTCTTCCATGCGCTCGTGCGCGACGTAGTGGGATGGCGACAGTCCCGTTGCCGTTTTGAAGAGGTTTTTCAACTTTGTCTTCCCTATGTAGAGCTGGTTTGCCAGGCGAGAGCAGGACAGGTCCCCTCCAAGGTTCGAGGCAATGTATCCGCAGATGAAATCGATGGCTTCGCGGTCTTCGCGAGTCAGGGGTATGCTGCGATGCTCTTTGGGGCAGAAAGAAGAATGCTGCATGACGAACGCGACGACTTCCGAGATCACCCCTTCGTAGAAGAGCTCCGCCGCCATCCCCGTGCCCTTGTAGCTTCGAGCCTTCTTGAGCAGGTTGACGAGATCCGGCATGTCATGCCTTCCGTCGGCTTCCAAGAAGGCTCTTCTCATGTCCCCAACGCTCCCGAACCTGCTTTGCAGGTAGGTGCGGTAGTAGTCAGGGGAAAAGGTAATCGACGTGCCCCTTGCCGACGCGCCTTCGGAAACGTGCGCCTCGTACTCTTCGCCCTCTCCTCCGAGATATACCGAGATCGCTCCGACGCTGAGCGGCGCTCCCTGCTTCTGCGCCACTCCGTCGATTTCGTCGTAGAACGAAACGCAAAGATGTTCGGTGCACCGATACCTCAGGATTCAGTTTTTCTTGAATGTCATTCTGAATAACAACCTCGAATAAAGAATGACATACAATCCGCAGTGCGTTAGCATTCAGAAACTCAAACCGCCTGTCCCTATGGCCGAGCTAATCGGTCTGTGGGATAGGCGGTTTTCTTTGCTATTAGGTGATGGATAGATAGGGCTATTTGCTGTCAGGATAAAGGTCGATTTTTTTGGCATTTTCTTTCGCTGTAAGCGGCTTTTGGGCGGCTTGTCATATCCTGATCCACGCGGGAAACACTGTTCAGTGGGAACTCTCGTTTTCTCTTTCTCCACATGGGCAATCCAGATATGAATAATCCAATGTGTGTTGGTGGATAAAGTCCGTCACCAGATCCGCGTATTGATCCAGCCGCACCAGCAGCGCCAGGTGACCGCCGGTCAGGTCGGTGACCACCGTGGGACTTGGCATCAGGGCGATCAGGTCCTCCCGGCAGGCTGGGGTGAAGGTGGTGTCGTCCTCGGACAAAATCAGCAGCACCCGCCCCTCCCACGGGGCAAAATCATTGCGGGTCATGCCAAAGTAGTGTTCTGCGTCACAGAGAAAGTCAATCATGTGCTGTTCATAGGGCTTGGTGAGCAGTTCCATCATAGCGCCGCACAGTTCCTCCATAGCGGCCTTTTCCTGGGCTGTAAAGCCATCGGTTTTCTTTTTCATCACCGCCCATCTCATCATCCGCTTGATGAGCGGAAACGGCAGGAAGGCAAGCCATTTTTTGAACTTCCGCTGGCTTTCGATTATCTTCATCAGATCCTGATACCCGGCCTTGCTCATGTTGCCGGACAGCGAGCAGGTGTTGGAGAGGACCAGCCCCTCCACCACTTCCGGGTGGCGGGAGGCGATGACCTGGGCCACTACGCCGCCCAGGGACTGTCCCACCAGCCAGACCTTTTCCTTCAGGTGGCGGAGTAGTTCAGCCACGGCATCGGCAAACTCGCCGTTGTCCCCGAACTGGAGCTGATAGTCAAAGGTCAGCACCGAAAAATCCCTGGCGAACCGGGCAAAGTGCTTATAAAACAGGTCGGACAGCCCAATGCCGCCTGTGAGCAGGACCAGCGTGGCTTTGGCCTGGGGATTTTGATAGTAGCGATAGGTAAAGAGTTTCCCGCTGCTGACCGTGAAGGTGGCGGCGGGATAAGTCCGGCGAAATTCTGCAAGCGTCATCAAATCTTCCTTTTTCTATTTTCCCTGCCGTTCTTTGTCCCAACGGGAACCCTTTTTGCAGATATAAAAGTCACAGCAGTCACCGCCGGCAGCCAGCGTTTTGGTACGGTAGAGCCGCCCACCCATCCAGTCGACGGACATCGTGTCCAGAGCGCATAGATAGGGAACCAGATGAGGAAGGCCCTCCTGTCGGCCCAGGGCACACAGACCGCACTGGTGGTAAAGGATCGTATATTCCTCTGCATCCCGGCCGAAGATGACCTCGGCATTCCACTGAAAGGGGTTCCTATCTGCATCCGCCAAAGATGCAGTCGCTGCTCGCTTATATTGAGCCTTCAATGTAAATGCAGTCTTGGCTTTGCCCCGGAAGGCGGTCACAACCAGAGGAGAACGCATACTGGCACTTACCATGCCCTCAAAGCACTTTTCACTCATTTTTTCTTCTGCCGCCTTATAGATAGACAGCCATAGAATTCCACCAGTCAGGCAGACCCGCAACGGGTTTTCCATCATGGAGCCAATGTCCGGGGTACGGGATACCATTTGCCGGTAAATCTGCTTAGAGAGCTGCTTCAACGCAGAAATATCCCATCCCAACTCCTGCCTTGCCAGATACCGAAATGCGGCAGGAGCGATGGCAACCCACATCAGCCTTTCACAATATGTATAGTTCATGACAAACCTCCGTCTTACTTCCGCTCCACCAGCATCCGGGGGTCGCCCAGCATCATCATGGCCGCCCGGCGGCGGGAACCGAAAGCCTCCTGGGTCGTGTCGATGAGCCGTACATCCGCATATCCCATGTCCCGCAGTTCCTGGGCGAAGGCCTCCATGTTCCCGTACATGTGGGGCTTCATCTCATCGTTGAGGGCGAACACGCCGCCTTTTTTCAGCACCCGCAGGGTCTCCAACAGCAGAGCCTGCTTGTCCGCACCCATTACATTGTAGTAGACATAGTTGCTCACCACGGCGTCGAAACTCTCATCAGGGAAATCCAGCTTGTTCGCGTCCCCATGCTTGAATACGCACCGGGCCGCCGCGCCCTCGCTTGCGGCGTTTTTCTCGCACATGGCCTGGCCGTAGCCGTAGGCCGCGCCCCAATAGTCGATGCCGGCGACCTCAGCATCCGGCCAGGTCAGCGCCGCCCGGATGCTCAGCGCCCCGGAGCCGCAGCCCACCTCTAAGAGACTGCCCTGGCCGTCGAAATTAAGATGCGCGAGGACGGTCTTGTGCACCCGCTCCATCATCCCGCCTCCGCCGAAGGCATACTGTTTCCGTATCCATGTGATCCAGACCAGCAGGGCCAGCAGCGTCGCTGCGGCGACGGAGAACAGGACGCCCAGCGCGGCGATATGGAACACCGTAAATGACAGCACCGCCAGTACCACAGACAGCGCCAAAAGGGCGCCTACCACATAGAAAACAGGGTTTGACATCCAGCTCCCGTAATGTTCCCCATGCGTCCCAAGGCGGATTTCTTTTTGCTGAACTTGATTTTGCTTCATTCGCGCCGGGCCAACGCCGGAAAGGAGGTGACTGCCGCTAAAGGGCAAAGAGTATTGCCAGGATGGGAAGGGCCATGAACGCCGCCATCGTCGCACAGCCGACATTGCTGGAAAGCTGCCGCGGCGTGCTCTTCTCAGCGGGCTCGTCCTCGCGCGTCGCCTCTTCAACGGCGATGCTCGTGGCTATATCTTGAGGGTCCAGCCCGCCGCTTCCGTTGTAGTCGATGAAACGCATGGTTCCTCCTACCTATCGTCGTGGTCGGCTTCTTTTAAGCCGCGCGCGGAGCAGAAATTGCCGAGCGCGATCAGGGCGTTTTTAACCGTGCTCTTTGATTGCCTGCCGAGCTCCTCTTTCGGGCCGCCGGCGGAGTATTCCTGGATCAGATCGCCTATCAGGCCGGGCAAGTCGTTCCAGCCGCACCCCTCCCATTTGCAGACGCGCGCAACGGCCCTCTTGTACGAGTAGCATGTGCCCGGGTTCCCGCCTCTGGTCTTGACCGTGTAGCCCTCTTCGGCGAGGAAGTCGTAGAACTCATCGGCAAGGCCATCGCCCGTCGCGTGAATGGCCCTGCGCAACCCGTTCGTTGCGGCATGCCGAGAGCCTGCGGCTGCCCTCCCGGCGCCGCCCTTCCGCGGCTCCGCCGAGTCGTATGCACGGTGACAGTTGCTGCAGAGGAACAGGAAGCATTCGCCCATGGGCTCGTGGGCGCGCATAACCTCTTCCTCGAACTCATGAAGGTCCGCTATGTCGTACTCATCGCCAGCCCGGTGCTTTTCCAGTACTTCCCGAACAATCGCCTTGCGCCCTCTTCCGTGGACGTGGGCGGCCTCAAGCGTCCTCTTCTCTCCGCAGTGTTCGCAGCGCCCGTTTGCGCGGGCTTTCAGCGGCCTCGACACGGTCTGCACGCGGTTCCTTATGCGCGGCATTATGAAGCAGTCGAAATCCTCGATTGTGCCTGTGAAGCTTGCCATGTTGTTCATCCTTCCGTTTAACGGCGTTACAGCGTCCGGCGCTGCCTGCTCCCCTCGTTTTACTGTTCCAGGGCGCAGTTGCGTAAGGGCTTGTTCGCCCTCCTTACTCCAGCGAGTACTAATAATGAAATTGCGCAGCGCTACTCGGCCCCGGCCGAAGGCCCCTTAGCGCCCGATGCTCTTGAGGTATCCTTGCACGTTCTCGGCGAACTTGCCGAACTGCGGCTTGTTCCAGTACTCGACCGACTGCCGCAGCGATTCGCACGCGTTGCCGAAGCTGGGCTCGCCGAGCTCTTCCTGTATGCGACCCATGTAGTACTCAAGGTCTTTCATCTTCATGTTGCGGGTGTTGGGCTTGCCAGCGACCAGGTTGTCGAGGATCACCAGGTAGATGAACGCGCTGCCACGGCTCATCCCGGTGTCCCCCGAGATCTCTTCTGCCAGCCGTTGGGCGTCGAATCCCGGAGTCCCGTGGGTCTCGGAGAAGGCTCGCCAGACGCACTCGACCATCTCGAAGGTGATCTTGCCGGTGCTGCGCTGGGCCTGTTTAGAAGGCTCGGGCTGCTGGGGCGCTGCTGCAGGCTCGAGGGAAGTCGGCGCCGTTGCCGCGCCCTGTATGGGGGCGAAGGGGTCGAAGGGGATCCGCCCCTCGGCGACGGTCCTCTGCAGGAAGAAGCGTATAGCGAGCTCTGTGGTGAGGCCCATGTCCCCGTAGACGGCCTGCGCGTCGCGGGCGAGCTCGTCGTCGATGTCGAAAGCGATTGTCGTGCTCATAGTGAACCTCCTTGTTTTGATGTTCACTATTCTACAAATTCACTTTCTCTTGTCAATAGTAAATAGATAGTCAAATTCACTTTGACAATTCACTAATACTAGTTAATAGGTTTACAACCTCACTATCATTGTGCCGTCAAATAGCCGGGCGTGCTCGCCGTGTCTATGCGGAAGTACGTGTACGAAGTGGCTGAGCTGGACATGGCCTTGCTGACTCCGGACACTTGGGATAGCTGGCCGAGCGTCAGGTTACGCTCGGCGCGCGCCATGCGGCGCGGCGAGTTCAGGCACGTCGAGCACGCCGCGCGCTTGTAGACCTCGTCGAGCAGCGCCGTGTAGTTCTTGGTGGATGCGATGGAGTTCGCCATGTCCTATTCCTCCTCGTCGTCGATGCCGGCGATCTTTCGCCAGCGCCTCATCTGCGCGCCCTCGTCGGTAGCCGCTCCCGCGTTCGGCAGTCCCGTCGCGCCCGCCCGTGCAGAGGCGGCAGCCCCCGCGCCGAAGAGCCACGGCTCCGCCGCCTTGAGCTTGTCTATGTCGTTGTCGTAGTCGGGGAGCAATGCCCGCGCTGCCTTGACGTTGCGCGCCCCCGCGAGCTGGAGCTCGAAGCCCACGCGCTCCTCGTCGCCCCTGCGGCGCAGCTCGTCCATCTCCTTGCGCAGGGCCTCCGCGCCCTCGGCGGTCTTCGCCGCCTCCGCGATCTCGCCCTCGAGCTCGGCGATGCGCGCGTCGCGCTCCTTCAGAGCTGCCTCGTAGTCCGCATGCGCCTGGGAGACGCCGTCATCAACCTTGGGGCTCGCGGCAGCGCCGTCGCCCCCGCTCACCTGCGCCGGCGCGCCCTGCGGCTCCTGCGCCGCGCCCTCGCCGACCTGCCTCGCCTCGTCCTGCAAGCCATCCATGACCCGTCCTTTCCATAAGGCGGGCAAAAAGAAAGCCCGCACCCAAACGATGGGTACAGGCTATGGGCGCGTCACAAGCTTCTCCGATGGTGGTCGTGCCGTCCTTTAGCGGACGGCACGCAGTTAACCTTAGGTATCTTTTTGACCAAACGGGCTATTTCAGACCAAATGGGCTAGAGAGTAGCCGAGAAGCGCATCATACTCGCAAAGAGTAAACCAACTCTAACTAAGGAGCGAACCATGTCAGAAACCCCTTCCGCCTCCCGCGGCCTCAAAGGCCGCGACCTCATCACCGTCGGCATCTTCACTGCGCTCTACTTCGTCATCAACTTCCTCTTCATGCTGCTCAGCGGCCTGCATCCCTACCTTTGGGTGTTCATGCCCGCCATCGACGCCCTGTTCGCCGGAATCCCGTTCATGCTCGCCTGCGCGAAGGTGCCGAAGTTCGGGACGGTCCTCATCATCGGAATGGTCCCCTCGCTCATCTACTTCATCACCGGGATGTTCACGCCCCTCATCCTCGGCCTCATGCTCGCTTCGTGCGTCGTCGCCGAGATCATCCGTGCCGCGACGCGCTATGAGAGCTTCGCGGGCAACGCCGTCGCCTACGCCGTGTTCGGTTTCGGCATGTGCGGAAGCCCGCTGCCCCTGTGGGCCTTCCACGACTCGTTCGTCGCGCAGATCGCCGGGCAGGGCATGGGGGCCGATTACCTCGCGACGCTCGAGACGGCGGCAAACCCGGGCATGCTCGTTGCCATGTTCGCAGCGACTTTCGTCGCGGGGCTCATCGGCGCCTACATCGCCCGCGGGATGTTCAAGAAGCACTTCGTGAAAGCTGGCCTGGCGTAATGCGGACGTCCGAAACTGATGCCCGTCGCATCCTTGGTGTTCGCAAGGGGAAGGGTCTCATAGATCCAGACCCGCGCACGCTCATGGGGGTGCTCGTCGCCGTGTCGGTAGCGGCCTTCATGGGCAAATCCATCGAATCCGAGCTCCTGCTCGTCCTCACGGCCTCCGTCCTGCAGGCGCTCTGCGGCCATGTTCGCATGGCGGTCGGCTTCGCGGTCCTGTATGCCGCGCTGTGGGCGGTTCTCAACGTCGTGCTTCCCGGCGTCGGCGGGGTGGCGGCGACGATGTTCACCATCAGCCTCACGTTCGCGCGCAAGATCTACCTCTGCCTCATGGTGGGCACCCTGCTCGTGAGGGACAACACCGTCCACCGCATCGCCTCGGCCCTCGCGAAGCTGCGCGTGCCCCAGACGGTCCTCATCCCCCTGACCGTCACGATGCGCTACTTCCCAACGCTTAAGGAGGAGGCGGCTCACATCCGGGACGCCATGGCGCTCCGCGACATCCCGGCGGCAAGTCGCCTCGAATGCTTCGCGGTGCCCCTCGTCATGTCAGCGACCTCCACGGCCGAGGAGCTCTCTCGTGCCGCGACGTGCCGGGGGATTGAAAACCCCGCCCCGTCCACGGACACGGAGAGGCTTTCCATGCGCGCGTCGGACTGGGCGATCCTCTCGGCGGCAGCGGCGGCGGTGGCCGCGGTTGCCTTGTGGGGAGGTGCTGTCTGATGGAGAGGGTTTCGCATGCGCCCCGAAGATCGCTCGGCGAGCCCGTCGTGAGGCTCGAGAACGTCTCCTGCGAGGCGGCAGGGGGCAAGAAGATTCTGGACGGAATCGACCTCGAGGTCCGAAGGGGCGAATGCCTGATGCTCGTCGGACGCTCGGGATCGGGCAAGACGACCATCACGAAATGCATCAACGGCCTGATCCCGTCGTTCGAGCCGGGCATCGAGATGACCGGCTCGGTCTCCGTCTGCGGGCTCGATCCCGGTCGCTGCGAGATGTACGAGCTCGCCGAACGCGTCGGGAGCGTGTTCCAGAACCCGAAGAGCCAGTTCTTCAACCTCACGTCCAACGACGAGCTCGCTTTCGGGCTCGAGTCGCGCGGGATTCCCGTATCGGAGATCGAGGCACAGATAAGAACCACCGTGGAAGCCCTGGACGCCCGCAGGCTGCTGGGGCGCAACGTCACCGAGATGAGCGGCGGAGAGCGCCAGAGCCTCGTCTTCGCCTCCGTCGACGTGGCGAGGCCCGACGTGTACGTGCTCGACGAGCCCACCGCGAACCTCGACACGACCGCCGTGCAGAGGCTGCATGACGAGGTGCGCTCCGTCATCGCGGAAGGCAGGACCGTCATCATCGCCGAGCACCGGCTCTATTTCGCCTCGGACCTCATCGACCGCGCCATTCTCGTCGAGAAAGGCCGCATAGTCCGCGAGTTCTCGCCGGAAGAACTCCTCGGGCTCTCCTCGGAGGAGCGGGAGGGGATGGGGCTCCGCGCCGTCGGCGCGGGTGACGCTCTCGACGTGTGCGTGCCGCGCGCGGCGATGGACAACCGGACGGAGGCTGGCCTCGCGCTGGACGACTACACCGTGGTTCGGGGGGACGGGGCGGTGTTCGCTCCGCTGAGCGTGACGGTTCCTGCCGGCGGTGTGCTGGGCGTCCTGGGCGAGAACGGCACGGGGAAGAGTACGCTGCTCCGGGGGATCGCCGGCCTCGAGCGCAAGGACGCGGGCCGCGTCCTCGTCGGAGGGAAGCAGGTCGCGCGCCGCGCTCGGAGGCGTCTCGTCTCGCTCGTGATGCAGGACGTCAACAACCAGCTCTTCAGCGACAGCGTCTGGAACGAGTGCATGCTTTCGCTGGGCGGCAGAGAGGAGGGGGAGGCCAAGGAGAGGGCAGAGGCGACGCTTGCCTCGCTTGACCTTCTCGGTGCGCGGGACGTGCACCCCATGGCCCTGTCCGGCGGGCAGAAGCAGCGCCTCGCCGTGGCGTGTGCGCTCCTTTCTGAGAGAAGGCTGATCCTTTTGGACGAGCCCACGAGCGGGCTCGACCTCGACCACATGAAACAGGTAGCGAAGCTGGTTCGCGACCTGTCGGCTAAGGGGGCGACCGTAGTCCTCGTCACCCACGACCGTGAATTCCTGAACCGCTGCTGCGACAGCGCGCTGGAGCTCACGCGCGCCGGGTAGGATGGTGTGAGGAGGTGGATCGTGGACATTCCGTCGGACATTTTTTCTAGCAGGGGGCTGCTGCCTGCGAGGGTGCTCGGGGATGCGCCGGAGCGCGCCATCGAGGGCGAGGTTCGGATCGACATCAACGGGGACTCGGGCCTGCTCGAGATCGAGACCGAGTCGGGTGCCGGCTCGATGTCGCTCGTCGAGCCGCTTCCCGGGATAATGATCTCGTTCAACGACTTCCATATGGAGCGCTGCGTCTCAGGGTTCTCCACCTCGGCAAAGGTCCTTTGCGTCGACTGGTGCGAGGAGGGGCGCCTCGAGCAGCCCATGGCGGGCGGGTCGTGCGCCTACGTCGCAGCCGGGGACATCAAGGTCGACGACAGGTCGAACCATTCCGGGGAGTTCCTGCTTCCCACGGGCAGGTACCGGGGCGTCACGGTCACCTATGAGGTCGAGCGCGCCCAGAGGTCGATCCTCCGGGCGTTCGAGGGATTTCCCGTCGACCTGCGCGGGCTTCGTCGCAGATACTGCCTCGACGGGACCCCGTTCCTGCTCCACCGCTGCGAAGGAGCCGCGCACATATTCTCGGAGCTCAGCGTGACCCCGGAAAGAATCCGGAAGAGCTACTGCCAGATCAAGGCGCTCGAGCTCCTGCTGCTGCTCCACGTGCTCGACCCGCTCCCGGCAAACGACATGGCGTACTTCCCGAAATCGCAGGTTGCTCGGGTCAAGCAAGTGAGGGACAGCATCGCGCACGACCTATCCTCGACGGTGACCGTCGAGGAGGCGGCAAGCCTCGCGCACATGCCGCTCACGACATTCAAGGCGTGCTTCAAGGGTGTGTACGGGTCCTCTCCCGCCGCGTACTTTCGGCGCCTCAAGATGGATCTCGCGGCTCAACTCCTCAGGGAGTCCGAGATGAAGGTGGCAGACATCGGGGCCGCGGTAGGCTACGACAGCCCGTCCAAGTTCTCCGCCGCCTTCAAGTCAGCGTGGGGCGTCTCTCCCGCCGGCTATCGCCGCTCATTGCGGTAGGCGCCGCCGTTTCCGACCATCTGGGCGAGCGTCGCCCAGATGGAGCTGAACCCCCTCCCGCTCTGCCCAATAATAAGCCTTAGTTAACTTCTATTGCCCGGTCATACGGGCAGGACGGGGATGTGATGCTATGGCTGGAACCGGCAGGCACAGGGGCGAAGGGGGGCGTTCCTGGCTGGGGACGCTCCTCTCGTACTCCGGGAGATGCAAAGGAAAGATGGCGCTATCGCTCGCCGCGTCGATAGCGAGCGTCGGGACGGGATTCGTTCCCTTCTATGCGGTGTTCCGCATCGTAGAGGCGGCCATGGAGGGGCGGCTCACGTTCGAGATCGCAACCCCCTGGCTCTGCCTGGCCGCGGGATCGTATGTCGCAAGCAAGGCGCTCTTCGGCATTTCGACGCTCCTGTCCCACGTCTCCGCCTACACCATCCTTGAGACGCTACGCCGGGACTTCGTCGAAAAGCTGATGAGGGCGTCGCTCGGCACCGTGCAGGAAAAAAGCATCGGTCAGATAAAGAACGTTTTCCTCGACAGGATCGAGGGGATCGAGGTCCCGCTCGCCCATATGATCCCCGAGCTTTCCGGGTCGACGCTCCTCGCCCTGGGGCTCGCGGCGTGGCTCGTGGCCATCGACTGGCGCATGGCGGCGGCCTGCCTCGTGTCCGTGCCCATAGGGCTTGGCATATTCGCGTCGAGCCTGAAGGAGTTCAACGCCAGGTACGCGGCGTACATGGCCGAGAGCAACCACGTGAACAGCGTGATCGTCGAGTACATCGAGGGCATCCAGGTAGTCAAGGCGTTCAACCAGGCGAGCGACTCGTATCAGAAGTACGCGGACGCGGTCCGCAGCTTCAAGGACTACACGATGGGTTGGTTCCGATCGGCGTGGGTCGGCATGAACCTCATGGCAAGCATCATGCCGACGACGCTCCTGGGCGTGCTGCCCGTCGGTCTTTGGATGTACTTCGCGGGAGCGCTCGGCCCGTCGCAATTCGCGATGTGCGTGATTTTGGCGCTTGCCGTCGTTGACCCGATCATGAGGTTCACCTCGTTCGTCAACGAGATGAAGTCCATGGAGTATGCCGTCGCGGACACGAGAGAGTTCCTCGACCTGCCCGAGCTCTCCGATCCCGCCGAGCGGGCGCTGCCGCTCGACGCGTCGATCGAGATGAAGGATGTGAGGTTTGCCTACGACGAGGGCGACGATGTTCTCCATGGGGTGTCCCTCGCGATTCCGCAGGGCTCGTTCACCGCCCTGGTGGGCCCTTCTGGCTCGGGCAAGTCGACCATCGCCCGTCTTGTCGCGCGCCATTGGGACGTGTGCGGCGGATCGGTCTCCGTGGGCGGCGTGGACGTCCGCGAGATGCCCCTCGACCAGCTGTCCGAACTCGTGAGCTTCGTCGCCCAGGACAACTACCTCTTCGATGCCACGATCCGGGAGAACATCCGTCTCGGTCGACCGCAGGCGACGGACGAGGAGGTCGCCGAGGCCGCCAGGGCCGCTTGCTGCGACGAGTTCGTGTCGAAGCTCCCGCAAGGCTATGACACACAAGCCGGTGCGGCTGGCGGCGCCCTTTCCGGTGGGGAGCGCCAGCGCATCTCGATAGCCCGCGCGATCCTCAAAGACGCGCCGATCGTCCTCCTCGACGAGGCCACCGCGTTCACCGATCCGGAGAACGAGGACAAGATCCAGCGCTCTATCGCGAGGCTCTCGGCCGGAAAGACGCTTGTGGTCATAGCCCATCGGCTCTCGACGATCACGGCTGCGGACAACATCGTCGTTATCGACAAGGGCTCGATCGTCGACCAGGGGACCCATGATGACCTTCTCGCAAAATGCCCGCTCTACGAGCGCATGTGGAGGGCGCACATCGGAGCGAGGGACTGGGCGGCTGGATCGAATGACCAGAAAGGGGGCTCCCGATGATCAAGGCTCTCATGAGAATCGTCCGCTGGACCGGCCCTTACAAGAAAAGACTCATCCTGAGCTGCGTCTGCTCGTTCTTCATGACGTGGGCAACGGCCGCGCCCGTGATGCTCGCGGCCTGGCTGCTCGCCCGTGTTGCGGAGGATGCGCGCGGCATCCAGGAGCTCGACCCGTCGTGGGTCTGGTGGTCGCTTCTGGCGCTCATCGCCTGCATAGGCTTGCGCTTCATCCTGACATACGGGAAGAACCGGTTGCAGGAGTCAATCGGATACGAGGTGGCGCCTGAGGATCGCATCAAAATCGGCAACGTCTTGAAGCGCGTCCCACTCGGCTATTTCGACGAGGTCAAGACGGGCGACATACTGGTGACGGCGACCACGGAACTGGGCATCTTGGAGCTTCAGGGCATGAAGATGGTCGACGCAGTGATCAACGGCTACGTAAACCTTGCCGCAGTTGTGGCGTTCCTCTTCATCCTCGAGCCGATGGCCGGATTTGCCGCCCTCGCCGGCACCGTCGTATCCTGCCTCGCACTCACGGCGGTGAATAGGGTCTCGAAGCGCCTGACGCCGAGGGCGCATGCGGAGACCGAACAGCTCGCTGGGGATATCGTCGAGTACGCCCGGGGGCTCGGAACGGCGAAGTCGTACGGCCATGGAGGGGCCGCGATGCGACCCATCCTGGCAACGATAAGGAGGCTGAAGGAGGCACGCATCGCGATCGAGTTCGGCTTCACGCCTCGCAATCTCGTCCACCTCGTTGCGTTCAAGTTGGCGAGCGTCGGCGTCGTGGCGTCTGCCGTGTGGGGATATGCGAACGGCGGCATCGCGCTCTGGATGCTCCTTGCCCTCTGCGCATTCTCGTTCACCGTGTTCTCCGGCGTCGAGCGCGTGAACGATTCCGCCCACATGCTTGGCGATCTCGATGACATCATGAACCGTATCGACGCCATAGAGAACGCCCCCTACATCGATTCCGACGGCCGAGACGTCCCCCTTACTGAGCACGGCATCGAGCTGCGAGGCGTCTCGTTCTCGTACGGTCGCGAATCGGGGACGAAGGTGCTGTCGGACGTGTCGTGCGACATTCCGGAGAAGACGACGTGCGCCATCGTGGGCCCGAGCGGATCGGGCAAGACAACGATCGCCAACATCATGATGCGCTTCTGGGATGTCGACGAGGGCTCGGTCCTTGTCGGGGGGCATGACGTGCGAGAGCTGACCTGCGACAGCCTTCTGAGGAACTTCTCGGCGGTGTTCCAGAACGTCTACCTGTTCAACGACACCATCGAGAACAACATTCGCTTCGGGCGCCCGGGCGCCACGCGCGAAGAGGTCGTCGAGGCGGCGCGCAGGGCGCGGGTCGACGAGTTCGTCCGCGAGCTTCCGGATGGCTACGAAACCTTGGTGGGCGAGGCCGGAGGCGCCCTCTCCGGTGGCCAAAAGCAGCGCATCTCCATCGCCAGGGCGCTGCTCAAGGACGCCCCGATCGTGATCCTCGACGAGGCGACGGCGAGCATCGACCCAGAGAACGAGTCCCTCATACAGGGAGCGCTTTCCGAGCTCACGCGGGGGAAGACAGTGGTCGTCATTGCCCACCGCCTCGCAACCATAGAGAGCGCCGACCAGATCCTCGTCGTCGAGGGCGGCAGGATCGTGCAGCGCGGCACGCACGAGGAGCTACTCGGTCAGGAAGGGACGTATCGCCGCTTCGTCGAGATTCGCAGCCGCGCGGAGGGCTGGCGCATAGGCGGGGCGCCTGCCGGCGATCTCCATGAGGAGCTGACCGATGCTTCATGAGTCGGGAGAAGACTACCTCGAGGCCATCCTCGTGATCCGCCGCCTGCGCGGGTCGTGCCGCAACGTGGACATCGCCGAGCGCCTCGGGCGCTCCAAGCCGAGCGTGACGAAGGCGCTCTCGAACCTCGCCGCCGCCGGCCTCGTCCGGATGTCCGGGCACGACGTGCTCCTCACCGAGGAGGGCGAGTGCGCCGCGTCGGCGACGCTCGAGCGGCACCGCTTCTTCGAGCGGCTGCTCGTCGAGTCCGGCGTCGACGCGAAGACCGCCTCGGCGGAGGCCTGTCGCATGGAGCACTGCCTCTCCGAGGACTCGTTCCGCAAGCTCGCCGACCGCCTGGCCCCGGAGACCGGCGCCGCATAGGGTAGCGCGCCTCCCCACGGCGGCTTTCAGAACGGCCCCTTTTGCCGGACGACAAGAGGGGCCGCCTTCTTGCGGGCATGTGCGCGCCTTGACGGGAGGGGGGCGGGGTAGCGCGGCTTTACGGGCGCGGCTCCGTTGCCGGGAGCGCCCGTGGCGCCGTTGTCATCGTTGCGGGCCCGGGTGGGACGCCGGTCCCCGTAGAGGTGGACGCGGAGGTCGCCGGCGCCCTCAGGGACATGCGGCGCGAGGCGTGGTGGATCGAGCGCAGGGAGGCCCGGCACACGCTCGGCCTCGATGCCATGGGCCCGTCCGCCGCGTCAACCGGGCCGGAGTCGGACCCGGGGTTCGCCCTCATGAAGCGCTGCCAGGCGGACGAGCTCGTCGCGGCGCTGTCCCGGCTGCCGAAAGTCCAGCTTCGCCGCCTACTCATGCATGCCGTCGTGCGCCTCCCGGTCAGGGAGATCGCCCGTCGCGGGGGGGGGGTGCTCCGAGCGGGCGGTGAAGTACAGCCTTGCGCGCGCACGGAGGCGGATGAGAGCCTTGTTGACCGACGGGGATTGAAGGTCGCTCAAGCCCGTTCGGCCCCTGCCCGAACGGGCTTGAGTATCCCGGGGTCAAAAATGATTCGGCTCGGTGACCATGCCGCCGGCAAGCCGCCGCGCGTCAGCGTTCCTAGAACTCCCCCTTGACTTCGTGAACGCCCTCCCTCTCGCCGAATCGACGCCGCCTCCACTCGCTCGGTGCGGTTCCGTATTCCCTCTTGAACGCGGAGGAGAACTTGCTCGGGTTCGCGTAGCCGACGCGCACGGCGGCTTCGGCGACGCGCGCTCCCCTGGCAAGCAGGGCGGCGGCGACCTCCATGCGCCGCTTGCGGAGGTACCCCGCGACGGTGCTCCCGTATGCCCGCGAGAAGTACTGGTTGAGTGTCGCCGCGCTCACACCGAACGCCGACGCTAGCACGCGGGCGTCGTGGGCGCAGTCGAGAGAGCCCTCGAGCTCGTCGTGCACGGCGGCAACGATGCGCATCTGGGTGCGTGTGAGGATGAAGCGGGGTCTGGCGCAGGAGAGGTCGCGACGTTGGAGGGCAAGCAGCAAGCCGAGAACCTCGTAGGTGGCCAGAGCCCTGTCGGGTGCTTCGACGAGGGCGGCGATGCGTCTCATATGCCCGTTGAGCTCGCCGTCGCCGCTGAGCACGGCGGCGCTGCCCGCCTGTCGCGCGATGGCCTCGACGGCATCCTCGTCATCGAGCAGCGAGAAAAGCGGCGATCGAGCGATACGCGTGTTCACGAACACCTCGACGCCCCGGTAGCGTCCCGAGGGGTACCGGAACTCGGCGGGGCGCTCCTGCGAGCAGCTGATGCACACCTCGCCGGCCGAGACCGTCGCCAGACCCCCGCTCGGGACGTCGACCTCGCAGCGGCCCTCGTGGCACAGGTTTATCGTCAGCCATTTGCCCCGCGAGAACGCGGGGAGGGGGACGGACGGGACCTCTGGGACGTTGGGGCACCGCTCGCACGCGAAGTCGACGTTGGCGACGAACAGGTCGCGCGACAGGGGGCGGCCTCGCATGCACCCGCTCCCGACCGGGTGCGACAGCACCAGCTCGTAGACGCCGTCGGCGTCTTGGACGAGCTCGACGCCGGAGGCGACGCGCAGGCGCGTCCCCCGGTTGCTCTCCGTATCGGTGAAGGGTGCGTTCCCCATAGGCTATCTCCCGTTCGCGCAGTCCAGCCCCATTCGTCTCAAAAGTTTATTTTATCTAACTTGATGAGATTTGGAGCTGAACCTACATCGCGGAGTTGAGGGGGCATACGTTCCAGGCTTACTTTGGTGGCCGCGGGCGTCATGCCCGTTTAAGGAAAGGAGCGATTCCATGAGACTATGCGATGTGACGACGGGGCTTTCTGCCCGTATCGCATCCGTATCCGGCGACGACCGGTTCGTCTCGCGCGTCACGGCCATCGGGCTGACGGAGGGATGCGCCGTCGAGGTCCTGCAAAACGTCAAGAACCGGCCCGTGCTCGTGCACGTGCGCGACAGCGACGTGGCGCTCGATCGCGGCGACTGCATGCGCATCGAGGTGGAGGTGGTCGCATGAGCTGCGAGAGATGTGCGGCTTCCTGCCCCGCGGCGGGAGGCGCGAAGGCGGCCGCTGCGCACAAAACGGCGGGCGGCGTCACGGTCGCGCTGCTCGGCCAGCCCAACTCGGGCAAGTCGACGCTCTTCAACGGGCTCACGGGGGCGCGCCAGCACGTGGGCAACTGGCCCGGCAAGACCGTGGAGCGGAAGGAGGGGACGTTCGAGCGCGGCGGCACGGCGTTCCAGGTCGTCGACCTCCCCGGCTCGTACGGGCTCGCGGCCAACTCGCCCGAAGAGGAGGTGACGCGCGACTACCTCGCATCGGGCGCTGCCGACATCGTGCTCGTGATGGCCGACGCGTCGCAGCTCGAGCGCAGCCTCTA
Source organism: uncultured Collinsella sp. (assembly GCA_900538305.1). Classification (GTDB taxonomy): domain Bacteria; phylum Actinomycetota; class Coriobacteriia; order Coriobacteriales; family Coriobacteriaceae; genus Enorma. The sequence goes on from UPXY01000011.1 coordinate 60,744, forward strand.
CATGCTCGCTGACTTCGTTGCGGCGTGCCCGGAGCAGCCGTGCCTGCTCGCTCTCAACCTCATGGACGTCGCCGAGAACCAGGGCAAGCGGATCGACGCCGTCCTTATCGCGCGGCGGCTGGGCGTTCCTGTGGTGCCGCTCGTCGCCTCGCGCCCCGAGGGATACGGCGCGCTGCTTGACGCGCTTGCACGCACGGTGCGTGAGCGTTCCGTCGTGGATGGCGCGCGCCTGCGCGAGGGGATCGCTGCCGCCCCCGACACGATCCAGGGCACGGCCGCAGCGAAGTTCGCCTGGATCGAGGGGCTGCTCGACGGAGCGGTGGAGGCGCCCGCGCGCCCGCACGCGCTTTCGCGCTTCGATCGCGTGGTCACGGGCTCGCGCTGGTCGAAGCCCATCACCATCGGCATGATCTTGCTCGGGTTCATCCTGGCGTTCGTGCCGGCTATTCCCATCATGATGCTCGGCGGCGCCATCTCGTCGCTCGGGCAGGTCGTGGCGGGCGCGCTCGCGCAGGCGGGCGCCCCCGATGTTCTGGGCAGCTTCCTCGCGGGCGTGGTGTTCAACAGTTTGTGCTTCGGCACCATGATGGTGGGCTACGTCTTCGGCATCAACCTCGTGTTCGGCCTCTACGAGGAGGTGGGCTACATGGCGCGCATCTCCTACGTGTTCGACCACACCATGGCGCGCTTCGGGTTGCAGGGCAAGTCGCTCATGCCCTTCCTCATGTGCCTCGGCTGCACGATGGGCGGCGTGTCGGGTTCGCGCGTCATCGACTCGTGGGGCCAGCGCATGCTCACGGTGATGATGGCCTGGGCCATCCCGTGCGGCTCGACCTGGGGCGTGGTTCCGGTGCTCGCCGTGGCGTTCTTCGGCGTGGCCGGCGCGCCGCTCGTGATCGTGGGCATCTTCGCCGTGACGATTCTCATCATGTGGCTCGTGGGCAGGGTGTTCGGGCCGCGCCTGGTGGCCAAGGGGGAGCGCGCCGGCATGGTCATGGAGCTTCCGCCGTACCATCGGCCGCATCTGGGCAACGTTGCGCGCGGCGCCCTGCTCAAGAGTCGACAGATGTTCGTGCGAGCCATCCGGGTCGTCGCCCTCTTCGCCTTCGCGATTTGGGCGCTCACCTACACCGCGACCGGCAGCGTTGAGGAGTCGGTGCTCTACGCGCTCGGTACCGCCATCGAGCCGGTCACGCGCTTCTTCGGCATGGGTTGGCAGACGTTCACCGCGTGGTTGTGCGCCCTCGTGCTCAAGGAGTCCGCGCTCGGGGTGCTCTCGGGGCTCTTCACAAGACATTAGTATTAAATAGTTTAATTTTAAATAAAATTGAATAAATAAAAGATTTCTTGTTTTTCATCTAAATGTTAACGGTAAACGGTGCAGGTTAGTTTAACTACATTTATATCCAAAATTGTTTGTTTTTGGTTGAATTTCAGCCTCAGCGAAACACCTTTAGCCGCTAGGGCTTTTTCGCACCT
>UPXY01000012.1 GCA_900538305.1 uncultured Collinsella sp.
ACGGAGAGTTGTCCGAGTGGCCGAAGGAGCACGATTGGAAATCGTGTAGGCGTCAAAAGCGTCTCCAGGGTTCAAATCCCTGACTCTCCGCCAGTTGCTTATTCTGCGGCGCGTCTTTCGGGCGCGCCGATTCACCCCACGCGGAGGGGTGGCAGAGTGGTTGAATGCGGCGGTCTCGAAAACCGTTTATCCGGTAACCCCGGGTACGAGGGTTCGAATCCCTCCTCCTCCGCCAGATAGTATACGAGCCCGGTTCCCTTGGGGAGCCGGGCTTTTTGCCGTTGAGCGCAGGGATTCGAACCCGCAGGGCGCGGAGCGGAGCCAACGGCGTGAGCCGTTGGCCGCGCAGCGCGCGAGGCGGCGCAGCCGCCGTAGCGGCCTGCGCGGCGCAGCCGCGCGGACATCCCTCCTCCTCCGCCAGATGGTATACGAGCCCGGTTCCCTTGAGGAGCCGGGTTTTTTGCTGCTGAGTACGGGGGTTCGAACCCGCAGGGCATGGAGCGGCGCCGTCCGTTGGCCATGTAGCGCGCAAAGCGGCGTAGCCGTGAGGGCTTTCCTCCTTCTCCGATAGACGATACGCAAGCCCGGCTTTTTCGGGGAGCCGGGTTTTGTGGAATATCCACGCGGTTTCATGGTTACTGGTCGCAGGTGGTATCTGGTTTGCTGCGCGCTGCCGAGCGGGTTGCCAGCCGTACGCGCCAGATGCAAGAACGGCGCAAGATTTCGATAAGGTTTGTGCCAGAGCGGTTTCAGATGGCTGTCGGGTCGGCATGAGAAACTTGCGTTGCATGGAAGGGGCCAAGGGCGGCGCGCTGTCGTGCCGGGCGGTTTCCAAAGCCGTTCGAGAGGACGTTTTCCGGTGAGCGTTTGGTGCGTATGTGTGGAGCTCATGAGGTTGTAGCTGCGTCTTCTTGTGATTCTCGCAACAAGCGGCTATAGTAGCTGAGTCCTTTCCTGCTTCGGGCGCACCTTCACGACCCGAAGCCGTATGTCCAGAGGAGGTGACCACATGAAGGCCTATGAACTGCTGTTCTTCGTCAACCCTTCCCTCGATCCCGAGACTCGTCTTGAGGTCATGAAGCGCATCGACACCACGATCGCCGAGGCGAATGGCAAGGTTGACAGCGTTGACGAGTGGGGCAAGCGCAAGCTCGCCTACGAGATCAACGATCTCACCGAAGGTGACTACACCCTCATCAACTTCCATGCAGATCCCGCGTCGATCGCCGAGCTCGATCGCGTTCTCCGCATCAACGATGCGGTGGAGCGCCACATGATCGTCCGTCGCGACGACAAGGAGTAGACCGTATGGAAGGGGCGCGTAAGCGCCCGGGCGGTCGAACCGCCGTGGGGCGCGCAGGCGCCTCGAGTAGTGAGAGGTAGTGAGCAAGCATGAGCATCAACCGAGTGAACATTTCCGGCAACCTCACCCGCGATCCGGAGCTTCGCATGACGAGCGGCGGCACCCAGGTGCTCTCGTTCGGCGTTGCGGTGAACGACCGCAGGCGCAACCCGCAGACTGGCGAGTGGGAGGATTATCCCAACTTCGTGGACTGCACCATGTTCGGTGCGCGCGCGGAGGCGGTGAGCCGCTACCTCAGCAAGGGATCCAAGGTCGCCATCGAGGGCAAGTTGCGCTACAGCTCCTGGGAGCGCGACGGCCAGCGGCGCAGCAAGCTCGAAGTCATCGTCGATGAGATCGAGTTCATGAGCCGCTCCAACCAGGGAGAGGGCGGCTACGCCCCCGCTCATCAGCAGGCTCCTCGCGGCTATGCACCGCAGCCCCAAGAGCGTCCGCAGGCTCCCGTCCAGACCCCGCCGGCAACGGATTATTACGACAGCGATATTCCGTTCTAGGCTCGGGCTGGCTTGCACGAGTGCGCGGCAGCGTTGAGCTCTCGCGCAAAACGAAAGGTATTTTGACATGGCTAATGATTACTCAGCACGTCAGCCGCGTCGTAAGTACTGCCAGTTCTGCAAGGAGAACACCGAGTATATCGACTACAAGGATACTCAGCTTCTCCGTAAGTACATGACCGACCGCGGCAAGATCAAGCCGCGTCGCGTCACTGGCGCTTGCACGCAGCACCAGCACGATATCGCGAACGCCATCAAGCGCGCCCGCGAGATGGCTCTTCTGCCGTATGCGGTCCCCGTGGTTTCCTCCCGCGGCAACCGCAACCGCGACTAGCAGGCTGCGTTATTACCCATGATGGCATCCGGCGAACGACAGGACGGCGCGGGCACCGAGATCGTTCCCGCCACCTCGCAGCCCGGTAGCCCTTCCAAGGGGTTGCTGTGGTATGCGGGTATCGCCGTCTCCGTCGCTATCATGGCGCGCTATCCCATGCTCGGGGTCATGTGCCTCGCGATGGGGCTCAGGACTCAGGCGGAGCGCTTCGGCGCCAAGGGCTTGGGCATCGGCGTTGGGATCGCGTGCGGAGTGCTTGCGGCGTGGGGCGTTGCGTTCGGCTTCGAAAGCATGCTGTACGCTGTGGCACCCGTGGGCATCTGCGTCGCCGTTTCCGCGCTTATGTGGAAGAGGCGCGCAAGCGTGCTCGCCATCTCGCTCGTTGTGGTGGCAAGCGCTGCGTTCTCCATGGTGGTGGATGCAGTCGCGCTTGCCGGCATGGGGATGGGGCTCGACGAGGCGATGCTCAGCATGCTCGAAGAGGCCGCTCGCGCCTATGTGGGGCGAGGTGTCGAGGCCGAGCTCGCGCTCGCAACCGCGATGCCCGTCTTCGAGAGCATCTGGCCGTTCGTCTACGTTGCCTCGTCGCTGCTGAACGTCGCCTTCGCGGGCTTCGGTTCGCTGCTGGGCGGAGTTCCGCAGGTTCGCCCGGGCAGTCGCATGTCTTATGCGGATGCGCAGGCACATGTGCCGCAGATAAGCTCGTTCGATGCCCCACTGTGGGCGGTTGGGCTTGTGGCGCTTGCTGTTTTGGGCATCGCGGCGTCGACGCTCTCGATTCCCGAGGCGGAACTCGTGCGCACCGCATCGTGGACGCTGCTCCTCAGCGTGAGGTTCATCTTCACCGTGCAGGGGCTGGGTGTCTTGATGGGTATGCTCAACCGGTGGCGGCTTGGATGCTTCACGCGCGTTGTCGTCATCATGATCGCAGTCTCGCTCGAGACGATGTTCGTCTTGAGCATCATCGGCCTCGTCGACGTGTGGGCCAATTTCCGCAAGCTTCCGCGGGATGGCGCGCGCGCAGAGGCACACAGGTAAGCATGCGCCGCATATGCGGCGTGTAAGTTAGGAGATCTCATGAAAGTCATTCTTCTTGGTGAGATCAAGGGCAAGGGTGGCGAGGGCGACGTCGTCGATGTCGCGCAGGGTTACGCCGAGAACTACCTCTTCCCGAAGAAACTCGCCGTTGCGGCAACGAAGGGAGAGCTGAAGCAGCTCGAGCAGCGCCGCAACAACATCGCGAAGCGCGAGGAGAAGCGTCTTGCCGACGCCAACGCGCTCAAGGCTTCGCTGGACGGCAAGCAGGTCACCGTCGACGTCAAGGTTGGCGACGAGGGCATCCTGTTCGGTTCCGTTACCGCTGCCATGGTTGCCGACGCCATCAAGGCGCAGCTCGACCTCGACATCGATCGCAAGCGCGTCGAGCTCGGTAAGCCCATCAAGGTTGCCGGCGCCCATACCGTGCCCGTGTCGCTGTACCGCGACATTCGCGCGGAGGTCGTCGTGCTCGTCGGCGTGACCGCTGCCGACGCTGCCGCCGAGGAGACCGCTGAGGTCGCCGAGGAGGCTGCTGTCGAGGAGGTCGTCGAGGAGACCGCCGAGACCGTGGAGGAATCCGCCGAGTAGCGATTTGTCTCTCTGCGAACATCTCATCATGTGATGCATGAAGGCTCGTGCTGTGTGCACGGGCCTTTTTGCATGAGAAGCGCTGGTGGCACGGCCTCTTGTCGGGTCATTCCGCTTAACCGGTACCGTGGCGATCGTGTGCGGCCATCTCATCCTACCGACATGCGGTTGTGAACGGGGGCAAGACAGCTCTGTCAGGTTTTAGGAGCAGCGGCTTCATGGCGATGCGCCGATTGAATCATTCGAGATATCTGGCACGAGTTACGTGGAAAATCCGCTTCGGGACACCGCGTTAGAGAGAAGGGGGTCGCCTCAAACGGTCGGCGAGGGGAGACCTCAATACGTTCAAGTTCATCTTGAAAGTTATGCTTGACAAATCCAACGAGTGAGAAATCCACAGGTCGTCCGTGGAGTGCGTGAATAACCACCTTCAGATGTTCGTGTTTTCCGCATCAGGGCAAGCTCTCGTTTTTGTAAAGAGCACGGCCGTTTTCCTGCGTATTGAATAAGACGTATGCCGATACCTGCGACTTCACATAAAGCACAAATAAAGGAATGGTGAATCCCGCTAAAAGAACCGGTAAAAATGAATAACCGCAGGTTGCCTGTAGTGGCGTTGAAAAGTCATACCTGTAGAGTCTTCACAATGTGGAAAACGTTGAAAACCCTTGTTTGCGCAGAACCTCGCGCTGAGGTTATGAACACTCGCATGTGGAAAGAAAAGCTGCCGAAACTGGTGCGAATCTGGTGCCTGGCACAATCCTAATGAACTAAGATTGTGCTCCCCATATCATCCCTGCGCGTCCTCGGACTGCGCCGTGCAAGAAAGGGTTGCCAAGCGTGACGCCGAACGACTATGCCCCCGCCGCCGTCGACCGCGGCGCACGTCAGGGCTTGCCCAACAATACGGAAGCCGAGGCCAACGTCCTTTCGGCCATGCTGCTTTCTCCCGATGTGGTGGATGACGCCATCTCGGAACTCCGCATCGACGACTTCTACCGTCCTGCGCACCGCGAGCTCTTCGGCGCGATGGTTTCCATGAACGAGCGCGGCATCCCCATCGATTCCATTGCGGTCGTCGACTACCTTGCTTCGGAAAACAAGCTCGCCACCGTTGGCGGTGAGGCGTATGTGCTCGAGCTCGTAGGCAACACGATCGCGCTCGCAAACTGGCAGCACCATGCCCAGATCATGCGTCGCGACGCCCTGCTGCGCGACCTCATCAAGGCCGCCGGCGAGATCAATCGCCTCGCCTACGACGCGCCGCTCGATGCCAAAGAGGCTGTCGAGCAGGCGGAAAGCCTCGTGCTCAAGATCACGGACCGCGAGGTCTCGAGCGCCTACCGCTCGCTCACGGACTTCATGATCGAGGCGTATGACGAAGCCGCGGAGGCTGCGGCGGCGGGCGGACAGGCGCACGGCGTCTCGACCGGTTATCCGAGCCTCGACCGTCTGCTGCTGGGCTTGCGCGAAGGCCAGCTCGTCATCCTCGGCGCGCGCCCGGCGGTCGGCAAGACGTCGTTCGCCCTTAACCTCGCGCTCAACGCGGCGGCGGACGGTTACACTGTCGGCTTCTTCTCGCTCGAGATGTCCGGCAAGGAAATCGCGCAGCGCCTTATCTGCGCGCACGCCGCGGTCTCGATTTCCGATTTCCGCACCGGCCGTATCGAGCCGGCGCAGTGGGCGAACATCACCGAGGCCACGCAGGAGCTCGCCAAGCTCGATATCCTCATCGACGATACGCCCGGTACCACGGTGACCGAGATTCGCGCTAAAGCGCGCCGCATGCTCCACAATAAGGAGAAGTCCGTCATCATCCTCGACTACCTGCAGCTCGTCAGCCCTCCTGCGGGGCGTCGCGCGGAGAATCGCTCCGTCGAGGTCTCCGAGATGAGCCGTGCCCTCAAGATCCTGGCGAAGGAGCTCGGGGTGCCGGTCATCGCCCTCTCGCAGCTCAGCCGTGCCGTGGAGAGCCGTACCGGCAAACGGCCGCAGCTTTCGGACCTGCGTGAGTCGGGCTCGATCGAACAGGACGCCGACATCGTCCTCTTTCTCGACCGTTCCTCCGACGAGCAGGAGGCTGCGCGCGACGATCGCCCGGACTTGGGTGTGACGCGCGTGATCGTGGCGAAGAACCGTTCCGGCCCCATCGGCGACGTCGACCTCGCCTTCGTGCCCGCCTCGACGAAGTTCTACGAGCTCGACGGCATCCACGGCGAGGCTTAATGCGTTGGGGACGTGGCCAAAAGCACCCAGCTCAACACGTCCGACCCCATCCGCATTGTATTGCGGGGCGTTGACGCGGGCGCGAGCGCTGGGGTTCCACATGCAGCCGTCGCCCATTGGGCCATCCCGTTCTCAAGGCTTGGACAAAACCCCTGTGTCGTTTTGCGATGGGACGGCGGCGGCTCCATGATGCGGATATAATAAAAACGTTGTGTTGCGCTCGATACGTGAGGAGTTGTTCATGAGCTCGACAGTGCTGGTGGGAACCCAGTGGGGCGATGAGGGCAAGGGCAAGATCTGCGACTTGATCGCCCGCGACTTCGACTGTGTCGTGCGCTACCAGGGCGGCAACAACGCCGGCCACACCATCGTGGTGGGCGATCGCAGCTACGGCCTGCATCAGGTGCCTTCGGGCATCATGTATTCGGAGTGCATCTCCGTGATCGGCAATGGATGCGTGGTGAACCCCTCGGTGCTGCTTGAAGAGATCGACATGTTCGAGGCGGACGGTATCTCGACTGCGAACCTCAAGGTCTCTGGCAACGCGCACATCATCATGCCCTATCACATGGATCTCGACGGTGCTTATGAGCAGCTGCTCGGCGACCATAACATCGGCACGACGAAGCGCGGCATCGGTCCTTGCTACCAAGACAAGATGGCGCGCATCGGCCTGCGCATGCAGGACATGCTCGATGAGGAGGTCTTCCGCGAGAAGCTTGCTCGCGCACTCGATCGCGTGAACCCGCAGCTCGAGAAGATCTTCGGCCTGCCCGCCTATACCGTGGAGTCTATCTGCGAGACGTACCTCCCCATGGCGGAGCGCCTGCGCCCCTACATCTGCGAGAGCTCGCTTCTGTTGAATAACCTCATCGACGAGGGGAAGTCGATCCTGTTCGAAGGTGCCCAGGCGACGCTGCTCGACATCGACCATGGTACGTACCCGTATGTCACCTCGTCGAACTGCACCGCCGGCGGCGCAGTGACCGGCTCCGGCGTGGGTATGAAGAACGTGGATCGCGTCTTGGGCATCATGAAGGCGTATATCACGCGCGTGGGTATGGGTCCCATGCCCACGGAGCTCGATTATACGGAAGGCCCCGGCAAGGAGCTCACCGAGGGCGGTCATGAATACGGCGTCACGACCGGTCGCCGCCGTCGCTGCGGTTGGTTCGACGGCCCCATCGCCAACTTCTCTGCCCGCGTGAACGGCCTCACGCACATCGCGCTCACCAAGCTCGACGTGCTGTCCGCCTTCGACACTATTCCCGTATGTGTCGCCTACGACTGCGACGGCGTGCGCTACACCTCCGTGCCCGAGCACGAGAGCGTGTTCGCCCATGCGGTGCCCGTGTACGAGGAGCTGCCCGGCTGGAAATGCGATATCTCCGGTTGCCGTAGCTTCGAGGAGCTGCCGAAAAACGCGCAAGACTACGTGCTGCGCCTCGAGGAGCTCGCGCACACGCCCATCGCTTTCGTCTCGGTTGGCCCCGATCGCGAGCAGACCATCAACCGTTCCTGGCACTAGGCGCTTCCCGGCTCGGGCGTGGACGACGCTCGACACTCACTGGCAAGGAGTGATGTATGAACAAGTTCGCTATCGTGTTGGATAGCGCCGCCGATATCCCCGCTCTGTTGGTAGAGAAGTACGACCTGCGTGTCGTGCCGCTTCACGTGACGTTCGGGACGACGGAGTACTCCGACGGCGTCGACATCGAGATCGGCGAGTTTCTGAACAGGCTCGAGGACATCGACGAGCTACCGATTACCTCGCAGCCCGCGCCTGCGGACTTCATCGGCGTATACAACAAGCTCGCCGACGAGGGCTATACCGACATCCTCTCGATTCACCTTTCCGCCGCCCTCTCCGGTACGTACGAGTGCGCCCGCACGGTGGCGGCGGCAATCTCGGAGGCGCGCGGCATCCGCATCGAGGCGATCGATTCGTGCTCTGCGACGGTGGGTGAGGGCGCCATGGTGCTCGAGGCGGCTTGCATCGCTGCCGCGGGCGGGACGATCGACGAGGCGATTGAACGCGTGGAGAACATACGCCGCACGCATAGGATCTACTTCATTCCCGATTCGCTCACCAACCTGGTCAAGGGCGGACGCGCGAGCAAGCTCCAGGGACTCGCGACCTCTGTTCTCAATCTCAAGATCGTCGTAACGCTCACCGAGGCAGGCGGTATCGAGGTGCTGCACAAGGCGAAGGGCATGAAGAACGCTGTGAGCTACATCGTGAAGCTCATGGCCGAGCGCACGCGTGAGGTGGGTCCTTCGGTCTACTATAAGTTGCACACCAAGGCGTATGAGGCGCTCGACCACATGGAGAGCGCGATCGAAAAGGTCGATGCGCGGGTGCGCTTCCTCACGGTGGCGACGATCGGTCCCACGATCGCGACGCACGTCGGCCTTCACGCCGTCGGCCTGTTCACCTATCCAGAGGAGTTCCACAACCCCGAGCTCGACAACATTGCCGAGTACCTTACCCCCGATTTCTGACATTGGGTACAGCCCATACCATGCCAAAAGGGGCAGGCGTCAAGGCGATCTTTGAGAACTGGCAACAGACCATCGCCCCGGTTTCGCGTGAGATAAGGAGCGCGCTATGAGCACAGACAACAAGACCATAGACATCCTGCTGCTGGGGAGCGGCGGCCGCGAGCATGCGCTCGCGAGGAAGCTCGCCGAGTCCCCTCGTTGCGGCACGCTCTATATCGCGCCCGGCAACGGCGGTACGCTGCAAGAGGGCGTGAACGTGGCGCTCGCCGAGGACGATCCGGAGGCGGTGGCCGCCTTCGCTCGCGAGGAGGGTATCGGACTCGTGGTGATCGGACCCGAGGCGCCGCTCGTGGCAGGCGTGGCCGATGCGGTGCGCGCGGCGGGCATCCCGTGCTTCGGCCCGGGTGCTGAGGGCGCGCAGATGGAGGGTTCGAAGAAGTTCTCCAAGGAGCTCATGGCGCGCGCGGGGATTCCCACGGCGGCGTACGGCTCCTTCACCGACGAGGCGTCGGCGCTCGCCTACGTGAGCGAACAAGGTGCGCCGATCGTTGTGAAGGCCGACGGCCTCGCGGCGGGCAAGGGCGTGATCGTGGCCGCGACGCTCGAAGAGGCCGAAGAGGCTGTACGCGAGTGCTTCCAGGGCGCGTTCGGCGCGGCGGGCTCAACGGTTGTCGTGGAGGAATGTCTCACGGGCCCGGAGTGCTCGCTTTTGGCGTTCACCGATGGCAAGACCGTGCTGCCCATGGCGACGGCGCAAGACCACAAGCGCGCCCTTGAGGGCGACAAGGGGCCGAATACGGGCGGCATGGGCGTGTACAGCCCGGTGCCCATCGTGACCGAGGACGAGCTTGCGGCCATGAAGCAGGTCATGCTCGATACGGTGGCAGAGCTCGCTGCCGAGGGCATCGAATACCGCGGCTGCCTCTATGGCGGCTTCATGCTCACCAACGACGGTCCCAAGGTGCTCGAGTTCAATGCCCGTTTTGGCGATCCCGAGACGCAGGTGATCTTGCCGCGTTTGAAGAACGATCTCGTGGAGGTCATGCTTGCCTGCGCCGAGGGGCGTCTCGACGAAGTTGAGCTCGCATGGCGCGACGAATGGGCGGTCGCCGTGGTGCTCACGAGTGCCGGCTACCCCGGATCATACGAGAAGGGTAAGGTCATCACCGGCATTGAGGATGCCGAGGCCATGGAGGACGTGACGGTCTACCATGCCGGCACAGCGGTGCGCGAGGATGGCGAGCTCGTGACGAGCGGTGGCCGCGTGCTGGCGGTGACGGCGCTGGGCGATACCTTCGAGGCCGCGCGCGACCTCGCCTACGAGGCGTGCGAGAAGATCGACTTCGAGGGCAAGACACTTCGCCGCGACATCGGTCTGCGCGCGCTTCGCGGCCGTGAGGCGTGGTAGGCGGAGCATGAGAAAGGAGTGTCGGGTGGCCAAACCCCTGCGTTTCCACCTCGCCCTATGGGCGTCCAAGGCGACTGCGTTCGCGCTGAAGATCGCGCACCGCGCCGGCGGCCAACTGCCCGGTGTGGTGGCGCTGCGTCTCTGCCCCGATTTTCTCTCGCACGTGGGCGTGCCCGAGCACACGGTGTTCGTGACGGGCACGAACGGCAAGACGACCACGACGAACCTCGTGGCCGACCTGCTAACTGCCTGCGGCAAGCAGCCGCTCATCAACCGCGCTGGCGGTAACGTGACGGCAGGCATCGCGAGCACCCTACTCAAGGACGCGACCATCGGTGGCGGCGCGCGGCATGACTACGCCGTGCTCGAGCTCGACGAGCGCTGCGCCAAGCAGGTGTTTCCGCATATCACACCCGAGCTCATCGTGGTCACGAACCTCTACCGCGATACCTTCACGCGCAACGCGCACGTGGGCTACGTGGCCGACATCCTCTCCGAGAGCCTGCCCGCGGCGGCGAAGCTCGTGCTCAACGCCGACGACCTCATTAGCGGGCGCTTGGCGCCCCAGTGCGATCAGCGGGTCTACTTCGCCCTCGACGAGTTGTCGGGCGACACCCGCGCACCCGAGGGCATCGTTAACGACCTCAACGCTTGTCCCGTCTGCGGCGGACACCTGGTCTACGAGTACTGCCATCTTGGTCACGTGGGGCGTGCCCGCTGCGAGACATGCGGCCTGGAGAACCCGCCCGCTGCCTACGAGGCGGTCGAGGTAGACGCTGGTGCGCAGCTCATCGCTGTACGCGAGAACGCGGTGCCCGGCACGCCGAGCGCGTGCTACCGCTTCAGCGCCGGCTCCGTGACCGACCTCTACAACCTGCTCTCCGCCATCACCACAGCGCGCGAGCTGGGACTTTCCGCCCAAGAGATCGCGTCTGCACTCGAGGGCGGCGTGGGTATCGTGGAGTCGCGCTACAGTGAGGTCGTCGCCGGCGGCAAACGACTCGTGCGCATCGCGTCCAAGGGCGAGAACGGTATGGCCTGCTCGCGCGGGTTCGCCAACATCCGCCGTGAGTCGGGCAGCAAGGCTGTCGTGCTCATGCTCGAGGACTACTATATGGCGAAGGACCCCACGTCCACCGAGTTCATCGGCTGGTTCTACGAGACCGACTTCGAGTACCTCGCCGACCCGGGCATCGCTCAGGTGGTCATCACCGGCGTGCGCTCGGAGGATATGATGCTGCGGGCGCTGCTCGCGGGCATCGATCCGGCAAAGATTGCCCGGGCGAAAGACGGCATCGAAGCGGCGAACGTCGTGGATTGGCGGCACGTGGATGCGGTGTACTACTCTCACGCCATCCACAACGAGCATGTGGCCGAAGAGAGCCGCAACCACCTTGCCCGGCTCATCGAGGGTAAGGAGGCGGCGTGATGGCGCGTCCGGTAATCGAGAGCCTGTTCCCTGAGTTCTGCAACCAGGGTGGCGACAACGGCAACATGATGTACCTGCGTGCGAGCCTGCCCGAAGCCGAGTTCGTCGAGACCAGCTTCACGGATGAACCGGCTTTCGCCACGCGCGACGTCGATTTCATCTACTTGGGCTATATGACCGAGGCGGAGCAGGAGCTCGTTGCGACGAAGCTCATGCCGCTGCGCGACCGCCTCGTCGAGCTTGCCGAAGCTGGCTGTACGATGCTCTTCACGGGCAGCGCGGCCGAGTTGCTGGGCGAGGGCATCACCATGGCGGATGGCCGGGTGGTGCCGGGGCTGCGACTCTTCGATTTCGCTTGCACGCAGGATCTTTCCGAGCGCATCGTCGAGGTGTTCCTGGGACGCTTCGAGGAGGAGCGGAAGCAGGCGACGCGGGCGGCTGCCGATGTGGACGACGCGCTTTCGGCCGATGGGAGCGCTCTTGAGATCGTGGGCTACAAGATTCAGTTCACCCAGGCGCGGATCGGCGACGGCACGGCGGCCTTCGCGGGCGCGTTGCCGTTCTGCACAGCCGAGGTGGGCTTCGGCTTGAACCGGGGGAGCCGCCTTGAGGGCTTCCGCTACAAGAACCTCTTTGCGACCTGGTTGTGTGGCCCCATGCTGCCCCTGAACCCGCTCTTTACCGAGCGCCTTATTTCCCTCATGGAGGGGGGTCACTCAGAAGCAGCCTTCCGCAGCGAGGCTCTGGCCGCGTACGCCAAGCGCCTCGAGGAGTTCCGCACGCCGGGTATCAAGATGCCCATCTAGCCGCCTATCGCGCACTCGCGCCGGCCAGCGCTGTGTCTGCGCGCCGGGCAACAACCCCATATTGCCTCATCCCAGCGGGACGACCGACGTCTGGTACCGGTCGCCCCGCTGCTTCATATCGCGACGCGACCGCACCACGCCGGGAGCCGGTGCGCGCCGCCACGTCGCGAACCCTTGGGCATTCCGGTTGAAAGGAGCGCATCATGACCGAGCCGCATAGCGAGCAGGTGCAGGAGGCACGGCGGGTGCCGTGCAGGCCACGGCGCCGGCACAGGGGCAGGAGCGGGCGGCGTCGGAGCGGCCTGCCATCCCTGACAACCTTCGTGTCAACGCCGAGAAGCGCGAGACGATCGAGGTGGATGGCGTCGCGTACCGCCGCTTCGCCATACAGACCCACACCCTCACCATCGCGGACGATCTCGTTGAGGTGGTCGAGCGCTACATCAAACCGCACGTGCGCCCCGGCGACATCGTGTTCATGTCCGAGAAGGCGGTCGGCTGCACACAGGGGCGTGCCGTTAAGCTTACGGACATCCACCCGCGGCCGCTCGCGGTATTCCTCAGCAAGCACGTGACCAAGACGCCGGCGGGTATCGGCCTTGGCATGCCGGAGACCATGGAGATGGCGCTCCAGGAGGTTGGCACCCCGCGCATCCTGTTCGCGGCTGCGGTCTCGGTGGTGGGCAAGCTGTTCGGGCGGAAGGGCTGGTTTTACAAGGTGGCCGCCCGCCGCGCGGCGAGCATCGACGGCCCGTGCAGCTACACGCTGCCGCCGTACAACCAGTATGTCTCGCTCGCGCCTGCCGCTCCCGACGAGACGGCGGCGCAGGTGGCAGCGGCGCTTGGTTGCACCGCGGTCATTGTGGATCAGAATGACCTGGGTGGCGAGGTGCTGGGCACGTCGGACGTCGCGCTCGACACCGAGCGCGTGCTGAGGATCCTGAAAGACAACCCGCTCGGCCAGGAGAGCCAGCGCACACCGTTCGGCATCATCCGGAAGGCGTCGTAGGGGAGCCATCATGCGAGAGAAGGGAAGCCAATGTCTGCGATCCAGTGGATGCTGAGCAAGGTCGCCATCGTGACGAGGAGACGTACCGCGGCATGGTGCAGGCTATGGCGCGCGAGCATGGCGTGAGCGAGCGGCGCATCAAGGCCGACATGTACCGCAACATCGTGACGCGCGGCTGTGGCTACACCGACTACTTCCGCGGGGAGTACTTCGGCGCGAGCTGCGAGCAGAAAGACACCTATGTGACCACGCGGTCGTTTTACCGCTTGCTCGCCTATTTGAACGACGAGGGCTTCGCGAACGTCATGCGCGACAAGCTGCTGTTCTGCGACGTGTTTCGCCCGTATCTGGGGCGTGATTTCATCAACCTGCGCGTGGCATCGGTCGAGGAATTCGCCCACTTCATCGCGGGCAAGGCGAGCGTGTTCGCCAAGAAGGAGTTCGGCTTTCGCTCGATGGGCGTGGAGAAGGTCGACGTTTCGGGCATCGAGGGCGAGGACGCAGCGCGCGAGCTGTACGAGCGCCTGCGCTCCTGCGGCCAGTACCTGGTTGAGGAGACTATCGAGCAGGTGCCGGAGGTGGATGAGCTCAACCCGGGTTCAGTCGCGTCGCTGCGCGTAGTGACCCTCGTCAAGGATGATCGGGCGCACCTGCTTGGAGCCACGCTGCGCATGAATACGAGCGAGGCCGACTGCACCGACCTGCACGATGTGCTCTTCGGCATGCTCGGCGCGGATGGCACCTTTGAACGCGCGCCGGTGGATGGGCTGGGTAGGAGCTTCGAGGTGCACCCGGCTACGGGCAAGCGCTTCGATGAGGTGCGCATCCCCGGCGCGCGCGATGCCTTCGACCTGTGTCTGCGCGCCGCCCTCGAGGTGCCGCAGGTGCGCTATGTGGGCTGGGACGCGGCCTTCTCCCGACGCGGCTCGATTCTCATGGAGGGGAACGCCTACCCGAGCTACCATCTGCTCCAGTTCAACAAGCTCACAGGTCGCACGACCGGCCACCTGAAGGACGTCGCAGACGTGCTCGGCGACGAGATGCGCGACATCAAGCTGTAGGCTTGGCCTGGTATCGATCGCTCCGCTGCTTCATATCGCGACGTGGCTGCGCGCACCGGCTCTCGGCGCGGTGCGCAATGGGTGCGTATGCGCCGCACGGTCGGTCTCCTTGCTTCGCAAAATTGCATAATATGTTCTAAGTCATTCCAGATTATGCAAGGGATGAAAACGGCGAAGGAAGGCATTGCGCGTATTGGCACTTTAGCGCGATAACGTGCGCTTCAAGAAACGTCCATAGGGCATCGCGTTGGGCGGCGATTATCGACCGCTCGGCCGGTTCGCGACGAAATATGCCGCCGGAAATGAATGAATTCGTCTCATTTGAGAATATAATTGCTAGCCTACTCGCGCGACGCCGCGTGAGGGATGCATGTTGCGTGTAATCGCTTCGAGAAAGGAACAGCCATGCCCAAGACCCTTGAAGTGCCCAATCGCGTCGTCGTCGCTCTGGGCGGCAATGCTTTGGGCGATACGCCGGAAGAGCAGATCGAGCGCGCCAACAACACGGCCAAGGCGCTCATCGGCCTCATCGAGCAGGGCAACGAGATCATCATCACCCATGGTAACGGCCCGCAGGTCGGCATGATCCAGAACGCGTTCGCCGCCGCTCACGATGCCATCAACACGCCCGCCATGGACCTGCCCGAGTGCGGTGCCATGAGCCAAGGCTACATTGGCTATCACCTGCAGCAGGCGATCGGCCGCGAGATGCACCGTCGCTATAAGCGCTGGCACGTCGCGACCGTCGTGACCCAGATCGAGTGCGACCCGGACGACCCGGCGTTCCAGAACCCCACAAAGCCCATCGGCCCCTTCTATACCGAGGAGCAGGCCAAGGAGATCATGGCGGAGGATCCGTCCAAGATCTTCGTCGAGGATTCCGGTCGTGGTTGGCGCCGCGTCGTGGCCTCTCCCGAGCCCAAGAAGATCGTCGAGCAGCCCTCGATCCTGAACCTGCTCGATAACGAGTTCATCGTCATCGCTTGCGGTGGCGGCGGCATCCCCGTGGTGCGCGACTACGCCGATCACGGCGTCTACAAGGGCGTTCCCGCCGTTATCGATAAGGATCTGGGTGGCGAGCTCCTGGCCGAGGACTGCAAGGCCGACGTGCTCTTCCTCCTCACGGCTGTCGAGCACGTGGCGATCAACTTTGGTAAGCCTAACCAGGAGAACCTCACCGACATCACGGCCGACGAGGCCGAGCGTCTGGCCGACGAAGGCCAGTTCGGCAAGGGCTCCATGGAGCCGAAGGTGCGCGCCGCCATCAAGTTCGCGCGCAGCCTCCCCGGCCGTGTGTGCATCATCGGCGCGCTCGACAAGGCCGCCGAGACCATGTCCGGCCTCTCCGGCACGCGCATCCACGCATAGGCTTCGCATAGCGTTCCGCTCCTGACGGGCGGGCGGTTTCACCCTTCGTTAGTCCTCGGCGACTAGCACGTGCGGAAACGCTCGGGGTGAAGCCGCCCGCCCTTTGCGTTTGGGCTCCTGTGCACGAGCTATAGGCGACGGGCTTGCAGCCGCGGAACCTGTTGGGATGAAGTTCCGTGCTGCGTCGCCGATGGAACGTTTTCGCTTCGCTTACCGGTGCGGCCTTGTGGGCAAAACCTCCACGCGGTACAACTGAATAGACGCGAATTGTGGTTGCGCCAAGTGCGGGGGTGGTGCTTCGATGGCTGAGGCTGCGCGGTATTGTCGGGCATGCGGAAAGAAGCTCAAAGAGGGAACGACGTTCTGCCCGTACTGTGGCGAGCGCATCGAGGCGCCGAGCGACTCACCTGCCCGTGAGGCGCGTGGTTCCGAAGCCGAGATTTCGGCAGCCGCACAGGACGTGCAGGCGGCTGTGCCGAAGCAGGCTCCCTCATCCACGACGGCTTCGCAATCGCCCACCACGCGCACGCGCGTTTTCAACCCCGTCACCACGCCCGCCCGCGCCTCCGAGCGCCTCGGTTCGTCGTCGCTCGTCACGCTCGGTGTTTGGATCGCGGCGGGAATCGGCTTCATTTCCGCGGCCATCACGTTCGTATCGTTCGCCGACTCGCTTGGCCAAGCGGTCGCGGAGCTTTCCGTGCTTGCTGTGCCGCAGGCGGCGCTCGGCGCGGCAATCTACGCTGTGGCCTCCCTTATGCTCATCTACCTCATCGGGGGCCTGGGTATGGGG
This sequence comes from uncultured Collinsella sp., assembly GCA_900538305.1. Lineage (GTDB taxonomy): Bacteria > Actinomycetota > Coriobacteriia > Coriobacteriales > Coriobacteriaceae > Enorma. Next base: position 16,417 of record UPXY01000012.1, read on the forward strand.
CTGTTGCGACGCATTCTTGCGCAGAGGCAACTGAGGCCGGGGCGCGTCGTTGCCGCGTTCGTCCGGGCGTTCATCGTCGCAGTAATCGTGGCCGCCGGGATGCTGTTCGTTGTGCCTGCGCTCGACGATGCCTCTCTGGCGCATCCGCTCGCGGCTTTCTTCGCCGGCAGCTCGTCGGGCGTCGCGAAGGGCTTGTTCCTCTTGTTCAGCCGCCTGTGGCCGATGCTCTCGAAGATGCTGCCCGTATTCGGTGTCGAGGCGGTGCTGCTCTTTGCGCTGCAGCACCTTATCCGGCGCGGAACGGTTACGACTCCACCTGCACCGCCGCAGGCGAGTTGACCTCTCGCCGCCCCGTCGTCTCGAACCGTCCGTTCCAACGAAATGAGCTCCCATGAAACGCTGCAAAAACTGCAAAGCGCCACTCGATAAGCAAGTCACCGCGTGCCCGAAGTGTGGAACCCCGGTTCGCCGCATGAAGCTGAGACATAAACTGTTCATTGCGCTTGCGGTGTTTCTACTCGTCGTTGGTGGAATCATAGGCGCGCTCTTCGCTACGGGTCACGGCGATCTCATCACCGGCTTGCCCGCGCGCATCGCCGCGGCGTTCGGCGGCGACGCGAACGGTGCGGGCGGCGCGGGGGTGGACGGTGCGGGCGGCTCGAGTGAGGGTGGCGGCGCAAGTCCATCCGAGACGGACTTCGTCTTGCTGGGAGGCGGGTTCACCGACCGTACCATCGGCTCCGAGGATGATGCTCGCGCCGCGGTTGAGGATGCCGCGCCGGCGCTCGGCATGGAGGACGTGGACGCAGAACTGGGGACATGTGTTTCGAGCGAGGTGCTCGGCAATAGCTACTATCGCTTCGCGCAGGAATACGACGGCATTCCGGTGTACGGTCGCAGCGTGGTGGTAAGTGCCGACGACTCGGGTGAGGCGCTCGACCTCACGAGTAACTACGCCGCGGTGGGAGATATCGAGACCGAGCCGGCGATCGCAGCGGAAGAGGCTGAGGAGACGGTCATCGACAGCGTCGACGGTGTTCAGTGGACGATGTCCGAGGGTCTCACCATCTATTCGCTCTACGACGCAGAACCGGTTGTCGCGTGGCAGATTCTCGCCGCCACGAGCGATGGCGCGTATCGCTACTTCGTGTCTGCGGAGACGGGCGATGCTGTCGCACGCGAGGTAGCGGCCAATACGGCGACGGGCAGGGACTTGAATGGCGACACCGTGCGATTCAATACGTCGCGCCAGGGCGATGGCTTCGCGCTTGTGGATTCCGAGCGCGGCATTTCCGCCTATGATGCAGAGGGCGAAGGCCGTACCGAGATCTATGCGCATATCACTATGACTGGAGAAGACGGCGGTCGCGTTCGCCTTACGCCCAATGCGGCGAGCGGCGGGTATGCGTGGGAGGTTGACGGCCATAGCTCGGCAACGCTGCTCGTGAATACGACGACTGGGCAATACCTGATCGAATATGAAGATGGGACGCGCGAGACAATCGCGTCGACGTCGTTCGAGTATGGCGATCATCTCGTTACGAGCGAAAGCGATAGCGATTGGTCGAATGCAGGCGCGAACACGCTTGTGGACTCCACGGCAACCTCCTACGACTACTATCTCGAAGTGCTCGGTTGGGAAAGTTTCGATGGAGCCGGCGGCCCCATTCATGCGGTCTACGGCTTGCCTGAAGACAACGCATTCTCGTGGGTGCCCACAGGAGACTACGCGCTTCTCGTGGCAGGCGGCAGCATGCCGTACCCTGGGCGCATGGTGATCGGCCATGAATATACGCATGCTGTCGTGAGTGCCACCTGCGCGCTCTCGGGGGACGAGACCGAGCAAGCAGGCCCGCTCAACGAGGCGGTTTCAGATCTTATGGGCGTCGCTATCTCGGATATGAACGATAACGGCATTGCCGATAACTCGTATGACTGGGATATCGAGGGCACGGACAGAAATCTTGAGGACCCGGAATCGAGCAGTCTGCCGGACAGTGTGAATAGTAGGTGGTACTGGGACGAGAACCTCAACCCGCAGGCGGGATCTGACGACGACCCTTATGAAGAGCACCACAACGCGACGGTCATAGGGCATGCAGGCTATCTCATGTGCGCGGAGGGACCCGAGGCGGCGGTGGTCGATGGCGACGCGCTCAGCACCGAGGAAATGGCGAAGCTCGTGTTCGTCTCGTTCTTTACCATGCCCGCCGACTGCACCTTCAACGAATTCGCGACCATCATGCAGAACGTGGCGCAGACGTTCTGCTCGCAGGGGACGCTCACACAGGCTCAGGTCGATCGCGTGACCTCGGCATTTGTGAATGTTGGGCTTTATGGGTACGACCGCTCCCTCACGCTGGAGCCCGATGCAACGCTTTCGGTGCTCGACGTGAACGGCGAGCCCTACGGGTCGTATACCGTAGCGCTTGAAGCGATATATGTGAAGGGCTCGCAGACTGCCGAGGAACTCAACCAGAGCGGCGATATGCAGCGCACCGCCTCGTCGACCGATCCGCTGTCGCTCGACTTTCCGGCGGAAGGCGTCTACCGCATGACGTTAACCGACGGCGCGAACTCCGCACGCTCCGAGGAGTTCTCTGTGGCGGTGCTTGCGCGCGGGGAGAGCTCTTGCGAGCTGCAGACCGATTTCGGCGGTGTGGACCAGGCGTCTGACCAGGCGGAGCGCACGCGGGTCATCACGGGGGAGCAGGATATCTCGCTGGTGCTCGACGTATCGAGCAGCATGAGCGGAAGCCGCATCGAGCAGCTGCGCAGCGCGGCACAGGGCTTCGTGGATACGGCGTTCGCAGATTCGAGCCAGGTGCGCGTTGGCATGGTCGCTTACAACCAGGACGTGAGCGTGCATGTTCCGCTCGCGGTGGAGCCAGGGAGCCTCGAGAGCGAGATCGCATCACTCGATGCGAGTGGGAGCACCAATATCGAGCTCGCGCTTCAAACAGCGCGGGCGCAGCTGGAATCGGGTACGGCGGATCGGAAGATTATCGTGCTCATGTCGGACGGCGAGCCGACGGACGGCGCCCAAGGCGACGACCTCATCGCAGTGGCAAGCGAGCTGAAGGAAGCTGGCTTCAAGATTTATACCGTGGGTGTTGAGCAAGCTCCGGGTGGCGAAGAGCTGCTTCGCGCCATGGCGAGCGATGGCTGCTATTACTCGGTCGATGCCGAGAGCCTGAGTGCGTTCTTCGCGCAGATCGCTACCGAGATCAGCGGCGTGCCGTATATGTACGTGCGCATCGAGTGCCCGGTCGAGGTCACGGTGAGCTACAACGGCGAAACCCTGTCTTCGGCGGGAGATAACCCCAGTACGCTGACGTCCTTCGGTTCGCTTGCGTTTGAGGCGGTAGAAGGCCAGACGGCGAGCGACGGGACGCAAGAAACCGTCAAGATCTTGCGTTTGCGCGAAGGCGTGCCCTATACGGTGGAGATCGAGGGCACGGGCACAGGCACGATGGACTACGTCATCGCATTCGTGGATGAGCGAGGCGACTATGCGGATTTCCGTACGTTCGGCGGCATCGAGATCACCGATCGCACGCAGATCGAGTCGGTGGCGGAATATGCGAGCGAGACGCTGCTCCAGGTCGACGAAGACGGCGACGGCGTTTGGGATCGCTCATACCGGGCGGGGGTGAACGAAGAGGCCGTGCTTATCGATAACGGCTGGGCGGCTATGGTGGTGTGCGCGGTCGCGGTCGGTGCGTTCGCGCTCATCGTCGCAGTGCGCGGGCGCTCGCTTCTGCGCCTGCTGAAACAAGCTCATCGCTAGTGGATTTGCTAACGTCCAGCTTACCGGCTTGGACTATAGTTAAGTGAAAGCACACCGCCGCGCGATCTCACGGTATCTCGCGCGGCGGTGCACGGATGCTTCGCCGGCCGCGCCGTTGCGGGAATCGCGTTGCGACCGCCGGGGACCGGGGATAGGAAGGGAAGGTAGATCATGTTCTGTCCTTATTGCGGCACCCAGCTGCCAGACGGTTCGGCCTTTTGCGGCAACTGCGGCAAGCCGCTGAGCCAGCAGCCGGCGGGCAACGCGGCTCCCGCTGCGCAGCCCGCTGGCATGCCTCCCGCGCCGTTGCCTCAGCCGGGAAACGTGCCGCCCACGACGCCCCCAGACTTCAACCAGCAGACCCCGTTCGGCGCCAAACCCGCCAAGAAGCCGCTTCAGGTGACGCGCGGAATGACGGTCGGCATCCTCGCGGTCGCGGTCGTCGCCGTGGTGGCTATCGTCCTCGCGGTGACCGGCGTTTTCGGCGGCGGTGGCGCGGGCGAGTCGAGCGCTAACGGCGTTGCCGACAGGCTCGGCGGTGTATACAACAATCTGCTTCAGAGCGATTTTGATAGCGATGCGTTCGAGTCCTTCGGCAACGGGCTGCTCGACCTGCTTCCCGAGCAGCTGGTGGATGGACAGCTCGAAAGCATGGGCTACGATTCTCGGGAAGAATTCTCTGAGGATATCGGGGAACAATACGGCTATGGGATGTCGTATTACGGCAATGTCCTCAGCTATATGACGATCGAATTAGACATCACGCTCGGCGACGCGCTCGATGACACTCAGCTTTTCAATATAAACACCATGCTTGAACAGTATGACCTCGAGGCCACCAGCGGCTATTTGCTCGAGGCTTCCATCTCGGCGACGCTCACGGAGGATTACAACGGCTATAGCGCCGGCGAGCAGGAGTCTGCGGAAACAAGCACGGGAATGGCTGCCGTAGAGATCGATGGTCGCTGGTACTTGTATCCCGGCGTGTACTAACGTGCCGAACTGGCTATAGTTCTGAGCGATGAGCCCGGGAGCCGGATGGATACGTCGGCTTCCGGGTTTTTCATGTGCGAAACCGCCCCAGCGTAAAGTAACCCCAGCGACTTTTTTACATCACTCAGAAAAAATCACCTGATTGATTTGAGCATCGGGTGATGTAAAAAAATCGCTGGGGTTACTTTACGCTGGGACGATTGTGCGTGCACCCTACAGGCTGAAGGTCCAACAGACGATGGCCTGCGAGAGCACGAATTTCAGATCCCATTTCTGCGCGGAGTGATAGCTGCTGTTCGGGTCGTGCATGTTGACCATGCCGGAGTCGTCGATGCCATACAGGATGATGAAGTGGCCGACCGTCGTGAAGTATCCGGGGCTCAGGACGCAGACCACGGGTTCGCCTGCACGCAATGCAGAGATGATCTCGGAGGTCGAATTGGGGTTTATGGCGGTTCCAGTGATCCCGAGGAGCGCCGCGCCGTCTGTCATGAACGCGTGCTCGGTTGCGCCGGTAGGGGCGAAGTTGTGCTCGTCGGCGAAGGCACACATGTCGCCGGCGTCCATGTCGGTGTTCCCGGTAAGATAGATATAGATCATGGCAAGACAGGTGGGGCCGCATCCATTGCGCTCGACGGTTCCTCCTGCATAGGGCTTGCTGGACCAAGCGGGATCGGTCTGGTAGAGATAGGGCAAGCTGCCCTGCTCCCAGTCCTCGCGCGGGGTGGATGCGGGAAGCTGTGCCGCCGTCTTCGCGGGGATGTTGAGCAGCGACGACTCTGCGGCCGTCGCGAGGCCAACGCCGTCTACGAAAAATATGGTCGAAAGCAGTGTGAGGATGCCCGTGCCCACAAGCGCGCAGCTTACAACCACGGGAATTCTGAGAGCAGGCTGGGTGCGCCCCGAGGAGCGACCGAGGGAGCCATAGCGCATCGAGCCGAGAGAACGGCTGCCGCGGTTTAGGCCGTTGCGAGATGAGTAACCAGCGCCCCTACGTCCACGATGAAAAAGACGGGTGATGGAGCTCGCCAGCGCTGAGACGAGTGCAATCGGTATGGCGATGATGAAGCCGAGGATGTTAAGCGCGGGGTTTCTCGTGGGGCGAGAGGTCGGTCGCATGCCGCCCCGGCGAACCCCGCTGCTTCCGCTTCGCTGCCTTGGCGGACGGTGCCGTGCATCTACCTGCCGATACTGCGCACGCTGCTGCGGGGCAGGACGCCGTGGCTGCGAGCCTTGGGGCGGGCGCGGTCTTTGCCGCCGCTCCTGCGTGTTGTATTCGGGCGGGGCTTCTTGCCTTCGATAGGTGGCAAGTCGCGCAGAACGAAGCGTGGGCTGTCCGGCACCGGTATACCTGGCGCGACTCGTAGGCGCGCCAACACGGGGCTCGTCCCGCCCGTCGTATTGTGATGCACCCGTGTTTCGCGCCACGTTGCGTTCCCTTCAAGCAAATGCAGCTACCTGTAGCATCGTACCGCATCTGCCATGATTTCGAAAACGTGAAGGGGCCGGGCTGTTTTGAAATCTCTCACCGAGGGGATAATGAATCCGAAAAAACGCAACTTGAAAGGGGATCATATGCCTGCCCTTATCACGCATCACCTGTTTGGCGAAGAAAGCATCGACCGGCTTCCCGCCGGCGTCATCGGTACCGACGAGGAGCGCCTCGCGTTTCTTCTGGCAAATCAGGGGCCAGACCCCTATTTCTTCCGCGTGAGGACTCCACGCGCCGCCCAATGCATGGACTTGGCGCGCTCGCTGCACCGTTGCAAGATCTCCCAGCAGTTCGAGGTGCTTCGCGACGGGGTCTCGCATCTGCGTCGGCACGATGCCCATGTGGGACGCGCATTCGTGCTCGGCCTGCTCTCACATTACGCGCTCGACCGCGCGGCACATCCGTTCGTGTACGCCCAACAATGGGGCGTGCAGGAGGCAGACGAGAGCCTGCAGGGTGCCGCGAACCAGGTCCATGCGATCATCGAGAGCGATATCGACGTGCTCATGCTGCAGCTCAAGCGGGCTGGCGCGACGGTCGAGGACTATCCGCCGGAGGGCGAGCTCGTTACCACCGAACGCATCAACAAGGTCGCGGGTACGCTCATGAGCTATGCGGCGTTCAGCGTATACGGTATTGAAGTGGGAGCGCCGGAGTATGGAGGCGCTGTCGCGGACATGAAGCTCGCGTATCGCATGATCGAGCCTGCCGGGTCGCTGCAGTGCCAGCTCATCGGGAAGGCCGAGGCGGCTGTGCGCGGGAACTCGATTCTGGCGGCGCTTGCCCATCGCGTGACGACGGAACCGCCGCTGCGCGCGGGCAACATGGGCAAGCTTGCTTGGGAGAACCCCTTCACCGGCGCGGCGAGCAGCGAGAGCTTCCCCGAGCTCTTCGACCGCGCTCTCGGCGAATACGAAGATGCGGCAGCGCGCTTCATCGCCGGGGAGCCGCTTGCGCAAGTGACGCGCCACATGAACTACTCTGGTCGCCCGCTCGGCGAAGATGAGGAGTTCGACCGCGAGGAGTAGCGGTCGGGAGCTTTGGCTGCGCATAGTTTCCGCTTTGGCTTTTTTGGGACGTAAGGTGGTGCCGGGGGCGGTATGGCGTCCTCCGGTAGTCCGCTGCGCTCCCTGCTTTACCAAATCATGACCGCCGCAGGGTATGCCCTGGCGTACTATTACAAGGTGCGCTTGCGTGCAGAGCCAAGGGGGTCAGGATGAAATACACCAAGCAGGAACGCAACTGGGTCATGTACGACGTGGGCAACTCTGCCCTCGTGCTGTTCAACACGTCGGTCGTGCCCATTTACTTCGACGCCATCAACACTGCGGCGAACTCAGCGGAGCTCGTGACGGCGTGGGCGAACGCGCAGACTATCGCCTCGCTCGTCGTGGCGCTCCTCATGCCCGTCTTGGGCTCGCTCGCAGACTTCGCGGGGAACAAGATCAAGTTTTTCCTGGGCTTCTTCTTCACGGGGCTCGTGCTCTGCCTTGCCCAGGCAATCCCCATGGGCGCGATGCCGTTTCTCGTGGTGTACGTGATCTGCACCATCGGCCTCAACTCGTCCATGACATTCTACGATGCCATGCTGCCGGACATCACCACCGACGAGCGCATGGACACGGTATCGAGCTCCGGTTACGCCTGGGGTTACATTGGCTCCTGCGTGCCGTTTATCGTGTGCATCGCGCTTATCTTGGGCGGTCCTGCGGCGCTCAGCCTCGACATGCTCTTCTGCGTACGCGTGTCGTTCATCATCACCGGCATCTGGTGGCTCGCCTTCACGCTTCCGCTTGTGCGCACCTATAAGCAGCGCTATGCGAAGGAGCTGGCACCCGGCGAGACGCTCGGCAGCGAGATCATGAAGACGCTCCGCGGCCTGGGTGCCACCATGCGCCGCATCGCTCAGGACAAGGCGATTCTCATCTACATGATTGCGTTCTTCTTCTACATCGATGGCGTGCACACGGTCATTTCCATGGCCACGACGTACGGCACATCACTCGGCATCGATTCGACGCAGCTCATCCTGGCGCTTCTCGTCACGCAGTTCGTGGCCTTCCCCTCGGCCATCGTCTACGGCAAGCTCTCCGGGAAGTACGGGACGCTCCGCATGATCATCATCGCCGTGGTGGCATACGTGGCGATCGTGCTTTTCGCGGCCTTCTTCTTGAAGACTGCTGTCGAGTTCTGGATCCTCGCGGTGGCGGTCGGCCTGTTCCAGGGTGGCATCCAGGCGCTTTCGCGCAGCTACTTCGGCAAGCTCATTCCCAAGGAGCATTCGAACGAATACTATGGCTTCTTCGATATCTTCGGCCGCTATGCATCCGTCATGGGAACTCTGCTAGTATCTGTCGTGACATCGCTCACGGGGGATGCTTCTTTAGGAGTGCTTTCCATCGGGATCCTGCTCATCGTGGGCCTTGTTATGCTCATCAGGCTTTCTCGCATCAAGGGCATGGCATAGGAACCGGGCGCGACGGTTTTATCTGCTGTGATGTGACGGGGTGCCTCCGGGTGCCCCGTTTTTTTGCGAGATGGCAATCGTCTGATCGGGCGCGGGGTCGGCCTGCCACCGGGTCAGCCACTGGGGACGGGGGTTATTGGCTGGTCGGCAGGGCAATTGGTGTTGCGAGTCGTATTCGACCAGCCAATAACCCCCGTCCCCAATGGCTGGCGCCCGTCCCCAACGGCTGGCTGCGCCCCCGCGCCTGACCAGGCCTTCTCGATGAGCATGAAGTAAAGCCCTCCAACTAGAAGGTGTATGCTCATGAAATCGAATGAAATCGCCCAGGTAGGTGTCATCGCCGCGGTGTATGCGGCGTGCACCCTCATCGCTCTGCTCTTTTTGGGGAGCCTCGCTTGGGGGCCGGTGCAATTCCGCGTCTCCGAGGCTCTCTGCGTGCTCGCGCTCTTCACACCTGCTGCCGTGCCTGGCCTTACGCTCGGGTGTGCCATCGCCAACATCGCCAACATCGCGTTCTCGGGCACGGGGATGCTCGGTCTCCTCGACGTCATCTTCGGCTCGCTGGCAACCTGCGCAGGGGCGGCGTTTACGTGGAAGATGCGGGGACGCCCTGCAGTCGCGCTTGCGGGCCCTGTCATCGCCAATGCGCTCATCGTGCCTGCCTACCTGCCTATTCTGCTTCAGGCGACCGGCTTTTACACCATACCGTTCACCTCGATTTCGCTCGACGGCGCTTGGCCGTTCATGTATCTCTTCGGGCTTGTCGCGACGGGCGTCGGAGAAGCGGTTATCATGTATGTACTGGGGTACCCATTAGGCAAGTCGCTTGCCCGCACACCGTACTTCAAGGCTTCGTCGCCCTTCGCGCACGCGCGGGAATCCGTGCGATAGCCGGTGGCGGGCCGCCCCGCAACGGGGTACGCGCGCGGCCAGTGGCTCGTGAGCAGCAAGGGACGTGGTAACGTGGGATCGGTCATCGTGATTCCTACGTATTGGGCAGACGATCATGCCGAGCCGCATGCGCCCGGCACGTATGACCATTCGACGTCGCTCAACGATTCTGCTCCCGATCTCGCCCGCTGCCTCACCTCGCTCGAGCAGGTGCGCGATGTCGCGCCCATCGCCCTGCTCGTCGTGTGCCCTATCTCCGCGACCACCGAGGTCTCGCGACGCGTGAGCGCCATCGCCTCCGAACACCCCGCGCTCGATATCACGGTTGTCACGAACACGATGGCGGCGCGTGTCATGGAGCGCGTCGAAGAGCTCGCTCCGGGCAACACGGGAGAGTGCGTATCGCTTCGCGGCTACGGTGCCATACGCAACATGGGGCTCGCCGTCGCTGCGATCTTCGGTGCCGACCAGGTGATATTCCTCGATGACGACGAAGTCGTGATGGGCAGCGACTTCATGGCGCGGGCTCGTTATGCACTTGGCCAGCAGAACCGCCAGGGATTGCCTATCCTGGCGAAGAGCGGTTACTTCTTCAACAAGAGCGGGTCGCCGCTCGCAAGCGATGCGAAGGCCGGCATCACCACGCGCTGGTGGACGAAGCGCACCGAGTTCAACGCATGGATGCGCACGCGTCTGGCTGGGCCTCGCATATCGCGGTCGAATTATCTGTGCGGCGGCTGTTTCGCCCTGCACGCCCGTGCGTACATGCGCGTCTCGTTCGATCCGTTCATCACGCGCGGCGAGGATCTCGACTATCTCTTCAACCTGCGCCTCCATGGGCTCGATGTGTGGTTCGACAATGCATGGGCAGTGCGTCATCTCCCACCGGCATCCACGCAGCACGCGCCGCGCTTCATGCAGGATGTGTACCGCTGGTACTACGAGCGTGCAAAGCTCGCCTTGGCCAACCGACGCAACGACCTCACCTCGGTGACGGCGGCGTCCCTCATGCCCTATCCCGGCCCTTGGATCTCGCCGGAAATCGAAGATCGTGTGAGCAAGACCGCGCTCGCGCGCGCTATCTTCACGCGGGAGCATCGGGCGTACTGGCGCATCTGGCGGCACGGCCGCGCGCGAGCGAAGCGCTATGCCGAGGAGCATCACGATATGTACCTGCGATTCCAAAGCTTCTGGCCTACTATCATGGACGGCCTGTGGCGCGATGAGCGCCTCGCGGAGATGCTCAAGGAGGCGAGATGAGCTCGCGTTCCCCGCTCACCGCCCGCACCGACCGGCTTTCCGCCGTATGGATGACGGTCGTTGTCGGCGCACTTGTCCTGGCCGTGTACCTCCTGTTCCATCTTGCCGACGGCGAAGGGTCGGTGCCGTTCACGGTTGCCTGCGTGACGCTCGCGATTCTCCTTGCGGTGATGGCGTTCGGCCTGCTCAACCCCGACCGCCTACGCTCGCAATATACCGAAGAAACCCTCTCGCTCGCCTCGGATATGCTCGAGGACATCAAAGGCGGCCTCTCCGCGGAGAGCGCCGAGGCCATCTGCCGCCACCTCATGCCCGAGACGCACGCAAGCACCATCGCGGTGACGGACGAGACGCACGTGCTCGCATGCGTGGGCGATATGGTGGAGGACTTCCCGCCTGGGTCGCTCATCCACACGCCCGCGACGCGCTACGTGATCGAGCACGGCATCGTGCAGTCGTTCACCCAGGCGATCGAGGTTAAGGGCGAGCGCGGCCGCAAGCGCCAGATTCCGGCAGGCATTATCGCGCCGCTTAAGGTGCGCGATCACACCGTCGGTGCGCTCAAGTTCTACTTCAAGAACACCCACGAGGTGAACCGAACGCAGTACGCGCTCGTTGCAGGGTTTTCCGAGCTCATCTCCACGCAGCTCGCCATCCACGAGCTCGAGCTGCAAGAGGAGCTTACTGCTCGTGCCGAGGTCCGCGCGCTGCAGGCGCAGATCAACCCGCATTTCTTGTTCAACACGCTCAATACCATCGCCTCGTTCACCAGAACCGATCCCGCCCGTGCCCGCGAGCTTTTGCGCGAGTTTTCGTCGTTCTACCGCTCCACGCTCGATAACTCCGGTTCGCTCATTCCGGTTACGCGTGAGATTCAGCAAACGAAACGCTACCTCACGTTTGAGCAGGCCAGGTTTGGCGATGACCGCATCGAGGCGACGTTTACCGTCGAAGACGACGTGAAGGACGCGCCGGTTCCCGCCTTCATCATCCAGCCGCTGGTTGAAAACGCGGTGCGCCATGCGATGCGCGACGAGGGTGCCCTGCATATCTCGGTGTCCGTTCGCGCGGCGGGGGAGAATGCGCTTACCATCGAGGTGGAAGATGATGGCGTGGGCATGGACAAGGCGACGGCAACGCGCTTGTTCTCTGAATCCGCACGCGTCGCGAACGTTTCCGCCCCGCAAGGCGGCGGGGCTGGCGTGGCCATGCACAACATCTCCGAGCGCATCAAGCGCTTCTACGGCCCGAATTCGTTCGCTCACGTCGATTCCAGTCCTGGCAGCGGGACGGTTATCACCTTGCATCTAGATTTATTGGGAAGTATCTTCGTTGACGGGTAGAATAGTAGAGATAGATTCGCCGCGGCGCGCGTTCACGATCTGCGCGTTCGGGGTCGCATTCGATAGTGCGCGGCCACCAAGGCTGTTCGGTTCTGTATAGGACGAAGGGAACACAAGGATATGCTACGTGCGATGATCGTCGATGACGAGGCTCCCGCCCGTTCTGAGTTGAGGTTCCTGCTCGAGCAGACAGGCAAGATCGCCTCGATTTCCGAGGCATCGAGCGTGCGCACCGCCATCGAGATGCTCATGGAGAACCGCGTCGACGTCGTGTTCCTAGACATCTCTATGCCCGGTGCGTCTGGCTTGCAGCTGGCGGAGGCTCTGCATAAGCTGAAGAATCCGCCTTCAATCGTGTTCGTGACTGCCTATAGCGATCATGCGGTCGAGGCGTTCGATGTCGACGCGGTCGATTATCTGTTGAAGCCCGTGGAAGAGGCACGGCTCGACCAGGCGATCGAGAAGGTGCTCGCTCGCACGAAGCCGCAAACGGAAAGCAAGGTCACCATCGAGCGGATCCCGGTGGAGAAGGGTGGCCGCAAGGTGCTTATCCCCGTCGACCAAATTCGCTACATCATGGCGAAAGACGACTATTCTTGCATCTTCACCGACGATGACCGCTTCCTCTCCACGACCTCGCTCGCGCAGTTCGAAGCAAAGCTCTGCGACTTCGGCTTCTTCCGCGTGCATCGCCGCTACATCGTGAATCTAGCCTGCGTGGAGGATGTCGAGACGATTCCCTCCGGGGCGATTCAGCTTGGCATCACCGGCATGGAGGATCGCGTGCCGGTTTCGCGCCGTCGCGTGGTGCCGCTCAAGAAGGCTTTGAGCCTGTAGGGAATGCGTATGGCCGAGAGCGAAGCGTATATGGCGACAGATGCTGCCGCGAGCGCGCGAGAGGCGACGGTCGGTATGCCGAGGCGCGTTGACATCATCTCCGACACGCACGGGTGGCTTTCCGATTCCCTGCTCGAAGAGCTCGAGGGCGCGGATCTGATTATCCATGCGGGCGATATCACATCCGAGATGGACTGGGAGCACTTGAAGACCATCGCTCCCATACGCGCCGTGCTCGGCAATAACGATTACTACCGTGATTACGGGCGCGACGTGGGACGTATTCTGCGGTTCACCTATGAAGGACTGCGCTTCGTGGTTGCGCACTACCGCTCCGACCTGTTGCTCGACGAGGCAGATGTGGGGGTGTGCGGGCACACGCATCGCGCGCAGGTGCTCGAAGAGTATGGTTGCCTCGTGGTGAACCCCGGTTCGCCGACCTTCCCGCGCGGCGCGCGCGGTGCGACCATGGCACGGATGTACGTGGCGGATGGCAGCGTGCTCTCGACGGAGATCATCGACCTGGAATAGGGATGTTCCACCAATGTAAATTCACCCCAGGGGTAATTTTGCATCGGTCGATGTAGAAAAACCCCTGGGGTGATTTTACATTGGAGACGATGGATGAGGCGGGGTACCACGCCCTCGAGGTATGGGGCGGCGCGACCTTCGACTCGTGCCTGCGCTACCTGGGCGAAGACCCATGGGAGCGCCTGCGCACCATCCGCAGCCACGTGGAGAACGCAAAGCTGCAGATGCTGCTGCGCGGCCAGAACCTGCTCGGATACCGCAACTACGCCGACGACGTGGTCGAGGAGTTCGTCAAGAAATCCGTCGAGAACGGTATCGACGTCCTGCGTATCTTTGACGCGCTAAACGACACGCGCAACCTCAAGACCTCGATCCGCGCCGCGAAGGAGGCGGGCGGCGAGGTGCAGGCGGCCATCTGCTACACCACGAGCGACGTGCATACGGTCGGCTACTTCGTGGGGCTCGCCCGCGAGATGGCCGCCGCCGGCGCGGACTCGATCTGCATCAAGGACATGGCCGGCGTGCTCGAACCCGGCGTCGCCTACGAGCTCGTGAGCGAGATCAAGAACGCCGTGGATCTGCCGCTCGAGATCCATACGCATTGCACGGCGGGCATCGGCGAGATGACGCTCCTGCGTTCCATCGACGCGGGCGCGGACATCATCGACACCGCGATCTCCGCTTTTGCGGGCGGCACCTCACAGCCCTGCACAGAGTCCATGGCCGTGACGCTCGAGGGTATGGGCTACGAGACCGGCCTTAAGATCGACAAGCTCGAGGAGATCACCGCGCACCTTTCTGGCGTGCGCGCCCGCTTCAAGGCCGAGGGCGGCCTCAATCCCAAGGTCATGGAGGTCGAGCCCAAGGCGCTGCTGTACAAGGTGCCCGGCGGCATGCTCTCGAACCTCATCTCGAACCTCGCCGACCTGGGCGTTTCCGATAAGTACGACGAGGTGCTCGCCGAGGTGCCGCGCGTCCGCGCCGACCTCGGCTTCCCGCCGCTCGTGACGCCGCTCTCGCAGATGGTGGGCACGCAAGCTATGATGAACGTGGTTTCCGGCGAGCGCTACAAGGTGGTGCCGAAGGAGATACGTGGCTACGTGAAGGGTCTCTACGGCCGCCCGCCCGCGGAGATCTCCGCAGAGGTCCGCGAGATAATCATCGGCGACGACGAGCCCATCACCTGCCGCCCGGCCGACCTGCTCGAGCCGGAGCTCCCCGCTGCGCGTGAGGCCGTGGCGAAGTACGCCAGGAGCGAGGAGGACGTGCTCGACTACGCCCTCTTCCCCGATCAGGCGCTCGACTTCCTCGGCCGCCGCGAGGACCCCTTCTACGACGTCCCTGTCCAGGAGGTCGAGGTCACCATCGACGTGGCGTAGCCTAGGTGGGCGTAAAATCACCCCAGGGTTTTTTACATCCATGCTACGAGAAAGCGGCTCCGAGCACATGTGCTCGGAGCCGCTTCGTGTTACCCGCCCTGGGGGATGTAAACCCTGGGGTATGTTACGTGGCTACTCTTCGCCCAGAAGCGTCTTCTTGATGCTCGCAGCAGCCTTTTTGCCGGCACCCATGGCGAGGATGACGGTCGCGGCACCGGTCACGATGTCGCCGCCAGCCCAGACCTTCGGATTCGACGTGCGGCCATTCTCATCGGTCTCGATGAGGCCCCAACGGTTGAGCTCGACATCGGCGCAGAGCTTCGCGAACGGGTTCGCGCGCGTGCCGATAGCCGTGACAGCAACGTCGCAGGGAATGGCGAACTCGGAGTCCTGCACGGGAATCGGGCGGCGACGACCGCTCGCGTCCGGCTCGCCGAGCTCCATGCGCTGCAGCTCGATCGTGGACACGAAGCCGTCCGGGCCGGGCAGGAAGCGCAGCGGGTTGCACAGCTCGAGAATCTCGACGCCCTCTTCCTTGGCGTGGTGCACCTCGGCCTTACGGGCGGGCATCTCGGCCTCGGTACGACGATAGGCGAGGGTGACGTGCTCGGCACCCAGGCGCAGCGCCGTGCGGGCGGCGTCCATGGCCACGTTACCGCCGCCGAACACCACGACGTTCTTACCGTGGCGGATGGGCGTGTCGTACTCGGGGAACTCGTACGCCTTCATGAGGTTCGTGCGGGTGAGGTACTCGTTCGCGCAGTACACGCCGGGGAGGTTTTCGCCGTCGACGTGCAGGAAGCGCGGCAGACCAGCGCCCACGGCCAGGTAGAGCGCGTCGAAGCCCTCCTCATTGAAGAGCTCTTCGGCATCGAAGAGGCGGCCGGCCACAGAGTTGTACTCGAAGTGGACGCCCAGCTCCTCCAGGCCCTTGATCTCGCGCTTGACGATGTCCTTGGGCAGACGGAACTCGGGAATGCCGTAGGTGAGCACGCCGCCGCCGGTGAAGAATGCCTCGAACACGGTGACGTCGAAGCCCTCGCGCGCGAGCTCGCCGGCGCAGGCGATGCCGGAGGGGCCGGAGCCCACGATGGCGACCTTGTGGCCGTTGCTGGGCTTGCACTCGGGCGCTTCGCCCACCTCGTCGGCCATGTCGCCGAGCATGCGCTCGAGCTGGCCGATGGCGACGGGATCGCCCTTCTTGCCGAGGATGCACTTGCCCTCGCACTGGTTCTCCTGCGGGCACACGCGGCCGCAGACGGAAGGCAGCAGGTTATCGGCCTTGATGGTGGAAAGGGCGCCTGCCCAGTCCTCCTCGCGGATCTTCTCGATGAACTGCGGGATGTGCACGCCTACCGGGCAGCCCTCCATGCACAGCGGCTTCTTGCAGTCGAGGCAGCGGTTGGCCTCGGCGATGGCGTCGGCCTTGGTGTAGCCGGTGTCGACCGGACGGAAATCGCGAGCGCGCTCCGCGGCCGGCTCCTCGTTCGCAGGGGTGCGGGGAGCGCCGATGTTGGGGCGATACTTTACTTCTGGCATGCGCAGTCCTCCTCATAATGCTTGATGGAAGCGGCCTCCTCGGCCTTGTAGCTGGCCTGGCGATGTGCGAGGTCGTCCCAGTCGACGAGGTTCGCATCAAAGTCGGGACCGTCGACGCAGGCGAACTTCGTCTCGCCGCCCACCTCGACGCGGCAGCAGCCGCACATGCCGGTGCCGTCGACCATGATGGGGTTCAGGCTCGCGACGATGGGGATCTTGAATTCGCGGCAGGTGAGGGTCGAGAACTTCATCATGGGAACGGGGCCCACGCAGAAGACCGAGTCGATGGCGTCCGTCTCGCACAGGCGACGGAGCGGCAGCGTTACGACGCCCTTCTCGCCCATAGTGCCGTCGTCCGTGGTGACGAAGAGGTTCTCGAGGGGCAGCGCGGCGAACTGCTCGAAGAGGATAAGCAGGTCCTTTGTGCGGGCACCCATGATGACGGAAACCTTCTTGCCCTGTTCGCAGAGGGTGCGGGCTACGGGGTAGGCGATGGCGAGGCCGACGCCGCCGCCGATGACGGCCACGCGGTCGCCCTCAACCTCGGTGGGGCAGCCCAGAGGTCCGGTGATGTCGCGGATCTCGTCGCCTTCCTCAAGCTTGGAGAGACACTCCGTAGTCTTGCCGACGACCATGAAGATGAACTCGATCCAGCCCTCCTCCGGATTCCAGTTGGCGAAGGTGAACGGCACGCGCTCGCCCGTCTCGTCGATGCGCACCATGAGGAACTGGCCAGCATGCGCCTTCTTGGCCATCCTCGGGGCGTGGACGCGGAACTCGAAGACCTTCTCCGAGAACTGCGTCTTCTTCAGGATCTTGTACATAGAACCCCTCTCTCAAGCCGAGCCGCGTCCGGTCGCATGGGGCGGCGGGCGAAGCTCATGTGCAACCCATATCTGGCACGATGCGCGGGCTCGCGTCCGAGCGATGCATGCAGAACTGATTATAGCAATTTGGGTAGGGGTTTTAGGAGGGTTGGGCGGGCAAAATGAGCCTGTGGCGCGACAGCTTGGCTGGAATGGCCGGCGCACTTTAGGGCAATCATTCCCAGATTGCGTCTAGTGAACAGTTTTAAGGTTACTTGGCAAGTAGACGACGGCGAGACGCCCTTGTTATCTACGCTTTCTCTTCTCATAACGGCTGTGTATTTTGCCAACCCCGCGAAAACTGTTCACTACTCGCGATTTGGGAAGCTCTCGTCGCTCTTGGAAGGGATTGGCGGGACAGCGACATGCCTACGGGGGGTAAGCGCAGGCGGATGGTGGTGCCCCATTCTATCTACTGCCTTCTTGGCGAAGGTGTGCCCATCGCTCCGTCTGCCCCTCTTAGTTGCGGCGTTGTGGCTAGTGCTTGCCGTTCTGTGCGGCGGCGCCGTTCACATGGTCGCGGGCGTATACCACGCCGTGCATGAGAGCGAGCTCGCAGGCATCGGCTGCGCGCTGAACGGTATCGGCGAACGCTTCGGCTTCCTTGTTGCGTAGCTGCTTGAGCACGAAATCGGCCGTGGGCATCTTGCCCGGAGGCTCGCCGATGCCGAAGCGGATGCGGCTGAAATCGCGACTGCCGAGCTTGTCGATGATGGAGCGCAGGCCGTTATGGCCGGCATGCCCGCCACCCACCTTTACGCGCACATCGCCTTCGGGGATGTCGAGCTCGTCGTGGACCACAAGAAGTTCCTCGGGCGCGACCTTATACTCGCGGCAAAGCTTGGAGATGGGGCCGCCGCTCGTGTTCATGAAGCTCTGGGGCTTGACGAGCACGACCTCGCGAACGCCCCCTTCCGCCTCGGCGTCGCGCACGCGCGTGGTGGCGACTTCGGCACCGAGTTGGTTTTTCCAGTAGGTCACGCCAGCGCGCCGCGCGAGCTCGTCGACGGTTTGAAAACCCGCGTTGTGACGGGTGCTCGCGTATTCCTCACCGGGGTTTCCCAGGCCGGCGATCATGCGGATGGGCTTGGGTTGCGCTTGGGGCATGTTGCGTCCTTCGGATTCATGGGTGGTATCGTGCGCTTACAGGAGGAAAGCGCATACGCATATGAATGGCTTGTGGCATTGTAGCAAGTTTCCCACCCTTGCCATAACCTGACGCAATTCTAGACCGTCGGGGAAGCAGGCCGCTTGCGAGCCGCGGAACCTATCGTGCTAAAAAATGCCGAAACCGTCACGAAGGAGGTGCAAAGAGCCTCTTCGTGACGGTCTCGGCAATTTTTAGCACGATAGGCTACAGCTTTACCGCAGCCCGGTTCAGGCAAGCCAAAGGCGCTCGCGGCCGTGGCCGCACAGCCGTTTACAGCGCGAAGTCGCCGCCAACGAGTTGGGAGACCGACTGCTCGTAGTACACGGCGTCGATGGCGTCGGCGAACTCGTTCGCGACCGTGATGGTTTTGATCTTGCCGCCGACCTCGACGGGGATGGAGTCGGTGACAACGCACTCAACGATGGGTGCATCGTTCAAGCGCTCGATAGCGGGGCCAGAGAAGATGCCGTGAGTGGCGCAGACGTAGATATCGCCAGCTCCCATCTTCTTGAGTTCGCGTACGCTCGCGCACAGCGTGCCGGCGGTATCGATCATATCGTCATTGATGATGCAGGTCTTGCCCTCGATGTCGCCGATGATGCCCATGACCTCGGCGGCGTTGTGGCGCGGGCGACCCTTGTGCGCGATGGCGAGCGAGCAATCGAGCATATCGGAGAGCTTTTTCGCAGCTTTGGCGCGACCCACGTCGGGCGATACGACGACAAGGTTATCGGTATCGAAGCCGAGCGAGTTGTAGTACTCGCCGAAGAGGGGCAGCGCGGAGAGGTGGTTCACCGGGATATCGAAGAAGCCCTGAATCTGACCCTGGTGCAGGTCGAGCGTGATGACGCGGTCGACGCCGGCGCGCTCGAGCAGGTTGGCGACGAGGCGCGCAGTGATGGGTTCGCGCGGCGCGGCCTTGCGGTCCTGGCGCGCGTATCCGTAGTGCGTGATGACGGCGGTGATGGTGCGGGCGGACGCGCGCTTGGCGGCATCGGTGGCGATGAGCAGCTCCATGAGGGCGTCGTTCACATTGCCGGAAATGGACTGAATAAAGAAGACGTCGGCGCCGCGCACCGTCTCGTCGAAGCGCGCGTAGATCTCGCCGTTCGCGAACTTCTCGAGCGCAAGGCCGGAAAGCTCGACTCCCAGGATCTTGGCGATCTTCTCTGCGAGCGGGCGGTTAGCCGTTCCCGAATAGAGGCGAAGCGTCTTCACCATCTGCAAGGATTTTTTCGGGTCGTTCTCTGGCATTGTTCCTCTCCTTTTTCGAGCTGCCTGGTGCCTGCCAAACGCTTTGCTACTTGCGGGCGCGCTTGCGCTCGGAATAGCCTTCTATGATGCGCTGCTCAGTACGCTCGACAGCGAGCGCACCGTCAGGTACATCCTGGGTGATGGTGCCGCCGGCACCGGTGACCGCGTGCGATCCGATGTTCACCGGTGCGACCATCATGGTGTCCGATCCGATGAACGTGTCGTCGCCGATCGTTGTGGGATGCTTGTTCACGCCGTCGTAATTGCAGGTGATGGAGCCAGCGCCGATGTTTACGCCAGCACCCATGGTGGTATCGCCGATATACGAAAGGTGGGGAACCTTCGAGCCCTTGCCGATGGTCGATTTCTTGATCTCGACATGCGTGCCGATATGCGCGCCGTCGAGGACATGCGTGCCGGGGCGCAGGTAGGCGCGGGGGCCGCACGTGATGTCGTTCTCCAGCACCACGTCGATGCCGACCGTTTCGTCTACGGAGCAGCGGTCACCCACGCGCACGTTCGTGAGGCGCGTGTTGGGGCCGAGCACACAGTCTTCGCCCACGACGCAGCGCCCGATGAGGTGTGTCTGCGGCCAGATGACCGTATCGCGGCCCACGATCGCATCCGGCCCGATCCACGCCTGTGCGGGATCGATGAACGTGACGCCCTCGGCCATGAGGCGTTCGTTGATGCGCTCGCGCGCGACAGCGGTAAGCTCTGCGAGTTGGGAGCGGCTGTTCACGCCAAGGCCATCGCGGTAGTCCTCGCAGCAGTACGATGCGACGCGTTCGCCCGCTTCGCGCAGAATGCCAAGCATGTCGGGCAGATAGTACTCATGCTGGACGTTGTCGCACCCGACTTCGCCGATATGCGCTTTGAGCTGGGCGCCGTCGAATGCGTAGCAGCCGGCGTTGCATTCACCGATCGCCGCCTCTTCGGGGGTGCAATCTTTCTGCTCGACGATGCGCAGGAGCGAGCCGTCGGCGTCGAGGACGATGCGTCCGTATCCCTGAGGGTCTTGTGGCTTGAAGGAGAGGACGGTCGCGGCGACGTCGCCCGCGGCGACGGTGTTGGCGAAGTTCCTGATGGTTTCGGGTTGGATGAGCGGCAGGTCGCCGTTGAGCACGACCACAGGCCCGGCGTCGATGCTTGTCGCTTCGAGCGCGATGCGCACGGCGTGCGCGGTGCCCAGGCGCTCGGCCTGCTCGACGCACTCGACGACGGCTTGGGAATCGGCATAGGCGGCATCGATGATGCTGCGCACCTCGTCGGCGTGGCTACCAACGACGACGACCACGCGTTCGCAGCCGGCGCCAAGCGCGGCGTCGATAACCCAGCAGATCATGGGCTTGCCGAGGATGGCGTGGGAAACCTTGGCATGATTCGATTTCATGCGGGTGCCCTCGCCCGCGGCAAGGATGATAGCGGTTGCGTTCATGTATTCCCCCAAGCACGGCGCATCGCAGTGCGCCTGTTATCGTCGAAACACCATATCCGATGATAACCCAGCGGACAGCGTCTGGCGGCGGGAGTGCGCTATCGCGACGAAACGCCACAGCGCCTGCCACAGTGTGTGGGTTGCGCTGTCAGCGCGTTGTCGAACACGGTGCATTCGATACACTGGTAAGCTTGAACGACACATGCCCGCTTAGAACCGCGCAGGAAGAGATCCGCCGTGGCGATGCTCCCGCAACATACCGCATTCGATACCGCTCACCCGGTGGTGCCCGCGGTGTTTCTGGTGCTGACGCTCGGCATGACCATGGCTTCCACGCAACCGGTGCTCATCGGCATCTCGTTTGTCGGGGCGTTTGCGTATTCCGCCTGCGTGCGCGGTTTTTGGGCGAGCATGGCGTCGCTTCGCTGGCAGATTCCGCTCGTTGCCGTGATCGCCGTGCTCAACCCGCTGTTCTCGGCTTCCGGCTCGACCGAGGTCGCGCGCATGGGCTTCCGGGTTATCTACCTCGAAAGCCTATGCTACGGGTTTGCCATGGGCGGCTTGTTCGTCTCGAGCGCCCTGTGGTTTCAGGCGGCGGCGACGATGCTTCCTGCCGAGAAGATCCTGGCGCTTCTGGGTAACGTGCTGCCCGTGGTCTCGCTCATGATCTCGCAATGCATGCGCCTCATTCCGCGTTTCGTGCGGCAGGGGAGGCTCATCGCGGCGGTCCAAGGTGTCGCGGAACCGCGCGGAACCGGCGCGACGGAGGCGGTTCGCAGCCGCTTGCGCATGACCTCGGTTCTCATGGGCTGGACGATGGAAGACTCGCTCGAGATCGCCGATGCGATGCGCGCCCGCGGCTGGGGAGCAGCGCTGCGCCGCAGCACATACCAGCGCTATCGGTTCACGTCGGCGGATGCGGCAGCGCTGGTGGTGATCGTGCTCGGCGCCGCGCTCTGCATCGCGATAAGCGTCACCGCGACGGCGCAGTACTCGTTCTTCCCCACGATGTCGCGACTTGTTCCGTGGTGGGGCTATGTGCCATACGCCGCGTGGATGCTCGTCCCCGCGTTGCTGCATGTCCGTGAGGCGGTGAGGTTCCGATGAGCGGTTCGCAAGCGAGCAGGCTGCGAGGATCATCGCGCGATGGTACGCCAGCCATCGAAGTGCGGGATTGCTCCTTTACGTATGCAGGCTCGAGCGAGCCGGTGCTCGCACATGTTGACTGGTCGGTTCCTGAAGGCGCCTTCGCGTTGCTCGTGGGTGCGACGGGGTCGGGGAAGTCGACGCTGCTCTCGTTGCTCAAGCCCGAGATCTCGCCGGCGGGTGCGTGTTCGGGCGAGCTTTTTGTGCTGGGCGAGGATCCCCGTGCGTTGAGTGTTGGGGAGTCGGCGCGCCGCGTGGGCTATGTGTTCCAGAGTCCGGACAACCAGATCGTGTGCGAGACGGTGCGGCACGAGATGGCCTTCGGTTTGGAGAACCTCGGAACAAGCCAGGGCGAGATGCGGCGTCTCGTGGCCGAGACCTGCTATTTCTTCGGCATGGAGGATTGGCTCCATGCATCGTGCGACGAGCTTTCCGGTGGACGCAAGCAGCTGCTGGCGCTCGCGGCGACGCTCGTCATGAAGCCGCGCGTGCTGCTGCTCGACGAGCCCACGGCTCAGCTCGATCCGATTACCGAAAAGAACTTCCTGCATGCACTCTTCCGTGTGAACCGCGAGCTCGGTTGCACGGTGGTGGTGGCAACGCACGCGCCGAGGCCAATGCTCGATTACGCAACGTGCGCGTATCGCATGGACGGTGGACGTGTGGAGGAGCTGCCCTGCCTGGATGGGCTATCCGAGCGGCAGCAGCTCCTTGTTCCGGACGGCACGCCCGACGGGAGCCGTGCCTTTGGCATGCGGCTCGAGGGGGGCACCGGGGCGGGTGAAGGACCCGCATCGCAGGAAGGTTCCGTTTCGTGCGGGGGCATACAGGGGGCAACGCGTCTTGCTGCGACGGTGCGGCTCGAGCGCGCGTGGTTCCGCTACGACCGTGCGGGTTCTTGGGTGCTGCGCGGCATGGATTTCACGGCGTACGGCGGCAGCATTCATGCGCTCGTGGGCGGCAACGGTTGCGGGAAGTCCACGCTTCTGGGCATCATGGCGGGCTCGCTCAAGCCGCAGAGGGGTGCGTGCAGGATCGAGCGAGTCGACAAAGCGCTTCTGCCGCAAGACCCTCGCGCCCTGTTCGTTGCCGAGACCGTGCTCGACGAGCTCATGGAGTGGTCGCGCGCTGCGGGATATGCACAGGTGGATGCCCTCGCTATGCTTGAGCGTCTGGACTTGGGCGGTCTTGAGTCGCGGCACCCCTACGATCTCTCTGGAGGTCAGCAGCAGCTCCTGGCGCTGGGGAAGCTCTTGCTGGTGAAGCCGAAGCTGCTTTTGCTCGACGAGCCCACCAAGGGGCTCGACATGGAGGCGCGACGCTCGCTCGCTTCCGTGCTCATCGAGCTGCGGGGACGCGGCGTGGCCGTCGTGATGGCGACGCACGACCTCGATTTCGTCGAGCAGGTCGCCGATACCGTATCGATGCTGTTCGACGGCGAGATCGCCTGCACGGAGCCGAGTGGGGAGTTCTTCGAGGGCAATGTGTACTACCGGCCATAACAAGCAACAGACGAACGAGCCCGCGCGCGTGTTCCCCCGCGTGCTGCGCGCGTTCGAGGTGCCGCTTTTGGTGGCGGTCCCGCTTGCGATGGGTGCCATGGCGCTGTTCGATGTCGATCAGGCCGCGCTGGTCATGCTGGCGGTCGTGGTGCTCGTGCTCACGCTCTTCCTCGCCGGTTTCGATGCCGAGCGCCCCGCGCTGAGGCAGATCATGCCCACGGTGGTGCTTGCCGCGCTCGCGGCGACGGGGCGCATCATCTTCGCTCCGGTGCCGGATTTCAAGCCGGTGTGCGCCATCGCGATCATCGCGGGCGCGACCCTGGGACGCAGAAGCGGTTTCATGGTGGGAGCGCTTGCGGCTTTTACCAGCAACTTCTTGTTCGGTCAGGGTATGTGGACGCCGTGGCAGATGTACGCCTGGGGGCTCGTTGGATACCTGGGGGGCGTCCTTGCCGATGCCGGGGCGTTCACTCGTCGCGATGGGAGCCCGCGCCGCGCAGCACTTGTCGTGGCGGGGTTCTGTCTCACGATGGTCTATGCCGCGGTGATCAACGCCTACGATGTCATCGGGTTCGTGAGGCCGATCACGGTTGCCGGTATCGCCGTGCGTGTGGCGGCGGCGTTGCCCTTCGATCTTATGCACGCCTGCGCCACAGTGCTCTTCCTCTGCCTGCTCTATGCGCCGTGGACGCGCCGCATCGCCCGCGTCGTGCGGAAATACGATTTGAGGCAGGGCGCGTAAAAGCATTCCACGGATTCGGAGCGGATAGGTCGACGCCGCCGTCGCGGCCGCCCATTTGGGGTAAGAGGGGCATAGCTACCATTTCGGGGCGGTGCGCGCTGCGCCCCCTGTACGATTTTCCAGGAGGCTTCGTGCACGGAGATACCATACTGCTCATGACGTTCGTATTCGCCCTCGTCGCCGCATTCGCCGGTGGTATCGTGGCGCGCGCCCTACATCTGCCGCCTATCGTGGGCTACCTGGTGGGCGGCCTTGCCGTGAGCCCCTTTACGCCCGGGTTCATCGGCGACTCCCATGCTATGAACCAGCTTTCGGAAATCGGCGTCATGTTCATGATGTTCAGCACCGGCCTGCATTTCTCGTTGAAAGACTTGAACGAGGTGAAGGGCATCGCGGTGCCGGGCGCGGTGCTGCAGATCGCGTTGGGCACGCTTGCGGGCTATGGACTTGCGCGGGCGTTTGGCTGGTCTGCGGAGGCAGGCGTGATGCTCGGGCTTTCCGTGAGCATCGCGTCGACCGTGGTGCTCATCAAGAATCTCACCGATGCCGGCCTCTACCAGAGCCGCGGCGGGCGTATCGCGACGGGCTGGCTCATCGTGGAGGATCTCGCAACGGTCGTCGTGCTCGTGGTGCTGCCTGTGGTGTTCGGCCCGGGTGAGACCTCTGCTCCGGCGCTCGCGGCGGGGCTTGCCGAAGCGCTGGCGAAGACGATCGCGTTCGTGGCGCTCATGCTCGCTATTGGGTCGCGCGTGCTGCCGTGGCTGCTCGCCCGCATCGCACGACTGTGCCCCAGCGAGCTATTCCAGCTCGCTGTGGTGGTCATCGCGCTCGGCACCGCCATGGCGGCAGCCCTGCTCTTCAACCTCTCGGTGGCGCTCGGGGCGTTCCTTGCAGGCGTGGTGGTGAGCGGCTCCAAGCTTTCGCATCGCATCGCTGCGGAAGCGATTCCCTTCAAAGATCTGTTCTCGATCATCTTCTTCGCCTCGGTGGGCATGATGGTGAACCCCGGCGTGCTTGCGGCGCATGCGGGCGAGCTCATCGCGCTCGTCGTCCTCATCATGCTGGGGAAATGGACGATCAACATGGTGCTCGGTGCAGTGATGTCCATAGGGCTCTCTACGTCGCTCACGGTAGCTGCCGGCCTTGCGCAGATCGGCGAGTTCTCGTTTATCATCGGCCAGACGGGCATGGCGCTCGGCGTGCTCTCGTCCGACCAGTACACGCTCATCTTGGGTGGCGCGGTGGTTTCAATTGCGCTCAACTCGTTCGCCTTTAAGCTCGTGGAACCGCTGGAGCGCCGGCTTTCAGGGGCGCCCATTGTACGGGCTCTGTACGAACGACATACTCGCGCGATCGAGCCCCCGAGAGAATCGCTGCTTGAAAACCACGTGGTTGTGGTCGGCTATGGGCACGCCGGCAAGAGCGTGCTCGAGGCGCTCGTCCGCTTGGAGGTTCCCTGCCTGCTGGTCGAGCGCGACCTGCCGGTTGCGGAGGAGGCGGAAGGGGAAGGCATCCCCGTGCTCGTGGGCGACGCGGCGAATTCCGAGATTCTTGCCCACGCCCATCTCGATGCGGCGCGTGTGCTCGTCATTGCGGGTGGTGGAGAGGCTGCGGCCGAAGTCATCGCTCGAGAGGCGCGCTCGCTGGCACCGGCGTTGCGCATCGTGACGCGCGCCGATTCCGCCGACGGCGTCGAGGCGCTTGTCGCGGCGGGCGTGAACGATGTGGTCCGCCCAGAGCTCGAAGGCGGCATCGAGCTCATGCGGCATACCTTGCTCGATCTGGGATACCGTCCGCGGCAGATTCAGGAGTATGCGAACGATCTGCGCGCGAGTGGATACGAGGCGTTGGGTGACGGGGCGCGGCTTAAGCGCATGCGGGCAGCGGAGCGCATGATGGCGTCGCTCGCCGAGGTCGATCTGCATTGGGTCGAGGTGGCATGGGGGAGCGCGGTTGCCGCCTCGACGCTTGGGGCGCTCGACTTGCGGGCGCGCACCGGTGCCCAAGCTGTGGCACTCCGCCGTGGAGAGGACCTCGAGCTCTTCCTGGGTGCGGATACGGTGCTCTGCCCCGGCGACCACGTTGCCCTCATGGGCACGGACTTCCAGCTCGAAGCCGCCGAGGCGCTCTTCGCCTAACGCGCGGACTCGATTCGAAGTGAGAGTCTGAGTCCTGGACGGAAATAATCACGCGGGTGAAAAACTTGCATGCAACAAAGTCGTAACACGATTTGACTCCATCAAACTAAAGCGGCACAATCCCTTTCGACCAAACGGCACGCGCTGGCATGCGCCGGCGCCAGGCATCAAGGAATCACTGCCATGCACGCACAGCTACGCAACATCCTAAGCGAGATTATTATCTAGCGCGGGCTGGCATATGCTGCCCGCGCGATTGCGGGCGGCCGGACGGGGAGCCGCAGGATATGCAGGGCTCCCTTTTTCATATCGGTCGACCGCGACGCGGGAATGCGTTGTACGCGGCTTTGACTTCTTGGAGAAGGGATCGATATGAACGGAATGATCGTCGTTTTGGTAGCAGCGGTGGTGCTTGCCGCCGGCTACCTGCTCTATGGACGGTGGCTCGCGCGCACATGGGGTATCGACCGCGAGGCGCTCACGCCCGCGAAGCGCATGGAAGACGGCAAGAACTTCTCGCCCGCTTCGTGCTTCACCGCGTTCTCTCACCAGTTCAGTTCCATTTGCGGTGCCGGCCCTGTGACGGGCACCATCGCCGCCATGATGTTCGGCTGGCTGCCCGTGGTGCTGTGGGTGCTCGTGGGCGGTATCTTCTTCGGCGCGGTGCATGACTTCGGTGCGCTCTACGCGAGCGTGAAGAACAACGGTAAGTCGCTCGCTCAGCTCGTCGAGAAGTATATCGGCCGCACCGGACGTCGGCTGTTTTTGCTCTTCAGCTGGCTCTTCACGATCATCGTCATCGCGGCGTTCGTCGACATGGTGGCCGGCACGTTCATGACGGTCGCAGACGCCCAGACCGGCGCGGTGGATTTCGCCGCTTCGTACGCCGGCGGTGCTGCGGGCACCATCTCGATCCTCTTCACGTTCGTGGCCATCGCGTTCGGCTGGATCAACCGTCGCTTCGGTCTCACCGGTTGGCGCGAGCTTGTGCTTGCCGTGGCGCTCTTCGTGGCGATGTTTGCTGTTGGCATGCAGTTTCCGGTGTACCTCGATAAGCTTGGCTGGTTCGCTGTCATCACCGTGTACCTGCTGTTTGCGGCGGCCATGCCCATCCAGACGCTCAAGCAGCCGCGCGACTATCTTACAAGCATCATGATGATCCTCATGATCGTGTGCGCCGTGGTGGGTATCTTCGTGCTCGGCGCGCGCGGCGAGGCGCAGATCACCGCGCCCATGGTGGCAGACTTCTCCGCCCTCGCGGCCAACGGAAGCTACATGTTCCCGCTGCTCTTCGTGTCCGTCGCGTGCGGCGCGCTCTCCGGCTTCCACAGCCTCGTCTCCACGAACACCTCCTCCAAGCAGGTTGAAAAGGAACAGGACATGCTCCCCGTGGGCTACGGCGCGATGATCGTCGAGAGCTTCGTGGGCGTGCTCGCCATCGTGGTCGCGGGCATCATGTTCACCACGATGAACACCGGCGGCACCGGTGGCGCTGCGGTGGGAACCCCCTTCGCGATCTTCTCTACGGGCGTCGCGAACGGTATGGCCGCCTTTGGCGTGGACGCTACGCTCGCGAAGGTCTTCATGACGATGTGCGTCTCCGCGCTTGCCTTGACCTCGGTTGATGCCGTGGCGCGTATCGGGCGCCTCTCGTTCCAGGAGTTCTTCGCCACGAGCAACGATGCCGCCGAGGATGTGTCTGCCGCTGCGAACGCGACCGGTGCGGCGAAGGTTTTCGGCAACACGTGGGTCGCGACCGTGCTCACGCTGGCGCTGGGCCTGGCGCTCGCCTTTGGCGGCTACACCAACATCTGGCCGCTCTTCGGTGCGTCGAACCAGCTTCTGGGCGGCATGACGATGATCACGCTCGCGGTATTCTGCAAGTGCACCGGCCGCAAGGGCTTCATGCTGTATGTGCCCGTGGCGTTTTTGCTGTGCTCGACCTTCACGTCGCTCGTGCAGTCCACGCTTGGTTGCATCGCCGCGCTGCAGACGAGCGGTGCCGCGGTCATCGCAACCTCTGGCCTGCAGCTCGTGTTTGCGATTTTGCTCATGGTGCTCGGCCTCATCGTGGCATACAACTGCTTGAAGGAGCTCTTCACCAAGAAGGCTGGCTCGCTGCCGGATGAGGATCCCGAGTGGTCGCAGATGGGTGCCGCCCGCTATGGTAGCGGCCAGCATGCCGAGGTGCCGGAGGACGCGGCCAGCGCAAACGCTCGAGCCTAGTGATAGGTTTCGTCCAGGACTTAGATTCTCACCGCGCTTGTGATAAATTCCGTCCAGGACTGAGATTCTCACCGCGGTTGACGACGTCGACATTTTCCGCCACTTTTCCTGCTTAGAAAGGAAAAACTGGCGGAAAATGTCGACGTTGTGGGCTGCGTTGGCCTTGCGGCGGGTACATGCCTATCCCGGGTGGCGAGCAAGGAATACCTGGTAGTCGGCCTCATTCTGGTCGGCATATGCCGAAGAGAACGCGCAGAGGGCATCCGCGAACGCATCATCGTCTTCCAAGTAGGCGGCGATAGCGCCCTCGTCGCCCGTACGGGCGTGGGCGTGAGCGAGCGCATGCGCGCACAGCCGTCCCACTGCCTCGAGGCTTCCGACGCCGATCTCCTCGAGGTCGATGGAGCCTTTTCCGTTCCACAGCTGGCGCACATAGTAATCGCGGCGCGTGCCGTCGGGCGATTCGATGCCCGTCCAGCCCAGGAGGATATCGGAGGTCGACTGCACAAGCCGCTGTCCCTCCACCACGCGCTGGCCGTGGTGTGCGTAGGGCGCGGCGTGCCAGAAGCGCTCGACCACCGATTCGCTCGCCTCCTTCACCTGGAGCACAAGCGGGTCGTCGGCATCTTTGCCGGCGAGCAGCACGACCCAGGCGCGCGTGCCCACGCTGCCCACGCCCACAACCTTGCGGGCGCCGTCGAGTACGCGGTAGCGGTCGAGCAGGGCACGGCGATCGGGAGCGAGACTCAGGCGGTAGTCTTCGAGCATTTCCTGCAGCGCCGTAAACAGCGCCTCGCCGTCGGTATAGCCTTGCGTTTCGAGTAGGTCGCCGAACGGCACGAGCTCAGGCGGGTGCGCATCGAAACGCAGCGTGTCGCCAATGCGGTACGTGAGCTTATCGGCGGCGCGGAGGTTGTCCTTCTCCCGCGCCTTCTCCACCGCACGCCGTATGGTGCGCGCCGTCTTTCCGCCAAGTTCCTTTTCGGCGGTATCGATCGCCTGCTCCACGTCGAGGCGCGCGTACCACACGTCGAGCTCGCCCATCTGGGTAAAGCGCTTCATTGACGTGCGATATTGCTTCGCGCAGGCGCGCACGGCATCGCGGCGGTCGTGCTTGGAAAAATCGCGGTCGCGACCGCAGATCTCGATGCTCGCAGCGAGGCGCTTGACGTCCCATTCCCAAGGTCCGGGCGCGGTTTCGTCGAAGTCGTTGACGTCGAACACGAGGTGCCGCGTGGGGCTCGCGAAGATGCCGAAATTCGCGATATGCGCGTCGCCGATGCACTGCACCTCGATGCCGGTCGTAGGTTGGCCGGCGAGGTCGTGCGCCATGATGATGGCAGACCCGCGGAAGAATGCGAACGACGAGACGCCCATGCGCTCGTAGCGAAGCGGCACGAGTTCGGGTACGCGCGCGGCGGACTGCTCCTCGATGAGTTCGATGGCGTCCGTACGGTTAGGACGCAGCTCCCACGTTGCGAATGCTTCGAATGACGTCATGAGGCTCCCCACAGTGATAAAAACCAGCCTGTCTGGATTCTATCATCCGAGGATGAGCGCGAAGGCAGCCAGGACGGCGAGAAACGCGACGTTCCACATGGTGAAGAGCATGAAGTAGCGCCCCTTTTCGCGCGGGAGCACGAGCGCCACCTGTTTATAAGAAATGAGGCTTGCCATGGACGCGATGAGCGTGCCTAGGCCGCCGAGGTTCGTGCCCACGATGAGCGCGGCGAAGTTCGATGTGAAACCCGAGAGCAAGATGGCGGCAGGCACATTCGAGAGCACTTGGCTCGCGATGACGGAGACGGCGAGCTCGTGGCTGTCGATGAGCTGTGCAAGCGCGGTGCTCACTATCTCGATGCGGCCGACGTTTCCTACGAAGACGAAGAACGCGACGAACGTGAGAAGCAGCGCGTAGTCCACGTGCAGAAGCGCGGAGCGGCCTGCGGCGAGCGCCACGACGATGGTTGCCGCAACGATCGCCTGGTAGGGGAGGACATGCGCAACGGACAGCAAGGCGAGCACGAAGAGCGTCGCCCAGGGAAGCACGCGGAGCGGGGAGGGCGCGGGGTCATCGGCGTCGGTTGCGAGCTGCGGGATCTCGTCGGCGTGCTCGTTGTCATCAGGTTTCGCGCCGCGCGTTGCCGACGTCTGCGTGCGCTCGGGAATCTTGCCGAACAACGCGATCGCGGCCACGAGCGGTACGAGCGAAGCCGCGGCGTAGGGCAGCATGAGGAGCACGAACTCGCCAATGCGCATGTGCGACACGCTGTAGAGGTAGAGGTTTTGCGGGTTGCCCACGGGCGTGAGCATGCTGCCGAGATTCGCTGCAATGGTCATCATGACTACGGTAAAGCATGCATGGCGTGGGGAATCGAGTGTACGCAGGGCCAGCAGCGCGAAGGGGACGAACGTCACGAGGGCGACGTCGTTCGTGATGAGCATGCTCGAGAAGAACGCGAGCAGGGTGAGCGCAAGCGCGAGGCGTCGGGGGCCGCGTACGACGCTCAGCAGATGCCGGCACGCGATGCGAAACACACCGAGCCGCGAGAGCCCGCACATGATGGTCATGAGGCTGAAGAGCATCCCGATGGTGCGGAGGTCGACGTATTCGGCATAGGCGGCGTCGGGCGGAACGGCGGCGCACGAGCAGAGCGCCAGTACGACCGCCACGACGAGCACAGGGTCTTTCCGCACGATCTCGCGCACATTGAGCGCAACGCGCATGAACGTGTCCATGAGCACCTTTCGTTTCACATGAGAGGAAGCTCGCTTAGCGTATGACAAGCGCTTTCCTCTGGCAAGGCTATGTATTCACGAGACTGCTGCGAGACGGGTACCCGGAGAGCATTGCATTCGATCTGGAAATATGCCGCTTGTCGCTTGCCGGTGATCTTCGCCCCTCGTTCGGCCCTCCTGCAGGACATGCGGCTAGCTATCCTGAATGCGTGGAAAGGAGCCGTATGCGGTACATGATCGACGGGCGCATGTACACGTTCGACCACCGGGCGTTCGCCGCGCTTGTCGGAAGGAACCGACCCGGTGTGCTCGAAACGCCTAAGCGCTTATCGGGGGTGCTGCGCGTCTCGATGAGTTCGCTGAAGGAGTGGCGGCGGGGAGACCATGCGCCAAGCGATGCCGGCAAGGTACGCGACCTCGCCGTCGCGCTTGGAGTCGACGTGGGTGCGCTGCTCAAGTCGGAGGGAGACGAGACGGAAGGGCAGGTATCGCCCATGACCGATCTGCAGAAGGCCGCCTTTGCACGGGCCTACCGGAAGGTCGTCGATTTCTTTGAGATGTTCGAGCGGACGGATCAGTTCGTCTGGAAAGAATACGACGTACGTGGCTACCCTCCTGAGCTTGTGTCTGGCGTTGTGCTCTCGACGGTGTATCCGCCATCGGCCGCGCCTGTCACCAGCCTCCTGTACGGTGCGCGCGGCGTGCTTGCTGGCGATTTGCACGCGCAGCTTGCGGACTCGGTGACGCGGGCTCTCGAGCGCGAACGCTGCCTACTTGGTGGGCATCCGGTTTTCGAAAGTTTGCAGTCGATTATTGGGCGCGCGGTAGAAGATCTGTGCTACGACGACGAGGGAGAGTGGCTGCCGGACCCAGACATGCTTTTCGATCCGCCGAGCTTCGGAACTCCCAGTCCCATGTTCGTTAGGGTGATGGAGGCGCGGCGTGAGCTCGCCGAGCTCGCAAGACGTTACGTGTGAACCTACGACCTCCGGGTTATGAGCCCAAGAGCACGCACTCAACTGCGTATAACCATATTTTCGGATTGTGTTTCTTTTGTCCAGCCTACCTGCGGCTTTGAGTCAATCTCGTTATCTTGCGCGCAACGGCGGGAAACGGTGCACCTTGTTCGATCCCCCGATTCCTCCAAATCCGTTAGCTAGGCTAACAACCCCCCCCCTGCTAGAATTTGCTACGAGGGAGGGCGGGCCCAGGTTTGGACTAACTACGAACCCTTCGGATGGTTTTAGTCCAACAAGGAGTCCAATCTAGTCCAGTCTAGTCGTAAAATAGGACTAAATCATTCCCCGGCAGTCCATTTTAGTCGTAAATAGGACTCGCTTACGACTATCGGAACCAACTGGAGCGACCTTGTACTACAGCAACTCAGACGTGATAGCACTGGTCAGCCGAATTGAGAAGCCATACGAGACCGAGGTCGTCGAGCTCAAGGAAGCCAAACACGACTTCAGCTTCAAGGATCTCGGAAGGTACTTTTCGGCGCTAAGCAACGAGGCGATTCTGAGGGGCAAGCAGGACGCCTGGCTCTTCTTCGGCATAGATAACGACAAGATCATCTGCGGCACCGCATATCGCAGGGACAGCCCCACGAAGCTTCAGTCGCTCAAGCGGGAGATCGCCGGGCACACCAACAACCGCATGACGTTCAGGGAGATTCTTGAGCTCGAGATCGAGGGGAAGCGGGTTCTCGCCTTCCAAATCCCCGCGGCGACGCCGGGCATGCCGACCGCCTTCAACAACGCCGCCTGGGCGAGGGAGGGCGAATCACTCACGCCCCTGCCCATCGACAAGTACGAACAGATACGGCAGATGCGCCGCCCTGACTGGAGCGCCTCGGAAGTCGAAGGGGCGACGTACGACGATCTCGATCCGGAGGCGGTGAGCCGTGCGGTTGAGCTATTCCTCTCCAAACACGGCCGCCACAGGGACGCGTTCGCGGGGATGGACGAGCGGGCGATACTCGACAAGGCGAGCCTGACCCGAGACGGGAAAATCACCCCGACCGCCCTCATCCTTGCCGGAAGGTCCGAGTCGATCCACCTCCTCGGCGACATTTCGCCACGCATCACCTGGACGCTCTACGCCTCGGACGGCTCCGTGACCACCTACGAGCACTTCAAGCCGCCGTTCCTGCTCGCCGCGGATCGGGTTCTCGGCAAGATCAGGAACGAGAGGTACCGGTTTAACGCGAACGGTGCAAGTCTCTTCCCCGTCGAGGTCAGCCAGTACGAGCCCGAGATAATCAGAGAGCTCCTCAACAACTGCATCGCACACCAGGACTACTCCATGCAGGGGCGCGTGAACATCGAGGAATTCGAGGACCACCTCGTGTTCCTCAACGAGGGGGCGTTCATCCCTGAGACCATCGAGAAAGCGATGCGGCCTGGCTTCAAGCCGAACTACTACCGCAACCCCTTCCTCTGCGAGGCCATGGTTCAGATGGACATGATCGATACCATCGCCATGGGGATCCCCAAGGTTTTCCAGATGCAGAGGGGCAGGTGCTTCCCGCTGCCCACATATGACCTCAGCGATCCGAACCGCGTCGAGGTCACCATCTACGGCAAGTCGATTAACGAGAGTTACAGCCGCCTTCTCTACGCCCGCCCTGACCTCCCCATGGACGTCGTCTACCTCCTCGACAAGGTCCAGAAGCACGAGGAGGTCACTAGGGAGCAGGCGGTGAGGCTCCACGAGCTCAAGCTCGTGGAGGGAAGATATCCCCAGCTCTCGATCACAAACTCCCTCGCCGCCGAGACGGGGCAGGAGGTCACGTACACGAGGAGCAAGGGGCTCAACGAGGAGGCATGCAAGTCGCTCATTCTCCAGATGCTCTCCGAGACCGGCCCTGCGTCGCGCGCGAAGATCGTGGCGCTCCTGGACGACCTGCTTCCGGCCGGCCTCAGCGACCAGCAGAAGTCGAAGCGGGTCTCCAACCTGCTCACCAAGATGAAGAACGTCGACAGGACGGTCGACAACGACGGTGTCGTCGGGAAGGCAGCGCGCTGGAGGGCGGTATAGCCCACCCTCCCTGCGGCTATGCAGCCAAATCACGCGAGTAGAAGTATCCGTAAATCTGCTTGATGCACCCGTCTAGAACATCATCGGGGTAGCTCGACTCCGGCAGCTTGTATGCTTCGTTCCGCACGATGGTCCACACCTGGCTGCGTGTCTCCTCCTTCTCGGTCCAATGCACCATCTGGCCCAAGCGCTCTTCGATGGCTGACACCATTTCGATGCACACGCTCTTGACCTTACGAATCTCGGACGGCGAAAGCGTGTCTTTGAAGAGCATCTCGAACACCGTCATCTGCTGCTGGTTTTGGAATCCCTCGCGCACCCACTCGCGCTGTTTCTCATCTAGGTCCTGTGACAACCTCATCAGCTCGTTGAAAGTTTTCTCGATGAGGGCCTTGTCCTGCTCCTTGTTGTAGCTTTCGATAATCCGCTCGTAGCGCTCGTAGAAATCGATTCGCAGCGGGTTATTCTTCAATGCCAGTTCGAGCCTCTCCTCTATGACTCCGCGAATATCGTCGATAATCAGGTGCTTCCGCTTTGCTCTGGCGAATTCTTGGCTCAAGTGCCCGAAGTCGATGCCGCTTATGTCGAAGCGGGTTCCCTCCTTCGCCTGCTCGGTGGCCTCGCTCACCTCAATGTGTTCACTTACGATGTCGCGTACCCGTCGCATAAGCTCAGTGGTGTCTGAGGCTGCACGGCGCTGGTTTATCTGGTTATACACCGCGCGCAGCGCATCACGCCGGCATGCCCGGTCTTCGCCAACCTCTGCTCTGGTCACAAAGCGGTAGAACTTGAAAAGCATCCGACACATGATGCCGAAACGCTTCTTCACCTCATCGGTTGCGCTCACGGCGTCGGCGGCGTCCTTGATGGCGTCCAGCTTCCCAAACCCCTCCGCGGCGAGCAGCGTCTCCAGATCGAAGCCCTGCTCGCCCATGAAGGAGATGATTTGCCTCGTCAGATTCCGAATTCGCTCGATGAGCTCATCCTTATCGACCACGACGTCATCGGGCTTGCGGCCGTCGCCCGGATAGCGCGTGTAGTCTGCCAGGGCCTGGCGCAGTGCCTTTACAATGCCAACGTAGTCTACGATAAGGCCGTTGCTCTTGCCCTTGGCGACGCGATTGGCACGCGCGATAGCCTGCATGAGGCCGTGTGCCTTCATGGGCTTGTCGAAGTACATTACCGAAAGAGGTTTGACGTCGAAGCCCGTGAGCCACATGGCGCATACGAACACGATTCGGAAAGGACTGTCGGCGTCCTTGAACTCGTCATCGAGGTTGCGCTCCTCCATCTTGCGTCGATGGGGTTCGATATCGAGGCCCCATGCACGGAAGCGGGCGATCTCGTTCTGCTCCTGACTCACCACCACGGCCATCTCGGTGGACTCCATCCAGGAAACCTTGCGGCGCTGCTCAAGCGCCTCCTGCTGGCCCATGCCCTTGAGCTTCGCCTTCTCAACAGCGATGGCGCGCGCCCACTCCTCCTGTACGTAGTCGTACATCATCACACAGGCAACTTTGTTCACACAGATGAACATGGCCTTTCCGCTTTCCCAAATGCCGGTGTAGTGCGCCACGAAGTCGCGGGCTATTGCACGCATACGCGGCTCGGACATTATGATGTGGACTCCGTTGGAGAGTTGACTCTTCACCTTATCCGTCTGGTCGGGATCGAGGTCTGCATCTTCGACGGCCTGCAGCAGTTCATCGTTGATCTGAGGGTTCTCTATCGCGAGTCGATCGGAGCGGTTCTCGTAGAACAGCGGCACCGTGGCACCGTCTTCAACGGCGCGACCGAAGTCGTATACCGACACGTACCCGCCGAATGTGCGGGCGGTCAACTGGTCGTCGGACAGAAGCGGCGTTCCGGTGAACCCCATCTTTGAGGCTGTCGGCAGCAATCGAGCCATGTTTTCGGCGAAGATGCCGTTGTTCGAGCGATGCGCTTCGTCGGAGAACACCACGATGTCGTGATCGGGTAGGATGGGCTCGGCATCCGCCTGGTTGAACTTCTGAATGAGCGAGAAGATGTAGGTTGGGTTGCCTTTGAGTTTCCTCATCAAATCGGCACCGCTGGTCGCGCGGCAGCGCGCCGCAGGCACGCCGGAAAGACATCCGCAGCTCTCGAACGTCTCGCTAATCTGCTTGTTCAGCTCATCGCGGTCGGTCAGCACCAGGAAGGTTGGTGAGCCGGGTTGCGTGCGCCTGATTTTCTCTGCCAGAAAGAGCATGGAATAGCTCTTGCCCGAACCCTGCGTGTGCCAGAACACACCAAGTTTGCCATTGTTGATCTTTCGGTTCTTGTAAGCGCCGAGCGCCTCGTTGACGCCTAGGTACTGGTGGTTGCGCGCCATGATCTTGGCCGCCGGAGTATCGAAGTGGTCGAACAAGATGAAGTTCTGAAACAGGTCCATGAGTGTCTTGCGGTTGCATACGCCGCGGATCAGGGTTTCCAGGCTCACGCTTCCGATATCTTCCTCATGCAAGCGCTTCCATTCGTTGAAGAACTCGTAGGGGCTGCCCAGCGTTCCCACGCGTGATTCCAGGCCGTTCGAGAGGATGACGAATGCGTTGAAATGGAAGATCTGCGGGATGGTGTCCTGGTAATCGGTGTAGTTGTCGTTGTAGGCGTTGCGCACGTCCTTATCGTGGCGCTTGAACTCCATGAACACCAAGGGGACGCCGTTCACGAACCCCACCAGGTCGCAGCGGCGCCGATGCAAGGGGCCGTGCACCCACAGCTCCTCGGCGGCCACGAAGCGATTCATCTTTGGGTGGTCGAAATCAAACACTTGCGCGAGTTCGGTATAGGACACCCCATCCTCGCCGACCTTCCTCACGGGGATGCCATCGCGCAACATCTTGTACTTGGACTCGTTGGTCTGCAGCAGGGAATCGCCCACGAACGTCTGGGAGAGCGTCTTGATTGCCTCGGCGACATCCGTTTTATCCATCCATTCGTTGAGGTCGGTGAGCGCATCCTCGAGGTCACGTTTCAACAGCACGTCGCTGTAGCTTTCGCGCCCAAGCGTGCCGTATCTGCCAAGTTCTTCTTCGTCGAAGCAGTAATGGACATCCCAGCCGAGGCGCGCGAGCAACTCACCTGCAGGCTTCTGCACGGCTTCCTCTTCGGAATAACGATTCTTGGACACCTCGGTTCACCAACTTCCTATTTCTGTGGGCGATAACGCCCATCAAGTGGAATTGCCTCGTTTATCTCGCAATCGTGCTCGAGGGCGATCTCGTAGAGCGCGACTCGGGATAGCATGTACAGCTCTTCATCGGAATCGTTTTCGTAATCGAACACGACATGCTTCCCCAGGATGCCATCCATTTCCCTAAGCTTGATTCTGCCCCAAGCGGCATCGCTTTCCCCTGAGGCTCCGTCGAGATAGCCAATCTTCTCCAGGTTGTAGCTAAACCAGCTCAGCTCTTCGCAGTGGCAGCCGCAGTATTCAAGATGTTCGAACAATATCCAGTCCGTATCGTCACCTTCAATGCCTGCGTGCTCCACGCCTTCCCGCGACATATCGCGCAAAACGTTGAGCTGTAGGCCGAGAGCGTAGCGCCAGGCATTCTTGTACCTTTCGGTTGCAGCTTTGTTTGCCGGGTTCGTCGGCTCGAATGAAAGGGCTGTCTTGGCGAAGTCGTAAACAAAATCGTTGTCCGAACCAAACCGCTCTGCCTCAACCTGCTTAAGGCGTTCGACGTAAGACAACTCTGATTCGTCTTCCCGGCGAGCTGGAACGGGGGTATTGCGAAACTCCTCGATCTTCGCTTCTTGGAAGCGTTCCAATGCGCATCCGATTTTGTTGAGAAGGCTATAGCGGTACTTGATATGGGCAAAGACCTGATCCATGCGGATGCAGATGTCCTCACCCCAGCTATTTGCCTCGTTGACGAATGCATTGCCATGGAGGTCGCAGTCCCAGGTCATTTCCAATAGGCTCCCCCTTACCCAAGTCAAATAGGGACAGGTGACTATATCGGTTGTGTGATACATGTTTTTATAACGATTGGTTTCAACAGGATGGACAGCACAGAGCGAGCGTAGAAACTCGAAGTACTTCTTATCGGTGCCTTTTCCATTGGCGCCGGGCTTATTGAAGGCATCTGTCCGCGCATTTTCTTGCTCCAAGTCGACGCCGAGGATTCCAGCGAGCATGTCAATGCTGTCGAGCATGACAGAAGCGTTGTTGATGAAATTTACGAAATCAAATGCATTACCATGCTCCATTTTCCCAAGCACTTGATCGTTCAGGTATCCAACGATACTACGAATACGTTGTATGCAAGCGCAGGTGCAATCCCAAGCGGGGACGCCTCGGTAGCTCTTCTCCCTGAAGGCTTTTTCCACGAAGGAAATCTGCTCCGAAATGTGTTCATGAGCATCGAGCGAAGCGCTGAACTCCTCAATGAGCTCTGGATTGAGGTGTATCTGGAACGTTTTCCGTCCTCCCATGGCTACACCTTGATCTCGCCAGACATGAGTTTGGGCAACAGGCGATTGCGAGCTTCGCGCGCGGCAGCGATTTGCTTTCTGAGATTAACAATCTGATTGCGCATGCTCGAGAACAAATCAACCATCCCATAAGATGGAATCAGTACCTCAATTGAGTCGATGTGCCTCTTTCCCAAGTGAGCCACTGTCGACCCGACAATTCCGTGTTGGAACGCTCTAATCGGAGCAGTTATTGCCCATCGGAGATACGCATCCAACCTATCGTCGCGTGCCTTAATTCGGCAGCTTCGCTGCACCAAATATGCCACGCCGCCTGACCAGCTGTTGATATAGAAATCACCATCCATACCAACGATCGTATCGCCGTCATAGACCAAATATTTCTCGTCGGTTTTCTCGGTCGTATAGTCTTGCGAGAATCCGTCTGCAACATTTCTTATACGAATAATAGGCAAGCCATTACCATCTGAATTGAACTGATCGGCCTTAAAAGCAAATCCATACTGGACATCGGCAATGTCGACCAATTTCACCTTCCTCCATCCCTCAGGAAGGCCGTCGACGATGGGGGTGGTCTCGTGCCCGGGGAATTTGAGGTCAACGAACCATTCCTTGTAGAGACGCCGGGCGGCCTCCTCGAGAAGCTTTATCTGCTTGCGGTTGTTCTCGATGAGCCCGTCGTAAGCCGAAAGCACGCCCGCGATGCGCCGCTGGGTCTCGAGATCGGGATAGCGCACAATGACGCGCTCGAGTGCCGCCTTGGGAAGATGCTTGATGGTTGCACCGCCCGTGTAATACTGGCGAATTTCCTGGGTTGAGCAAATGTAAACCAAATAATAATAGAGAAAACGGTTGTCCAGTACGTTCTCTTGGGCGCGAACCCTATGAAGAGCCTTCTGGTAGTACATCTCCTCGTCGGAATTCCAAATCGCACAACGACCAGGGTCACCGCCCTCGCAAACAAGCAGATCTCCCGTCTTAAGGGCGAACTTCGGGAGTTCGGAATCCTTAAAGCGCATCTCCTTGACCTCAGACAGGTCAATACCGTCCCACTGAACATTGTCATTTCCGAGATATGGACGGTATTCGCCGTCGTTCTTCTTTGCATCGAGCATTTTACCGAGCTGTGTATCGGCAATCACACCCAGCGGAGACGCTTGCCAGCTCATAGCCCCAGCTCCCAGAAGTTGCGGGTGATGGTGGCCATGAGGTCATTGCTCTCGGCCTGCAGGCGGCTCAGCTCTGCCTGAATCTCGCCCATGCGTTCGTGGAAGTCCACGCCGTCGTCCTCCACGGGCGGCACTCCCACGTAGGCGCCGGGCGTGAGGCTCCAAGAGCTCTTGTCAGCGGGTTGCTCGCCCTGAATATCCTTTTTGCTCGCAACCTTGCACAGGCCCGGCACGTCGACATACTCGCCCTCACCGAACTTCTCGGTAAGCCACACGGCTTCGCCCACCTCCGTGGCAGCGGCTTCAAGCTCGGCGGTCTTCGCGGCAAGCTCCTCGCGGCGCTTCTTCTGCTGGCGTTTCGGCAGAGCCTCCACCTCGGTCTTTGCAGCAGCCTTCTGCTCCTCGATGGCAGTGAGCATCGCCTGGTGCGTAGGTGCGAAATCATCCGCTGTGGCAACGCTCATCAGCAGCTCGGCTGCCTCGCCGCTGAACAGCCCCGAAAGCTCGCCGCATCTTGCGCGATACGCGCTCATAAGCTCCCGGTACTTCTGCGTCTCACCGCGGTAGAGCCATACGATGGCAGAGAGGTTCTTGAGCTGCCAGAGCGTCCACTCGTTCAGGGTGGTGGAAACAGCGGTGTGGTAGCGCTGCGCATCTATGAATAGCACCTTGTCGCGGATAGTCTGCAGCTTGTCCTTGTCCAGGAACCACAGCGTACAGGGCAGGCTTTTGGTGTAGAAAAAGTTGTTGCCAACGTAGAGCATCACGTCGACCGCGCCTGCCTCCACGAGCGCCCGGCGCTGAGCGCGCTCGGCGTTTGAATCAGTAGCAGAGCTTGCCATGACGAACCCCGCACGGCCATGGTCGTTCAGGTAGGAGTAGAAGTAGTTGATCCACAGATAATTGGCGCCGCTCGTGGACACCTCGTGCTTCTTGTTCTCCTTCGGCACTCCCAAGGGCAGACGCCCGGCGTCCACGGCAGCCGCCCATTTGACCTTGTCTACGTTGAAAGGCGGGTTGGCGGCCACGTAGTCACATTTGCCTTCAAGAGCATGAGCGTCGTGGTAGAAGGTGTTTGCCTCATCGCCGCTCTTGATGGCGCCCTGCATGCCGTGCACCGCCATGTTCATCAGGCACAGCTTGGCGTTGTAGTCCACCTTCTCCTGGCCGTAATACATCATGGACTGCGCCGGGTCACCACCATGTTCGCGCACGTAATCGCTGGCAGACACGAACATGCCGCCCGACCCGCACGCCGGATCCAGCATGATGCCGCGCTCGGGCTCAATCACGTTCATAATTATGCGCACGAGCGATTTCGGCGTGAAGAACACGCCGTCATCACTTGCCACAGCGGGTGCGAACTTCCCCAGGAAGTACTCGTAGATGCGCCCGATGATGTCATCGCCTTCCTCATCGAGGGCGGGGTTGTTGAAGATGCGGATGACGCTCGCTAATAAATCGTTGCCCAGTTCGGTGTAGGTGTTGGGCAACACGCCAGCAAGACTGGGGTTGAGCTTGGCGATGGCGTCCATGGCTGTGTTGACGGCCCGTCCCGTGTCCGCTTGCGCGGGCAGGTTGAGCAGGTAGTCGTAGCGGGCCTCCTCGGGGATGAACATGGCACCCTTGGCCGTGTAGTCTTGCGGCGCCTTGGGCGGCTTACGGCCTTCGATACGGGCACGCTCTTCGTCTATCTGCGCATCCGCGCGCTTGAAGCGACCCCACGCGTAGCGCAGGAATATGAGCCCCAGTACCGGCATGCAGTATTGCTGGCTGGTGAGTTTTGAATTGGCACGAAGCTCGTCCGCCGCCTCCCACAGCTCATCTTCAATCTTCCTTATGTCGGCCATGCTATTTATCCCTTTCTGTAAGGTGCTCGATGAGGCTCAGCTTGACCAGCGAGGTAAAGCTCATCCCCGAAAGTTCGGCGGCCTGCTTGGCCATATCACGCATGTTCTTGGGTATGCGAACCGTCACAGCAACGTTTTCGCCCTCGACCAGATGGGCTTTGAGCTCGCTTTTTGTGACGTTGCCGTCGATGAGGTCTGCATAGTCCACGGCGTCTCCCAGCTTGCATATTGCAATACATTCTGGATTTCATTTTATCAGATGGGATAACTGCCGAAATGATGTCGCTTTCACCGCGCAGTCACCGTGCTGTCCAGCTATATGCAGCTACGCCGGGATGCAAGCGTCCCTCGCCTTCAGGGCTCAGCCTCTGTTCCGATCTCGCGAACCACTGTGCACGGCAACAAAAAGCTCGGAGGCCATATGGCCTCCGAGCTGTACATGCTTGGTCGCGGGGGCAGGATTTGAACCTACGACCTCCGGGTTATGAGCCCGGCGAGCTACCAGACTGCTCCACCCCGCA
>UPXY01000013.1 GCA_900538305.1 uncultured Collinsella sp.
ACCAGCGCGCCGACTCCGCAAGCGAGTGCATCCAGCTCATCTCCCAGGGCGAGCGTCCGACGGTACGCTCCGCCAAGGTCTACATCCTCACCGGCGAGCTCACCGACGCCGACATCGAAGCCGTCAAGCGCTACGTGGTGAACCCCGTGGAGGCGCGCCTTGCCGCGCTCGAGAAGCCCGAGACGCTCGCTGCCGAGATTCCCGACCCCGAGCCCGTCGAAATCCTCGATGGCTTCCGCGAGCTCGATGAGGCCGGCCTCGCCGCGTTCATCGCCGAGCGCGGCCTCGCTATGGATCTGGCCGATATCACCTTCTGCCAGCAATACTTCGAGGGCGAAGGCCGCGACCCCTCCATCACCGAGATTCGCGTCATCGACACCTATTGGTCCGACCACTGCCGCCACACCACCTTCGGCACCGTGCTCGACGACGTGCAGATCGACGATGCCGTGGTGCAGGAAGCCTTCGACCGCTACCTCGCCATGCGCCACGAGCTCAGCCGCGATGAGAAGCCCGTCACCCTCATGGACATGGGTACGCTCGGCGCGAAGTGGCTCAAGCACACGGGGCAGCTCACCGGCCTCGATGAGTCCGAGGAGATCAACGCGTGCACCGTCAAGGTGAACGTCGATGTCGACGGCGAAGATCAGGACTGGCTCTTCCTCTTCAAGAACGAGACCCACAATCACCCGACCGAGATCGAGCCCTTCGGCGGCGCGGCTACGTGCATCGGCGGCGCCATCCGCGACCCGCTCTCCGGCCGCAGCTATGTCTACCAGGCCATGCGCGTCACCGGCGCGGCCGATCCCACCGTTCCCGTCTCCGAGACGATGGCTGGCAAGCTTCCGCAGCGCAAACTCGTGACCACGGCCGCTGCCGGCTATTCCAGCTACGGCAACCAGATCGGCCTCGCCACCGGCCAGGTCTCCGAGCTCTATCATCCCGGTTACGTAGCCAAGCGCATGGAGGTGGGCGCCGTGGTGGGAGCGACCCCAGCGAGCCACGTGCGCCGCGAGGAGCCGCAACCCGGCGACAAGATCATCCTCTTGGGCGGACGTACCGGCCGCGATGGCATCGGCGGCGCCACCGGCAGCTCCAAGGCGCATAACGTCGAGTCCATCGAGAAAGACGGCGCCGAGGTGCAGAAGGGCAACGCCCCCATGGAGCGCAAACTTCAGCGCCTCTTCCGCCGCGAGGATGCCTGCCGCCTTATCAAGCGCTGCAACGACTTCGGCGCAGGCGGCGTGAGCGTCGCCGTGGGCGAGCTGGCCGACGGCCTCTACATCGACCTCGATCAGGTTACGAAGAAGTACGAGGGTCTTGACGGCACCGAGCTCGCCATCTCCGAGTCCCAGGAGCGCATGGCCGTTGCCGTGGCCGAAGACGACGTTGATGAGTTTATGGGCTACGCCCAGGAGGAAAACCTCGAGGCAAACGTCATCGCTGAGGTCACGCATGAGAAGCGCGTTCGCATGGCCTGGATGGGCGACGTCATCGTGGATCTCTCGCGCGAGTTCCTCGCCTCGAATGGCGCGCCGAAGCACCAGACGGTGCACGTGGAGGCGCAGGGCATCGCGCCCATCGACCCCGCAAGCGACCTCGCCGAGGCCGCGCTCGACGAATTCGGCAGCCTGGAGAACGTTTTCGAAAGCACCGTGCCGCTCGTGCCCGGCGCTGAGGAGGTCGACTCCTTCGCCGACGCGATGCACGCCCTCGTGACCGATCTTAACGTGGCCTCGAACAAGGGTCTCTCGGAGCGCTTCGACTCCACGATCGGTGCGGCCACCG
Organism: uncultured Collinsella sp.; assembly: GCA_900538305.1. GTDB lineage: Bacteria > Actinomycetota > Coriobacteriia > Coriobacteriales > Coriobacteriaceae > Enorma. The sequence goes on from UPXY01000013.1 coordinate 1,789, forward strand.
TGCTCATGCCGTTCGGTGGCAGCGAGCAGCTCACGCCCGCGCAGGCCATGGTGGCGAAGTTCCCCGTCGACGGCGAAACCACGACGGTCTCGGGCATGGCCTGGGGCTTCAACCCCTACATCATGGCTGCCGACCAGTATCGCGGCGCATACCTTTCCGTGACAGAGAGCGTCGCGCGTCTCGTCGCGACCGGCTTCGAGCACGAGCGCGCCTACCTGAGCTTCCAGGAGTACTTCGAGCGCCTGCGCGACGTCCCCGAGCGCTGGGGCAAACCCGTCGCCGCGGTGCTCGGCGCCCTTATGGCGCAGGTAGATCTGGGCATTGGCGCTATCGGCGGCAAAGACTCCATGAGCGGCAGCTTCGAGGACCTCGACGTGCCGCCCACGCTCGTGAGCTTTGCCGTGGCGACCGGCTCACTCGACCGCGTGGTGTCGCCCGAGTTCAAGGGCGCGGGACACCGCGTGGCGCTTCTTGAGCCCGTGTACCGCGATGACGAGCTCGTACCAGACGCCGAGTCGCTCCTTGCCGTCTTCAGCGCCGTTGAAGACCTCGCACGCGAGGGCAAAGCGCTTTCCATCTCCACGCCGGGCTTCGGCGGCATCGCAGAGGTGCTCTTCAAGGCGTGCGTGGGCAATCGCCTGGGCTTTGCCGTCTCCGATGAGTACTACGAGGCCGAAGCGCGCGACCTGTTCGATCACGCCTACGGCTGCTTCATCGTTGAGCTTGCCGATGGCGCCGAACTGCCCGAGATCGAGGGCGCGCGCGTTGTGGAGCTTGGCCATACGACCGAGGCATACCAGCTCTGCGCCTACGACGAGACGCTCGACCTTGCCGAGCTGCAGGAGGCGTGGGAGGCAGCCATCGAGGGCGTCTTCCCCTATCGCACGCCCGCTGAAGAGGCCGCCAAGCTGCCCGCCATCGAAACGGCGAACTACCGCTGCGCAGAGACCGGTCGCATCCAAACCGTGTATGCTGGCGAGAAGTTCGCCCGTCCGCGCGTGATCATCCCCGTATTCCCTGGTAACAACTGCGAGTACGACAGCGCCCGCGCCTTCACCGCCGCCGGTGCCGTGGCCGACACGTTCGTCATCAACAACCTCACGCCCGAGGCGGTCGCCGAAAGCACAGCCGAGCTCGCCCGCCGCATCCGCGAGAGCCAGATTGTTATGATCCCCGGTGGCTTCTCCGGTGGCGACGAGCCCGATGGCTCCGCGAAGTTCATCACCGCATTCTTCCGCGCGCCCGAGGTGACGGAAGCCGTGCGCGACCTTTTGCAGAACCGCGACGGCCTCATGCTGGGCATCTGCAACGGCTTCCAGGCGCTCGTGAAGCTGGGGCTCGTGCCGTACGGCGACATCGTGCCCGCAACGGCCGACACGCCCACGCTCACGTTTAACACCATCGGCCGCCACCAGAGCCGACTGGTGCGCACGCGCGTGGCGAGCGACCTTTCGCCCTGGCTCTCCGCCTGCGAAGTGGGCGATACCTACACTGTGGCCATCTCCCACGGCGAGGGTCGCTTCGTGGCAAACAACGAGGTGCTCGCGCAACTTCGCGAGGGTGGCCAGATCGCGACGCAGTACGTGGATGAGGCCGGAGCGCCCAGCATGGATCTGTCCGTCAATCCCAACGGCTCCGTCCTCGCCATCGAGGGCATCACCTCTCCAGACGGCCGCGTCTTCGGCAAGATGGGCCACGTCGAGCGCCGCGGCAATGGCCTGTACCAGAACGTACCGGGCGAGAAGTTCATGCCCATCTTCGAAAGCGGCGTGAAGTACTTCGCATAGCCCCTGACGCAAACCGGGAGGGGCACCGCCGAGCAGGAGTTCCCACGCGAACGTCCTCGCCGCTTCGCGGCTGCGGAATGTTCGCTTAGGGAACACCAGCTCGGCGGTGCCCCTCCTTGCGTTTTCGGCCTCGCTGCGGCAATGAGGGGGGCAGGTAACGAGGGCTCGAGGCTTGGTTCGAACAGATCGCGTCAAGTGAACGGTTTTGGAGGGGGTAGCGAAGTATCCCTGAAACCTGCGAGGCTGCGACCTGCGAACTTTTTGCCGGCTCTTCCCTTGCTACTGAACGGGTCCCGGTAAAACTGTTCATTTGGCGTGATTTGGGAATTCGAATGCTCCGTTTTCACCGTAATGGCCCAGGCGAGCGACCGAGTTTACCATTTTGCGCGAGCCAGCGTCGCTTCTAGCAACTGGTAACATCTTCTTATTGGTTCTCCTTTTACCCGGCAGCTTCACATTACCAATTCCGTGGAAGAGGTACACAATGGCAGACCTTACGCACATCATCGACCGCAATCGCGCGCGAGCGGCGTTCGATAGCTATGTGGCGGGATACGACGTAGCGAACCCGCGCATCGCGCTCAAGGTCGAGCATACGCTGCACGTCATGGAGCTCTGCGAGCGCATCGCACGCGAGACGGGATTCACGCCGGCAGGCGTCGATCTTGCCTGGCTCTGCGGCATGTTGCATGACATCGGCCGCTTCGAGCAGCTGCGCCGGTGGGATACGTTCAGCGATGCCGCATCGACGAGCCATGCGGCACTCGGGGTCGAAGTGCTCTTCGGCAGCGAAGACCACGGAAGCGGCACAGGCGCCACCGGCATCATCCATCGCTTCATCGACTCGAACGACGAGCTCGAAGAGGTCATTCGTGCCGCGGTAGGTTTCCATAGCGACTACCGCCTGCCCGAAGACCTCGACGTTCGCGCACGCGCGCTCTGCGATGTCGTGCGCGATGCCGATAAGCTCGATATCCTGCGAGTAGCCAGCACCGATACCGTCGAGACCGTGCTCAACGCGACCGAAGACGAGCTCCTCGTAAGCGCTGTCTCCCCCGCCATCGAGGACGCGTTCTTCGAACACCGCACCGCGTGCTACTCTGAACGCATAACGCCGGTGGACTACCTCGTCAACCTCGCCTGCTTCGCCTACGAACTCGTCTACCCCGCGAGCCTCGAGATCGCCGACGAGCAGGAATACCTCTACCGCGCCCTCGAGCGGCCCTTTGGCATCGAACGCCCCTTCGAAAACAAGGTGACCGCCCAGCTTATGAATCGCATGGACGGCCACCTTCGCGCTTGGGTTGATGAGCAGCTCTACTAAGAGTAAGAAGCGTTACGCATCGCCTTTCTGGGCTTCGAGGCTCTCTGCGACGGCGTCCTCGGAACGGATGCCGTCTTCGGCACGCTCGAGCACGTCGAGGTACTTGTTGTACATGTTCTCCGTCGCGAGCTTATGCGGCGACTTCTTGGAGTAGGCTTTGACCTGCGCAGCCGTCTTCGACACGGCCTGGATGGTGCCAGCGCCCGCCACGCAGCCGCCCGGGCACGCCATGCCCTCGAGCAGATAGCCGTCGTACTTGCCCTTCACGGCATCCTTCATCATCTTGCGGCAGTTCTCCAAGCCCTGCGCGGCCGCCACCTTGACCTCCATGTCGGGATGGTCCTTATGGATGGCGTCGACCACGGCCTGCGCGACGCCGCCCGCCACGGCGAAACCGCGGCCAGATGCGCTCGCGACGTCGAAGTCCGAGGCGCCGTCGCCCTTGAGCTTCGTGTACTCGATGCCCTTGGCCTCCATCATGCCTGCCATCTCCTCGAACGTGAGCACGAAGTCGACCTCGCTCTTCACGCTCTTGCGCATGGCCTCGAGCTTCTTCGCGGCGCACGGTCCCACGAAGACGATCTTCGCCGTGGGGTGCTGCTCGCGGATGAGGCGCGCGGTGAGCACCATGGGCGTGAGCGCCATCGAGATGCACTCGGCATGCTCGGGGAACTCCTTCTTCGCCATGACCGACCACGCAGGGCAGCAGCTCGTGCCCATGAACGGAATCTTCTCGGGCACTTCCTCCAAGAAGTAGCCAGCCTCCTGCACCGCGCAAAGGTCCGCGCCGATGGCGACCTCCTCCACGCCCGCGAAGCCGAGCTTCTTGAACGCCTCACGCAGCTTGTCAACGTTGCCGCGGCCACCGAACTGGCCTACGAACGAAGGCGCCACCGCGGCGATGACCTCCTCGCCCGCGCGGATGGCCTGGATGATCTGGAAGATTTGGCTCTTGTCGGCGATGGCACCGAACGGGCAGCTCACGAGGCACTGGCCGCACGAGACGCACTTGTCGTAATCGATCACGGCGCGACCCTGCTCGTCGGAGCCGATCGCGTTCATGCCGCACGCAGCGGCACACGGGCGCTGCCAATGCGCGATCGCCGTGTAGGGACACGCCTGGCGGCAGCGGCCGCACTTGATGCACTTCTCCTGGTCGATATGGGCTTTGCCCTCGACGAACGAGATGGCGCCCTTGGGGCACACTTCCTTGCAGGGATGCGCGAGACAGCCCTGGCAGAGGTTCGAGACCACGTATTTCTCTTCGGCGCACGCGTTGCACGCGAAGTTGATGATGTTGATGAGCGGGGGCTCGTAATACGTTTCCGGCTTTGCCGCGAGCTCCGTGCCCTCAGAGATCTTCGCCGGACGATCGGCGCCCTGCATGGGCAGACCCATGGCGAGACGGATGCGCTCGCCCACGATGGCGCGCTCGAGAAAGACGCTTTCGCGGTACGTCGCGACATCGCCCGAGATGATCTCGTAGGGTAGGTCGTCGAACTCATCGTACACGCCGTCGGTGTCCTCGTACGCAATGCGAGCTACCTCGCGGAACACGGTGCGGCGGATCTTCGTCAGGCTCGTATAGACGCCGCGCATCGCTTCTGCCATGTTTTCTCCCCTCAAAGGATCGGGCGCTCGCAGCCGAGCGGCGCCCGTCTTGTTCCGTGCCGTTTAAGTATAAAGGAGACGCGGGCAGATGCGAGGGCGCATGAAGGTGTTTTTACTGTTCCGCCCAAGGCGTACGTGCTCCGCCCGCGACACCGCACTCATGCAGCAAGCCGGCCGCGCCCGAAAGCAACGGCCGGCTCGCCGGGAACGTATCGTCCGCCCGGAGGCGAACTGGACGCGCGATCCGCTACTTCGCGAGCCCGGACTCCTCGGCCGAAAGCGGCTTCTTGAGGAACGAAAGGATAAGCGCGGCAATCACGGAACCCGCGATGAGCGCCACAAGGTACATCACCGGGTTGCCGATGACGGCGATGACCCAAGCGCCGCCATGAGGCGCAGGGCTCGTGCAGCCGAAGAGCGCGGAGAGCGCGCCGGCGACGGCCGAACCGATGATGCAGCTGGGCAGCACGCGACCGGGATCGGCGGCGGCATAGGGAATCGCGCCCTCAGAGATGAACGAAAGACCCATGATGTAGTTCACGATGCCGGCCTTGCGATCCGCCTCGGTCCAGCGATTCTTGAAGAACGTGGTGGAAAGCGCAACGGCGATGGGAGGAACCATGCCGCCGACCATGACGGACGCCATGACGATCTGCGCGGAGGTGGTGCCAGCAGCGAGCATGCCGGTGCCGAACACGTAGGCCGCCTTGTTGAAGGGACCGCCCATGTCGACGGACATCATGCCGCCCACAACAGCGCCCAGGAGCACGAGGTTGCCCGTGCCGAGGCTATTGAGCGCGCCGGTGAGCCAGGAGTTGATCGCTGCGAAGACGGGGTTCAGCGCAAGCATCACGAAGCCGATACCGAAGATCGCCACGAGCGGGTACAAGAGCACCGGTTTTATGCCCTCGAGCGAGCTGGGCAGATGGTCGCAGGCCTTCTCGAAGGCAAGCGTGAGGTAGCCCGCTGCGAAGCCGGCGAAGAGCGCTGCGATGAAGCCGCCCGAGATGAGGGCGCCCTGCGCCTCGGCGTCCATGGCCGTGGCGAGGTAGCCGAGCGTGAAGCCCTGCTTCGCGAGCCAGCCGCCCACCAGACCGGGCGCGAGGCCGGGACGGTCGGCGATCGACATGGCGATGAACGCGGCCAGGATGGGCAGCATGAAGTCGAACGCCGTGCCGCCCACGAGGTTGAAGAACGCGGCGAGCGGCGTGGAGCTACCATAGGCAGCCGTGCCCATGCCCTGGGTGTCCACCAGGAAGGCGATGGCCTTCAGGATACCGCCGCCCACGACGAACGGCAGCATGTGCGAGACACCATTCATGAGGTGCTTGTAGATCTGCGAGCCGATACCGTCGCCCGAGGCGGCCGCCGGAGCGGAAGACCCGCCCTTCGCGTGGCAGATGGGCGCCTCGCCGTCCACGATGATTTTGATGAGGCGCTCGGCATCGTTGATGCCGGCGGAAACGTTCGTGGAGTAGAGCGGCTTGCCGTCGAAGCGGCTGAGCTCGATACCCTTGTCCGCTGCGATGATGATGCCCTTGCACGCAGCGATCTCCTCCGCGGTGAGCGCGTTCTTCGTGCCCACGGAGCCCTGGGTCTCGACCTTGATGGTGTAGCCCATCTCGCCCGCCACCTTCTCGAGGTTCTCGGCGGCCATGTAGGTGTGCGCGATGCCCGTGGGGCACGCGGTGATTGCAAGGATCTGCGGCAGGCCGCTGTCCTGCGCGGCTGCTGCGGGAGCGGCCTTTGCAGCTGCCTTGGCCTCTTGTTCGGCGTCGTAGGCAGCTTCCGCGGCATCGATCGCGGCAAGGAATTCGTCTACCGACGTCGCCGCGCGAAGCGCCGCCGGGAACTCGGGGTGCATGAGGAGCGCCGAGAGCTTGGCGAGCACCTCGAGGTGCACGTTCGCCTGCGTGTCGGGAGCGGCGATGAGGAAGATGAGGTCGGAGGGTTTGCCGTCGGGCGCCTTCCAGTCCACGCCGCCGGGCACGGTGATCGCCACGAGACCGGGCTCGCTCACAGCATCGGTTTTGGCATGCGGAATCGCCACGCCCTCGCCCACGGCGGTGGAGAACTCAGCTTCGCGTGCGAGCACGGCTTGCTTGTAGCGGTCGCGGTCTGCGACAGCCCCGATGCCGCACTGCAAATCGACGAGGACATCGATGGCCTCATCCTGCGACGCGGCGACTACGCCGAGCTTCACACCCTCCTTCTTCAGCAATCCGGTGATCTTCATGTCAATACTCCTTTCTCGGCAAAACGCCGCATGATGAATGACTCATTTGGGGACGGGGTCGAAATGACTCATTTGACTCATTTGGGGACTCATTTGGGGACGGGGTCGAAATGACTCATTTGACTCATTTGGGGACGGGGTCGAAACGGGTCATTCCAAAAGGACACTCCCCTTTGGCAGAGCCCCAACGCCTGTCCCATATGTCATGACATCGGGGACTGTCCCCAATGTCAGAGGGCGGCGAGGAGCGCCTCCACCTCAGCGCGCGTGGCGAGCTGCATGGAGAACGCGCTGGCGGAACCAGTGCACACGCCCATGCGGAACGCCTGCTCGTAGTCGCCGCCACTCTCGGTATAGCCCGCAACGAAGCCTGCGACCATCGAGTCGCCCGCGCCTACGGAGTTCACCACATGACCGCGCGGCGCCGGGCTCTCGTGCACCGAGCCGTCCTCGGCCACGAGCACCGCGCCCTCGCCCGCCATGGAGACAAGAACGTTGCGCGCCCCGCGCTCCTGCAACTTCCGCGCCCAGGGCACGACCTCTTCGCGAGTGCGGAGCTCCACGTCGAAGATCTCGCCGAGCTCGTGGTTGTTCGGCTTGATGAGGAAGGGGTGATACGGCAGCACGTTCACGAGCAGGTCGCGCGTGGCGTCGACGACGATAGACACGCCGCGACCCTCGAGCCTGGCCATGATGCGCTCATAGATGTCGCCGGGCAGCACACTCGGCACGCTGCCAGAGATGATGAGGGTGTCGCCGGCCGTGAGCTCGTCGAGCTTCGCGTAGAGCGCTTCGACGTCCGCCGGCTGAATGGCGGGACCCATGCCATTGACCTCGGTCTCAACGCCGTCGGAGTTGATCTTCACGTTGATGCGGCTCATACCCTCGGCGACCTCGATGAAATCCGCCTCGACGCCCGTCTCGCGCAGGCGGCGCGCGATCTCCGCCCCCGTGAAGCCTGCGAGGAAGCCGAGCGCGCGGTTCTCGTGGCCGAGGTTTCTGAGCACGATGGACACGTTCACGCCCTTGCCGCCGGGCAGCATCTCCTCATGCGCGGTGCGGTTCACGAGCCCGAGCTTGAGGCCGTCGACCTGGATGATGTAGTCGAGGCACGGGTTGAACGTTACGGTGTAAATCATGTGCTTCCTCCTTAGTGGACGGTGGGGTGTCGATGTCCTACTCGACGACGATGACATTCGAATAACCGTCGAGTTCGCTAGGTACGGCGTCGGTGATGACCACGGCGTCGTCGAACGCCGCGAAGGCGACGGGCGATACAGCGGAAAGCTTGCTCGAATCGCACAGCACGTACGGCTTGAGCGTATGCGCGAGCGCGGTCTCCTTCACCAGGGCTTCGCCCAGCTCAGGCGTCGTGAAGCCGGCATCAGGCGTCGCGCCGTTCGTGCCGAAGAACCCGATCGTGAAGCGGAAGCGGCGAAGCGTCTCCACCGTCTGCTCACCCACGAGCGCGCCGGTAACGGTCTTGATCTCGCCCGCCGGCATGAGCACGCGGCAACCTTTTTCGAACAGGGCGTGCGCGATCTCCACGGAGTTCGTCACGTAGGTGGCTGAACGCTCAGTGATGGCGTCCGCCAGGCACCCCGTGGTGGAACCGGCGTCGATGTAGACGAAATCGCTGGGGCCGATAAGCGTCGCCGCAAAGCGCGCGATGCGCCGCTTCTCGGCGAGATAGAGCTCGTGGCGCTCACCCACCGCCTGGTCGACTGAGACCACCGTGCGCCGAGCCGCCGTCGCACCCGCAGAAGCGGCGCCGCCGTGAACCTTCACGATGCGCCCTTCCTGCGCAAGGCGCGTGAGGTCGCGGCGAACGGTGGACTCCGACGCGTTCAGCAGCTCCATGAGCTCGGCGGAGGTGACGGTCCCACGCTCGTCCACCACAGCGACGATCCTGTTGAGCCGTTCCTCTGCAAGCATGGCACATCCCTCTAATGCTACCGATGGTTTCAAATCTGCTCGGCTTTGAATCTGTTCAGATTCCGTCACAAACACTCAATTTCCTTCACGACTAAAACTGTATCATCAGAATCGGTCACTATCGGTCAAATTCGTTCATCTTCCGCCAACGGTAGGAATCACACCGTGAATGGTTCAAGCGAGCCCGGGACATCGTTTCAAACGTATGACGCGAAGTAACGCCCAAGTTCAGTCCCCACGATGTCGTACAATGCTCCTACCTGCATAGAACGCCGCATGGAAGGAGCAACCATGAGCCTGTGGAACATGCTGAACGAGCTGAAGGATGCGACCTGGGTCGACCTCACCCACCCCCTCACGAACGAAAGCCCCTACTGGGCGGGCATCCCGGAGGGCTCCGTCGAGCTCTGTCGCACGGTCTTCGACTACGACGAGGAAATGCTCTCCTGCCGCATCCATACCTACATGTTCCCCGGGCAGTTCGGCACGCACGTAGACTTCCCAAGCCACTTCACCCCAGGTGCCGTGGGCTCAGAGGCATACGAGGTGGGCGACGGCAGCTGGACTGCCATGCCGCTCTGCGTGATCGACCTCACGGGCAAAGTCGCTGCCGAAGGGCCAGACACCGCCGTAACCGTTGCCGACATCGAGGCATGGGAGGCAGAGCACGGGCGCATCCCCGAAGGCGCGTTCGTGGCGCTGCGCACGGATTGGTATACGCGCTGGCCGAACAACGACGCACTCAACAACTTCGATGCCGAGGGCGGCGAGCACTGCCCCGGCTGGTCCATGGAGGCGTTGAAGTTCCTGTATGAAGAGCGCGGCATCCAGATGAACGGCCACGAGACATTCGACACGGACGCGTCGTTCCTCGCCGCTGAGGCCGATGACCTCGCCTGCGAGCGCTATGTGCTCGATAACGGACATCTGCAGGTCGAGGTCATGGCGAACCTCGACAAGGTTCCCGCCACGGGCGCCGTCGTGTTCGTGACCTGGCCGCACATCGAGGGCGCGACGGGCCTCCCCGCCCGCGTCGTCGCAGTCTTCTAACAGGTAAAATAACCCCAGGGGTTTTTTAACATTCCAGCGAAAGGATGGGTACGTGGACGAAGAGAACGCGCAGCAACCTGCTCGCGATGCGCGACTTACGGCCTTGCGCGCCGCGTTCCCCTACACCCTACCCATCCTCGCCGGCTTTCTCTTTCTGGGCATAACGTGCGGCATCTACGCCGCCTCGCTGAGACTTCCCTGGTGGATTCCTCCGCTCATGGCCTGTTGCATCTTCGCGGGATCTGCGGAATTCGTCGTGGCATCGATGCTCACCGGTGCCTTCAACCCGTTGCAGACCTTCGTCATGGTCTTCGTCATCAACGCGCGCCACCTCTTCTACGGCATCTCGATGCTCGAACGGTTCCGCACCATGGGGCGCAAGCGTCCCTACCTCATCTTCGCGATGTGCGACGAGACGTTCTCAATCAACTTCTCCACGCGTGCCCCCGAGGGTGTCGACGAGGGTTGGTTCATGACCTGGATCAGCGTGCTCAATCAATCGTACTGGGTGCTCGGCTGCACGCTGGGAAGTATCTTCGGCAACGCCCTCGCTATGGAAGTGGAGGGTATCTCGTTCGCCATGACGGCGCTCTTCGTGGTGATCTTCCTCGACCAGTGGCTCAAGGACGCGAGCCACGCCGGCGCGTTGATTGGACTTGTTGCCTCGGCTGGTATGCTCGTTCTCTTTGGAGCGGATTCATTCATCCTGCCCGCCATGGCGCTCATCTTGGTGGGCGTGCTCGCCGTGCGCAGCAAGGTGGAGCCGAAGTACGCCGCCGCAAGCGAAGACACCGCGAGCGCGGGCACGGGCATCCCACCCGCAAGCGCGGGCGCTGTGCAGGGAGGCGAGGCCAGATGACCGGCATGCAGATGATGCTCGTTGTCCTTTCCGCAGCGGGGGCGACCGTGCTTACCCGCGCCCTCCCCTTCCTTGCCTTCCCTTCCGGTCGTGAGACGCCGGCGGTCGTGCGCTACCTGGGGCAAGCGCTCCCCGGAGCGGTATTCGGCCTGCTCGTCGTGTACTGCCTGAAAGACGTCGATGTGTTCACCGGTGCGCATGGCATACCCGAGGCAATCGGCATCCTCATCGCTGGCGGCACGTATCTCTGGCGCCGCAGCATGCTCGTCTCGATTCTCTCGAGCACCATCGTCTACATGCTCCTCGTGAACCTCGTGTTCTAGCGCCCGGCCAAAAAGGGAACTCCGCCAGAAGGGACTGTCCCCTTTGGCGGGCGGTACCCATTGGCGGGTGAAGGCCTAACCAACCAAAAGGGACTGTCCCCATTGGTTGGTCTTTTCGGCAGGCGCGAGCCTACCCCACGTGTCCCGGCATTGGGGGCTGTCGCCGTGGCCTCGTCGCTCGTCGCCGCGCAGGTCGCCACGTGTCCCGGTATTGGGGACTGTCGCCTATGTCAGGATTCAAGCTGGCGGATGAGCTCTTCGGCAAACCCTACGCAATCGCCCACTATGGCATAGCGCGCAGCGCCGAAGATGGGTGCCGAAGAGTCCTCGTTGACCGCGATGACCGTCTGCGCGCCGCCCATCCCCGCAAGGTGCTGAATCGCTCCGGAAACGCCCAGACTCAAGAGGAGCTCCGGAGCCACGGACGCACCGGTCTGCCCCACCTGGTGCGCGTAGTCGAGCCATCCCGCCTCGACGAGCGGACGGGTACACCCCAGATCCGCGTCGAGCAGTTCCGCTAGGCGCTTCATAAGCGAAAGATTCTTCTTGGGCCCGATTCCGCGCCCCACCACGACAAGCCGTTTCGCCTGGGCGATGGTTCCAGCCGCAACCGGCTTCATATCGAGCCTGCGCACGCGGGGACGCAACGTCGCGTCGAGCGCGACATCGGTGATGACCCCAGGTGCGGCGTCACTGGCTCGCTGCGCGCAGGAGCTCCCCGTAACCGGAAACACCCCCGGGCGCACCGTCGCCATCTGTGGTCGATGCACGGGGCATTCGATCGTCGCCATGAGATTCCCGCCGAAAGCCGGGCGCGTCTGGCGAAGCAGGCCGGTTTCGGAATCGATCGAAAGCGACGTGCAATCGGCCGTGAGGCCTGTCTGCAGCAGCACGGCGATCCGCGGTGCTAGCTCGCGCCCGAGCGCCGTCGCCCCGAAGAGCACGGTTTCGGGATGGCGCTCACCAGCGAGCTCGGCGATCAGGGCGGCGAGCACCGCCGTGTCCGCACTGGGGAACCGCCCGTCACGGCAACGAAGCACCTCGTCCGCACCGGCGGCGATGAGCTGCGACGCCCGGCTTTCGGCCGCCGCGCCCTCCGCAAGCACCGCCACGACCCGACGTTCTACCAAAAGGGACTGTCCCTTTTGATGAGAAGCGAGCTCGCGCGCCTTGGCGATGAGCTCGAACGTGACGGGCAGCACCGCGCCCGCGGCATCGAGCTGAGCCACGACCCAGATATCTCGGCATGCCGACGCATCGGCGCCAGCACCGTCACCGGCCGCCACGCGCCCGCGGTCGATGGAAAGCGCCTGCACCGGACACGCCTCGACGCAAGACCCGCACAGCGTGCACGCATCCGTGGGGAGCGCGAGGCGCTCTTCGACCACGATCCCACCGAAGGCGCACGCGCGGACGCAGCGCTTGCAGCCCACGCAGCGCCCGGCATCTACCACAAGACCGCTCATCGCGCGCCACCTCCCCAAAGTTCCGCAACGCACGTGGCCTGCTCGGCAAGCGTGCCGGCAAGCGTCTCGCACGCACCCGAACGCTCGGGCACGAATGAGCGCACGACCTGCGTGGGCGATCCAGCGAGCCCCGTGCGAGCCGTATCCGCGCCCACATCCGCCGCGCTGCGAACCTCGACCACCGCGGCGCGCGCGGCAAGCACGCCCGCGATGTTTGGCATACGTGGCTGCACGATATCCTTCGACACGGTGATGACCGCCGGTAGCTGCACCTCAACCATCTCGATGCCTTCGTCAACGCCATGACGCACGCGCATCCGCTCAGGTGAGCACTCCCGTCCCGGACTCAGACCCTCGCTTGCGAACGAGCGCACGTCGGTCACACAGGGCACGTCGAGCAGGCCGGCGAGCTCGGGCCCAATCTGCGCGGTATCGCCATCGACCGCCATCTTTCCGCAGATGATGAGCCATGGATCGGGCGCATCCCCGCCGCCGATGCCCAGCTCGCGCAGGCCGCACGACAGCGCATAGCTCGTCGCAAGCGTATCCGCGCCGGCGAAAGCGCGGTCGGAGAGCAGGAGCGCATCGTCGGCACCGCGAGCGATGCAGTCGCGCAGCAAGGCCTCCGTCGCCGGGATGCCCATGGAAAGCGCGCTCACGCGGCATGCCGAGCCCTCGGCCGCCAGCGCCTCCTTGATGCGGAACGCCACCTCGAGCGCCGCGGCGTCGAAGGGATTCACCACCGCGACGCCGCCATCGCGCACGATCGTATGGGTAACGGGATCCATGCGCACCTCGGTCGAACCGGGCACCGCCTTCACGCATACGACGATATGCATCATGCCCGCGCCTCCTCGACTGCGCACGTCAAACCATCCGCGCAACGCCCGTCTCTTTTGTCGCGCCATTGGGGGCTGTCCCCCTTGGCAGGCAGTGGCGGCACGGGCATGAGGTTTCCGCGCCCCAGCTGCGCCGCCGGGTCGAACGCGAGCTTCAAGTGCACCATCTGCGCGATGGCATCCTCACCATACATGATCTTGAGGAAGTCGCGCTTGATCTTGCCCACGCCGTGCTCGGCGGAGACGGCGCCACCCATCGCGGTGACCTCGTGCGCCCAGCGGCGGAACAGCTCTTTACCCTGCGCGAATTCCGCGCGCGTGCGCGGCAAAATGTTCACGTGCAGATGGTTGTCGCCGATATGGCCCCATGCGGCAGACTCAAGACCTGCCTCGGCAAGCGTCGAGCGGTAGAGCACCATGACGTCCGCTAGATGCTCATCCGGCACGGACATATCGCTGCCAAGCTTCGTTATCGCAGGTTCCGTACGGCGGCGCTCGTCGATAAGCATGTTCACGCTCTCCGGCACCGCATGGCGGAAGAACCGCAGCGCCTCGCGGTCGACCGCCGTACGCGCCACCCAAGACGCGCTCGTATCGCCACCGACCTCTTCGACGAGCTTGCCCAGGCGCTCCACGTCCTCAATAGCCTCTTCTCCGCTCGCCGCCTGAAGCTCAACGAACAGGCAGCAGCCGAACGATTCGGGCAGCTCCGGCAGCGCGGCGAAGGCGGAGCCCGTTGCGCGAGCACGGCGGAGCACGTCGAGCGCGGCAGGGTCGAAGTACTCGAGTGCCGCGGCATGGCGCATGCGCTCGCGCGCCGCGATGGTGGCGGCCACCGCCTGAGATTCCTCGGCGAAAAAGCAGCTCACGCCCCAGGTCACGTCGGGCGCCGGTAGCAGGGCGAGCTCGAGCTCCGTGATGATGCCGAGTGTGCCGTCCGAACCGACGATCAAATCCATGGCATCCATGTCATCCGCCACGAAGTAACCCGAGGCATTCTTGGCATGCGGCATACGATACGCGGGGAGCTCGACGTCGATGCGCCGACCTCCCTCTGTGGTAATCGAGAGCCGCCGACCGTGAGCGCAGCACGCGCCGCGCTGCAATGCAAGCACGTCGCCATCGGCGAGCACGAGGCGCAGCGCCGTCACGTGCTCCCGCATGGCGCCGTACCGGTAGCTGCGCGCGCCCGATGCGTTGCAGGCCGCCATGCCGCCGAGCGTCGCCGAGGTTTCCGTTGGGTCGGTGGGGAACATCTGCTCGGGCGCTTCGGCAAGCGCCGCAAGGGCGGCCAGCGACGCCGCGTCCCAACCGTCTGCGGGGATTGCCTTTGCAGCCAGGTATTTCCGTAGCTCAGAAAGAACCAAACCGGGCTGCACGCGCAAGAAGAAGCGGCCCTGCTCGTCCTGGCGCAGACCTAGGCACCGGTTCATGCGGGAGAGGTTGAGCACGTGCCCGCCCTGCGGCACCGCGCCCGCCGCAAGTCCGGTACGCGCGCCCTGTACCGTGATGGGCACCGCATCCGCATGCAGCTCGCGCACGGCCGCACGCACATCCTCTTCCGCGCGCGGAAACGAGATCGTCTCCGCATGTCCGCAGTTACGTGATTCATCGTGAAGGAAATCGTCGAACTCGACGGACCATGGCTGGATGTGCATATCCCCTCCCCTTCACGTTGCGAACGGAGCGCGCGGCGACGAGGCTAGCACCCCGGCATCGCTAGAGTAAAATTGAAGCACATCCGCACCACAGCGCCGGCTGCGCCGCACGCGCGACGCGGTCTGGAAACAATCGAACGTACCGGGAGGCACACCGCCCATGATAGGAATGGGAACCGTCATCAATGTCGTCTTGCTGCTGGCAGGCGGTATCATCGGGCTCGCCGGCGGGCGCTTCTTCATCCCGCGGCTGCAGGACACGCTCATGAAGGCGGCCGGGGTGAGCGTGCTTTTCGTGGGGCTTTCCGGCGCGCTTGCCGGCATGCTTACCGCCGCGCCGGACGGCAGCATCGCGAGCACTGGCTCCATGATGGTCTTCGCGTCGCTCGCCTTCGGGTCGCTCATCGGCGAGGCGATCGACCTCGACAGCAAGTTCGAGCAGTTCGGCGAATGGCTCAAGCGGAAGACCGGCAGCGATGGCGACAACGAGTTCGTCAACGCCTTCGTGACCGCATCGCTTACCGTGTGCATCGGCGCCATGGCGATCGTGGGCTCCATCCAAGACGGCCTTACCGGCGACTGGTCGACGCTCACCATGAAGGGCGCGCTCGACGCGCTCATCGTGCTCGTCATGACGGCGTCCATGGGCAAGGGCTGCCTGTTCTCGGCCATCCCCGTCGCGATCTTCCAGGGCAGCATCACGTTCTTGGCGCAGTTCATCCACCCCATCATGACCGAGACCGCACTTGCGAACCTCTCGCTCGTGGGCTCGATCCTCATCTTCTGCGTGGGTGTAAACCTTATTTGGGAGAAGCTCTTCAAACCGGCGAACATGCTTCCCGCCGTGGTGATCGCCGCAGCAATCGCATTCCTGCCGCTATAGCCGCGCGGACACGGGAACCCGCGCCCTTCGGCCAGCCATTGGGGACGGGGGTTATTGGCTGGCCCGCCATTGGCTGACCCGCCAATAACCCCCGTCCCCATTGGCTGGCGGCAATAATTTTCGAACATACGTTTGCTTTTATAGTAGAATGGAAAGTTGAAGAACGCTCGCAGGATGACGGGAGGGAGGTGCGCATGGAACCCGCAGGAAGGTCGACGGAAGAGAAGCTTCGCGCCATCCAGGAGCTCATCAGCAACATCACCTCGAGCGACCGCATGCGCACGAGCTCCCATTTCTCGAGTACCGTCTATCGCGACGAGCCCATCCTCACCACCGGGCGCAAGATGGCGAGCTACCTGCCCGAACGGTACCGCGAGATGAGAGCGATCTCGCGCTGGGAAGAGGGCGAGCCACACGGCCGCTGGCTCAGCGAGGCGGAGCTCTTCTACCGCCAGGGTATGTTCATGGCCGATTTCGAAGACGATTGCCCCTACACCGGTGAGTTCAAGAGTTACTATCCCACGTACAACGCATTGAGCGACCGCCAACTGCGCGGGTACTTCACCTGGCGCACGCAGGTGAGGCACGGCGTTATCCAAAAGACGTCGCTTTCGTTCGTATACCTGTACATCTACGAGCTCATCTGCGGCATCGGCGTCGCGAACGCGCGCGAGGGGTTCGCGCAGCTCAAGGAAATCTGGCAGACGTATCGCGAGTTCTCACCAGAGCTCGACCGCTTCATGGTCACATGGCTCCGCGACTATGCGGTCTACCATGGGCTCGACCCTGCACTTCTGGCTGACGACCCCGCCATCGCCTTCGATCGCGCGCTCCTGCGGCTTGTTCAGGCAAGCGCACCATTCGACCCCGCCGTCCTAAATAGCATCGATGTCATCGTGGCGAGGGAAGGGGCTGCCGAAAGCAGCGACTCGCCACAAAAGCTCGAAGGCGCGTTCGCGCTGCCGCCCGACGAGGCGCGCGAACAGGAGCTGCTTGAAGCTATCGACGCGCTATCCACCTATCGCGTGCGGCTCGCGAGGTCGTACAAAGATTACCCCGACGACCTCAGGCATGTTGTATGCGCGGTCTACGTGCGACTTCTTGGTTATTACCGAAAGCACCGGGCGGAGGGGCTCATCGAGAGCATGTTCGGCGAACAAGCGCGGATGCCCTATACGATGTTCGCGAGCGCCGTATTTTTCGAAACGAAGCGGCATGAAAACGCGGACTATGCGCTCGACCCCATCCATTGGTACCGCTGTCGGAACGGCCGATGGGAATGCATCCGCACGTACGGCGCGCGCGAGAAGAGCACCCTGCTCGGATCTGTGCTGCGTGCCTGCGACCGCAAGCTGCGCGATGCGCTCTCCTACCCGCATCCCATCAAGGAGAAGAAGATACCGAAGTATCTGGACGCGATGATCGACAAGGAGATCGCGACGTGGCTTGCATGGAAGGAAAAGCACGCTCCCCGGCGCATCGATATCGACCTCTCGCAGCTAGCGGAAATCCGGAGCACGGCCGCGGAGATTCGGGAGGCGCTGCTGACAGATGAGGAGCGAGAAGGTGCCCCGGTCAAATGCAGCCGAGAAGAATCGGCCGAGGGGTTCGGCACCATCGTCCCGTGCTCAAACAGTCCTCGTCAATTCGCCTTCGGCGAATTTCCTGCGGAACTGCGCCGGGACGATGGTGCCGAACCCCCGGAAAACGATATTCTGCTCGCCTCCACATGCCCGTCCGCACGGGAGGATATAGTTGTCCCGGAGGGTGACGCTGCTGAAGCCGCTTGCGACCTGGGAGGGTCGAGAGACGGTCACGTACAAGCGGGCGTGGATGCCCTTCATACGGGTGGTGTCGATGGGTCGTCACTGCTCTCTGAGGGTGAACGGGAGTACCTGCTGGGGCTGCTTGCAGGAGATGCTGAGGTGCCGTCGGGGGTCTCGGAGGACATGCTCGTCGACGGAATCAACGAGAAGCTGTTCGACGTGGTGGGCGATACGGTCATTGAGTTTGGCGCCGACGGGGCGCAGGTTATCGAGGATTACGCGGACGAGGTTCGAGGGGTGCTGGGATTATGAGTGAACGTACCGGTAGCGGGGCAGTAACGAATGCTGGTGTGGTACCGCGCGTGCCCAAGCGCGTGGCCGCCGTGATCTTGAACTCGCTCAAGGGCGGCGTGGTGCCGCGCATCGGCCTGCCCTACATCACCGTGGGGCGCGAGACCGAGATTCGCGCGCTTCTCACGGACCTCTCGCTCATCGCAGACGGCGGCGCGAGCTTCCGCTTCCTGGTGGGACGATACGGCAGCGGCAAGAGCTTCCTCTTGCAGACGATTCGCACGCACGCCATGGGCGAAGGCTTCGTCGTGGCCGACGCCGACCTCTCCCCCGAACGACGCCTGCAGGGCGGCCAAGGTCAGGGTCTTGCCACCTACCGCGAGCTTATCCGCAACCTCTCCACCAAAACGCGGCCAGAAGGCGGAGCCCTCGGCCTCGTGCTCGACCGCTGGGTCGCCAGCACGAACCAACCAATGGGGACGGGGGTTATTGGCTGGCGCGACTCATTTGGGACAGATTTCGATGAGTCATCCGTTGAAGGGACGGGAGCAAAATCGACCGGCTCGAATCCCGTTGGCTCATCCGCAGAGCAGGTCCTCCGCAGCCAGCTCGCACCCCTTGAGGAACTGGTGCACGGGTTCGAGTTCACCCGCATGCTGCGCATCTACCGCGACGCCAGCATTGAGGGCGACGACGAGCGCAAATCCTGCGCGCTCAAGTGGTTCCGCGGCGAATACCGCACCAAGACGGAAGCGAAAGCGGAGCTCGGCACCTCGACCATCATCGGCGACGACGACTGGTACGACTACGTGAAGCTCTTCGCGGCGTTCCTCACCGGCGCGGGCTACAAGGGACTGCTCGTGCTCATCGACGAGCTCGTGAACCTGTTCAAGATTCCCAACGCCATCACGCGCCAGTACAACTACGAGAAGATTCTCACCATGTACAACGACACGCTGCAGGGCAAGGCACGGCACTTAGGGATCATCATGGGCGGCACGCCGCAATCTATCGAAGACCGGCGGCGCGGCATGTTCAGCTACGAGGCGCTCCGCAGCCGCCTCACGCAGGGGCGCTTCGCCACGGAGGGCATGCGCGACATGCTCGCGCCCATCATCCACCTGCATCCCCTCACCTACGAGGAGCTCTTGGTGCTCATCGAGAAGCTGCAGCAGATCCATGCCGGGTACTTCGGTTACGCGCCGCGGCTCACCACGGAGCATCTGGTGCAGTTCCTCAAGATCGAGTTCGGCCGCGTGGGGGCGGACACGCACCTCACGCCGCGCGAGGTCATCCGCGACTTCATCGAGCTTCTGGACATCGCGTATCAGAACCCGAATGCGCCGGTGGAAGGGCTGCTGGGCAGCGTAGGCGGCACGGCGGGCGGAGGCGGCGCTGCGGGCGATGGCGGCACAAGCGTAAGCGGCGCTACCGACGCGACGACGGCCAGCGCCTCCGCGAGCAGCGGCACCGGCGAACGCTCTCCCACCGAATTCGCCGAGTTCACCATCTAGCGCGTGGGACTCTAAGACCTGGTGTCAGAATCCCATGCGACAACGTCGACATTTTTCGCCATTTTTCTCCTCGCGAACGGTAAAACTGTCGGAAAATGTCGACGTCGTTTGCCACGGCGGAACGTGGGACTCTGAGACCTGGTGATAAAGTCCCATTTAGGGAAGGAGGCGGCTATGGGCATCTTCGAACGCTATGCACCGTTCGTGCAAGACTTCATCTACGACCACGCATGGGAGAACCTGCGCGGCATCCAAGTCGCCGCCGGCGAAGCGATCTTCAACACCGATGAAAACGTGCTGCTCACCGCCTCGACCGCTTCGGGCAAAACGGAAGCGGCCTTCTTCCCCATCCTCACAGACCTGTGGGAGAACCCGCCCTCAAGCGTGGGCGCGCTCTACGTGGCGCCGCTCAAAGCCCTCATCAACGACCAATTCATGCGTCTGAACGACCTCTGCGAAGAGGCCGATATCCCCGTGTGGCACTGGCATGGCGATGTCTCGTCCTCGCATAAGCAGAAGCTGCTGAAACACCCGAGCGGCATCCTGCAGATCACGCCGGAATCACTCGAGGCGCTGCTCATGCATCGACACATGGCGGTGCCGCGCCTCTTCCACGACCTGCGCTTCGTGGTGATCGACGAGGTGCATTCGCTGTTGCGCGGCGACCGCGGCGGGCAGACGCTCTGCCTGGTGGAGCGCTTGAGCCGCATGGCGGGCGTGAACCCCCGGCGCATCGGCCTTTCCGCGACCATCGGCGACCCAGAGCGCACAGGCGCCTTCCTCTCCAGCGGCACCGGACGCGGCTGCATCATCCCGCGCTTCGAAGAGCCCGGGCGCACGTGGCGGCTCTCGATGGAACACTTCTACCTAACGGGCCCGCAGGCTGTCGAGCGCGCGGCAACCGAAATGCCCAAGCGTGCAGACGGCGCGGTGGAAGCCGACGTCCTGTCGGTAGAGCGGGTCGAGGACACAGATGAGACTTTAGCACCTGGTGCCAAAGTCTCATTGCCGGAGGCAGGTGAGACTCTACCGCCCGGCGCTGGAGTCCCGCCCGCCGGCACCGGCCTCGCACCGCGCGTCACCGATACCGCACCGGAAAACGCCGACCCCGGCATAGGCTACATTTTCGAGCGCACGCGCGGCCACAAATGCCTCGTCTTCGTGAACTCGCGCGAGGAGGCCGAGGCCGTATGCACGATGCTCCGCAGCTACTGCGAGGCGACGCACGAGCCCGACCGCTTCCTCATCCACCACGGCAACCTCTCTTCGAGCCTGCGCGAGAGCGCCGAGGATATCATGCGCGACGACGAGCGACTCGACACCACGGTCACTACCGCCACGCTCGAGCTCGGCATCGATATCGGGCGGCTCGAGCGCGCCTTCCAAATCGACGCGCCGTTCACCGTGTCGAGCTTCCTGCAGCGCATGGGACGCACGGGCAGGCGCGGCGCCCCGCCGGAGATGCACTTCGTCATGCGCGAAGAGCAGCCGGAGCCGCGCACGACCATGCCGGAGACCATCCCGTGGAAGCTCCTACAGGGCATTGCACTCGTGCAGCTTACGCGCGAGGAGCACTGGGTTGAGCCGCCGCGCCTCGACCGCCTGCCCTACAGCCTGCTTTACCACCAGACCATGGCCACGCTCGCCTCGTGCGGGGAGCTCACGCCGGCAGAGCTCGCCCAGCGCGTGCTCACCCTCTCCTATTTCCACCGCGTCTCCGCCGAGGATTTCCGCGTGCTCTTGCGCCATCTGCTCGAAACGGAGCAGATCCAGGCAACCGAGGCGGGCAGCCTCATCGTGGGGCTTGCGGGCGAGCGCATCACGAACTCGTTCAAGTTTTACGCCGTGTTCCAGGAAAACGAGGAGTTCACCGTGCGCTGCGAGAGCGCAGAGCTCGGCACCATCGTGAACCCGCCGCCCCCGGGAGAGCGCATCGCCATCGCCGGGCACTGCTGGCTTGTGGAGGAAGTGGACTGGAAGCGCCACCTTGTGTACTGCACGCAGGTGAAAGGTCGCGTGCCGGCGTACTTCGGCGACTGCGCGGGCGACATCGACACGCACGTGCTCGAGCGCATGCGCCGCGTGCTGTCGGAGCACGAGGTATACCCCTACCTGCTCGACAACGCGCGGGCGCGCTTGCGCCAAGCACGTTGGACAGCCGAGCAGAGTGGCGCGGCAAAGCAGCCCCTCATCAACCTGGGCGGCGACACCTGGGTACTCTTCCCCTGGCTCGGGAGCTATGCGTTCCTGGCGCTCGAGCGGCTGCTCAAGATCAAGTGCGCAGGCGAGATCGGGCTCCGCGGCCTCGACCCGGCGCGTCCGTACTACATCCAATTCCGCATGCGCGCAGACGAGGACACGTTCTGGAGCGTGCTCGAGACGGAGGCCGAGAAGGACTTCGACCCCCTCGACCTCGTCTACCCCGGCGAGGTGCCCTACTTCGACAAGTACGACGAGCTGCTGCCCGCAGAGCTCGTGCGCAAAGGCTTCGCCGAAGGCGTGCTCGATATCGAAGGCATGCGCGCCCGCGTGCGTGAGTGGTGCGCCGCCCGTCGCGGTTGATTGGGGACGGGTTCGTTCCAACCCATCCCCTCGGCTACAGAGACGACAGCGTTATGTACGTGAGCGCATCCGCCGCATCCATGGCATTCACGGGGCTGTGCCGCAGGAACCGCTCGTCATTCGTGACGAGTACATCGGCATGGCAACGCGATGCCGCGGCCGCCACGAGCGCATCTTCGAAATCATGCATCTGGCTTCGAAATTTCCCCGCAAGCCATACGTCTGAGACATCTACCGCAACCGGCGTGGCGATCTCTTGCATGTTCTGGACACACGCCCAGGCGTATGCTTCCGCCGAGCGTGCATCCTCCTCGCTCAGCACGCCATTCACCGTCCTACTTTGGCGCTTCAATGCGCTAGAGAGCGCATAGTACACGTCCTTAAGGCTGCTCACAGCGAATGCCAACGTCACGCCCCGTTCGAATGCAGTGTCGAGCAAGACATGGGCGCGCATATGCTGTTTGCGATCACCGTCAAAAGCATCGATCCAGATATTCGTATCGATAAGGAGCGTGGGCGCGTTTTTCATAGCAGATAGCCCTTCTCCCTAAAATGCTCGTCCCTGAGTAGGTCGGTGTATTCCCGATCGGACAATCCCTTACGCTCTGGATCTTGTTCGGTTATGTTCAGCGTAGTTCGGACATCTTGCCACAGGGAAAGGCATCTATGGTATGCGGCCGCCTTGTGCTGGCGTTCGGCAAGCTCGTCTGCAGAGGGTTCGGCGGAATCTGGGTCAAGGGTGGTGCGCAATTTCTCCGGTTCGTCCTGATAGCGCACGGCAAGCGACCACAGCATGCGCACCGCCTGTGTAGGCGTAAGTCCAGCGGCGGCGAGTGCAGCATCGCCCGAAGCTTTCAAATTGGCATCGATACGCGCGTTCACTTGGGATTGTGCGGGCTTTTGTTCAGGTTTTGCCGAAAGACCCGGTCGAGTCCGCGCTCCACGCGTCGCGCGCGCAGGCCGAAAATCATCCTCCGCAGCTTTCTTACGAACCGGCGCCCCTACCACAGCATTCGCCCGAGTCATAGCTACCCCCTCGAAATAGCCCACCTTGATGGTAACGCGCTGCGGAACGCCTGTAAAGCATGTAAAGCATGTCAAATTACCCCAGGGGTTTTCGACATCACACGTACCGCGCATAATCCTGAAGCGAGTGGAAGATATGCGCGACCATAATCTTGTCGTCGCGATGAGCGTGCAGAACGATGTAGCGCATCACCGGCATCACCCGATAGCCCCGTGCGGCCACCTCGCTCATACGGCTGAGCGGGTACATCTCTGGCTGCCCGCAAACTAAGGCGATGTTCTTCTCGAACGCGTCAACGAATCGTGCGGCAGCCGAAGGGCTCGCTAATTCGACAGAGAGATAGCGAACGATGTTTTCGAAATCCATCTGCGCCCGAGGGAGAAGAACATAACTACAAGCCATACTGTTCCCTCATGGCAGCGATAAAGGTGGCACCCTCTACATACTCGCCCTGCTCATATGCATTGTCGGCATCAGCCAGCACCCGCACGAGGCGCGCTTTTGCAACCTCCTCGCGCATCATGTCGTAGTCCTCGCTGCGCATGACCACGAACTCGCTGTAGCCGTTCTTGGTAACCGTGATAGGTTCGGGGGATTCCTTAACGAGCTTGGCGAATGCCGCCGTGTCCTTCATGTCTCTGACCGGAACGCAAACCGCCATGATCGCCGCCTTTCGCCACTGCAGTACGTGGCCTTATTGTACCACGGCAAGATAATGCCGAAATGCTCGTCGGAAGTCCGCACTATATCTCTTATTATCCCGTAGCAATCTCGAGATACTCCGCGCAGGTCACTGCTCGCACGCGCGACCGCCTGAACGCACGGGCATCGCGCGTGAGGATAAAATCAACGTCGTTGAGCTCGGCAACGGCGCGTACAAGCCCGTCCTCAAAATCCGGCTCCCCCGCATGGAGCGACAGCTCGCATTCCTCCGCGCCCACGGGCGCAATAACGAGCAAATCCATCAGCAAGCCGATGGCCTCGCGCGCGGCGGCTTCCCTTCCACCGCGACCGAGCACGTAGTACACGTCCTTGAGCGAACCCGAGGTAACGAGGCCCATATCGCCGCCGCCGTTGCAGCGACGCAGAACCTCCCAAGCCTCCTGAGACTGCGGCCTGCCCTCGACGAGCGCGTCGAGCAGAACGTTCGTATCGAAGAGCAGCCTCCGGTCGTTGAAGTTACGCATAGCGGCTCGCAATCATGTCCCTCATCTGGTCGTCATCGAGACTGACAAGGTCTTCGCAAGAACCGAATGACGCGCGAAGCTCACCAAGCCGCCCCAGCGGATCGCGCGAAACATCGAATCGCTCGACATCATCGCCCGCATCGGGTATCTCGCCTGTCCGCGCGATGCGCTCCCACACCACGCGGATCACATCACCCGCCGAGAGCCCCGCTGCACGGATGAACGCCTCCGCACGCGCTTTGACCTGCGCGTCAACCCTGCCGGAAACCACCGCTGTAGCCATACGCACCTCCTTGTAGACACGTATACAGTATAGCAGAAGAAACACTCCCCGTACCTCTGTTCGAAACGCAAGCAGCATTCAAATCGC
Organism: uncultured Collinsella sp.; assembly: GCA_900538305.1. Taxonomy (GTDB): domain Bacteria; phylum Actinomycetota; class Coriobacteriia; order Coriobacteriales; family Coriobacteriaceae; genus Enorma. Next base: position 26,477 of record UPXY01000013.1, read on the forward strand.
ATTGCCGCATATCACATGATGTGCCGCAATCGGTCGATATAAAAGCTTTGGTACTTTCTTTCTTGCGTCAAAATGAAATTTGTCTATAATATATTGACAGTTAATCCAAGGGGTACAGTACCTTCATAAGGAGGCACGCGATGACTAGTTGGCTAAAAATAGCGAGAAGGATGAGTGATCTGTCTGCACAAAAGCTTGCTGACGCATGTGGCTTTTCTCTCAACTACATTCAGCGTTTAGAAAGTGGTGAGCGAAACTTTGCCGGACATGCAGAACAAGTCATCTGCTCTTATCTCGGATTCTCACCAAATGACATATCGTTAGATTTCGATAAGTTGGAGTCCGGCATCGATAAGCTTATTGAGCAAGATGGCGAAACAAGTTTCTGCCTTGCTCGCTATATACGCCGAAGTGGAACTCGTATCCCGATTGATTTTCTTCACTGGAACGGCACGGAAGAAGAACTGTCTTCTGCTGCCAAACATCCGAGCATAACGAATGTGCAGGTCACGCCTTTGATGCTTCGTTTTGCAAGGGAGGAGATCAAAGCACAGCGGTATATCTATGACAACCCGATGCAAGGCAGCTGATAAACTGCTGAATCATTAATACTCGGAAAACATGCGCGGACGCTTCGGGCAAGTCATTGCTCAGATTCCCCACTTTTCTGAGGCTCTCGGCACTTGCATCATAGCCCTAATGATTAAAACCCTCGTCATCAATTTATATATCAATACGTAAAAATGAAAACGTCACGAAGACGTCATTTCACACAGTCCTGTAAACCAGTTTTGGCGACAACATATCGTCACTCAATACTTTAATTCTTTTTCTTGGCTCAATCTGCGTTTAGCGTGCTTTACCCTCTCTTGCGCATGTCATCACACTTTATCTAGGAACAATGCGAGAGGCATGCCCTCGATACTATCGTGAGGTCTTCATGTAAATCTTACGTCAAATTAATAATGCACGAAAAGCTTCCGTGTATCTCCCGTCTTGTTTCTCGCTAAAAGCCCTAACACGTCGACGCTCCAATACATCGACGAGGTGTTGGAAATCGAACGGTTACGAGAGCTAAACTATCTTCTCCAGCGGAGCGCGACCAGTCGCAAGAATCTTCTCACTGGCGGATCCCTCAAACTCCACCTCAACCATTACTCCGCTTGCTCGCGACCGGCGCGAGGTACAGACCGTCACCACGTACGACGAACTCACGTAAAGCCGAGTTGCTATTGTCTGCATCCCTCTCCTCCTTTTCCTTAATAGACGCCGCTCCAAGCTCTTTCATCCGCTGAAGACCATGCTCTTTTTCAGCTTGGGAAAAGCAGCAGAACGATGCCGCCACGTCTTGCCTTGCTCGTTCATCGTTATCAAAGTAATCTGCTGAGAACAAAATGCCGGAATACGCATCGATGCCGTTTACCGGCATATGAAACATCTTGCCGATATAGATGATAAGAAGCTGATCGGTCTTCAGATTTGCCAAAGTAACAAGCCCTCTAGCAATACCATCTGATAGAGAGGGAAAGGCTTTAGCTTGAGCCACGGGGATCTTGGATAGGGTAGAGGACAGGTAATTGCGGTTAATCCCGAAGTTATATAAATCCTTTGTACGAGGACCAAGCTCAGCCGTCCCCGTAGCGGAACACCTCGCAAGGTATTCTCGGCACTCTACGATGAGCGTGTCGAGAGATGCCGCACGATACTGACCCCCATAAGGAGGCACGTCTCGATCCTCGGATAGATGCTCTTTTAATACTTTTAGCTCAAACACTCTCTCACGAGCACTCATAATCCGTTTGAAAGCCCACGGATCAATCTTCCCAACGATTCCATAGCACATTGAAGCGCGCTCATATTCATCGTTCGACTCAAATAGGACTCGGAGGAAATCTGAGAAAACGATGCCCTGCAAGTCATACGTTGAGCTAATGGTTTCTATCATCTTTATTTCGCTCCTTGTAGTACCGGTCAATTGCCCAACATTTCAACGAACCTGTCGCTTGAATCATTGCATCCCATGCCATCTCGCCAAAAGAGAAATCGCGCTACTAAAGCCGCTAAATATAGTCTACACGTCTGCGGCGAATCAGAATCTCTGATGGCGCTCCGATGCTTCCTCTTCCCTATTCCGTCTTCTTCGCAACGATGGCATTCCTATGTCTCGTCTCGAATTGCTCGGACTTGAGCTTCTTCAGGAGATAATCAACGCGTCTATGTCCATCTATCTCCGAATCCGAAAGTCCTTCGCTCCGGTCGCCGAAAACTCAGATGCGCAATCAAAAAGCCAGATACTTTTTGATACCGCCCACATCCCCGAGCGGATAACATCATAAACCGCGGCGTCCACGACGCCACCTAGACCGGCATGTGCGAGACGAGCATACGTCAGAAGCCCAGCGATAACCCAAGCTTTCGTCAAACCCGTTTACCGCAGTGGCGTCCAATGCCGTCTCCAATATCGGATGGAAAGCACACCTTCCAAAACGAACTCCCAAGCACGGGATTATCTAACTGTCCTCAAGAGCTCTAAGCCTAGAGCCAAAACCAACGTCCGAAAGGAACATCATGGGACAGCAAAAAGGGTTTAAGGAAACCATCGACAGCATCATCGACAAACGCAAAAAGATGCTACCGGTGATTGCAGCGGCAAAGCGCCAGGCACAAGAAGAGCTTAAGGCTCTCATGACCGTTCAAAAAGCAATCAATATGGTACTTGCCGAATGCAGCGATTCATCGGTATCCGAACCTGGAAAACGCGCACTCGAAGCTACCGCACATTATTCATGCGAACTTTCGAAACGCATCGATGCTCTCGGCACACTCGAGCGCAGCTTCAACCGCAACACAATCAATATCGCCGTATCTGGCGCGGCGCGTTCCGGTAAGTCCACTACGCTGCAAAAAATGAGTGGGCTCACCGATGAGCAGCTTCCCTCCGGATCGACGAAGCCTCTCACCGCGGTAACGTCGCGATTGTTCAACAGCGATAAGCGCGTGGCGGAAGTGACGTTTCGCAGCAAACGCAGTTTTGTGATCGATTACCTTACTCCTCATCTGAACACTCTGAATGAGTTTCTTAGTAAGGCCAATGCCATCTCGGTTACCACCATTGACGAATTTGCCAAGGCCAAGCTGCCCGATCAGCTTGAGGGTGACCCTTCCGTTGCGATAAAAGACAGCCTCGCTCGCTTGAAAGACGCCCAAACAAGCCTTCCTTATTTCCAGGAAAAGCTCACCGGCAAAACCGAAAAGATTCCCTTGTCCGAGCTCAAACAATACGTCGCATACCCCACCAACGAAGACGAAAATATGGAAGAGCGCGGGGAAGCACATTTGCAGCGTCTCTTCCTTGCCGTTGATGACGTAAAGATTTTCCACCCCTTCCCCGTCTTGGACGACGCTCGCATCGGCCTTGTTGACCTTCCTGGCCTCGGTGAAGTTAGCGACACCGTCGCGCATATCCACACCAAGAGCCTTACAACCGATGTCGATCAGATCTTCCTGATTGCCAAGCCATCGCAAGAATCGGGCTATGTCGACAGGAGCATCGGCGAGGTCATCGATCGCTTGCGGGAAATCCAGCCGGGCGTCGACCACCGTTGCGACCTTATCACCATTGGCATCAACGTAGAAGCAGGAAGCGAGGCAGGAGCAAAAAGTCTCCGCGACGATATTCGTCGTAAGATTAACAGCTCGCTTCCGAATAAGCAGCAATTCACCATTCACGAATACAGCGCGATCGATCCTGAGCGTGTCGCGCATGAACTGGAGTACCTACTCCAACACATCGCAAACGTTCAGCCGCATGTAGACAAAAAGAACCTTGTCTATGCCATGAGCACCAGCGAGGTGGAGAAATGGCGCAGGGTAACGCTGCTCGAAACAAAGGCGTGCAGCGATGCTCTGCAACGCCTGCTCCCCAATCCGCTTGAACAACAGCACAAGCTTGTTCAGGAGATTTCTGGCGCCGTTATCGATGCCTTTGAACAACTTGAACATAGCTATGAAATCGCGACGCTTGCGGAGTCGGAGACGCATCAACTCTACAACGAGCAGGTAGATGACATTCACAATCATGCAGAGACAGCCATCAAGAACAACCTCTTCCTACACGGCAAAACATGGAAGGACTATTCCCATGGCGAAAGCGTTGATCCCTTTTCGTTCTATCGAAGCGAAACACGCCGAATCCGTCGTGAGCTCGTCTCGGAATATTGTTGCCTTGACCGTTTGTACGATGAAAACATCGAGCGCTTCAAGCGAACCGTTCTTGAAACGCTCCTTCAGAGCGCTGGTCTTGATTGTGAGTTTCCCCGCGCTGATCAAGAGTCGGCTGCGGATGAATGGCTCGCAAAGGTTGACAACGTGCTGGGAAAGAAGCTTCGAGATCAACAGCTGCACGAAGCGTTTGAGTTGCTTCGGGGACTCACCTTCCAATTCCGCAGTAACGTCTTCCTCAAAATTGCTAATAACCTTGACAATCTCAAAAATCCACCGTCCATGATGGCGGATCCTGGTAGCTATCGAGGAAAAATCGATAAGGCCGAATACTTTAGTACCGGTTCTATCGAAAACCGCATGGAGCGCGTACATGAGGTGCTTATGCAGGATGCAATCGAGGCCAACGATAGCATCGCCGAAGCGCTTCATGCCAACCATGACGGGTTTGGCGAAACGCTCGAGTTTTATGCCTCGTGCTTCAACGACTATCTGTATCGTCGAGATGTCGACCATTTCAAGTATGTGGTCATACGAGGCATAGTTGAAAACTTCAACGTAGAGATTCCAGACGAAACTAAGGACCTCGCTAGTTCGCTCAAGCGTATGGAAGGCGCGCTAACCGATCTTGAGAGCGCAACTGCCAGCCTACGCGCCGCGATAACCCAACGGGACGGAAATCGCTGAAACATCGCAACGAACCGCACGCCCCATCATTGGATGCATGCGGTTCGTTGCCCTGAAAAAGGATTATGCTTCAATCGAGGAAGCACAATCTTGGTTCATAATGCAAGTAGAGAATGCGAGAGAGACGAGCTTATGATGAACATCCATCCGTCATACGCAGACATCCGCAAGCCGCTCAGCTGTGTTTCGCTTGATTTTGGAGACTATCGTTGTCGCGATATCAAATTGCTTAGCAACAATGGTTCGAGTGGACTTGTTTATCAAGCAATATCCGATGATTTCTATGGATCAGGAAAGCCTTCCGCGAACTTAATTATCAAGGAATGCTATCCGCTTGAGCTTGCAAGGTGCATCCATAGGAATTATAACGTTCTAGAAATGAGCGATGAAGCCGACTCGTCCGATCGAGCACTATTCAATCGGTACCTTGATCGATATCATAAGGCCTTTTCGAATAACGCCTCTCTGCGACAAGGATGCGCCCGTGAGCAGATATCAACCCCCTCACGAGCCTTTTCCATTAACGGAACACTCTACATCATTAACAACGCCTCACATGGAACAACGATGGATGCAGCGTTTGCTTCTATGAATGTCTATCAGCAACTTAAAACCCTCTTGCGCCTGGGAGAAACACTGGCTGCCATTCATAACGCTGGCTATGTCTATCTCGACCTTAAACCCGAAAACATCCTCTGCATCAAGAATCCAAACGACGATACACAGTTCACCGATGATATTCGACTCTTTGATTTTGACTCGACGCTTTCACTCAAGGAGCTTTCAGAGGATGATGCGATTGTCTCTGGTTCCGGAGACTGGTCGGCTTTTGAGCAAACTCATCCTGGCCATATCCATGAGGTTGGCATCCCGAGCGATATGTACTCGCTTGGGGCTCTCTTATTCTGGGTACTCGTTGGAAGGCCGCCGAAAACAACGGAGGTTATCCACGCCGACGGCGACTGGATGGTATCGGGCAGTAGCCTGCCCTCACTGGGCGATAAGGCGTCTCACGACCAGATCGCTTGCATTAAGCGTATATTCGACCATACCCTCTGTATTCAACCCGCCAGGCGATACCAATCCGCCCAACCATTTATTGAAGAAGTAAACAAACTCGCGGAGCTGCTTATGCCTACGAACGAAACGATGAACGCTCGCTTTGATGAGGTAGAAAACCTCCTCAAGCGCGTTGCTCAAGAGCTCAAACAGCAAGGTTCGTTACGTGCCCCGAACAATGCGCCAACTACCAACACTCTAGATGCTGCAACGTTAATAATAGAGCCGAGTACTGTGTCCGATAGCGATATTGGCAAAGGTATACCTTTCGTCGCTGAACCGGATCTTGCCAATCCAAATTGCATGCAACCGTCTTCGCCGGAAGCAAGCTTGGAAGACGTCATCATGCCTGCAATTATGCTTTCACAGCTTGCAAAACAACTCCCAGATTCGCTATCGGAAGAGGCGCGCGCATCCATCCTTGCCCATGTAGAATCCCTCGCTACATATGTTAACGAGCGTGATTTATCGGCACTTGCTTTCGAAGATGAACGAACGACGATTCTTTGCAATGCATTAATGTCCATTAAGGTAAACGGCGCTCTCAAGAACGCATGCCCTGACGAGACAAAAAAAGCGTTGGATTATATTGATGGACAACTTGATGAGGCGATTGCTCAATGCAGGTACAACGAAATAGAGCGATTGGTCAGTACCAGTAATATCCGAAACAATCTCCTGCAATCCATGCTTCTTATCGGTGCAGCCAATTCTGCTCTTGGGAATCATCTCTCTAGGAAAATGCGGGAAGAGGTGCAAGGGGTTTTACGCAGCGCGAACGAGGCCCTTATTCAGAATGACCCTGAGATTATGGATGCTCTTGCGTCTCAAATCTCCAGCATACTAGCTCTTGCGCAAAGCGATGCAATTATGGGCATGATGGGGAAACTGTTTTAGGCGTAAAACCCTTCTAACAGGTGATTTAGATATGTGATGGGATCGACGCCCTCTGAATGAGCGATGCTCTTCATAAAGAGGGCGTCGAATGGCTTACGTGGGTGCAGGGGCATCATGCCACACTCTTCAGTTATCGTAGTGTTAACCCGGTCGTAAAACTTTTGGAATAGCTCGGCGCGTACCCCGCGCTTCTGAAACTTTTCGCGCTGTTCAAAACAAAAATGGAAGAAGAGCAATGCGATAATGTTGCCTCGAGGAATGCCGGATTCCCTCATCTTGCCGACTGCATGCTCCTCCATTAGGATATCGCGCTTGTTCAGTATATCGACATCTGAACCGTTACGCTTAACCCAATCCTGCCTGTTAATCGTTCCCCAGAGGAGCCGTTTGCGCTCGCGATCCTCTTGAAAGTAACTATTATCGAGATAACCCGAGCGGGGCAAAGTGAGACCCGTCGCCTCTTTGTACAATTGCGTTAACGGAGTTGTTCCAAAAGCGCCTTCACTAAAGTACTCGTCATAAACGCGAATTGCTGACTTTTGAATACCTATGAATGCAGGTATATTACGTTCGATAAATCGCCTGATCTCGGTAAGAGCTTGCCTTGCCGATAAATTGTCTTCTCGCGCAATCATTCGAACGCTGTCCGCAATCACGCGCGTATAACCCGAAGCTTCCATGGGGGTGGATGTATTCTTATCGGCAGAGTCCCTATACTCAGCAATCACTTCATCCGCCCAAGAAGAGATTTCACAAGCACGAGAAAACGTCTCATCACCAAACAGATTTTGCACCTCAATAAAGAACAGATATATAGCCTCGCGAGCGACTCTGTAATTTAGCCAGGTTTGATGAAGGCACGAATACGCGAAACCCTTTCCTTCTTCCACATCGAGCTCCATCGCCAAGCAAAGCTTGAAGAGCGTTTGGGGACCTAAACTAAGCTCCCATTTTCCCTCGCCAAGCCATTGGCTCAAATTTGCTGAGGAAATATTCAAGCTCTTCCTTTTGCTGGCTTCACGCAAACACGCTCTAGCGCTTTTCCCGCAATCATCAACTCCAAATCTTTTTGAAATGTATGCGGAAAGCCGCTCATTAAATGGGGGTGTTTCGGATTTAAGGTCATCGCACGCAACGCCAACGGGAATAGACTCGGCTGCTTGGAGCAGATTTACCAACTCGGCGGTACGAATTCCCTGATAATTCAGGAGGCTCTTGTTCTCCGCATCTTCTCTATTGCAGCAATCACTCATCATAGCCAGCCCCCAAGACTCACCTGAACAGAAGCATTCAGGTAAAACGAAAGCGCACCTTCCAAAAACCAGCATAGCAGATGCGAAGATGCCGTTAGGCAAAGGGAGATGCGAAAGGCGCGTCTCCCGAGAAAGGAGACTCGTATGAGTTACAGCAAGGGCTATTCGCGTTCCCATAGTGGAGGGTATCGAGGAGGTGGATTCCGCAATTCCCGCACCGGCGGTTATGTCTCGTCGGCCAGGGCGCATCAACATGTTGGGCAGAGTTTTGGGGGTTATGCTAAAGTGCGTTCAACCTCCACAGGCAACTTCTATATGAAGGGAAGCTCTGCTAGCGGGAAGCGCTAAACCGAATAGAGCGAGCAATATGCCGCCCGCGGAATCTGTTACATGGCAGATCTCGTGGGCGGCTAAACTCAGGACATCTCGAACAATCCTGGCCTCGTATCATAGGAGAAAGTATGAGCGATAACACAGGCATAGCGAACCAATCAGATCGGGTTGCCACCAAGTTGTCCATTGACCCGCTTGTTTTGGAGTCTGCAAAGATCACCCTTGCAACCACAGGCATAGAGCTAAGCACCTATATTGAAGCAAGCCTAAGACAACTGGTGCAGAAAAATGCCGTACCATTTGAAATCCCTGTAGACTCAATAACATGGGCAAATGAGGAATCTATTAGACGATCCGTAAACTATGCCACTTCAGGCCTTTATTTTGAGGCGCAGGAGGTGCTTCACGAGTTTACTTTGACTCTTTTGCAAAGCGAATTAGGTTTAGCATTAACCACAGGCTTAAGCCGGCTTTCGAAAAGAAAGCAAAATGAGGCGGCGAGTATCTATAGCGCACTAATCGCTTTAGATAACATAATGAAAGCGAGAACTAGCGAATCTGACAATTGTCTTGATGATACTGGTCTGGAAAATACGGCTCATTCCGTTCGCCGCTATTTAGAAATCATCGAGCAACGTGTGACCCAGTTTCTTTCGAATCACTCAATGGAAATCGAACCGGAGATGCGCAGCGCCTTTTCTCCTGGATCCGTTACGACGACTCTACGCAAATTTGAGTTGTTCGATTCTCTATATTCAGGGGTACTAAAATGCTTCGAGCAACATCCCGAACGATTTACCGCCTATTTGAACTATTATGACCAGAAATCTCTACTCGAAATAATACGAGAAGATCTTGCCTCGCTAAATGAGGGCTAACAAGAAGGCGTACAGCACAAATAGGTGCCTAGGCGTTTTCTCAAATGCAACGCGATATTTTCGTTTTCTACCTTATTCGCTCATTTGAATGAAATTCCTTTGTGTCGTCACGCATTTATAGCTCTATATATCGAAACACATCGCTAACTTGAGCGCGCAAGATTGGAGAAGGGGCTAGTAACGATGGATGAGCTTTACGATATTCTTAGAACCATGGAGAGAGAGGAGCTAGGTCACGCAATCAAGGAAGCTGGAGGCGCCGTCCCGTACCTGATAGGAGAAATAGAGTCGAGGGGCTGGAATATCAAGACTTTCTATATACAGATGAGCCGTAATTCCCGCCTTGACGAGCTATGGAGGGGACTAAAAGAATATGAGCGCAACGCCATATACGTTCACTTCCTTACTAGCAAGCAATAATTGAGCAGACACAGGAGCAGCTCGACAGCAGACCTTTCTACCCCCATTGATATGAGATTGCTTCCCTCCCCATAGCAAAATCCAATGCTATGGGGAAGCTTTCTTTGTCTGACTTACTCGTTGCCAACTGAAAGCGAGCCTTCCAAATTCAAAACCCACGCACTCGATACTTATCTTGCGCAGAAACAAGCAAGAAAGGAGTGCGCCATGAAGGACTCGAAGCGTCGTCTCATCGCGATTGATATCGAAAATATCTGCAAGAAGCCGATTATAGACATCGACGATGTCGCAAAGGCACGAAACATGATTGAAGTTCTCTGCAGCCCTCAAGACCATGATGCGGTTATCATCGGTACAAGCGGATCGACCAACTTTCTCGCCGCAGGAATTGCATGGTCGAAACCACTTCGAGTCTATCGAAACGGTCACAACGGAGCCGACTTGGCGCTTATCGAAAAAATCAGCACCTACGATTTTGAAACAATTTCTGAAGTAATTTTTTTTGGCGGAGACGGAATATACGCGCCGCTGGTTGACGAAATCGCTCAAATGGGAATTCCCGTTTGCGTCTATGCATATAGCAGTGGGTTAAGCTCACGGATCGTTGCATCTGTACAAAGTAACAATAATTGCACCATTAGCATTGCTGCATAGCGCAAATAAAGTGACACGATAATATGGCAAGACAGCCTAACACCATCGGCATGCTACCTATCCCTCACCACCTCGCCCAGAAACTCCTCGTCGAACGGAACGGTACCGGAGAACTGGGTGCCCCCGTCCGTGGCCACAACGATGTAGTTGTCGTCGCTCGCCCAGGCGTCCTCCTCCACGGGGATCACCTGCACGTGCGCGAACACCTGCGCAAGCGTCGCCACGGTGTCGCGCAGCACGCTCGTGTCGCCGTCGCGCGCGACCACGTTCGTCGCGTATACGCCGCCGGGGTTGAGGCACGTGCGCACCGCCTGCGCCGCCTCGACGGTGGCAAGCTCGCGCACGGGCTCTCCACCAGAAAACGTATCGTTCACGATGGCATCGTAGCGCTGCGCCTTCGGCTCGCCCGCCTCCAGCCGTCGCGCCCGCTTGTCCAGCACCGCCCGGCCGTCGCCTTCATGCACGCGCAGGCGTCGTCCCGCGTAGCGCTCGATCATGTCCAGGTAGAACCAACGCCGCGCCGCCTGAATGATCGCCGGATCGATCTCGACAACATCCACATGCAGGCAGTCGTGATCGAGAATCGCATGCTTCGGCCACGAAAAACCGCCGCCGCCCAGCGCAAGTACGCGCTCCATGCCATGTCCGGTCGCCTTGCGCACGGCTTCTTCGGCATCGAACACCGCATCGAAGGCTTTAATGTACTTGAACACCGGCTCGCAGCTCTGAAAACCCAGGTACGTTGCAGACTGGTACACGCCGCCCAGGCGCATGACGCGCACGGGCTGCCCCTTCGCAAGCCGCGTATATACGAGGGCGCGACCGGTTTGCGTGCGTACGACATGCGGATTCACCAGCACGAGCGCGAACATCACGATTGCGATGACCACGATGACGCCGATCACCGGAGCGGGAAACTGCGCCAACTGAAAGACGAACGCGAGCACCAGCACGAGCGCCACGATGCCCACCGTCGCCGCCGCCTGCTTCATGGGTGCGCTCGCACCGCGCGTGCCCGCGAGCACCTTGCCGGCGACCTTTGCCTCGAGCTCTTCCGGCGTATCGGCCGGCGCGTCGCCCAGAAGCTTCGTCTCGATATCGCTCGGAACCCTGCGCTCCTCCGCTCCGCGCGGCTTCGCAGCCGGTTCCTGCACCACCGTGCCCGTGAGCTTATCCTCGGTCTGCCTATCCTCGTTCATCGAGACTCCTCTGTTGGTACAGTCCATGGTCGTGGAACCCTAACATTCTATAGTACTCCCTTGTTCCCACGGCACTGATGACGTTGATGCGCTCGTAGCCAGCCGCGCGCGCAAGGTCGCAGGCGCACTCGATAAGCCTCCGCCCCAACCCGTGGTGCTGTGCCGCCGCGCCGTCCTCGCCCACGCGCGTCGCCATACCGTAGACGTGAACCTCGCGAATCATCGCTTCGTCTGCATTGATAATGGGAACAGGCGTTGACGGGGTGCTCGAGTCGAACAACTCGGCGGCGAGCTCGGCAACCGCCTCGTGTTTTGGCAGGGAGAGGCGGAGAAAACCGGCGATGCGACCTTCTGGTGTCACCCACTGCAAGAAGCGCTCGTCCGTAGAGCTCGTCTCGTAGGGCACAACGTTGAGCGCAAGCGCGTCCACATCCACCTCGCTCGTCGCGATCTCGCGATAGCGGATCTCGCGGACCGGTTCGCCCCCGGCAGCAGACGCGCGCGCAAGCCGTTCCTCCACCATCTGCCGCAGGTTCGGCTTCTTGTTGCCCGCCATGATGTCGCCGGATGAAAAGTCGCGGATCATGCGCGACACGCGGCAGAACGCCGGCGTTGCGAGTACATTGGCTGCAAGCACGCCCACAAGCTCATCCTCTGTGTAGGGCACCCATTCTCCCGCTTCGTAGCGCTCGCGCAGGCGCGCGCTCTCAATAAGCGCGCAGGGGTAAAGCTTGACCTCGTCCGGCTGGAATGCGGGGTCGGTCACAAAACGCCGGTAATCCGCGCGGTCGCTCTCGGGCGTGGCACCCAGAAGGTTCACCATGGCGTGTGCGTGAATCTTGAATCCGAAGAGCCGAAGCAGCGAGAACGCCCGACCGATCTGCCCAACCGTGGTATTGCGGCCGTTCTTATCGAGAATGCGCTGGTCGACGCTTTGCACGCCCATCTGGATCTTCGTGGCGCCGAGCCGGCGGATGTGAACGAGCGCCTCGTGCGTGATGGCGTCCGGCCGCGTCTCGACCACGAGCCCCACCACGCGATGCCGCGCCCGCTCGTTGCGCGCGTGCTCGCGCTCAAGGTCTGCAAGCGTGGCGCTCTGCCAGCTCGCTGCTTGGCGCCATGCGGAGCTCCCCGCATAGAGGTGCGTAACTGCCTGATTGTAGGTGAGTTCACCGGTGTCGACGGCGCGCTGCGCGGTTTCGAGCACATCGAGCGGCAACCAGGAACCGGCCTCGGTCGCCGGCGCGGCGGCGGGCGCGGGCTTCCGCATCAACCCGCACGCCTCGTACTGAGCGCGACGCGCGAGGACACCCGGCGGGATCGCAGGCATGGCATGCGCCGCCTGGCTGGCCGCGCCGCGAGCGGGATCCTCGGCATGCACCGCACTTCCCGCCACCAGCGCATCCGAGGGCTCGTCCGCAAACCCGCGCAGCATGGGGTTCGCCGCCTCGCCCGCGATGGCGTCGTCGTTGAGCGCGCGGAAGAGCTCTGTCACGAACCAGGTCTGATATTCCTCGGGGTAATCGCTCCACGTACCGCCGAGCACGATGAGCTCGATCTTGTCTGTGGCATGTCCCATCTGGGCGAGCGCCGTGAGCCGCGCGGAAACCTGCAGGTACGGATCGTAGCAGGCTTGCTCGGCGCGGGCGCAGGCGGGTTCGTTATGCAGGTAGCTCTTGGGGCAGCGCACGTCGTTCGGACAGAAGATGCACGAGCCGGAACACGGCCACGGCTTGGTGATCACCGTGATCGTCGCCACGCCGGATGCCGAACGGCGCGGTTTCATGCGCAGCACCTTGACGAGCGCCGCCTCGAGCTCCGGCGTGACGCCCCAGCTTGCCCAACGCTCAGGTTCTTCCCGGCGAACACGCTGGTAAAACGGCAAGAGCCGCCGCTTCGCGAACGCGCGCTTATCACCGCCTGATCGCTTGGCGGCAGCATGCACGAGCTTCACGAGCACGCGATCGTCGACCGTCTCCCCGCGGCGCAGCGCAGCGAGTATCTGCAAGATGATCTCTTCCATGTCGCAAGATTCTACCGCATGAGCTCGAACCCGGCGCGTCGTCCGTACCGGCGATGTTAAAAAACCCCTGGGGTTATTTTACATGCGGCGGCGCATGATGGCGTTGAGCTTCTCGCCCGCCGCAACCATCACGATGAGCAGCGCAGCAAGATAGAACGGATACAGCTCGATGCTCACCATCTGCGCGAGCACGCCGAAGAGTGGCGACATCGCAAGGCTCCCCACGTAGGCGAACGCCATCTGCATGCCCGTGAGCGCAAGCGCCACGTCGTCGCCGAAGCGCGCCGGGGTGGCATGGATGATCGAGGGGTAGATGGGCGCGCAGCCAAGCCCCACGAGCACCAGGCCAACCAGCAGCACCGAATCGCCTAGCGGCAGCAGAATACAGGCAATCCCCGCAGCGACCAGCGCCTGTCCCAACCGAATCATGTTATGGTCGCGAACCTTGAGGGAAATGAAGCCGCTGAGCGCTCGCCCCGCGGTAATGCCGATGTAGAAGTACGATGCCCAGCTGGCCGCGACCTCGGCAGAGATCCCGCGTCCGAGCGTGCAATACGTCGCCGCCCAGTTGCCGCAGGTCGACTCGAGCGCGCAGTAGCAGAAGAAGCAGAGCAGCACCGCCGGCACGCCGTCGCGACGCAAGAGCTCCCTGCGCGAGTAACGCACTGGCTGAACGTGCTCGCCGCCGGATCCTTCGGCACCTTGCCCCTCGGCAGCCTGCGGCAGCTTCCGCTCTTTCCATAAGGGCAACGACAGCGTGAGCACCACCACGATCGCGACCTGCACGCCGCCGAGCACCAAGAACCCGAGCGACCACGTGCCCACGCCGAGGCACTGCGCTATGATGAGGGGCCCCGCGCTCGCACCCACGCCCCACATGCAGTGCAGCCAGCTCATATGCTGCGACTCATAGTGTACGGCCACGTAGGAGTTGAGGGCCGCATCGACCGCCCCGGCACCGAGACCGTATGGCACCGCCCAGAGGCAGAGCTGCCAAAACTCGCCCGAAAGCGCAAAGCCGGCAAGACCCGCCGCCGTGAGAAGCACGCTCGCTACGGTCACGCGACCCGTGCCGAACCGCTCGACCACGCGCACCGACATAAGGCTCGACACGATCGTTCCGGCAGAAATAATCATCGTTACCGCACCGACCCAGGAAATCCCCGCGCCGAGCGCCGGCGCCATGAGCGGCCAGGCGGACCCGAGCGCCGCATCGGGCAGGCCGAGGCTGATGAAGGCCAGGTAGATGATGGGCAAGAGTCCTACGGGCACGGTGCATCTCCTCTGTTTTCGCAAAGCCGCCCCGCTCTCGACGAAACGAGGTCGCCGACTGATTATCATACTAATGCCGGATCGATTAGTGAAGGAGCACATGGACATCTCGGTCGCCCGACAGCTCATAGATTTGAACACCCGCTTCTACCGCGATAATGCCGCGAGCTTTTCGGCCACGCGCGAGGCACCGTGGGACGGGTGGCGGCGCATCGTGGCACACGCGGCGGCATGCGCAGGCGCCCTCGCGCCGGGCAAGCCCCTCAAGATGCTCGATCTTGCCTGCGGAAACATGCGGCTCGAACGGTTCCTTTCCGAGGAATTGCCGAAAGCGAGCTTCGAATTCCATGCGGTCGACAACTGCAGCGCGCTGGCTGCGGGAACGCCCCTGCCGGCGGGCGTCGTCTACCACAACGTCGACGTCCTTGGCGCGCTGCTCGACGCGGCATCTGGCGGCTCCAAGGAGTCCCCGTTGAACGAGCTTCCTGCTTGTGCCTTTACCTGCTGCTTCGGTTTCATGCACCATGTGCCGAGCCTCGAGCTCCGCGTCGCAGTGCTGCGAGAGCTCGTGCGGCGCACGGCGCCCGGCGGCATCATCGCGGTATCGTTTTGGCAGTTCATGCATGACGAGCGCCTCGCTTCGAAAGCGCATGATGCCGAAGAAGCCGCTCGCGAACGCGGCCTGCTCGCGCCCGCCGTGCTCGAAGCCTTCGAACCTGGCGACCACCTCCTTGGCTGGCAGGACGGCACGAACCTGCGCTACTGCCACCATTTCGAGGAACGCGAGATCGACCGGCTCATCGCCGCTCTTCCCGCAGGCACGGTGCGCGCGTTCGAACGTTATTCGGCCGACGGACGCGCCGGAAACCTCAATCGCTACGTGCTGCTCCGCCGGACTTCCGCCAAACTTGCAAGGAGCGCCTAGCCATGGGACAGACGCATATCCGCACACCGAAGAACTTCGTGCTCGAAGAGCGCCTCGAGCGCTACGCAGACGCCATCGAGGTCGCGCCGGAAAGCTACCGCGGCTCGTGGGCAGCGGCGTGCGCGGCCGTCGGCGCGACAGACTCCCCCGTCACCCCCTCCGGTGCAACACACCCCTTCGGTGCCGTGTACCTCGACCTCGGCTGCGGCAAAGGCGCTTACCTCGCCGCCTGTGCCGCACGCGACCCGCACTCGCTCTACCTCGGCATGGATACGGAACCCATCTGCATCGCATACGCCGCTCAACGTATCATCGAAGGCGGTCTGAAGAATGCCCTCGTGCTGCCTCGCAGCGCGGAATCCCTCGCGCGCATCTTCGCCCCCGGCGAGCTCGTGGGCATCACCCTCAACTTTCCCACACCGTTTCCCAAGCGTAAATTCGCCGGCAAGCGTTTAGTGAATGTCGACCATCTGCTCGCATACCGCGCGCTCCTCGCGCAGGGCGCCTACGTCACGCTGCGCACCGATAGCCAACCGCTGCGCGATTACGCGCTCACGCAATTCGAAGCTGCCGGCTACGACACGCATTGGGTATCCGACGACGTGCGTGGCGAGCATCCGGGGCATCCCGAGACGGAATACGAGGTTCGGCTCGCTGCACAGGGTGCCACCGTGTACGGCATCTGCGCCACACCGGGAGCTACGCCGACCTCCGCGCAAATCCAAGCCGGTCGCGATGCCGAGCAAAGCCTTGCCGCATACCTCCCACACGACCTGGACGCCCTCTCCTACGTGCCGCTCGGCATGGAGGGATACGTCGTGAACGCTCGTAATCGCATGGCGAAAGGCAAGGCGGCAACCCCCGGCGTCGACGCTCGAGCACGGTGACGCAGGTCGTTCCCGCCGGCCTGCACGACGCGCCGTCGAACGCCTCTCCACATTGGGCGCATCGAAAACAGCCAGCACGAAGGCTTCTCACGCTACTCCCGCTGTCCGCGTTCGTTCCGCTCCCGTTTCCCGCGTTCGCGAAATCGTGCCAGGAGCACAGGCTTGTGCTGACGTTCCCGCTCCTCACCCGTGAAGCGCTGCACCAATGAACCGAACACAGCAGCCAAGATCTGCTGGAAGAGCGTCCCCGCCATGACGGGAATGATGGCAGACCCTGGAAAGAATTGCGCCACGATGACCGAGCCGGACGAGATGTTCCGCAACCCCACGCAAAACACCATGGAGAGCATGTCCTGTACCGAAAGTCCCAAAAGTCGCGCCATGACCATGCCGAGCACGAATCCGAGCGTCGCGAACACGCAGATGAACGCAGCAGCCTCGAAAACCAGCGGGTCGAACGAGCGTGCGTAGGGAGCAAGTCCCGTGGAATTGCAGGCGATCACGAAGACCGAGAAGAGCCGCGTGAACGCCCCGAGGTTCGGCGCGAGCGTCTCGTGACCCCATCCTTTCGATAGCTCGTTCACCGCAACGCCCGCGATAGCCGGCAAGGCAATCATGAACACGAGGTCGCCCACCATGGACCAAGGATCGACCGTCACCGACGCTCCCATAAGCACGCGCAACGCGAGCGGAAGCGTCACAGGCGCGAGCACCGTGGAGATGAGGATCGCCGCGAGACCGAGCGATGCGTTGCCACGATACATATCGATCCACATGAAGCTCATCACTGCGATGGGGATGCTGTACTCCACCACGATGCCGGTGATGATGCCGGGATCGGAAAAGATGATACCCGCGGCGAAACGAGCGAGCGCAGGCATGAGCACAACGGTGACCGAGAGAATGGCGAGGAGCTCGCGCGGGCGGCGGAACGTTTCCACCACCTGATGCAGGGAGGTGTTGAGCGACCCTTGAAAGGTAATGATGGCGAATAGATACGGCACCGCGACCTTCGCTGGCCCCAGAACCTGGGGGAACGCGATGCCGAGCACAAGGCAGACCGGAACGATGAAGGGCATGTGCCCCGATATGAATGCGCTCAGATGGCGGATGTGGCGCATGTGCGAACCTCTCTTTGCATGACCGACTCATAGTACGCGCGCGGGCGGTCAAACAGGTTCGGCGCACGAACCTTTAACATGGTGACGGCGGATGCGAAACGTGGCGGCGGATGCGAAACCCATCGTGCATGCAAGATGTCCCATAGACACGCGATCGCGAGGGCAGCAATCGGCCGCATGGATGATAATAGAAGCCAAATCCTCACGAGAAGGACGGAACATGGTATCCAGCGAAACAACGCGACAAACAGCGGACGCAGACGCCGCCCCCATATCGGCCAGCTCGTTTGCCGCCGGCACCGGCAGCACTGGCAAGCACGGCTCGCTCGGTGCGCTCTCCCCCAGCTGGTGGGAGCCCGAAGAAGACGAAGAACCCGAACCCTGGCTTACGCCCGACCAAGCATTCGAACGCTTCCTCGAGTGGTGTGAAGCGCGCGGTATCGAGCTTTGGCCACACCAGGAAGAGGCCCTCATGGACCTCGCCGCCGGCGACCACGTGATCTTGGGCACGCCGACCGGCTCCGGCAAGTCGCTCGTTGCGCTCGGCATGCTGTTCCTTGGCATGGCGCAGGGGCGGCGAGCGTACTACACGGCGCCCATCAAGGCGCTCGTAAGCGAGAAGTTCTTCGATCTGGTCGAGGTACTCGGCCGCGACAATGTGGGCATGATTACCGGCGATACGCACATCAACACGCAGGCGCCCGTCATCTGCTGCACGGCAGAGATCCTTGCCAACCAGGCGCTCCGCGAGGGCGAGGACACGGACGTGGGCGTCGTCGCCATGGACGAGTTTCATTACTTCGCCGATCCCGACCGCGGCTGGGCGTGGCAGGTGCCGCTGCTCACGTTGCCGCACACGCAGTTCATGCTCATGAGCGCCACACTCGGCGACGTGTCGCACATCTCAGCCGCGCTCCACGAGCAAACCGGCACGCCCGTGGACGAAGTCACCGATGCGCCCCGTCCCGTGCCGCTCGCCTACGACTACGTCGACACCGCGCTCGAGGGCACGGTTGAGCTTGCGCTGCGCCGCGGCGAAGCGCCGCTCTACATCGTGCACTTCTCGCAAGATGCGGCGCTCGCCACGGCGCAGTCGCTCGCGAACTTCGGCGTGGCGAGCAAGGAGCAGCGCGAGGCCATCAAAGACGCCGCCAAGGGGACGCGTTTCACCACGGCCTTCGGCAAGATCTTGAAGCGCCTACTCGCGAACGGCGTGGGCGTACACCATGCCGGCATGCTGCCGCGCTACCGCCTGCTCGTCGAGAAGCTCGCACAGCAGGGACTGTTACCAGTGATCTGCGGCACGGATACGCTCGGCGTCGGCATCAACGTACCCATCCACACCGTGGTGCTCACCGCGCTCACCAAGTTCGACGGCTACAAGATGCGCCGCTTGCGGGCGCGCGAGTTCCATCAGATTGCCGGACGCGCCGGACGCGCGGGCTTCGATACCGAAGGCATGGTGATCGCCGAGGCGCCGGAGCACGACATCGAGAACGCGAAGCTCATGGCAAAAGCGGGCAACGACCCCAAGAAGCTGCGCAAGCTCAAGAAGAAGAAACCGCCCGAGGGCTTTGTGACCTGGAACAAGCAAACGTTCGAGCGCCTGTGCGAGGCTGCGCCGGAGACGCTCAAACCGCGCATGCGCATCACGAACTCCATGGTGCTCTCTATGGTCGAACGCGGCGGAGACGCACGCGCCCGCGTGCACGACCTCATCGAGCGCAGCCTGCAGACTCCCGAGGAGAAGCTCAAACTCGAGACGCGCGCGGACGAGATCTTCGCCACACTCATCGATACCGGCGTCGTGGTGCGCGAAGAGGTTCAGGCCGAGGATGCCGAGCGTGAAGATAACCCGGCTGCCGGCATCGAGCCGTCATCCGACTCCTCAGCAACCGCCACGCCCGTCGTGAACTACTCCCTTACCGTCGACCTACCCGAGGACTTCGCCCTCGACCAGCCACTCTCGCCGTTTCTGCTTGCCGCGCTCGAGCTCCTCGACCCCGAGAGCGAATCCTATACGTTCGACCTCATCTCCATGGTGGAGGCAACGCTCGAAGATCCTAAGCAGGTGCTGCGCGCACAGGAGCGCCAGGCGCGCGATGCCGCGATGGCTGCTATGAAGGCCGACGGCATCGAGTACGAGGAGCGCCTGGAGCGCCTCCAAGACGTGTCCTATCCCAAGCCGCTCGAAGATATGCTCGACGCGGCATTCGCCCAATACTGCACGAAGGTGCCGTGGGCAGCAGACTATGCGCTGAGCCCCAAGTCCGTCCTGCGCGACATGCTCGAGAGCGCCGCGGACTTCAAGGGATACATCCAAAAGCTCGGCATCGCGCGCTCCGAGGGCATCTTGTTGCGCTACCTCGCCGAAGCATTCCGCTCGCTCGACCGCACCGTGCCCATGGACAAGCGAAACGAGCAGCTTGAGGACATCATCTCGTGGCTCGGCCTGCTGGTGCGCAGCGTCGACTCGAGCCTTGTGGACGAATGGGCGGCCGCCGGCGACACCGCCGCGCTCGACATCGCACCGCCTTCTGGCGCGGACACCGTGGTGGCAGATCGCCGCGGCATGACGCTCCTGGTACGCAACGCCCTCTTCCACCGTGTGCGGCTTGCCGCGCTGCGGCGTGCGGAAGAGCTTGGCGAGCTCGACGGCGAGTGGGGCATGGGCGAGGTGCGCTGGCAGCACGTGCTCGACGCATTCTTCGATACCCACGAAGAGCTGCTACTCGACGCCGATGCGCGCTCGACGGCGTACTTCAGCATCGATGAACGCGACGAGCAGGCAGAGCATGTATGGCACGTGCACCAAATCTTCCATGATGCAGACGGTGACAACGACTTCGGCATCATGGCCGATGTCGACCTCGACGCCACGCAGGAAGAGAGCGAGGTCGTGTTCAAGAACTACCGCGCCGGCGCGATCGAAGAGCTGCTTGCGTAGCTGCCGTGTGCGCAAACAAGCCACGGCTCCCGGCAACGTGCCTTCCAATCGCCGATTCCGGTACCGCCGCACACCGATTTCTTCCCGCCGTTCGCTTGTTCGTGCGCGCATCGCGTTATGGTGCTCAACACAGAACCGCGCCAGGTGTCCCGACATCGGGCGCCAGTCGAAAGGAGCAGCATGCTACTCAAGGGTAAGACCGCCGTCGTTACAGGAGGATCGCGCGGCATCGGCCTTGCAATCGTGAAGCGCTTCCTCGAAGAGGGTGCGAACGTCGCCCTTTGCGGCAGCCGTGAAGAGACGGCGCAGAAGGCTGTCGATGCCATCCTTGCCGAGAACCCCGAGGCACCCGTTATGGGCATCTGGCCTAACGTGAGCGATGAGGCCGCGCTCGAGGCGGCGTTCCGTGAGGTCAAGGATCGCTTCGGTGGACTCGACATCGTATGCAACAACGCGGGCATCTCGCAGTCCCAGCCGCTTGATGAGTATCAGCCGAACGATCTTGACGGCATCGTCGACATCAACATCAAGGGAGTCTTCAACGGTTGCCAAGCTGCTGCGCGCGTACTCGAAGCCGGCGGCGTGATCATCAACACGAGCTCGATGGTCGCCAAGATGGGCCAGCCCTCAGGCGTCGCCTACCCCATGAGCAAGTTCGCCGTGAACGGTCTCACCATCTCGCTTGCTCGTGAACTGGGTCCTGCCGGCATCCGCGTGAACGCCGTTGCGCCGGGCGTCACCGCGACCGACATGGTAGCGAGCCTGCCCGAAGAGGTCATCGCCCCCATCGAGGCGGGCATCCCGCTCAAGCGCGTTGGCCGGCCGGAAGACGTTGCGAACGCCTTCGTGTTCCTCGCAAGCGACCTTGCTTCCTATGTTACCGGCGAAGTGCTCGCGGTCGATGGCGGTATGACGGTCTAGACTCTAGCATCTGCCCATCAGAGCCTCCAGAGGGCGTACATCCGTGCGCCCTCTTTTTTGCCAAACCCAGCTTCGGTCGCTGCGTCCTACCGCGCATCCGAGACGTAGACACCCACACGCACCTGATGCCAGGGGCTGCGCTCCGGTGCGACCTGTTGCACAACGCACTCGAACGCATCTCCGTGTCCGTAGAACATGAGCGTGGCGAGCATCTCGTTCATATCCGCCGGGACATAACCGAGCTTTGTGCCGCCACGGCGGATAGCGATGGCATTGGGGTCATGCGGGTTATCGAACTCCGGCACAAGGTCGAGCTCCATACCCGCTGCAAGCTCCCCCAGCACGCGAGCACCATCCCAGTGCTGGAACCCAGCGATATAGAACGACATAAGGACAGGCGACGGCTCGTACATGGCGACCTCCCTTGGTCGACGCGCGCCGGCGGCTCTCCTGCAACCACTGGCGCACCCTTTTCGGTACGAGCGTAGTATCAGCCCCCGTGCGGACAAAAAATGAGACTCGATTCGCCGCACGGCGTATGAGACGTAGCTTAAACACCCGGCGATAGCGAGCGACCTGCCCCTACTCCCCCGCCTCCGGCAAGATCACGTCCATGCCATCGTCCACGGGGATGTAGCCAAGCGCAGCGAGCACGCAGCGACCCACGTGATAGCCCAGATTCACGGGCACGGCGTTGCCAATCTGCTTGTATTGGTGCGCCATGGATCCGCAGAACTCCCAATCGTCCGGGAAGGTTTGAATGCGCGCGTACTCGCGCACGGTGAGCGGACGCGTCTCTTCCGGATGGCAGCGCTCAGTCTGCTTCTGAGCCGGCGCGCACGTGAGCGTGAGGCTCGGCTCATCCCACGAAAGGCGCCGTGCCATGCCGGTGCGGCCGCCGGTGAGGTAATAGCTGCCGCCCATGTACTCCTTCTGCATCTCTTCCGGCAGGTCGCGCCAGTACCCGCCCGCCGGCACCTGCTCCATCACGCGGCGTTTCTTCTCCGGATACTCCTGCCCCGGGCTCGCAGGGCAATCGCGCAGCGCCTCGCGCAGGGTGATGAAGTAATCGCGCTCGCGTGGGAAGATGAACGGAAGATCCAGGTCGCGACGCACGGCGAACATGATGAGACGCTCGCGCTTCTGCGGGACATCGAGGTATTGCGAGCGCAACACCCGGTAGCGTACGCGATATCCCAGCTGGTCGAGCGTTTCGAGCATCGTGGCGAGCGTGCGTCCGCCGTCGTGCCTCACCAAACCGCGCACGTTCTCGCCGATGGCGATCTTCGGCCGGACATCGCGAATGGCGCGTGCGAACTCGAAGAAAAGCGTGCCGCGCGTATCCTCGAAACCGCGGCTCTTACCCGCGTAGCTGAATGCCTGGCACGGGAACCCCGCCTGGATGACCTCGGCCTGCATGTCTGCGAAATCGACCTCGCGCACGTCACGATTGTCGATATTCCAACCCAACCCGTGGGTCTCGCTGTTGCGCGCGAGCGTGGCCGCTGCATCGCGGTCGATCTCGTTGAGATACACGTGCTTAAGCCCTGCGTTATGAAAGCCCAACGCGGTGCCGCCCGCGCCCGCGAAAAGGTCGATGCAGGTCGCGCCGTCGAAGAGCTCCCCGCTCTCGAGCACGCGGTACTGCGATTCGCCCTCACCGTTGAGTTTACGGTGCAGGCGCTCGAGCTCCGCTCGCGAGAACAGGCGGCGATTCCGGGCGTCGCGCATATCCTTGATGAGGCCGAGTTTGCTCCAGCGACGCACGGTATCAACCGAAACGCCGAGCTCAGCCGCAGCCGTTGACGCCGTGACCAGTCCTTCTGCGGCTTGTTCCGTAGATTCGCTCGCTGCGTCGCTCATCGGCATCCATCCTTTTCGTCCAAAAAATAACCCCTACCTATGCAGGGGTTACTATATCTTACCATGCAGACAAAAAGCGTGCGCCGTGCGCGGTGGCACACGCTCCTTGTTGTCGTATCGTCGCTTGTCCTCTACACCGCGGGTTTCTCGGGAAACACATCACTGAACAACCGCTCGGCAAGCTCCTGTTCGGAGGCGACCGCCGCCGGCAACCCATGCTCCACGCGCACATCATCCAATACCGCTGGCATCGCACGATACAGTTCGTGCAGAGCCGTAGGCCGATCGAATGCGAAGGCATACGCCGTCACGCCATCGCAGCATCGGACGCGCTCGTCCGGCGTACGACCCGAAGGCACCCACGGCCGGTCGTAGGACTCATGCGCACCGGGAATCACTTGTACCAGGTACGACACGGCACCGTTGCTCTGCGCAAGGAGCTTCAGGTTATCCCAGACATCCTTCTCGCCCGACGCCTTGATGGTGTTGAAGCGATTCTTTACCTCGAAATACCCTGGCTTTTCCCACGTGGGGAGCAGCACGCCCGGCGCCGTGCGCAAATCCACGCCGCCACCGTTCGACCCAAGCTCGACGAGACGCGGCGACAACCCAAGCACCTTCTGATGCCATAGGCCGATAGCGTTCGAGAGCGATTTGTTCCGCGAACGGAGGTCGTCGAAATCGACGATGGCCTGAAGTGGCTCATCGAGAAGCTTCGCCTGCGCAACAAGCGTGAAGGGATCGGGCGGAAGCGGCTTGCCGTTGCGCGCGGAAAGCATCTTGCCAAAGACATGATCCGCCACTTCAAAGAGACGCTGCTCGTCGATCCACGAAAGCCCGTAGGCATGCATGGCCATCTTTGCTCCTTTCACGGTCGGCAACAGCATAGCGCATGGTGCCTCGGCCACAACACGCCGTCACAAGTTACCCTCATATTACTTACTGTGGAGGTCGTGCGTGCTTTTAAGAATCATTCTCAATATGATTCAACTCAACCAACAATTTGCCATAATCGGAGGCGTTAGGCGCGCTTGGTTGCAACCGTTGCCAAGACGCGCGATTTCCTACTCGAAGGAGTGCACCATGAAGTTCGTTTGCCCCGTTTGCGGTTATGTTGAGGAGTTCGACGGCGAGGAGCTGCCCGAGGGTTTCAAGTGCCCCCAGTGCGGCGTTGATGGCTCCCGCTTCACCAAGATGGCCGGCGATATGACCTGGGCTGCCGAGCACGTCGTGGGCGTGGGCAAGCTCCCCGAGGTCTCCGAGGACATCGTGGCTGACCTCCGCGCCAACTTCGAGGGCGAGTGCTCCGAGGTTGGTATGTACCTCGCCATGGCGCGTGTCGCGCACCGCGAGGGCTACCCGGAGATCGGCCTGTACTGGGAGAAGGCCGCCTATGAGGAGGCTGAGCACGCCGCCAAGTTCGCCGAGCTTCTGGGCGAGGTCGTGACCGACTCCACCAAGAAGAACCTCGAGATGCGCGTTGAGGCCGAGAACGGTGCCACCGCTGGCAAGACCGACCTCGCCAAGCGCGCCAAGGCCGCTGGCCTCGATGCCATCCACGACACCGTGCACGAGATGGCGCGCGACGAGGCTCGCCACGGCAAGGCTTTCGCGGGTCTGCTTAAGCGTTACTTCGGCTAAGCCGCACAAAACAAGCTAGCTGTTTTGAGGGGTCGTTCGAAAGAACGGCCCTCTTTTTTGGTTCGAGGAACCCTGTCGCGCCATTCGCGACGGATATCAACGGTTATAAACGGATGTGCCGAGTAGACACACGAAATGCTGCATCAGAAGTGCAGGTCACAGGCTTACGACAATACCGGCTACTCGACGAATCGAGAAACAACCGTTGATAACCGTCGCGAGTGATATCTCCCCTGCGAAATCTATGCAATCGAGCGCGCGATTCCCCAGTTACCCAATGCATCCCCGAGAGTATTACAGCCCGACCTGCATCGTTAACGAAAAAGGGAGGCGTCCTGCTGGACACC
Source organism: uncultured Collinsella sp. (assembly GCA_900538305.1). Classification (GTDB taxonomy): domain Bacteria; phylum Actinomycetota; class Coriobacteriia; order Coriobacteriales; family Coriobacteriaceae; genus Enorma. The sequence goes on from UPXY01000013.1 coordinate 52,025, forward strand.
TCCCATCGTGCTATACGAACTTGGATGTAGCGCGAACTTACCCGCGATACCCGCCACGGCCACCGAAGCCGCCGCGTCCGCCGCGGTCGTCACGGCCGCCGAAGCCACCGCGTCCGCCGTTGTAACCACCGCGGCCACCGCGATCACCGAAGCCTCCACGGCCGCCACGGTCGTCACGGCCGCCGAAGCCGCCGCGTCCGCCACGGTCGCCACCGAAACCGCCACGGCCACCGCGGTCACGATCACCGAAGCCTCCACGGCCGCCACGGTCGCCGCCGCGGCCACCGAAACCGCCACGGCCGCCACGGTCGTCACGGCCACCGAAGCCACCGCGGCCGCCGCGATCATCACGACCGCCGCGCCCACCAAAGCTACCGCGGCCGCCACGGTCGCCGCCGCGATCATCGCGCGAACGGTCGACATCGCAGCCCATCTCGGTGAGCGGGTTGATGATGGCATCAAGGATGCCCAGCAGCGTGCGAGCATCGTCCGAGGAAAGCGTGGGCACGAGCTTCTTGCGCTTGCTGCCGCGCGCCTCGGCCATCGCCACGGCGTCCTCGCTCGCGAAGACCACGATGTGACGCATGTCGCCGTCTTCGGGCTCAATGCGGCCAACGATGTCATGCTTCTCGGCCTCAACCAGCAGTTCGTTCAGGGCGCGCAGACGCATGCCCAGAAGATCCGCCATCTCCTTCTCTTCCATACGGCTCTTGAGCTCGAGCAGGCGCAGCGCGCGCACGAGATCCTTCGTGCGCTCGGCCTCCTCGGCAGCCTCATCGGCAAGCGCGGACTTGCGGTTGCGGAGCAGGCGGGCCGCACGGTTCACCTTATCAAACAGCAAGTCGTCGAGCTCTTCGGGCGCGGGGGCGCTGGTAGCCTCAGCGTCCTCGTCATCATTCTCGACAACGAGATCGTCCTCGGCATCCTCCGCGAGCTCAGCCTCCTCGACAGCCTCTACGATCTCGGCGGCTTCCTCGATGGCCTCCTCGACCTCGAGCGCCTCCTCGACGACGTTCATCGTCTCATCCAGATTCGTCATGTTCTCGTTCTCGTTGTACTCTGCCATACGTTCCTCCTACCCTTCCGGGTCTCTTAGGGGCGTCTTACCACAGCTGTACCGCCGCGCCCTCATCCAATGGCCTTCCGGCCGGCGCCGTTTAGCGCGCGTACCAGTGTAGGAGGTCGAACGCTCGTCCTGCTGCAGAATTTGTAGGCGCACAAAAGACGCACGCAGTGCATGCTGCCGCACGCTCAGAAGAGCATCTAGAACGCTCTATTCAAAAGTATTGGTTATCTAGAACGGTGCCACGACGAGCATCGCCACGAAAATGGCAGCGAACACGACAATCGTGAGGAGATAGACCGCACGGCTCATGCGAAATGCCCCGTCACGCCCGAAGCGGTCGACAACCGCATCCGTTCCCTCGGCGCGCATCGCGAGCACAAGGTCGCGCCCTTCGAGCATCGACGCCTGCTCCTCTTCTGCACGGGCCGCGCCCTCGCGACCATATGCCGCGAGCACCACGCCCGCGAGCTCGAATTTCTCGCCCGCACGATACGCGCGCGTCATCTTGGCGAGATGCGACGCGCAGGCGCACACCGGGTACAGCGAAACAGCGCACGCGAAAAACAGGTCGGAAGCGGGTTCCGTCACCGGCGCAATCGCCGTGTGTCGCTCGCCCGCGGCCACGATGAGCAGGCCGAACACGGTAAAGAAGAACGCCGTACCGAGATACTTCAGCAGCTGCCCCTTGAGGCCGGTGAACTCGCTGTCGCGCTTGCCTATGACTGCCTGCAGGGTCTCCATGGTGTCCTCGCTTTCCGCAACGTCAGCGCCAACACCACGCGGCGGGGCGCTTTACTACAAGCTACCCGCGGGCTGCAGGAAATACGTCAGGAAACTGTTAGCGTTTTGTAATGAGAGCAGCATAGAACAACCGCTCACGGGACGGTTCGCGCCGTTCGGCAGGGTTTGGTGCCCAAGCCGCCAAACGGCGCGACTTTGATGCTTAGCGCTGTGCGAGCTCGACGATCGTGGGCAGAAGCCCCTTGATGGTCTCCGCGCTGATGAGAATCGTCTCGGCGTGGATGAGCAAGAGTCCGCATCCCAGCGTGCCTTTCGCCTCCATCTGAAGCGCCTCGTGATGCGCCTCGGACGCGGCGCGGAATGCCTCGTCACCCTGGGCGATGAGCTCGCTGGGGTCGTCGCCAGCCTTCGCGAGCTCGATTGCCTCGAGGTAGCAGCTCTTCGCCGTCCCAGCGAACGAGATAATCTGGAAACTCACGGCCTCATACGGCGGGCTCGCGAGCTCGCCAGCGCCCTCGGCGGCCACCACGACGTCGTCTGCCATCCTACATCATCCCCTTGATCTGCTGGAGCACCTTGGCACCGTCCATCATGCCGTACGCCATCATGTCGATCGCCTCGACCGGCTTGTCCTTGGCAGCGGCGCGCACCTTATCCAGCATGAATCGAATCTGCGGACCCACGAGCACGACATCCGCCCAGTCGATCTTATCGTTCATCATCGCCATAGCCACCGCCTGCGTCTCGAGCTCCAAGCCCTCCGCAGCCGCGGCCTCCTCAATCTTCTTGCACATGTTCGCCGTAGAAGCTCCCATTGAGCAAATCAGCAGTACGTTCATGCTTCCTCCTCATCCTTCTGAAGGTCTCTAATCCTTGCCATCAAATCCTCGATAAGCGTGAGGCAATTGATAACGAAGTAGTCCGGGTCTTTTTCTGCACGGCATCCACGACAATCGACCAATATGCAATGGCGGGAATGCGCCCCAAGCGTGCTTGACTCATCAGCGGTGAACACGAAGTCTTCAACACCACGGGAGGAAATCCGATCCTGTACGAACGTCAAGTCTCTCGTCTCTCCGCTTTCGCTCACAAAGATGACGATAAACTGCCGATCGTCTCGAAAATCAAGAGGGCTTTTCGTCGTGGCGAAGAACCCGTGTTCGAGCAAGCGATTGCTTAGATATTGGGCGGTGAGATCGGAGTATCCGACGCCCATGAGGTGAACGCGCATGCCTGGCGCCGCTGAGAGTGTTTGCGCAAGCGTCTCTAGTTCGTCAAGCGAAGCCTCGCCCGCGATGATTCGTTCACAAAATCCGGGCATACCCGGCGACAACGTGCTCATGCGCTCGTGCTTCAGAGAGTACAGCAATTCGCTGAAACCATCGAAACCGAGCTTCTTCGCAAGACGAACGACACTTGTCGTCGAGACGAACGAAGCCTGCGCCACCGATCGAATGGGGATCTTCTCTTCACCGTGATCTAGGCGAGCGACAATCTCGCGAAGGATTCGTATCTCCGATACGGAAAGGCTGTTCCATCGTTCCATCTGTTGAACGTCCATGTGCCTCACCTCCCATCGGCAGAGCCGCTGTCCTCGACCACGTCCGTTGAGACTGCAACGTTAGAGTCCTCTGCTTCTTGTTTTGTCTCCGCCGCATTTGCTAATGTGCGATAAAGAAGTAATAGAAGTGTAAAAAATTTTGCCGTTCCTATCCGGCACTTAGGGCTGTGTCGGATAGGTCAGGCGTTAGGCTTCCGGCAAGTCTATCTTGCCGACAAAGCTGTAATAAATCTCAATGTCCTGCCTGCGGGTGCCGTTCTCGTCATAGCTGCACTCATGCACGACGATTTTCTCAATCATTTCCCGCAAGAGGGTGGGGGTCAATTCTTCAAAAGCAAGGTGCTTTCTCACAATCCCCATGAATTTCTCGGCGTTGACGGTGGCGGCCTGCGACTTGGAAAGTTCCTCCTGCAAAGCGGCAGCCCGGTCTTTCAGTTCCCGCTGCTCCTGCTCATAGTCCGCCGACAGCTCCATGAAACGCTCGTCGCTGATTTTGCCGCTTACATTGTGTTCGCAGATGACGTATTTGCTTTCCTGTTGTAATATTCGTCTGTTCCTG
>UPXY01000014.1 GCA_900538305.1 uncultured Collinsella sp.
CGCACGAGAGCTTCGCCCCCGAGCTGCGGAATCGCTCAGCGGAACGCAGGGCGACCGGCCGGGAGAGACGCCGTTGACCGGTTCATCCCCGTTCAAAAGCACATGGTTTCCAGCGTTGGTTGGCGGGTGAGAATCTGAGTTTGGGATGGGATTTCTTATGTGTGCGGCCTCCCGATTCTCTGATTGCGTCAAGTGAACAGTTTTCGGAGGGTTGGCAAAGTAGCGCGAACATTCCCAATCCTTGTACCTGCCGTTTCATCCGGTGAAATTGTCCGGATACTTCGGCGACACCGTAAAAACTGTTCACTTGGCGCGATTTGGGGAGAACCTGGGTCCAGGACTCAGGTTCTCACTCGCAAGGCGATGGCTCTCGTTCCACGTGGCCTATCGATTCGAAAGCTCTTCCAGTACCGCCTCGGCGCAGCGAATGCCGTCGGTGGCGGCGCTCATGATGCCGCCCGCGTAGCCTGCGCCCTCGCCGCAGGGGTACAACCCGGGTGCATCGATTGCGCGACACATGCGGTCGCGAACGACCGTCACCGGCGAGCTCGAGCGAGATTCCACGCCCGTGAGCACCGCATCGGCGGCATCGAATCCCTTGAGCTTGCGACCCAGCAGGGGAATGCCGGCGCGAAGCGCTTTTATGATGTACGCGGGCAGGGCGTCATCGAGCGCCGTCCAGGTGACGCCGAGCGGATAGGTGGGGGCGACCGCGCCGGCGCCCGTGCTTGCGCGGGTGCCTAAGAAATCGGCGACGCGTTGCGCGGGAGCCCGATACGCTCCACCACCGAGCGCGAAGGCGCGGCGCTCACATGTGCACTGAAGCTCGATACCCGCAAGGGGGCTCTCGCCGGGCAGGTCTTCAGGCGTGACGTTCACGAGCAGCGCCGAGTTCGCGTTCTTGCCCGCGCGCGCATGCAGGCTCGCGCCGTTCGTCACCACACCGCCCGGTTCAGACGCCGCTGCGACGACTTCTCCGCCAGGGCACATGCAGAACGTGAAGAGGCTGCGGTCACCCAGATGGGCGACGAGCTTGTACGGTGCGGCGCCGAGTGCGGGATTATCGGCGAAGCGCCCGTACTGTGCCGCATCGATTGATGCTTGTAGGTGCTCGATGCGCACGCCCATGGCAAACGTCTTGCGGGCGAGCTCGAAGCCGCGTTGCTCGAGAAGCTCGAACACATCGCGCGCCGAGTGTCCGCAGGCAAGGATGAGCTGCTCGCAGGGGATGCGCTCCTCGCGGACAACGCCATCTGCGGTGCGGCTCTCGACGGTGATACCGCGAATGTCTCCGCCGCGCGGTCGCGAGCGCTTAATATCGATGAGACGCGTGCGGAAGCGCACCTCGCCACCGAGTTCGCGGATGCGGGTGACGAGATGCTCCACAACGACGGGAAGGATGTCCGAGCCTACGTGCGGCATGGCGTCCCAGAGGATCTCGCGCGGGGCGCCGGCAGCGACGAGCGCCTCGAGGATGCGGCGATGTGCGGGGTTCTTCGTGCCGGTTGTGAGCTTGCCGTCCGAGAAAGTTCCCGCACCGCCCAAGCCGAACTGGATATTGCTTTCGGGGTCAAGCTCGGCGGTTCTGTAGAAGCGCTCGATCGCCCGACTCCTGCGCTGGGCGTCATCCCCGCGTTCGATGAGGAGCGGTTCGGCACCCGCCTCGGCGAGCACGAGGGCGGCGAAGAGGCCTGCGCAGCCAGCGCCCACGATCACGGGGCGCGGCGCGGGAGCGCGGAGAAGCTTCTCGGGTGCAGGGGCGGTACGTTCCTGCACAATGCGGACGCGCCGACGTTCTCGTTCGGGCACGCACGCGACGAGCTCTTCCTCATCGAGCTCGTCGCAGAGGTGAATGCGGATAGTGAGTACGAGGTGGACGTCGCTTTTCCGTCGAGCGTCGATGGAGCGGCGCCTGAGCTCGATTCTCTCAAGCAGATGCGGAAGACAGCCAAAGAGCTTGATGGCCTCAGCGAGGCCGAGCGCAAGACAGCGCTGTTCGGTCGAACCTTGTGCGAGCGAGGCGCGGATGTCGGAGATCTCGATCATGAGGCCACCTCGCGTGCTGCCGCGGCGCCGGCGCGAAGTCCGGAAAGCCATGCCCAGGCAAGGTTGAAGCCGCCGCAATCGGCATCCATGTCGAGCGCCTCGCCGCAGGCGAAGAGCGTCCCGCCGGAGCCGCATCTCAGTCGGAGTGTTTCGGTGTCCACGATAGAAAACGGGATGCCGCCGCAGCGCACCTGCGCAGCCTTCGTTTCCGTCACGCCGCGCACCCGAAATGCGAGACGCTTCGCGGCGCGAGCTGCTTTGCCCGTGCTTCCCTCCCCGGCCAGGGCGACGATGCGCCCGAGTGCGGGTGCGAGCACACCGTCGAACCAATGCGCGCTCTTGCGCTCGAGCCTGCCCACGATTTGCGTCCGAGCACGGAGCTTCTCGCGCAGATCGTCTTCGGACAGCGTAGGGAAGAGGTCGACCTCGATGATATCGTTGCGTTCGATGCGGCGAGAGAGGTTGAAGGCGGCGATGCCCGAGAGCCCGTAGGCGCGGAAAAGCACCTCGCCGTCTTCGCTCCAAAGCGGTGTGTCGTTACGAACGAGCGTGAGGCGTACGTCCGCCCGCACGCCGTCGAGGCGGGCGAGCGCGTCGGGTTCCAATCTGGCCTCTCCGCTTGCGGGCTGGCAGGCGATGGGGCAGAGCACCGGTTGCTCATCCAGGTGAGGAAGGTCGAAGATTTGGCAGATCGCTTCCGAGGCGCCGCCCGGCGCGAGCACGACGGCGCGCGCCTGGAGGAGCGTGGCATGCATGGGTGCCTGCGCGAGCGCGCGTCGAAGCGCTCGAAGGCGGGCGTGCTCGTCGCGCGCCCGGGGCGCATGGAGTGCTGCGGCGGGGGCAAGCGTTTCGAGTTTCCACAGCCCGTCTTCCGCATTCCAGGCGGCGTGTATGAGTCGGTGCGCGCAGAGCTTCGCCACGCCGGCACGCTCACAGGCGGCAAGAAGCGCGTCGCGCACGGATTCCGCGCGCTTGCTCATGGGGTAGAGCCTGCCCTCGTCGCTCGTCGTCCAGATGCCGATGCTGTCGAACCACGCGGCGAGCGCCTCTTCCGGATGCTCGCCCAAAACGGCGCGCGCTATGACGGGATGGCGATAGCGGGCGGGGCGCAGGCGCTCGTTCGAGAGGTTGCACCGCCCGTTGCCGGTGGCGAGGATGGGCAGGCCGCAGTCGACGTCGCATTCGACGATCGCCGTGCGCGCGCCTGCGCGGGCAGACGTAAGGGCAGCGGCGAGGCCGGATGCCCCGCCGCCGATCACGATCACATCGTAGGTTGCCGGTGCTGTACGCGCCATGGCCGTTCGTCTCCGCTCTTACGTGGGCGTTTCGTTAGGCTTCTGCATCGTCCTGGGAAGCCGTGTCCTCGGGCGCGCCCTCATGAGCGGGGATGGCCTCGCAGACGGAGGTGGCTTCGGGCAGGAAGTCCTGCGGCAGCGCTTCCTCGATGGCTCCGGCGTCGCAGGCGAGCGCGAGCGCAGGGTCGATGGGCAGACGTCCGAGCACCTTGAGGTCGTACTGCTGGGCGACCTCATCCAGCTTGCTCGTGCCGAAGAGCTCGATCTTCTTGCCGCAATCCGGGCAGGTGACGTAGCTCATGTTCTCGATGAGGCCGAGGATCGGCACGCTCATCTTCTCGGCCATGTTCACGGCTTTCGCCACGATCATGCTCACGAGGTCCTGCGGGCTCGTCACGACGACGATGCCGTCGACCGGCAGCGACTGGAACACGGTGAGCGCCACATCGCCCGTGCCGGGAGGCATGTCGACGAGCAGGTAGTCGATGGGACCCCAAGACGTGTCGCTCCAGAACTGGCGGATGGCGCCCGCGATGACAGGGCCGCGCCAGAGCACCGGGTCGGTCTCGTGCTCGAGCAGGAGGTTCGACGACATGACCTTGATGCCCGTCGAGGAGATCTCGGGCAGCAGGAGCTTGCCCAGACCGTGCGCGCGGCGCCCGCTCATACCCATCATCTTGGGGATGGAGGGGCCGGTGATGTCGGCGTCGAGGATGCCGACCGTGTGGCCGCGGCGGTTGAGCTCGACAGCGAGCGCACCCGTGACCAGGGATTTGCCAACCCCGCCTTTGCCAGAGAGCACGGCGATGACGCGCTTCGCCTCGGAAAGGTTGTTCTCTTCGAACTGCGTGGGAGCGGTCTGGCCGCCCGCTGCGGCGGCATGTTCACAGGTAGCCATGGATGTCCTTTCATGCTGAACCCGGCGCGCTCGTCGGTGCCAGGTATGGGTTTCACGGCTCCATTGTACCCAGTTGGAGACAAGGGAGCCGTGACAACGATGCCCGGTTATGTTGTCATGCACGGTACCGGCGCGCTACCAGTCTGTTTCCAATCGGAGCCAGATCGAGGGCCACATGCCATCGATCCAGTCCTCTTCGGATTGCGTGTCGAAGGTGCACCAGATATAGGCTCCGTCGACAGAGTCCAGATCATCTGGATTGAAGAAGATGTCCTCGTACATCGTACCGGCGAGGAACGCAGTCTTGAATGCCTCGGGCAGCGCGATCTGCGCGGCGAGGCCGGGTTGCTCGAAGGAGACATCGAGCTTGGCTACGGCAGCTTGCAGGCGCGCGAGGTCATCCTCGGCCTTCGTGAGGTTCTCTTCGAGTGAAAGCTCGGGGTTGATGTCGAGCGTATAACTCACTTCGTACACTACGCCCTCGTTATCGACGTGCAGCCCGACGCGCGTATCGTCGTCGCCCATCTCGAAGAGATTGCCATAGATGGAGTAGCCGTTTGCATCGTGCTCTTCGGCGCTACCGGCGCCGACTACGTAGAAACCCTCGGTTTCGAAGGTGCGCTCGATCGAGGAGAGCGTCGCGGCTGCTCGCTGCTGGTCTTCGCCCATAGCTCCCATGCGGCCAAGGTAGTGCACGCCGTAAGTGAGGGCGAGGATGGCGAGGACGCCGAGCAAGATGAGCGCGCTCACACGTTTGGGGTTGGGGAGTTCGACGCCCAGGTCGCGTGCCGTCCGCGCGGCATCCCGGGAGATGCCGGCCGTTGCTTCGGCGTAGCGCGCGACCCCGGCGGCACTGTAGCTCGCAGATGCAATGTCAGCCGCGTCGAGAACGCCGTCGGCGAGCGCGCGGCCGGCTGCGGCGACGCCTGCGGCCGCGGTAAGCGCTGCGCGCGAGGCGCCGTCTTCGTCCGCGGCTGCCTTCGCCTGCTCACGCGCCTGCTTGCGTGCCGCGGCGCGCTTCCGTTCTATGGTTTTCCACGTCGGCTTCCTCATGCCGTAGGCGGCCGAGAGGTACGCATAGCAGCAAAATACCGTCAGCGCGATCACGAGTGCGAAATAGGCGATCCAGCCGGCGAGATAGGGCGGCTGCGGGTTGTGGAAGACGAGGTCGTCGAGCATGTTCAGAAAGAGCCATTCGGCGCTGAGCGCCAAGATGATCCCAAAGCCTTTCCGTCCCAGCTTGGGCAGCAGATAGTACTTCTGGATGAGCCTGCGCTCCGCGTCGGTAAGCATACGACCCCCCGTTTGATAGCCCGCCTTGATGGGATGCGCCGATGGCCGGCAACCCCAGCATAGCACGTCACCCCATAGGCGGGCGCACGACGAGGAAAATAGGGAGGGGGCTCTGTTTGAAGTTCAAGCGCAGACGCGGGGTCAGCCCCCTACATCACCTGCGTCGCTTCGAGCTCGTCTTCCATCCAGGCGGTAAGGCGCATCACGGGTCGGCGCAGCACGAGGCCGAGTAAGAGCGCGGGCACGAGGTAGGCGGCCAAGAGCCCGAGCTCAATCCAGAAATCGGCGTTCCATATGCCGAACATCGCGGCTCGCATGGCGTTTTCCGCATGTACGAACGGCAACCAGCTATAGATGAGCTGGAACCCTGCGGGAAGCATCTGCTGGGGGAACGTGCCGCCCGACCCTGCGACCTGGAGCACCATGAGCACGACGGCGATCGCCTTGCCCACATCTCCGAACGAGGCGGTGAGCGCGTAAATGATGTTCACGAACACGAACGAGGCGATCCATCCCGCCAACAGGAAAAGGACGGGATGCGCGCACTGTACCTCGAGGTACAGGATGTCGCCCGCGCAGATGAGCGTCGTCTGCAGAAGCCCGGTGCCCGCGAAGAGCGCAAGTCGTCCCAGGTAGGCTTCGGTTGCGGTGCAATCGGTTTCTTTGAGCGTTTGCTCGCTCGGGCGCACGCGGACGAGCGCGGCGAGCACCACACCGCCGATCCATATCGAAAGCGTCGTGTAGAACGGCGTCATGGCGGAACCGTTGTTCTCGACGGGGAAGATCGCGGTGCGCTCGACCCGCACCGGCCGCGCCATGAAGGAGGCGAGCGAGGCGGGGCTCGCGGCAAGGATGGCGCGAACCTCTTCAAGGTCGGAGGAGGCGAGGGCGGCGTGGAGGCGCTCCTGCAGGGCATCGAGCGAATCGGCGGACGCATTGAGCTCGCGTGCTGCCGTTTCAAGTGATTGGGTGGCGCTGCCGAGCCCGTCTGCGGTCGCGTTCGTTGCGTCGTCGACGGCGGCGAGCGTCGCGGCGACATCTCCTTGCAGCGTGGCGATGGTCGCGGCGGCGTCGCGCGCCCCGTCCTCGAGTCCCGCGAGAGCTTCGCTCGCACCGTCCTCATAGGCGTCGCGTGCGGCATCGATGCCCGCCTGCGCGTCTGCTATGAGGTTGTCGAGCTTCTCGCGCGCCGTCTGTACGTTCGCTGTTCCCTGCGCGATATCTCGCGCAGTCGCCTCGAGCGCAGAAGAGAGCTCCGTGAGCTCGCTCTGTAGGTCGTTTAGGCGGTCTTCGATGCCGGTGAGCGCGGCGATCGCGGTGTGGACGGCAGCGCGGCTGGAGCTGTTTTCGGGGAGTAGCTTCTCGAGCCGCTGTGCGGCGGCGATCTGTGCCGAGAGCGACTCCGCAAGGTCGGAGAGCTGCGACGCCTGGTCGTCGACGGCGGCCTTCACGTTCGAAAGGCCGTCTGCCAAGTCGCTCGCCTGCTGCCCGGCGTCCTCGAAGGCATCGTCCACGGCGGCGGATACCGATCCCAGGTGCTCGTGTGCGTTGGCAAGGGCATCGTCGACGGAGGTCGTTGCCTCGTCGAGCACCCCCGAGACGTCCTCCATGCCGTCCGCCGTGTTGGTGAGAGCGTTGCCCGCATCTTGCAGCGGGCCTGTCGCGGCGTCGAACGTCTCCGTGCTGCCCGCAAGAAGCGCCTGCGTCGAGGCCGTGAGCTCTGCATACGCGCGGGCGTTTTCCGCGGCGGCGCGCAGTTCGCGGGCGGCATCGCCGAGTGCGGCCTCGAGGCGCGTCGCGATGGTCGCGAGGTCTCCATCGTCGAGCGAGGAGGCGAGTTCTGTCGCCGCGGCCGTTCCGACGTCGGTCGTGGCGGCGACGAAACTCGTCTCGATATCGCGCTCCACGGCCGTTCCCGCCTTGTCCGTGACGATCTCGGCGATGGCGTTCGCTTTCTCGTTCTGCACGAAAACGACTCGCGCGCGCCGGGGGTTCGCAGAGAACGCGCTCATGAGGCAAGCGGAATAGTCCTCAGGGATGATGACGGCGGCATAATATGTGCCGGCGCGCACGCCTTCGAGCGCCTCGTCTTTTGAAGCGGGGACATAGCCGATGCTTTTCGACTGCAAGAGCTCCGCCACTACGCGCTCGCCAAGGTTGACGTGCACGGGCACGAGCTCACCGTCGTAGCCGACGTCGGTGTTGGCGACGGCGACCTTGAGGTCGCGCGTGTTGGCGTACGGGTCCCAGCTCCCCGCGATGTTGAACCATGCGTAGAACGAGGGAACGGCGATGATGCCGGCCATGACCACGATGGTGATGGCGTTCGCATAGGCGCGACGACCGTCGCGTCGCAGGAGGGCGAGCATATGTTTCATCGTGTACCTGCCTTTCGGCCGGTTCGCGCGAGCCTTCGGAGGGTATGGGGTTTCAGCTGGGCGAGCAGCTCGATGCGGAGCGCGCGGTCGCGCAGGTATTCCACGGCGACGAGGTAGGCCGAGATGACCGTGAGCGAGCAGACCCACAGCATGAGTAAGTCGAAGGTGCGGTGGAGAATACACATGAGCGCAAGCAGCACAATGGGGATGACGACGAGCGCGGCGACGCCCCGCTTGAGGAGGTGCGGGTAGGTTTGAAGATAGCGGCTTGCGCGCATCTGTACGCGGCGGCGTGCTTCTGGCTCGATGAGCAGCATCTTCGCGAGCCGCTCCATCCCGCGGGTGCCGGACGCGATGCCCCGGTGGTCGCTCACCATGAAATCGGTTTCGGCGAGCCTCCGGTCGAAGAGCGCGCCCAGGGTTGCTAGATGGCTCCGCAGGCCGAGGCCGACGATCGCTGCGGGCGCAAGAAAGGCGAGGAGCGCCGCGATGCTTGCGGCATACGTGTATCCATAGAAGCCCGCGACCGCCTCGCGCATCGCTGCGATGCCGTAGGTGAAGGGGAGCCAGGGGTGGATTACCTGGAAAAAGCCGGGCATCATCTCGATGGGATAGGTGCCGGCGGCTCCGGGGATTTGCAGCACTACGAGGAGCACGCCAAGTGCCTTGCCCACGTGTTTGAAGGCGATGGCGAGCGAGAAGACGATCGAGACGTAGACGAACGATTCCACGATGCCTGCCGCCACGTACGCGAGCGGACTTGCGCACTGCACGCCTATGAGCACATCGCCCGTGCAGCAGATGAGCGCCTGCACCATGCCGATCGTCACGATGAGCAGCCATCTTCCGAAGAAGGCGGCGCGCGGTGTCGCGGAGTCGATGCCCTCTCCGTCGACCTCGAGTTTGTAGATGGCGATGAGCACAAAGCCGCCTACCCACAGGGCGAGGTTCGTATAGAACGGTGCGACGCCCGAACCGTAGTTCGCGACCGGGAAGACCGGCTGCGCGTCGAGTGCGACTGGTTCCGCCATGATCGAGGCGATGTCGTCGGGGTCGATGTTCCCGAGCTCTTCAAGCTCTTGCAACGTCCAGGCACTTGAAAGCGCGTCGAGGTCGCGTGCGACGGTGTTTAGCGTCCGAGCGCTCGTGCGCAGACCCTCCGCTGTCGCCGACACCGCGGCCCCGGCCTGTTCGAGTACCGCGTCGAGGCTGGAAAGCGTGCCGCGTGCCTGCTCGATCATGCTCGACGCGCTCGCGGCCCCGGTTTGCGCGCTGCCGCCCGCTTGGGCGAAGCTGTCGAGGGCGTGGGAAAGCTCTGGCAGTGTGGTGCTTGCGAGTGCGGAGGAGAGGTCGGAGAGCCCCTCAGCCCCTGCGCTCGCCGCCTCGGCGATGGCGCTCGAGAGGCCGCGTGCGTTTTCCGCGCCTGCCGCGATGTTGTCCGCTGCCGCCTGCAGGCGGTCGAGCGCGGCTGTTTGCGTTTGCGTGAACGCATCGAGGCTCGTGATGGCGTCATCGAGCATCGCAAGGATGTCTTCCTGCGCGCTTTTCGCCGCATCCGTCTCGGGCGCGACGCCGGCTATCTCGTCGCGCACCTGCTGAAGCGTCTCCTTGAGTGAGGCGAGGGTGCCGAGCGATGCGCGAATCTCGGAGAGTGCGCCGTCGAGTTTTCCCTGTGCCCAGCCGATATCTCCGGCGATGGCTCCGATATCGTATGAGCCGTTCGCTGCGATGCCAGCGATGGAGCTCGCGCCCTCGTTCAAGGCCTGGGAAAGTGATGTCAGCGAGGTCTGGGCGTGCTCGCGCGTCGTGCCGAGGTCTTCCAGCGCGCTGTCGAGGTTGTTGGAGAGGCGCTGCGACGCCGAGCCGAGGTCATCGAGGGTGGCACTCGCTTCGGCCACCGCTTCGCGCGAGGACGCGATCGCGATACCCGCGTCGTCGAGGGTATCGGCGAGGTCGTTCAACAGCGTACTGGCGTCTTCAATCGAGTTGCCCAGGGCTTCGTGCGCCGTCTGCGTCTCTGTCGTGAAGGAGCGCGCGGCCGCTCCGAGCCGCTCTGAAACCGCTTCGCTCGCCACGCGTGTGAATTCGTTCGCGATTTGCGTTTCGAGTTCGGTGGCGCCGGTATCGGTCACTTTCGGGGCGATCGCGTTCGCTTTCTCGTTCACGTAATACGAGATGTGCGCGGGTTCGGCATCCCCGTCGAGCACGCGAGCGAGCGATGCCGTGAAGTCGCTTGGTATCACGAACGCGGCGTAGTATGTGCCCGCGCGCACGCCATCGAGCGCGGCTTGCTCATCCTGCACGAACGTCCATGCGAGCTGATCGTTCTCGGCAAGGCGGTCGCGCACCATGGAGCCTGCGTTGATGTTCCCCATGCCGGGTATCTGTGCGCCTTCGTCCTCTATGACCACGGCGACAGGCATGGTCGAGGTGTTGGTGTAGGGATCCCAGTTGGCGAGGATGTTAATCCAGGCATAGAGCGACGGAATGATGCAGACGCCTACGGTGACGATGACGGCGACGGGGCTGCGCATGATGCGGCGGATGTCGCGGCGGAAGATGCTGAGTGCGGTGCGCATGGGCGGTCCTTGGGTAATGAGGGTTTGCGACTGACGGGGAGGCGTGCGGCGCGTTGCGAGACGTACACGGCGCCCGCGCCACGCCCTGCGCAGTCGTCGTGCGCTCATAGTACCCAGTTATGGAATAATCCTCATATGTGGAATAAGATATGTGGGTAAGCAACGGAGAGGGGCGTTCCGAGGGTTATTCCACAGATTGGGGGCATGTGATGGCGAACGGCATGGACAGGCGTGCGGTGCGGAGCCGACGCCTCATCGTTTCCGCATTCGAGCGGCTGCTTGTCACGCGACCGTTCGAGCGCATCACGGTGAGCGCCATCGCGCAGGAGGCGGATGTCGACCGGAAGACGTTCTATCAGCATTTCGGAAGCATCGACGGACTGCTTGCTGCGATAACGGACGGACTTGCCGCGCGCGTGCTCGATGAAGTGGAACGGGTGGTGCCGAATAGCGTGGAGCCTGGCGAGCGGGAGCGGGCGCTCGCCGTGTTCTTCTCGGTGCTGGTGCAGACGATCTCGGAAGGCATGGAGCGCGACCGGCGCTATGTGGAGCGCGTGCCCGTCGACGTGCTGTACCGGCATCTAAGCCAAGCGTTCGGCAGACAGATTGCAGAGCGCGGGTTGCTCGACGGTATCATCCCCGCCCGCGAGCAGGAGGCGTGCCTCGCCTACGTGCTGGGTGGCCTGTTCGCGCTTTTGCGTTGCTGGATGCTCGAGGGCTGCGCCCGCACGCCCGACGAGCTTGCCCGCACGGCTGCGACACTCGCGGAATTCGGTCTGCACGGCATGGTGCGGGGTGACACTTTGGGGACGGGTTAGTTTGTGACGAAAACGACACAAACGTACCCGTCCCCAAAGTGACGCCCAAGGTGACGCGTCTCTTATGCGCGGCGTCCGCTCATGCCCATCATCTTGGGGATGGAGGGGCGGGGTGCGGGTTACTCGGCATCCTCCTTGCTGCTGTATTGATGCTTGTAGTACAGGCGTGTGAGCAGCAGCGCGGTGCACAAGAAGAGGATTGTCGCGACGGCGGTGATTACGGCCTCAACGCCTACGAGCGCGGCGACAACCACGATGACGGCAGAGAGCGGCGGAATAAGCTGGACGAAGGTTCGGGCGGTCTCGCGCGCCAGATGGGCGTCGAGCTCGTCATTCTCCTTGGCGTGGAGTTCGCGCAGCGCAGCGTCGTCACGAAGCGCCCGGCGCATGGCACGAAGTTGCTTCACGGTGAGCACTGTCGCGCAGGCGAGGAGCCCCATGATGAATCCACCCACGAAGGACGAGGCGAAGCCGTTGCCGTCTGCGGAGGGAATAGCATCGGTCACGGTGAGAGCCATGACTGCGACCATGGCGACGATGAGCACGGCGACGGAGACGGTTTCCCGGCGGATACGCCCGCCGAGCTCTTCGCGCAGGGTGGCAAGGGTCTTGTTCATGGTGCGCTCCTTTACAACTCTTCATCGATACCTGAGAAATCGAAGACGTCCTCGATGGCAAGGCCGAAGTGCCGGGCGATCTTGTAGGCGAGCGGCAGCGATGCGGTGTACTTGCCTACCTCGATGGACGTGATGGTTTGACGCGTGGTGCCCACGGCCTCGGCGAGCTCTGCCTGGCTGAGCTTGTGTTCGCGCCTGAGCTCTTTAATGCGGGTGTTCAACGGCGCCTCCTTTCCATGCCGAGCGGATGTTCGTCATTCCGGAATGACAAGCGCGCTTTGCATCTTTAGCATAGTACGCTTTGCAAAAAATGACAAGCAAACTTTGCAATGAATTGGTAAAGCATTTGGAGGCGCGTGCCATGAGTTGCGCGGAGTATCTTGAGTTCTTTGAAGAAGAGGCGGAGCCTAGCCTAACGGCGTAGTGAGCAGATTGAGCGGAGCGGTACGTTTGGCGACGTCGATGACGTGCGCAATGAATTCGGGTGTCTCGCCGGCGCCGTTGTTAAGCCAGAGCGTGACGATCGCCATGATGCTGCCGAGCGCGATTTCGCGCGCATAGGCTACGGGGATGTCTCCGATATCGATCTTCACACCGGGGAGATTTGAAACCTCGGCGAGGAGATGCTCGCCCAGAGTTTTCTTGAGCCGCTCGGCGAAACGGGGGTCGCCGTCGGGCCCCATGAGGGCTTGGAACAGTGCAATCTCGCGCTGCATGTAGCGGAGCGATGCAAGGACGTTGGCGTTGGGAACGAATGCATCGATGCTGGGGGAGGCGTCCTGGCAGCTCATGTCGAACAAAATGCCTGTGATGTTGTCGAGCAACTCGTCTTCGAACTGGGAAAGCATGTCGTATTTATCGGTAAAATGAAGGTAGACGGTTCCGCGATTGAGGTCTGCCCGCCGCGCGACGTCGCTCACTGAAAGGCGGCCAAACCCGCGCTCGGCCATGACGTGCGTAAAAGCCCGCTTAATCTTTGCGCGGGTTGCCTCGGTACGCTTGTCTGCCATGACCGCTCCCATGTCTTGGATATGCCCCGCTCAAGCAATCTGTCTGAACACTTGAGCCGAACCTGTTCATTATGGCGTTCTTCTGAGCATGCTACGGCATGGCTCGAAAATAATCAACACGTTGTCTATTTTCATCTGGATGGGGAAGACCATAAGCGTCCGGCGTGGTCATCTCGCGCCGCATATTTGCTGCATTAAGACGCTTCTCACGGGAGGCTGCATGTCGTATATCGAAGTTGAACATGAGTACAAGCGGTACCAGACGGGCGCCGCAGAGATCGTGGCGAACAACGACGTGAGCTTCGCGATTGAACAGGGTGAGCTCACGGTTATTCTAGGCGCGTCTGGCGCCGGCAAGTCGACGCTCCTGAACATCATCGGCGGCATGGATGCGGCAAGCGAGGGGCGCGTGGTCATTGACGGGCGCGACATCGCGCAATGCACGCGCCGGGAACTCACCGCATATCGCCGCACGGACGTGGGCTTTGTGTTCCAGTTCTACAATCTCGTCACGAACCTTACCGCGAAGGAGAACGTCGAGCTCGCGGCCGAGATCGTTCCCGGCGCCCTCGATCCTACGGAGGTACTGCGCATGGTGGGCCTCCAAGGCCGCATGAACAACTTTCCCGCGCAGCTTTCGGGCGGAGAGCAGCAGCGCGTTGCCATTGCGCGCGCCGTGGCGAAAAACCCGAAGATCTTGCTGTGCGACGAGCCCACGGGCGCGCTCGACTATCGCACCGGCAAGCAAGTACTCAAAATCTTGCAGGACATGTGCCGCAAGCGCGGTGCGACAACCATCATCGTGACGCACAACGCCGCTATCGCCAAGATCGCCGACCGCGTGATTCGCATGCGTGATGCACGTGTGGAGGCCATCGAGACCTGCGCGAACCCTGCCGATATCGAGACGGTGGAGTGGTAGCGATGAAACAAGGGCATATGAAGGGCGCGTTGCCAGCCGCGCCGACGCCTAGGCACCGCCGCAAACGAGCACTCTGGCTGGACATTCGCCGCTCCATCCGTCATTCCGTGGGACGCTTCCTCTCCATCGTGGGGCTCATGGCGCTCGGCTCGTTCGCGCTCGTGGGGCTCTTCGTCACGGGGCCAGACATGCGCGCCACGGGGCGAGCGTACTTCGATGCGCTCGACGCGGCGGACATTCTCGTCATCGGAGATTTTGGTCTGAACGACGAGGATTGCGTGCTCATCGAGCAGGCGGAAGGCATCGACGAGGTCGAGTATGGGTACCTCAAAGACGCCGTGATCGCAGGAACGACCGAGAGCTATCGCATCCAATCCCTCCCTGAGCGCGTTTCGCGCTACGAGGTCGTGGAGGGTCGCCTTCCCCAGGCACCGGACGAAATAGCGCTCGATTCGTTTTCGCGGGGCGAGTATGCTATCGGCGACACGGTGACGTTCGACGAGAAGCCCGATGTCCAGGGCGATACGGTGCTCACGCGTGACACATTTACTGTGGCAGGTTTCGTCTCCTCGTCTGAAATCATCAGCGGCGTGAACATGGGCGCTTCGATGGCGGGCTCGGGCGAGCTTTCGGGCTACGCCATCGTGGTTCCCGAGACGTTCGATTCCGACGTGTACATGACGGCGCGCTTGACATTTGCCGACACCGCAGGCGTTGACCCGTATACCGATGAATACTCCGAGCGGGTACACGCACATCGCGCCGATCTTGAAGATTTGCTTGCAGATCAGCCGGGCGTTCGTCTGGCGGAGCTGCGTGCTGAGAACCAGGCGACGATCGACGACGGTCAGGCGGAAGTCGATGCGGGCTATGCCGAGCTCGCTGATGCCGAGGCCGAGCTCGGTGAAGCACGGTCGCAACTCGATGCGGGCGCCGCGCAGATTGCTGTGAACGAGCAGCGGCTCGAGGGCGAGACAACGGAGGCCTCGTCTAAGCTCGCCGATGGCGCGGCGCAGATCACTGCAGGGAGGGAGCAGCTCGAGGCGGCTCAAGAGGCGTATGACGAGAAGGCGGCGGAGCTCGCTGCGGCGCAGCAACAGATCGCAGACGGGCAGGCGCAGCTTGCCGCTGCACAGGAGGAGTACGCTGCCCGAGAAGCTGCCTACGAGGAGGGCGTCGCGCGCCGTCCTAAGATCGAGGCGGGCGTCGAGACGATCGATGGCGCGCTGTCGGAACTCGCTGATGCAGAGGAGCTCGTGAGCGGAATCCCCGAGACCTTCCTGAAACCTGCGGTCGTGACGTCGGTGCTCGAAGACAAGCTCGCCGAGCTCTTCCCAGGGGGCGCGCCTTCGGCGGAAGACCCGGCATACGAAGCATACGAGCAGCTCTGCGGCATTATCGAAGAGGTGGCGAATCTGCCTGCCGACACGGCGGGCGAGGAGCTGCGTACCATGTTGCTTGACCGCCTGGCCGCCCTTTCTGCTTCGCTCTCCGAAACACGCTCCGGGCTTGAGGAGACCCTTGAGCAACTCGACGCGGCTCCGGCGGTGCTCGAAGCGGCTCGCACGCAGATTGAGCAAAACGAAGCCAAGCTCGAGGATGCCCGCGCACAGGCCGCGGCAGGAGAGGAACGGCTTGCCGTGGCAGGCACCGAGCTCGCCGCCGCACAGGCCGAGCTCGAGCAGAAGGAAGCGGAGCTCGCCGCCGGGCGCGACGCCCTCGCCGCCACGACCGCCTCCGCCGAGGCGCAGCTCGCGGCCGCCAAGGAAGAGCTCGCTGCCAGCGAGGCGGAATACCAAGAGGCGCTCGAGGCGTACAACGCGCAGAAGCCAGAGGCGGAGGAGCGCCTTTCCCAAGCCGAGGCCGACCTGGCGGAAGCGCAGGAGAAGCTCGACCGTCTCGAGGCGCCCGGCTACAGCGCGAGTTCGCGCCGCGAGGTGCCGGGCGGCGACGGCTACAAGATCTATGCCACGGTAGCGAAGATCGTGGATGCCCTCGCCCGCGTATTCCCGATCTTGCTGTATTTCATCGCCGCGCTCGTGACGTTCACCACCATGACGCGTATGGTGGACGAGGAGCGCATCGGTGCGGGCACGCTCAAAGCGCTGGGCTATGACGACCGCGATGTGGCTCGCAAATTCATCGTATACGGCTTGGTGTCGAGCATGATCGGCACGCTCATTGGTGTGGTCGCGGGTCACACGCTGCTGCCGTGGATTGTATACAGCGCTTATGCGACGAAGTTCGTATTGCCGCCCATTCACCTCTTGTTTGACCCCTTGATTAGTGTGGTTGCCGTGGTACTCGGCCTTGTGTCCGCCGTGCTGCCCGCGTGGCTTGCGGTTCGGGGCGAGCTGCGCGACAAGCCCTCCGAGCTCTTGCTGCCCAAGCCCCCGGCGCGCGGGTCGAAGATTTTGCTGGAGCGCATCCCCTTCATTTGGAACCGTCTGTCGTTCACGCATAAGGTCACGGCGCGCAACCTCTTCCGCTACAAGAAGCGCATGTTCATGACGGTCTTCGGCGTGGCGGGGGCTGTGGTGCTCTTGGTGGCGGGCTTTGGCACGCAATACTCCATCTCGGGCATCTCTGCCGAACAATTCGGCAACATCGTGACCTATGACATGATCGTTGCGCAGGCGCCTACGGCGACCGACGCCGAGCTTGCCGAGCTCGAATCTGAACTCGCCGGTTCGGATGTTGAGCGCACCTTGTCTGTACACTACGAAGCGCTCACGAAGGTCGCAGGCGCCAACGGCGACACGCAGGACATCACGCTTATTGTGCCCGACGATCCGGCGGCGCTTGAGGACTACATCGACCTCCGCGAACGGGTGAGCAACGCGGACGTGCCGCTCGATGCGGACTCCTGCGTGCTTTCAGAGCGGCTCGCGCAGCTCCTGGGTGTACGTGCGGGCGACACCTTTACGGTGGACGATGCGACGGGCGTGGCGCATGAGCTCGCCTGCACCGGCGTGACCGAGATGTACATGGGGCACTTCATCTTCATGGGGTCGGATGCCTACGCGCAGGCCTTCGGCGAGACGTACGCACCTAATGCGTCACTCGTGACATTGAAGGATTCGTCGGCGACTTCGGTGAACGCGTTTGCCGCCTCGCTTATGGAGCTGCCCGCCGTGAGGGGCATTGTGCAGAACACCTCGCTCATCGCGCAAATCGCCACCATCGTGGACTCGCTCAACAAGATCATGGTCGTGCTCATCGTGGTGGCCACGCTGCTCGCCGCGGTGATCTTATACAACCTCACCACCATCAACGTGTCCGAGCGCATTCGCGAGCTCTCTACCATCAAGGTGCTCGGCTTCTTCGACGGCGAGGTCACGATGTACATCTACCGCGAGACGATGCTGCTCACGTTGATCGGCATCGTGGTGGGCTGGGGTCTCGGCGTGCTCTTCCGCAACTACATCATCACCGTTGTGCCGCCGGACAACGTCATGTTCGACCCGGCCTTCGCGCCATACGTATTCATTATTCCGCTGGTGATCGTGGGCGCGCTCACGGTGCTGCTGGGCGTGGTGGTGAACCGACGCCTGCGCGATGTCGACATGCTCGAGGCGCTTAAGAGCGTGGAGTAAGGTGATAGAATCCAAGCAGGCTGGATGTAATCATTTCGAGGCGGAGGCGCACGATGGCAGGGCATGGAAGATGGGCGGAGCTCGACGACGCGGCATTCATGGCGAGCCTGCCGCTCGCTCAGACCGATATCGATTACGACGTGGAGCGAAGAGGCGAGGACGGGCTCATCGAGTGGCTGCTCGGCGATGCGGCGACGCGTGTTGTGCTCGTGAACGGCGGGATGGTCGCGGTGCCCCGGCACACGCAGGGCACTTCGGCGGGCGCGCTCTTCTGCTTCAACGACCCTGCGGCGCCCCGTCCGGATGCGACGGTACCCGAAGGTGCGCTCTCGCTCGCGCTGCTCTCGGGTTCTGAGGTGCGCGCAGAGGCGCTCGGCGATGGGGCGCTCGTCATCTACCTGGGGCTCGATCGCGCCAGCGAACCCGCAACGCCCTATCTCGCCCTCGATATCTCGCGCCCCGCACCTGCGGTGAACGCCGCGCATGTGAGCGCGGACCAGGGGATCGACGGCGCGACGGGCTCTCTTGCCGAGCGCGCGCTGCGCGATTTCGATTGGGTGGAGCTGCGTGAGTTCGCGCCGTGTGCCACGCCCTTCGAATCCGGTGTTGCCACGACAGCGGTCGCGCTTGCGGCTTGGCACGCGAACCAGCGGTTCTGCCCGGTTTGCGGTGCGCCTGTGCGCCCGACGCTCTCCGGCTGGGCTCAGACCTGCACGAGCCCGAACGATGCGGGGCGTCTGCTCTTTCCGCGCATCGAGCCCGCAGTGATCACGGCGATCGTCGACGACGCAGACCGTATTCTTCTGCAGAACAACGCCGCATGGCGCAAGAAGTTCTTCTCGGTCTCCGCAGGATTCGTGGAGGCGGGCGAGAGCCTGGAACATGCGGTTCGGCGCGAGGCGCGCGAGGAGGTGGGCGTCGAGCTCGACGAGGTGCGCTACCTGGGTTCGCAGCCGTGGCCGTTCCCTGCGTCGATCATGCTGGGGTTCCGCGCGCATGCCTGCTCTACCGAGGTGCTCGTCGACCATGAAGAGGTGGGATCGGCGCGCTGGTTCACCCGCGACGAGCTGCGCCGCGCAGTCGAAGCGGACGAGGTCGAGCTCCCCGGCCGCGCCTCCATTGCGCGCCACATGATTGAGCAGTGGTACGGCGAGCCGCTCGGTTGATGCGATCCCGCCACCCACTGAATCACCTTTTCTCGACAGTTTTAGGCCTTCAACGGGAAAAACCGTCGAGAAAAGGTGATTCAGTGAGATGGGGGGCGGGCGCCGGTCGTCGCGGGCGCAAGGCATCGATGCAGGGCGGGTACCGGCCGTCGTGGTGGGTCGGTGCCTCGCATCCATCGAACAAGGCTTGAACAAACCGTGACGGATGCGGCGCGTGGCGGCGGTCTGCCCGGCGCGATCGTCTGCTGCGCTAGAATCAAAGGTTGCCAACAATGAAACGGAGCAACCATGGCCGATTCTTCCATCATCATCCGCGGTGCCCGCGAACATAACCTCAAGGACATCGATGTCGAGATCCCGCGCGACGAACTCGTCGTGATCACCGGCCTTTCCGGCTCGGGCAAGTCGAGCCTCGCCTTCGACACCATCTATGCCGAAGGCCAGCGTCGCTACGTGGAGTCGCTCTCGAGCTACGCCCGGCAGTTTTTGGGGCAGATGGACAAGCCCGACCTCGATTCCATCGACGGCCTCTCGCCGGCGGTGTCCATCGACCAGAAGACGACATCGAAGAACCCGCGCTCCACGGTGGGCACGGTTACCGAGATCTACGATTACCTGCGCCTGCTCTTCGCGCGCATCGGCACGCCCCACTGCCCTGAGTGCGGACGCGTCATCGAGCGGCAGACGACCGACCAGGTGGCGGACAAGATCCTCGAGGCAGGGCAGGGGCGGCGCGCGTTCGTGCTCGCGCCCGTGGTGAGCGACCGCAAGGGCGAGTTCGCGAAGCTTTTGGACGACCTGCGCGCCGAGGGCTTCTCCCGCGTGCGCATCGACGGCGAGGTCCGCAGCCTCGACGACCCCATCGCGCTCGATAAGAAGTTCCGCCACACCATCGAGGTCGTGGTGGATCGCATCGTGATTCGTGAGAACTCGGTGGGGCGCATCGCGGAGGCGGTGGAGCAGGCAACGGCGCTCGCCCACGGTCGCGTCGCGGTCTACCTGCTGCCCGATAGAGGCGCCCCGGAAGGCACGGAGGGCGAGCTCCTCACGTACTCGCTTGCGCTCGCGTGCCCGGAGCACGGGCACTCCATCGACGATCTGCAGCCGCGCGACTTCTCGTTCAACGCCCCCTACGGCGCCTGCCCTGAGTGCGACGGTCTGGGCTTCAAGAAGGTCGTGGACGCCGAGGCGCTCATCGAAGACCCGACCCTTTCCATCGAGGAGGGCGTCTTCGGCAGCTTCTTCGGTAAATCGAACTACTATCCACAGATCTTCCGCGCGCTTTGCGTGCATCTGAAGGTCGACCCTGCCACGCCGTGGAAGGACCTTCCCGCGCGCGTGCGCAAGATCTTCCTCGACGGCCTGGGCGACAAGAAGATGCGCGTGGACTACCACACACAGGACGGTCGCGACACGCATTGGTTCACGAAGTACTCCGGCGTGCGGAACATCCTGTACGAACGCTATATCGAGACGACGAACGAGAACACGAAGGCCAAGCTCGAGCGCTACATCCGCGAGGAGCCCTGCTCTGCCTGCCACGGCGCGCGCCTGCGCCCGGAGATGCTCGCCGTCACGGTGGGCGGCAAGTCGATCTTCGACGTTTGCTGCCTCTCGTGCCGTGAATCGCTCGAGTTCTTCGAGAGCCTCGAGCTCACCGAGCGCCAGCAGTTCATCGGCGGGCGCATCGTGAAGGAGATCCTCGAGCGCCTGCGCTTCCTGGTGGATGTGGGTCTCGATTACCTCACGCTCGACCGCGCCTCCGCCACGCTTTCCGGCGGCGAGGCGCAGCGCATCCGCCTCGCCACGCAGATCGGCGCCGGGCTCATGGGCGTGCTCTACATCTTGGACGAGCCGTCGATCGGCCTGCACCAGCGCGACAACGAACGCCTCATCGCGACGCTCGAGCGCCTGCGCGACCTGGGAAACACGGTGATCGTGGTCGAGCACGACGAGGACACCATCCGGGCGGCGGACTTCGTGGTGGACATGGGGCCGGGTGCCGGCGAGAACGGCGGCGAGGTCGTCTGCGCCGGTACGCCGGATAAGATCATGGCCTGCCCCGGCTCGCTCACCGGTGCCTACCTCACCGGCAAGCGGATGATTCGCCTGCCCGAGGAGCGTCGCAAACCCGGTCGCGGCTGCCTGAAGATCACGGGTGCCCGCGCAAACAACCTGCAGAATGTGACGGCGAAGATTGAGTTCGGTACGTTCACCGTGGTGACGGGCGTTTCCGGCTCGGGTAAGTCGAGCTTGGTGACGGATACGATCGCGCCCGCGCTCACGAACGCCATCCATCGCTCGACGCGTCCCGTGGGGCCCTACAGATCGCTCGAGGGGCTCGAGGAGATCGACAAGGTCATCGATATCGATCAGTCGCCCATCGGCCGTACGCCGCGTTCCAACCCGGCAACGTACATCGGGCTTTGGGACGACCTGCGTGCGCTCTTCGCGAGCGTGCCCGAGAGCAAGGCACGCGGTTACAGCCCCGGTCGCTTCAGCTTCAACGTGCCCGGCGGCCGTTGCGAGGCATGCAAGGGCGACGGCCAGATCAAGATCGAGATGCACTTCCTGCCCGATATCTACGTGCCCTGCGAGGTCTGCGGCGGCAAGCGCTATAACCGCGAGACGCTCGAGGTCACGTACCGCGGAAAGAGTATCTCGGATGTGCTCGACATGTCGGTCACGGAAGCGCTCGCGTTCTTCGGCAGCATCCCGCAGATCAAGCGGAAGCTCCAGACGCTCTACGATGTGGGTCTGGGCTACGTGCGCTTGGGCCAGCCCGCGACGACGCTCTCCGGCGGCGAGGCGCAGCGCGTGAAGCTCGCGAAGGAACTGCATCGCCGCCAGACGGGCAAAACGTTCTACATCTTGGACGAGCCCACGACGGGTCTGCACTTCGAGGACGTGCGTCAGCTTATCGACGTGCTCCAGCGCCTGGTGGATGCGGGCAACACGGTGCTTGTGATCGAGCACAACCTCGATGTGATCAAGGTGGCCGATCGCATCATCGACCTCGGTCCCGAGGGCGGTTCCGGCGGCGGGCGCATCGTGGTCTCGGGTACGCCTGAGCAGGTCGCCGCCTGCCCGGAGAGCTACACGGGTCGCTTCCTGGCGCCCATTCTGGAACGCGACCGCGCCCGCCAGGCAAAGTAACGTGTGCGAAAACCGCGCTATGTAAACAAGTCGCGGGGTTGATTGTACGCGCCGGGGAAGCACCAGCCAATAACCCCCGTCCCTAATGGCGGGAACGGGGCGATTGCACATAACCGGGGAAGGACGTCCATGGCAAAACAGGAGAAGCTGCAGAAGACGAACGCCATGCGCGAGCTCGATCGCGCGGGCATCGCTTACGAGGTTCAAACGTACGAGGTCGATGAGAGCGATCTCTCGGGCGTCCATGTCGCCGAGCAGCTCGGCGAGGATCCCGGTCAAGGTTTCAAGACCCTCGTCACCGAGACGCCCAGCGGCGGACATGTGGTGTGTTGCATACCCGTGGCCGAAGAGCTCGATCTTAAGCGCGCAGCCTCCGTGGCGGGGGAGAAGACGCTCAGCATGATGCACGTGCGTGACCTTGTGCCGGTGACGGGCTATATGCGCGGGGGATGCTCGCCCATAGGCATGAAGAAGCGCTTCCCCACGATCATCGACGAGACCTGCGAGCTGTGGGACGAAATATACATCTCCGGCGGCCGTCGTGGCGTGCGGCTCGCCATCGCACCGGACGATCTCGTGGCGTTCACCGGTGCCACCGTCGCCGCGATCACGCGATAGGATCTTGTCCACAGGCATTCTGTGAAGGTGCTTTGGTTATAGCTTGAAGAATCCCCAAACCCGGGTTCGGTGTTCACCGCGCTTGCTATAGTTATGGCTGTTAGCGAATGAGAGGATCTTCCCCTATGCACTCGAAACACACCTCACGGGTTCTCACACTGCTCGTTTCCGCCGCTCTTGCACTGGGTACGTTCCCGGTCTCTGCGTTCGCCACCCCTTCGAGCGAACTTCAGGCGCAGGTCAATGAGGCGTATAGCACGCTCACCCAATATGCCAACGAGCTTGAGTCTGCGAGCAACGAGCTCTACCAGCTCCAGCAGGATCTCGAAAGCACGCAGAATGAGATCGCTCAGACCGAGGACGATATCGCCGAGCTCGAGGTGAAGCTCGAAGAGGGGCAGGAGAAGCTCTCCGAACGCCTCGCTGAATCGTACAAGCAGGATACGTCGAGCAGCCCGCTTTCCGTGATCGTGGGCGCGTCCGATTTCGAAGAGCTTGTCACGAGGTTCTACTACGCCAACCGCATGATCGACTACGACTCCGAGCTCGTCGAGGAAGTCAAGTCGACGCGCGAAGAGCTTCAGCAGCGCCGCGAGGACCTCGCCGAGCAGGAAGCGGAGCAGCAGCAGCTTGTCGAAGAGCAAGAGCAGAAGACCGCCGAGATCCAGGCGAAGGTCTCCGAGCAGCAGGCGTATTACGAGGGGCTCGATAGCGAGCTCCAGCAGCAGCTTGCCGAAGAGGAGGCTCGCCGCGCCGCCGAGGAGGCTGCGCGTCAGGAGGCCGAACAGGCCGACCGCGAAGAGCAGGGGAACAACGGCGGTTCAAATACCGATAACAACGGCGGCAGCAACAACGGCGGCGGCAACGGCGGCGGCAGCAACAATGATTCCTCGAACACCGATTCCGGCAATGCGCCCTCGAGCGTGGTCGACATAGCGCTCGCGCAGGTGGGGAAGGGTTACGTGTTTGCGACCGCAGGCCCCAACACGTTCGACTGCTCCGGCCTGGTAACCTACTCCTACGGCCAGATGGGCATCTCGATCACCCACTCCTCGCAGGCTCAGTACAACATCGTGGCAGGGAAAGGCCATCTCGTGTACAGCACGAGCTACCTTTCGCCGGGCGACCTTGTCTTCTGGGGCCATGGCGGCAGCGGTAGCGCGATCTACCATGTGGGCATCTATATCGGCGGCGGACAGTATGTCCATGCTTCCTCGCCGGGTGTTGGCGTCGTGGTGAGCACGCTCTACACGGGTGGAAACTTCGCTGGCGGCGGCTCGCCGGTATAAGGCTGGCGGCGCCCGCGCGCAGCTCGATTCGGATCAGCGCCCTCGGTTGACGGGGGCGCTGTCATGTATAGGGGAGGTATGCGGACAAGATGACGGAGCTCGAACCAAGGAGTGAGGCCGCGGCGCCGATTCCCGGCCAAGAGTCCGAGGAAGAGGTCGAGGAGCTCGTATCGCGCAAGGCGAACGGCGCGAGCCTGCTCGTCATCATCAGCCGCATCACCGGCTTCGGTCGCACGATGGCGCAGGCGAACGCCCTCTCCGGCGCACTCATGTCGGTGGCGAGCTGCTATACCGTCGCCTCGAATCTGCCGAACATGCTGTACGAGCTCGTCATGGGCGGCATGCTCATCACGTCGTTTCTGCCGGTGTACCTTTCGGTGCGCGGCAAGCTCGGCCGTACGGGGGCGGCAGCGTACGCTTCGAACCTGCTCTCGCTCGTCCTCATCGTCATGGGCGTCCTTTCCGTGGCCTGCCTCATCTTCGCCGTGCCCATTGTGTGGACGCAGTCTGCAGGGGCGGATGCAGCCTTTGATTTCGAGCTTGCGGTCTGGTTCTTCCGCTTCTTTGCCTTCGAGGTGATCCTCTACGGCATGTCGTCGGTGATCTCGGGCGTGCTCAACGCCGAACGCGATTATTGGTGGAGCACCGCAGCTCCCATCGTGAACAACGTCATCACCATCGCCTCGTTCTCGCTCTATGCCTTCTTGGTGAAGGGTGGCGTCGTGGGTTGGCGCGAGGGGCTCATCATCCTTGCTGTCGGCAATCCGCTCGGCGTCGCGGCGCAGGTCTTCATCCAGTTGCCTGCGCTGCGCAGGCACGGCGTTCGCCTGCGGTTCCGGGTTGATCTGCACGATCCGGCTATCAAAGAGACGCTCACCATCGGGCTCCCCACGCTCATCATCATGCTCTCGTCGTTTCCCACGAACGCCGTGCAGTCGTCGTGTGCGCTCCAGGTCACTGCAAACGGCGCCGCGATCTCGTATTATGCGCGCGTGTGGTACGTGCTGCCCTATTCCATCCTCGTGATCCCCATCACCACGGCCTTGTTCACCGAGCTCTCGAATTACCGTGTCGCCGAGCGCATGGATGCGTACCGCCGCACGGTCGCTTCGGGCATCCGCAAGGTCGGCTTCACCACGATTCCCTGCATGCTGCTGCTCATGACGTTCGCTCCCTACCTCGTCGCGGTCCTTGGCGGTCTCGATGCGGAGGACGCGATGCTCACGGCAACCTACCTCCAGGTGCAGTCGCTCGCGCTGCCGTTCTACGGCGTGTCGACGTATCTGCAGAAGGTGTGCTCGTCGCTCATGCGCATGAAGATCTACATGGTCGCGAGCGTGGTTGCCGCCGTCATTCAGGTGGCGTTCTGCATCGTGCTCACGCCGATCTACGGGCTCTACGTCGTGCCGTTGAGCTCGACGTTCCTCTTCATCGCCGTGGATGTGATCTCGCTCATCTCGATCCGCCGCGAGATTGGCGCATTCGGGTTGCGCTCCATCGTGGTGCCGAGTCTCCGCGCCTTCGGTTTCGGCCTTCTGGGTTCTGCTGTGGGCTGGGTTGTGCTCCATGTGCTCACCTTCGTTCTCGGTGAGCCGAGCGGTACGCTCATGGGCATCCTGTTCGTTGCGGGGGCCGGCATCCCGGCTATCGTGGCGTCGTTCGGCGTCGCATATATGATGGGTGTCTCTGAATCGCCCTTCTTCGATGGCATCTTCCGCCGCATTTCCCGTCTGCTCAAGCGGGCATAGCTTGGATCAGCGACCGGGCTGCCTCCCATCATGTCGTTACTTGAGAACATGATGGGAGGCGGTGCGGCGAGATCGAATAGGCTGCGCAGAAAGCGGGTTTTATGCTTGGGTGTGGCGACGGACGATCTCGATTGCATCGGGTAGGCGCGCGATGTCGATATCGGTGGGAAGCCCCACGATGCCGCCGTAGCGCTTGAAGAAGCCTTGGTAGCGCGGATCGTCTTCTGACATGTTATAGGGCGCGAGCTCGAATGCACCGGGGTAGAACGGCATCCGGTACCAGTCGACGCAATACAGGTGGTTGCCGCGGAGCTCCGCGATGAGCGGATCCGCTGCGGCCTCGCTGGGAAGCACGATAGGGAAGCGGATGAGCGATTGCTCGCGAGCGACGGTGCGTGCCGCCTCGGGGATCTCGATGCCGTTAAGCTCCTCCAACGCCTCGAGGTAGCCCTTCGTCCACGCGATGCGATTCGCCTCGTCCTCGTTGAGCGAGGAGAGGCCGTCGAGAATCCTCTGCGCGATCCACTCGCTCGGCAGGTAAGACGGATAGGGGAGGCGGCCACGGCGTTCCATGTCCGCAACGGGCAGCTCAAGGCGGCCTGTTGCGGCAAGATGCGCCCTCGCCGGCCCGCTCAGGGCGCGCGGAAGATGCGCGAGCACCCGGTTCTGATTGCGATAGCGGCGAACGGCGGCATCGATCTTTTCAGGAAGCGGCGGCAACGTTTCGAAGGCACGGGTGAGCGCGGCGTAGAGGTTCGCATCATCCATGGCAGGGTTCACCCAGATCGCTCCGCCGAACCCCACGCCGAGCTGCTTCTCGATGCCCATCGAATGGATGGAGATGTCGGCGATGGGCTTGCCTGCGGCGTCGCGCGCCATGCGGGTAACGCAGTGCGCGCTGTCTTCGACGACAAGCGCCCCGGCGGCATGGGCCTTTGCGGCGCACGCAGCGGTCTTGGTACAGTCGATCATGCCGTATGAGTGCTGCACGATCACCGCACGCACATCCTCGTCCACCTCAAGCGCTTGGGCGTCGACGGTGAGCGTCGCGGGGTCGATATCGGCGTATGCGGGCGCGAGACCAGACGCCACGATGGAGTCCGCCGCGGTGCAGCCGGTGAAGAGCGTCGTGACCACGCACCCTTCTCCGCGCACCTCGCGGAGGGTGCGGAAGACCTCGCGCATGCCGTAGCGGGCTTTGAAGACGAGGTGCCAATCGCATGCCCGGGTGCCGGTGCGCTGGGCGAGCGCCTCGCGCAGGTGTACGAGCGCGCTTCCGGTGGTATTCGATTGCGCCATGGCCGCTGCCTTTCACTCGAAGAGGCGGGTACGGCGGCGCATGGCCGCGGCTCCGCCCGGTTCTCTAGAACGAGGTGTCCGTCGCCTCGGGATAATAGCGTGCGAATTTCCTGAACTGGTTCTTCTCCGTGAGTTCGACGTCGATCATGCGACGGAGCCCTCGGTCGTGCACATAGCGCTGCGGATCGAAGACGCGTTTTTGGCGGATGAGGTCGTCAACCTCGGCCAGGAGCGCCTTGTCACGGACGTAGCGACGCAAAAGCGAGCAGGGAACGAGGGTGTAGAGCGCAGGGTTCTTGGCGATGCGCACCTCGTCGCCGGTATCGTCGAGCGCGTCGCGCACGAGCACTTCCATGGGGTTCACGCCGCCGGCGACGTTGTAGTAGGAGTTGCGACCCATGCGCGGGTTGCAGTCGAGGAACACCTCGCGCCCCGTGGCGGGGTCGCGCTTCACGTCGAAGTTCGCGAAGCCGCGGTAGCCTGCGTCGGCCAAGAGAGCGGAGGCACGCTCCCAAAGCTCGGGCTTCTCGCGAATGACCATGGCGACGGGGTTGCCGAGCATCGCGGGCGCGTGGTCCTCGAGGAGCACCTGCGCCGCTCCAAGCAGGCGCGGGCGTCCGTCGCGGCCGATGTAGAGCGTGAGCGAGTCCATGTAGGTGTCGTCGCCGCCGATGAGCTCCTGGACGAGGAAGTCGCCGGTGAAACCCGATGCTCGCAGTCCCTGCCACAGTTCGTCGAGTTCGGCCTGCTCAGTCGCGAAGTACACCTTCTTGAACCCTTTGAGCAACGTGTCGTAGTACCCGGCGGAGACCGCGGGCTTGGCCACGACGGGGAAGGGGATCGCGGAGGGCGCGATGGGCTCCGTTCCGGCGAGATGCACGACCTCGGTGCGCGGTGCCTCGAGCCCGTGCTTGCGGCAAAGCTCGGCAAAGGTGCCCTTGTCGCATACGGCATCGAACGCGGCTCGCGGCGGGATGGTGCATGATACATATCCAGGCAGCTCGGCATGGAGCTCTTCGAGCGTCTCGATGAGCGGGTCCGTGTTCGCGACGAGCACGATTGTCTTGCTTGGATGCTGGGTGTGCACCTCTTCGAGCGCTTTGAGCAGAAGCTCCGGTGTATAGGCTTCGATGAAGTGGAGCTCAGCGAGTTTCGAGTGGGTGATCGCACCGATGAAACCCGGGCCCAAAGCGATGCTCTTGATGTGGTAGGCTTCGTGGAATTCGCGGATGAGCGCGTACGACCCAATATCGCCGCCCAGGACGACGGGGATGAAATCGGTGCGTGCGGGCGTGACGGAAGCAGGCATGTGGTCTCCGTAGCTAGATGGATGATATTCGGCCGAGTGGCCGTTCAGTCGCCTGCGATTATAGCCTACTGGCGAAAAACCCCTTGAATTACCCGAATCTTCCAAAGTGTCCCGTGCGAGATGGCGGTGCATGACGGCAGCGTTTTGCCCCGTCGATGCATCCGCTGGGTCTAGCCTGAACCCCAGCTCTTCAGCTTGCGGCTCGAACAGGATTGCCGCAGATCCCGTTTGCAAGCTGTTGTATGATGCTGCAAGCGTTCGAGGGAGCAAAGCATGGTGCAGACGGCAAAGCATATGAAGACTCAGGCAGCTGAGGGAGAGCCCTCCCGTGCAGAATGGGGCGTCGTCGCCGCATGCATCGCTGTAGCTGTGGCGATCGTGGCGCTCGTCTGCCTTATCCAGATGCCGAAGTACGCCATGCCGGACGATTTCATGCAGGATCTCTACGCACGTGGCGCGTATTTCGACACGCCCGGCTATCTCATGCTCTACTCGCTCGTGGCATTCAGCGCTCCCATATCGTGGCTCTATGCATTGATCCCTGCTGTTCCGTGGTTCCCCGTGGCGCTTCTCGCGCTCATCGCGATCTCAAGCGCCGCGATGGGGGTCGTGGTGCTCTCATCCCGCGCAGCGACGCCGCTCAAGGTGTTTTTAGCCGTCGCGCTCGCGCTCGCAGAGGTTATGGTCACGGTGTACCTCACCTACACGATCGTCGCCTTTGTCGCCACCGCGGCGGGCGTCGCGCTCGTGCTGCGGCGGGCGGCGTTCTGCAGGCCGCGCGGGTTCCGCGCCTCGGATGTCCTCTCGTTCGCGCTCATCGTCGAGGGGTTCTCGCTGCGACCGGAGTCGGGCTTCGCTGCGATCGCGCTCTTCGTGCCCTTCCTCGTGTGGGCGATTATATGCAACCGCAACGCCCGCACCATGGCATTTGCCATGGGTGTCATCGCCGCGGTGATGGTCTCCTATGCGGCGGGCATCATCGCCTGGCGTGTCACGCCGGGATGGGAGGAGTTCGAGCAGACGTTCAAAGCGGCGCAAGCCATCGCCGATTATCCCGAGGTCGATTATGCAGACGTGCAGGAAGTCGCTCCCGAGCTCTCCCAAACGGACGTTGATATGATCTACGAGTTCCTCTTCGTGGATGCGGATACCTACTCGCTCGATACCTTCCAGCGCATCGGTACGGTGGTCGAAGACTATGGGATCCAAACGATGCTTTCGGGCATCGTCGCCCGTATATCGTTTACGGCATATGTGTTCGGGCTCGTGGTGGTGCTTTTCGCCACGGCGGGGTTCATCTGCGCTGCTCGACGTCTTTCCGCCGGCGCGTGCGCGCTTGCGTTCTCGATTCCCATCATCGCGGTTTGCGAGTTCCTCGTCATCTTCTTGCGTGCTCGCCTCAAGATCCACGTGTTCCTCCCCGTCTTCGTGGTGGCGCTCTTCGCGTTTGCGGTATGCTGCCTCATCCCGACGAAGGGGGAGGACGATGAGTCCGCGCATCGGCTTGGGACATTCCTCGGCCGCGTGGTGCCCGTGCTCGGCGTGGTCGCGTACGCGGGCGCGCTCGGTTTGCTCTGCCTCACCTATGTGCGACCGCTGCAGGCATCGCTCGCGAACGACCTCACGCCGCGCGCCGAGGCGTATCTCGCTGCGCACGCAGACGAGCTCGTGCTCTTCACCAATACGCAGGGCATCGTCATGAACGACGACATCATCTCGTTCGATTCCTGGGAGCAGCCGGAAAACGCGGTGTTCATCGGCGGCTACGAGTACTACACCCCCTCGTGGGAGACGTTCCTCGCGCGCGTGGGGCTTACGCGCGAGGGCTTCCTACTCAACTTGGTGGATGCCGATGATATGGTCACGGTGAGCTACTCATACCAGGCCGAGCTGATCGCGACCTACCTCTCCGAGCATTCCGGTTCAAAGGTCGCGGCCGAGCAGGTGGAGAGCTTGGGCGAGACCACCTCCGGCGGCGAGGGCATCAGCGTCTGGCGGTATCGCACGGTTCAGTAGACGGCGCGTGTAGCAGGGATTATAGCGAATCGCCCGGCGAAAACCCCTCTGGGGAAATGATGCGCTGGGACATATACGAATAGCGCCGCTCGAAGGCGGCGCGAAGAGACTGCTGGAGCCGATGGCAGGAGTTGAACGCTGCATCCCCGGAAAACGAGACCGGTGCTCTAACGTTGAGCTACATCGGCATGTGCGGCTACCTATTATACCAATGTGTCATCTTGGTGCAAGGGAGCGTTCGGCAACGGCCGACATGATAGAGTAAGCGATTGGAAAAAACGAGGAGAGACGGGAGACTCATGGCTGAATACCGCGAGGTCACCGATGCGCAGGCGTGGGACGAGATCGTCAATGCACATGCTGGTCATCCCATGCAGGCATGGGGTTGGGGCGAGCTCAAGGAGCGCACGGGCTCCTGGACGGCTCGGCGCATCGTGGTCGAGCGCGACGGCTCGTTCGAAGGTGCCTGCCAGGTGCTCGTGCGGAAGCTCCCCTGGCCGTTCGGGCACATCTGCTATGCCCCGCGCGGGCCGGTAACGAACCATGCGGCGGATGTCCCACAGGTCGCCGACGATGTCGCCGCGTGGTGCCGTGCAAACGTCTCTGCCGTATCGCTCAAGATTGAGCCTGCCGTCACCGCACAGGAGGTGACGATGCCTGCCCCGTGGGAGCCTGCCGAAAAGATCACGTTGCCCAACACGGCTGCCATCGACCTCGCTCCTACCGAAGACGAGATCATGGCCGGCCTTCACTCCAAGAAGGCACGCCAGTACATTCGCAAGGCCGGTCGCTCCGGTGTGGAGGTTCGCCGCGCGACCGAGGCCGACCTCGATGCGATCATGGATATCTACCACCACACCGCCGAGACCGATGAGTTCTTCCTCCATTCCGACGAGTACTACCGCACGGCGTTCTCGGCATGCGCAGACGTGAACCAGGTGTTCATCGCAGAGATCGAGGGGCGGCCGCTTGCGTTCCTGTGGAACATCACGACCTCGGGCACAGCATTCGAGCTGTGGGGAGGCGTGACGGACGAAGGCAAGCGTCTGCGCGCGAACTACCTGCTCAAATGGCATGCCATGTGCACAGCGAAGGAGTCGGGCGCGGCGCTGTACGACATGAACGGCCTGCTCGAGGGTGGCGTGAGCACGTTCAAGCTGCTCTTTGCCGGTGAGCCCACGGTGTGGATTGGCACCTTCGACCGACCGCTCTCGCCGCTCTACCATGTGTGGGACGGTGCGCTCAAGCTCTATCGTCGTTTGTTCAAGTAGCTGGGATCGTCGATGAGCTCCGATCCTGGTTCCAAGAGCAGCGAGGAGACGGCGGGCGTGTCGACAGCCGGCACCCGTGCCGCCGCCCGTTCCTCCGGCACCGAGCATCTTGCGCGCCTCGCCGAAGAGGTCGCGCAGGTGCCTACGCAGCCCGGCTGCTATCTGTGGAAGGATGCTGCCGGCACGGTCATATACGTGGGCAAGGCCAAGAGCCTGCGCGCGCGCATGCGCCAGTACGTGACGCTTTCGGATGAACGCGCGAAGATCCCGCTCATGATGCAGCTCGTGGAGAGCTTCGATTACATCGTGGTGGATTCCGAGCATGAGGCGCTTGTCTTGGAACGCGAGCTCATCGGCCAGTATCGCCCATACTTCAACGTCGACTTCAAGGACGACAAGAGCTATCCCTTCATCGCCATCACGAGAAGCGACCGTTTCCCAGCGATCAAATACACGCGCGAGAAGCACAAGAGCGGCACGCGCTACTTCGGCCCGTATACAGACAGCCGTGCCGCGCGCGACGTGATCGACACCATCCGCAAGGTCATACCCATTTGCAGCGCTACCTGCGCGGAGTGGAAGCGCACGCGTCGGCTCATTGCGGCGCATGCGGGAGATGAGGACATCTTGGGTCTCATCTGCGCGCAGAAGGGGCGCCCGTGCTTCGACTACCACGTGGGGCGCGGTCCTGGGGCATGCGTGGGTGCCGTGACGCCGGAGGAGTACGCGGGCAACGTGCGGCGCGTGGAGCGCTTCCTCTCTGGCCGTCGCCGCGAGGTGGTGGATGAGCTCAAAGCCGAGATGGCTGAAGCCGCCGCGGACCTCGATTTCGAGCGCGCAGCCCGTGTGAAGCGCCGTCTCGAGGTGATCGACGGCCTCGACGACCGCCAGCAGGTCGTCTTCCCCTCGCGGGTGGATATCGACGTCGTGGGGTTCTTTCGGGAGGAGACCATCGCCGGCGCGTGCGTGTTCGCCGTGCGCGACGGACGCATGCAGCGCAGTTGCGAGTTCATCTTGGACAAGGGGCTCGATGTGGGCGAAGACGAGCTCGTCGCGGGCTTCATCAAACGCTACTACGACGAGACCTCCGACATCCCATCCGAGGTAGATGTGGCGGTTGACCTTGAGGACGCCGAGCTGCTGGGCGAGTGGCTCACGCAGAAGCGCGGGCACGTATGCCGGCTGCACCGTCCGCAGCGCGGCGAGAAGCGTCACCTGCTCGAGATGTGCGAGCGCAACGCCCGGCACGCTCTCGTGCGCTACATGATGCGCACGGGGTATGCGGACGACCGTACGAACCAGGCGCTCCTCGAGCTCGAGAGCGCGCTCGCGCTGCCTGCGCCTCCGCTGCGCATCGAGTGCTTCGACATTTCGACCATCCATGGTGCGTTTACCGTGGCATCGATGGTCGTGTTCACGAACGGCCGAGCGGATAAAGGGCAGTACCGGCGCTTTCGCGTGCGGAGCATCACCGGCGAGGCGAACGACTTCCTCTCCATGCAGGAGGTGCTGGGACGCCGCTATGCCCCAGAGCGCATGGCGGATGAGCGCTTCGGTTCGCGGCCGGATCTACTCGTGGTCGACGGCGGCAAGCCGCAGCTTACCGCCGCGCTCACGCAGCTCGAAGCTCTCGGCCTCGATATCCCTGTGTGCGGTCTCGCCAAGGCCGACGAGGAGGTGTTCGTCCCCTGGGACGACGCTCCCGTGGTGCTGCCGAGTGGCTCGGCTTCGCTCTACCTCATCAAGCAGGTGCGCGACGAGGCGCATCGCTTCGCGATCACGTTCCACCGCGAGCTGCGCGACAAGGCCATGACGGTGTCGGTGCTCGATGAGGTGGAAGGCGTGGGCGCCACGCGCAAGAAGGCCATCATGAAGCACTTCGGTTCCATGAAGAAGCTCCGCGCGGCGAGCGTGGAGGACATCGCCGCCGTGAAGGGCGTGCCGGCGCAGGTGGCGCAGGCCGTGTACGACACGCTTCGAGCCTGGGATCGCGAGCGCGCTGGGGCGGGAGCGGACAGCGGGAAAGCCGCCCAGGAAGAAGCGGAATAGCCGCGGTCCTCGCCGCATGCGCTGCGTCCCGTGCGCGGTATACTGAACGAGACCGTGTCGCCCGCGCGCAAGGAGGCAGCCCATGGCAGATATCAACCCTCAGGTGATCACCGCGGCAGAGCTTGCCGACCGCGTGCCCGATATCGTCATCATCACGGGCATGAGCGGTTCTGGGCGCACGCAGGCGCTGCACGTCTTCGAAGACATGGGCTATTTCTGCATCGACAACCTGCCGCCGAGTCTCGTGCTCCAGCTCGCGCAGCTCGTGGGCATCAACACCGGCGTGGGCAGGCACCTCGCGGTGACGAGCGACCTGCGCAGCCAGGGGCTCTTCGATGAGCTGCTCGATACCATCCAGAACCTGCGTGCGCACGAGATGAGCTGCAAGGTTGTGTTTCTCGAAGCGTCGGACGAGGTGCTCATCCGCCGTTATAGCGAGAACCGCCGTCGGCACCCGCTTGCGAAGCCCGGCGACACCACGGCCGATGCCATCCAGCGCGAGCGCACGCAGCTTGCGGTCGTGCGCGACCATGCGGACATGATCATCGACACGAGCCGTTTGAAGGTCGCGGCGCTTCGCACGAAGCTCCGCATGGCGTTCTCCGAGCTTACCGACCAGCAGCTTATGGACGTGCAGGTGTTCTCCTTCGGCTTCAAGCACGGCATGCCTGTCGAGGCCGATATCTTGATCGACGTGCGGTTCCTGCCGAACCCCTTCTACGACCCCGAGATGCGCAAGCTCACGGGACTCGACGAGAAGGTCTCGCGCTTCGTGCTCGAGCATCCGAACACCCAGTCGTTCTGGACGGCATGGTGCCAGCTGCTCGACGCCGTCATGCCAGGGTATGTGGCGGAGGGCAAGCCGCAGCTCTCGATCGCCGTGGGATGCACAGGTGGCCAGCACCGCAGTGTGGCCATCGCGGAGGCAACGGCGCGCTATCTCGAGCGCCAGCAGTACCATGTGACGATCTCGCATCGCGACCTGCCCCGCGCTAACATGACTGCCAGCGGCGAGGCGCACTAACAACACGGGCGATTCCAGCACCAGGTACTGAAATCGCCCTTTTGCCAACAGAGGAGGCGAGCGTTCTACATGTCCTTCACGGCCGAGGTGCGCGATGAGCTGTCTCGTCAGGAGCCGGTATGCGAGTTCTGCGATCTTGCGACGCTCGCTGCGCTCGTGCGCGTGTGCGGCACGCTCTCGCTCGGCGGGTCGGGGCGCTACGGGCTCATGGTCGCCACGGAGACGGGCGCCGTGGCGCGCACCATGATCGGGCTCACACACAAGGTGCTCAAGCTCAAGACCGAGTTCACCGTGCGGCGCTCGGTGCTCCACAAGGTGCGCAACTACCTCATCTCGCTGCCCGATCAGCCGGGGCTCGACAAGGCGCTCGTGCTACTGGGCGTGCTCGACCGGCGCGGTGGGCTCGTGGCGGGCATCCCACGGCATGTTGTCGCGCGGCCGTGCTGCAGGCTGGCGTATATCCGCGGCGCGCTTATCGCCGGCGGCTTCGTTGCCGATCCGCGCGGTGACTTTCATTTGGAAATCGCCGTGCAAGGGGAGGAGTTCGCCCGGTCGCTTGCGCGGCTCATCGGCGAGGTCGGCATCAACGCGCGCGTGAACCATCGGAAGTCGACGTATGCGGTGTACGTGAAGAGCGGCGACGATGTGCGCGGCCTGCTCGAGGCGGTGGGTGCGGCAAGGTCCGTGGACGTGCTCGAGGACGCGCGGGCGATGAAGTCGGTGAAGAACGAGGTTAATCGCAAGGTGAACGCCGAGCTTGCGAACCAGACGAGAAGCGCCGGCGCCGCCCAGCACCAGCTCGAGCTCATTGCCGAGGCCGAGGAGCGCGGCCTGCGGGGCAGCTTGCCACAGGCGCTCGAGGAGTTCTGCGACCTGCGCCTCGCGTACCCGGATCTTTCGCTTCGCGACCTGGGCGAGATGTGCAACCCGCCGCTTTCCAAATCTGCCCTGTACCACCGGGTACTCCGCTTGGAAAAGCTCCTCGGCGAGTAGAGGCCAGTGCGCACGGGAAAATGTAAAATTACCCCAGCGACTTTTTTACATCACCCCAGGAGTCTCATGTTATGCTGCACTCCTTTTGCGCTATGTAAAAAAGTCGCTGGGGTAATTTTACATTCGAATGCCGAATGATTCGCTTGTAAAACGCTTCAATAATATGAAGCGTTTTAATATCAGAGAATCGTCAAAAAGTCACTATTCACGCGAATCTATCTTGTAAAAAAAGGTATATTTGGTGAGTGGTTTGTTTGTGGGTCTGAGCGGTAGGCAAGGAACCTGCCGGGCCCTACGAAAGGAGACACACATGGCAGTAAAGGTTGCGATTAATGGCTTCGGCCGCATCGGTCGTCTCGCGTTCCGCCAGATGTTCGGTCACGAGGGTTCCGAGATCGTCGCCATCAACGACCTCACCTCCCCGGACATGCTCGCGTACCTGCTGAAGTACGACTCCACGCAGGGCAATTACAGCCGCGATCACGAGGTCACCGCCGGTGAGAACTCCATTACCGTCGACGGCAAGGAGATCACCATCTACAAGGAGGCCGACGCCAACAACCTCCCGTGGGGCGAGCTCGGTGTCGACGTCGTGCT
The DNA here is from genome assembly GCA_900538305.1 of uncultured Collinsella sp. Lineage (GTDB taxonomy): Bacteria > Actinomycetota > Coriobacteriia > Coriobacteriales > Coriobacteriaceae > Enorma. The sequence goes on from UPXY01000014.1 coordinate 35,988, forward strand.
CGAGTGCACCGGCTTCTACACCTCCAAGGAGAAGGCTCAGGCTCACATCAACGCTGGCGCCAAGAAGGTCGTCATCTCCGCTCCCGCGGGCAACGACCTCCCCACGATCGTCTACAACGTGAACCATGAGCAGCTCACGGCCGAGGACAACATCATCTCCGCCGCGTCCTGCACCACCAACTGCCTCGCCCCGATGGCCAAGGGTCTCAACGACTTCGCGCCCATCGTGTCCGGCATCATGACCACCATCCACGCCTGGACCGGCGACCAGATGCCGCTCGACGGCCCGCAGCGCAAGGGCAACAAGCGTCGCAGCCGCGCCTGCGCCGTGAACATCGTCCCGAACTCCACCGGTGCCGCCAAGGCCATCGGCCTCGTGCTCCCCGAGCTCAACGGCAAGCTCATCGGTGCCGCCCAGCGCGTTCCCACCCCCACCGGCTCCCTCACCAACCTCTATGCCGTGGTTGACAAGGAAGTCACCAAGGACGAGGTCAACGCCGCTATGAAGGCCTACGCTGCGACCATCTCCGAGACCTTCGCCTACAACGAGGACGACATCGTCTCCACCGACATCATCGGCGAGACCCATGGCTCGATCTTCGACGCCACCCAGACCATGTGCGCCCCGCTCGGCAACGGCCAGACGCTCGTGCAGGTCACCTCGTGGTACGACAACGAGAACTCCTACACCTCCCAGATGGTCCGCACCATCAAGTACTTCGAGAAGTTCGTGGCGTAAGCTTCGGGCTCCGCTCGGTACACGCGGGTGCGGTCGCAGCTCACAGGGCCGCGGCCGCACCCTTTTGTTTTTCGAACGTAAAGGAGTGAACATGGCTTTCTCCAAGAAGACCATCCGCGACATCGATGTCGACGGTAAGCGCGTCCTCGTGCGCGTGGACTTCAACGTGCCGGTGGCCGATGGCGTCGTGGGCGATACCACGCGCATCAAGGCCGCCATCCCCACCATCCAGTACCTCGTTGATCACAACGCCAAGGTCATCCTCATGAGCCACCTCGGCCGCCCCAAGGGCGACGGCCCGGAGCCGGCGCTCTCGCTCGCTCCCGTTGCCGAGAAGCTTGCCGAGCTCTCCGGTCTGAACGTCTCCTTCGTCGCCGATACCTACGGCGAGGCTGCTGCTAAGGCTGCCGCCGCGCTCGAGCCCGGCCACGTCCTCGTGCTCGAGAACGTCCGCTTCGACAAGCGCGAGAAGAAGAACGACCCCGAGATCGCCAAGAAGCTCGCCGACCTCGCCGACATCTTCGTGCTCGATGCCTTCGGCACCGCGCACCGCGCCCAGGGCTCCGTCGTGGGTCCCGCCCAGTACCTGCCCGCGGTCGCCGGCTTCCTGCTCGAGAAGGAGGTCTCGACCCTTTCCGGCCTCTTCAGCGAGCCCAAGCGCCCGTTCGTCGCCATCCTCGGCGGCTCGAAGGTCTCCGATAAGATCGGCGTCATCGACCGCCTGCTCGACTCCGCCGACACCGTCATCGTCGGTGGTGGCATGGCGTACACCTTCGCCAAAGCTCAGGGCGGCAAGATCGGCAACTCGCTGTGCGAGGACGACTGGTGCGACCGCGCGCTCGAGATGCTCGACAAGGCCAAGAAGAACGGCGTGAACTTCCTGCTTCCCGTCGACAACGTCGTGGCCGACGACTTCGCGAACGACGCCAACACCAAGATTGCCAAGACCGGCGAGATCGAGGACGGCTGGCAGGGTCTCGACATCGGTCCGGAGACCGAGCAGCTCTTCGCCGACGCTATCGCGGGCGCCAAGACCGTCTTCTGGAACGGCCCCTGCGGCGTGTTCGAGATGGACACGTTCGCCCATGGCACCAAGGCGATCGCCGAGGCTATCGCAGCCAACCAGGACTGCGATTCCGTGATCGGCGGCGGCGACTCCGTTGCTGCCGTGAACAAGTTCGGCCTGGCCGACAAGATGACGTTCATTTCTACGGGCGGTGGCGCCTCGATGCAGCTCGTCGAGGGCAAGCCCCTGCCGGGAGTGGAGGCTCTCAATGACGCAGAGTAAGCGCACCCGCCTCATCGCGGGCAACTGGAAGATGAACAACGCGATCCCGGAAGCCGTCGAGCTCGCCCAGGCGCTCGTCGCCGCGCTGCCCGAGATTCCCGAGGGCGTCGAGGTGTGCGTGTGCCCGCCGACCGTCGACCTCCGTCCCGTTTCCTGCAAAGGCGGGATCAAGGAGAGCCCCATCAAGCTCGGTGCCCAGAACGTGTACTGGGAGGCCGCTGGCGCTTACACCGGCGAGACCTCGGTCGACATGCTCAAGAGCGTGCCCGTTGATTACTGCATCATCGGCCACTCCGAGCGCCGCGACTACTTCAAGGAGACCGACGAGGACGAGAACAAGAAGGCCAAGGCGCTCATCGCCGGCGGCATCGTCCCGATCTTCTGCTGCGGCGAGTCGCTCGAGACCCGCGAGGCGGGCGAGCACGTGGCGTTCGTGACCGGCCAGATCAAGGCCGGCCTCGAGGGCGTCGAGATCGCCTCCGGCGACGAGCTCGTCATCGCCTACGAGCCCATCTGGGCCATCGGTACCGGCAAGACCGCCACGGCCGATGACGCCCAGGAGGTCTGCGGCGCCATCCGCGCCACCCTCGTCGAGATCTTCGGCGAGGAGATCGCTTCCGGCATCCGTGTGCTCTACGGCGGCTCCGCCAAGCCCGAGAACATCGCCGGCTTCCTCGAGAAGGAAGACGTCGACGGCGCGCTCGTGGGCGGCGCCTCGCTCAAGGCGGATAGCTTCGCCGCGATGGTCGAGAAGGCGGGCGAGTAGGGATGGCTGAGCGTCATCTTCCTGCGCTCCTGGTCATCATGGATGGCTTCGGCCTCGCTCCTGCGGGCGACAACAACGCCGTCTGCAAGGCCAACAAGCCTTACCTGGACAAGCTCTGGGAGGAATACCCGCATACCACGCTCGGCGCTTCGGGCGAGGACGTGGGCCTTCCTGCCGGCCAGATGGGCAATTCCGAGGTCGGCCACCTGAACATCGGTGCGGGCCGCATCGTGTTCCAGGAGCTTTCCCGCATCAACAACGCCATCATCGACGGCTCCATCGAGGAGAACCCCACGCTCGCGCATGCCATGTCCGATGTGGCGAAGATCGGCGGCACCGTTCACCTGCTGGGTCTTGTGTCCCCAGGTGGCGTGCACTCCATGCAGCGTCATGGAGAGGTGCTTTCCGTGCTTGCCGCTATGCATGGCGTGGAGAAGATCCGCTTCCACTGCTTCATGGACGGCCGCGACGTCGATCCGCATTCTGGTGCCGGCTACATCGAGACGCTCAAGGAGAACCTCGAGGCGCTTTCCAAGTACACCGGTGTCGACGCCCGCATCGCGACCGTGTCCGGCCGCTACTGGGCGATGGATCGCGATAACCGCTGGGAGCGCGTCGAGCGCGCCTACGATGTCATCACGCAGGCGAGTGACACCGACACGGATCCTGTTGAGGGCGTCAAGGCGTACTACGAGAAGGACGAGCGTGGCGACGAGTTCGTCGAGCCCTTCGCCTGCCATAACGAGGGCGTGCACGACGGCGACGCCATGGTGTTCTTCAACTTCCGCCCCGACCGTGCCCGTGAGATGACCCGCGCGTTCACGCAGGACGGCTTCGATGGCTTCGAGCGCAAGGTCGCGCCCAGGCTCTCGCACTTCATCACCATGACGGAGTACGACGACACGTTCAAGAACGTGGAGGTCGCCTTCCCGAAGACCTTCCCCGAGAACGTGCTCGCCGACGTTATCGCGCAGAACGGCTTGAAGCAGCTGCACACGGCCGAGACCGAGAAGTACGCGCACGTCACGTTCTTCCTGAACGGCGGCGTGGAAGAGCCCAAGGAGGGGGAGGAGCGCGTGCTCGTGCCCTCGCCGAAGGTTGCCACGTACGACCTGCAGCCCGAGATGTCCGAGCCCGAGGTCACGGAGAAGCTCGTTCAGGCCATCGAGGCCGATGCGGCGGACTTCTACATCGTGAACTACGCGAACTGCGACATGGTTGGCCATACCGGCGTCTTCGATGCCGCGGTGAAGGCGGTCGAGGCGGTGGACGACGGCCTTTCTAAAGTCATCCCCGCTATCCTCGCCAAGGGCGGCTTCGCTCTCATCACCGCCGACCACGGCAACGCGGATCACATGTACGACGTGGATGCGGAAGGGGAGAAGCATCCCTTCACCGCGCACACGACGAACCGCGTGCCGTTCATCGTGGTTGACCCGAAGGCCAAGCTCACGGGCATCGAAGATGGACGCCTGTCCGACATCGCGCCCACGATGCTCTCGCTCGCTGGTCTCGAGCCGAGCTCCGAGATGACCGGTCGCATCCTCGCCACCGAGGAATAGTGACTCAGTGACTCATTTGGGGACGGGGTCGTTTTGAGTCATCCCCGAGCCGCCAGCGTAACCACCGCGCTGGCGGCTTTTCTTATGACTCATTTGGGGACGGGGTCGTTTTGAGTCATCCGCTTCGGCGGAGGCCTGTGCCGTCCGCCGATACCCCGCCACTCCGTTGCCTTGTGCGCGCTAGTATGTAACCCCTCACTCGTGTTAGGGGTGGATGCTTACGACGGGGGGATGATGGCCATGCCACGCGCACCGAGGCGGCAGTCGAAGAGCGGGTTCTATCATGTGATCTTTCGAGGAAACGGGAGGCAGCTGCTCTTCGAGGATGATGAAGATAGGAGCCGCTTCCTCGCCCTTCTCGAGAAAAAGACGAGTGAATACGGTGTTGCCATCATTGCTTGGTGCCTCATGAGCAATCATGTTCATCTGCTGCTGGATGACGGAGATGCAATGCTCAGCCAATCGATGCATGCGCTTGCGACAGCTTACGCGCGTTACTTCAACGGCAAGAGCGGTCATGTTGGCGCGGTGTTTCAAGATCGTTTTACCAGCGTGGCGATATCGGATGATGGGCAGTTGCTTCAGACGGTGAGATATATCCACGAGAATCCCGAGAAAGCCGGCATTGCACGGGCGAGCGAGTACCGATGGAGCAGCTATGGGGAGTATCGATGGGGTGCGCGGATCATCAAAGACGCGTTGGTTCTCGAGATGATTGGCGGGAGAGAGGGCTTCGAGCAATTCTGCACGGACGATCGGTTCGCGTCGGGCTATCTGAGAACGACGAAACGCGTGCCCGATGATGCGGCGGCGGAGGTGGCGCGCTCGGTGCTCGGTGACGTCGAGCCTGCTCAGCTCAAAGCATTGCTACGAGAGCGTCGAGATGCTGGATTGCGGGAACTGCGCAGCGCGGGGATTACGATCAAGCAGATCGAACGGCTTACCGGAATCGGTCGGAGCACCATCTCTCGAGCAACGCGCCGGAGTGTACAATGACTCAAAACGACCCCGTCCCCAAATGAGTCATGAGAGGAGAGGCGAGTGAAGCGGATCGTGTTTTTTGATATCGATGGGACGCTGACGCGCGGGGTGACGTCGGGCGCGTATCTCGCGAACCTGCTGGGTCACGGGCGGGCGATGGAGGAGGCTGAAGCGGCTTACGCGCGCGGCGAGATCGATAACGACGAGGTCTGCCGCATCGACGCGGCGGGCTACGCTGGCCACAGCACGGAAGAGCTCTTCGGCATGCTTGAAGACATGCCGCTTGTCGACGGCGTTGCCCGTGCGGTCGAGGCGGTGCATGCCGCAGGAGGGGAGGCGCATATCGCGTCGCTTGCGTGGGGAGTGGTCGCGGCCTATCTATGCAAGCGCTATGGCTTCGACGGCTATGTGGCCTCAGAGCTCGAAATGGAAGATGGCGTGTGCACGGGTGGAGTCGCCTTGGCGCTCGAGGGCGAAGGCAAGTGCACCTATGCGCGTGAACTCTGCGTGAGCCGGGGTGTCGATCTTGATGCATGTATCGCCATCGGGGACAGCCGTTCGGACATTCCGCTCTTCGAGCTGGTGGGAACGTCGGTGGCCTTCAACGCGACCGCCGAGGCGGAGCGCGCCGCGACACATACCTATCGCGGGACGGATATCGCAGAGGCGCTTGCCCTGGCGCTGTGAATGGGCTGATGGGAACGCGCTCCCAACCAACCCATCAAGTGTGGTACCATACCGTCCGTTAGACCGAATTCACGTCAACAGGAGTTTGAACCCATGGGTTTCTTCCAGATCCTCATCTTCATCGTATGGGCGCTCTCTGCGCTTGCGCTCATCGCGCTTGTCCTCATGCATTCCGGCAAGGGTACGGGCATCTCGGACATGATCGCGAGCAGCCTGTACAACGCGAACGCCGCCACGGGCATCATGGAGCGTAACCTCGACCGCCTTACGGTCATCGTCGCCGTGGTCTTCGCGGTGTGCGTCCTGCTCTGCATGTTCTTCTTCCCGCAGGGCGGCATCGTAGGCGTGGACGTCATCTAAGCACGTTTGCACGGAGCTTGCACGTCTCGTACATCGTTTCGAAACAATGCGATCGCGTATTCACCGCGCCGCGCTCATCGCCTAGCGGTATGAAGCACCTGATTGATACGTGGCTGGCCGGCCATCCTTGCGTTATGTAAGGAATGGCCGGCCTTTTCCGTATTACGAAACTTTGTCAAGCTAAAGTTTTTCCTGAACGTTTTATGCATTTACCGCTTACAAAGCGTCAATAATCCGCTATCGTATTGCGAAGCACGAGCTCGCCTCCATGCCATGGGCGAGCGGTTCGCTGCGTAGGCGGCGGGGATTAGCCCCGCCCGATATTAAGGAGGAAGCATGGCAGATTTCGAGAAGAAGCAGCCGATGCTTGATCGTCGCCACTTCGTGGGCGGCGCGCTTGCGACGAGCGCCCTCGCGGTTCTCGCTGGCTGCGGCCAGAAGGGCGGCACGACTGCGGGTGGCAGCGGCAGCGCCGCGACCGGCGGCACGACCGGCGGTACCCTGCGCTACTACATCAACAACCCGACCTCCATCGACCCGTACAACCTCATGGAGGACCAGGGCACGCAGGTCGGCTTCCAGCTCTTCGACTCCCTCACTCAGTATGATTTCGAGGCCGGCGAGCTCAAACCCCTCGCCTGCGATAGCTGGGATGTCAACGACGACGCCACCGAGTTCACCTTCCACCTCAAGGAGGGCACGAAGTTCCACAACGGCGACACCGTGGTCGCTGCGGACTGGAAGCGCGGCTGGGAGCGCATTCTCGACCCCGAGACCAACCCCGAGTCGCCCTCTGGTATCGGCTACCACCTCGCCATGGTCGACGGCTATGATGCCTTCACCGAAGGCGAAGCCGATGAGCTCACCGGCGTTACCTGCCCGGACGACAACACCCTCGTGGTGAAGCTCGCCTACAGCTACGCCGACTTCCCCTACGTTGCCTCGCATCCGGCGCTCGCGCCGGTGCCCGCTGTGGCGCTCGACGACTTCCAGACCTTCTTCCGTGCGCCTATCGGCAACGGTCCGTTCAAGATGGACGGCACGTGGGAGGACGGCCAGTACATCAACATCGTGCGCTTCGACGACTACTACGGCGATAAGGCCATCATCGACGGCGTGAACTTCATCATCCAGAAGGATCAGGAGACCGCCTACCGCGAGTTCCAGGCCGGCAACCTCGATGTCTGCGATGTGCCCGCCACCCAGATCCCCGATGCCCGCGAGACCTACGGCGAGTCCGAGGACGGCTACACCGCCACGCCCGGCCACCAGCTCATGCTCGGTGCCGAGCCCTCGACCTACTACCTCACCGTCAACTGCTCCGTGGCTCCGTGGGATAACGCCGATTTCCGTCGCGCCGTCTCCATGGCCATCAATCGCGAGGCCATCTGCGAAGAGGTCTTCCATGGTACCCGCACCCCGGCCGACAACATCGTCCCGCCCGGAATCGCCGGTTACGAGGAAGGCGTGTGGACGTACTGCAAGTACGATCCGGACGCGGCCAAGGAGCTCCTCGCCCAGATTTATCCCGATGGCAACATCCCGACCATCAAGCTGACCTATAACATGGACGGTGGTCACAAGGAGGTCATGGACGTCGTCATGGCCTCTCTCAAGGAGGTCGGCATCACCGCCGAGGCCGACACCAACGAGTGGACCACGATCCTCGATCGCTACGACATCGGTGATTACGAGATCGGTCGCTGCGGTTGGGTTGCGGACTATCCGATCATGGACAACTTCATGTATCCGCTGTTCTTCTCGACCTCGGGCGACAACTACTCCCAGATCGGCGACGAGGCGATCGACGATGCGCTCCTCGAGGCGCGCGCTACGATCGACGATGCCGAGCGTATCGCCAAGTATCAGGAGGTCAACGCCGAGCTCGGCGAGCAGTGCTGGATGATCCCCCTCATGTTCTACACCCACACCCAGGTTGTGGGCGAAAACGTGGCCTACTACTACCTCGATCCGCAGAAGAAGGCGGATATGACCAAGGTCGAGCTCGTCTCGGTGTAAAGTTGGCGTATAATCAATACCTTTGACGGTTGGAGCGCCGACCCGAAAGGGTCGGCGCCCTTGTTGCTATCCCGACTAGAGGGGAACCTTATGGGAACTTACATCGCGAAGCGCGTGCTGCAGTTCATCCCGGTCTTCCTCGGCGTGACGATCATCCTCTTCGTGCTGCAGAACGTCGTGCCCGGCGACCCCATCAGGATGATTACTGGCGGGCGAGACGTGCCCGAGCAGACCGAGGAGATCATGCGCATCAACAACCATCTCATCCAGGTGGACGAGAACGGAAACGCCTTGCGCGACGAGAATGGCGATTACATCCCCACGTCGCTCGTCGACCGCTACCTCCATTACATGGGCAACCTGTTGCAGGGCGATCTGGGCACGTCGTATCAGAAGAAGGTCTCGGTGACGAGCATCTTCGCGGAGAAGTATCCCTACACGATCAAGCTCGCTCTCTGCGCCATCGCACTCGAGGCCGTCATGGGCATCGGCGCGGGCGTGCTCTCTGCCATCAAGCGCTACTCGTTCTGGGATATCATCGTGACGCTCTTCACGTCTGTCATGGTGGCCATCCCGGCGTTCTGGCTCGGTATGCTGTTGCAATGGTTCTTCGGCATCCTCATGAAGGAGTGGACGGGAGGCGCGTTCTCCATGCCCATCTCGGGTGCGGGCGGACCGGCCTCGCCGTACCAGGACTGGATGCACTACATCCTGCCTGCCTTCACGCTTGCGGCCGTGTCGACCGCGTACACGGCACGCATCATGCGCTCGCAGCTCCTGGATGTCATGAACCAGGATTACATTCGCACTGCGAAGGCCAAGGGTCTCTCGAAGCGTTCCATCATCATCCACCATGCGCTCAAGAACGCGCTGATTCCGGTCATCACCTATATTGGCATCGACTTCGGAGCCATGCTCGCTGGAGCGATTCTCACCGAGACGGTCTTCAACTGGCCGGGTGTTGGATATGAGATCTACCGCGCGATCACGGCGCGCGACTGGCCCATCGTCATGGGCGGTGTGACCATCATCGTGGTCGTCGTGATGGTCATCAACCTTATCGTAGACGTGAGCTATGCCTTCCTCGACCCGCGCATTCGTCTGGGCAGCTCCAAGAACGAGGGATAGGAGGAACGCACATGAAGTACCCGAATCCCGTTCCGACTGCCGGTGCTCAGGCGGCCGCTCCCGCTCCTGTGGCTACCGCCCAGGTTTCCGGTGGCTCGTCGCGTACCCTGTGGGGTGATGCCTGGAAGCGCCTGCGCAAGAACAAGCTTGCCATCGTCGCTGTGGTATGGATCCTTTTCGTTGCGATCGTAGCGCTCACGGCCGACCTCTGGGCGCAGCAATTGCTCGGCGACCCGCTCTATGCGAGCACGACCGACATGGCGCAGAACACGCTCCTCGCGCCCTCGCTCGAGCATCCCTTCGGCACCGATGTCACCGGTCGCGACATCCTCTGCCGCGTCGTATACGGCTCTCGCATTTCGCTTTCCGTCGGCATCATCGCCACGGCCATTTCGACCGTCATCGGTCTTGTGATGGGTGCGCTCGCGGCCTACTACGGCGGCATCTGGGATACCATCATCATGCGCTTGGCCGACATCTTCCTGGCCTTCCCCTACACGCTTTTCGTCATTGCCATGATCGCGGTCATCGGTAACGGCATCCAAAACGTGTTCATCGCCATCGGTATTCTGGGCTGGCCGTCCATCGCGCGCGTATTCCGTTCGGCGATCCTATCGGTCAAGGAGAACGACTACGTGGATGCTGCGCGCTCCATGGGCGCCTCCGACCTTCGCATCGTGGCGCGCCATATCTTCCCGAACTCTGTGGCCTCCATCGTGGTCTATGCAACCATGAACATCGGCTCCGCCATCCTTACCGAGGCTGCCCTGTCGTACCTCGGCATGGGCGTGACGCCGCCGCAACCTTCGTGGGGCGCCATGATCCAGGAGGGGCAGACCTTCCTCACCACGGCTCCGTGGATGATGGTCATGCCGGGTCTCGCCATCCTCACCACCGTGCTCGCCTTCACCTTGCTCGGCGACGGCCTGCGCGATGCCCTTGACGTCAAGATGAAGGATGCGTAAGCCATGGCAAAGAAGAAGAACACGAACTACGTCGACCTTAAGACGAAGCCCATCCCTGAGGGCAAGCACCTGCTCGAGGTCGACAACCTCAAGATGTACTTCCACACCGAGGATGGTGTGGTGCACGCGGTCGACGGCGTCTCCTACACGCTCGACCGTGGCGAGACGCTCGGCGTGGTGGGCGAGTCCGGCTCGGGCAAGTCCGTCACCCACATGACCATCATGGGCCTCATCGACATGCCCCCGGGTAAGATCGAGGGTGGCGACATCGTCTACCGCGGCGAGTCGCTCCTCGAGAAGTCCGAGGAGGAGATGCAGCACATTCGCGGCAACGACATCGCCATGATCTTCCAGGATCCCATGACGTCTTTGAACCCGGTTTACAAGATCGGACGTCAGGTGGGTGAGGGGTTGCGCCTGCACCGCGGCTACTCCAAGCAGGAAGCCCAGGAGCGCGCCATTGAGCTGCTGCGACTGGTGGGCATTCCTAACCCTGAGAAGCGCGTGAACGAGTACCCGCACCAGTTCTCCGGCGGTATGCGTCAGCGCGTCATGATCGCCATGGCGCTCGCCTGCGACCCGGACATCCTCATCGCCGACGAGCCCACCACGGCCCTCGACGTGACCATCCAGGCGCAGATCATTGAGCTCATGCAGGAGATGCAGCAGAAGAACGGCAACGCGATCATCATGATCACGCACGACCTGGGCGTCGTGGCGGATATGGCCGATAAGATCATGGTCATGTACGCCGGCCGCCCGGTGGAGTTCGGCACCGCCGACGAGATCTTCTACGAGAGCCGCCACCCCTATACCTGGGGTCTCATCCGTTCCATTCCGGAGCAGGCGGTCGACGAGAAGAAGCCGCTCACGCCCATCCATGGCAACCCGCCGTCGCTCGTGAACCTTCCCTCTGGCTGCCCGTTCGCGCCGCGCTGCCCGTACGCCGTGGACATCTGCCACGAGAAGCTCCCCGAGCACTACACGACCGAGACCGGTCACTATTCCGCGTGCCATTTCGCCGACGACCCGGAGTTCCTGAAGAACGCCCCGGATACGTCGCGCTCGCGTGGCAAGATCGCGACCGGCACGCCCGACGTGCTTGACACCGATTCGATGGGAGGTGAGGCATAAATGGCCGAGAACACCGAGAACATGGAGAACATGCCGCTGCTTAAGGTCGAGCACCTCACCAAGGAGTTCCCTGCGGAGGCGGGCATGCTCGCCGGCAGGTTCTCCAAGCGCGTCGTGTCCGCTGTGAACGACGTTTCGTTCGAAATCAACGCCGGCGAGACGTTCGGTCTCGTGGGCGAGTCCGGCTGTGGTAAGTCCACGACCGGCCGCTCTATCATGCGGCTCACGAAGCCCACGTCCGGCCATGTGTATTTCCAGGGTCACGATGTGGCGAAGATGAACCGCAAGGAGCTCAAGCACCTGCGTCGCGACATGCAGTTCATCTTCCAGGATCCGTACGCGAGCTTGAATCCACGCATGACGATCGGCGAGATCGTTTCCGAGCCCATGACCATCCATGGCGTGGGCACGAAGGAAGAGCGTCTTGAGCGCGTGCGCGAGCTGCTTGACGTCGTGGGCCTGAACCCGGAGCACATCAACCGCTACCCACACGAGTTCTCGGGTGGTCAGCGTCAGCGCATCGGTATCGCCCGCGCGTTCGCCCTGCGCCCCAAGCTCATCATCTGCGACGAGCCGGTCTCGGCGCTCGACGTCTCCATCCAGGCTCAGGTGCTGAACCTGCTCAAGGACCTGCAAGAGCAGTTCGGTACTGCGTATCTGTTCATCGCGCACGACCTTTCCGTGGTTCAGCACATCTCCGACCGCGTGGCTGTGATGTACTTGGGCAAGATCGTGGAGATTTCCGACTGGAAGACGCTCTACACCGAGCCGCACCATCCCTACACGCAGTCGCTGCTCTCCGCCGTCCCGGTACCCGATCCAGACGTGCAGAAGACGCGCGAGCGCATCATCCTTGCCGGCGACCCGCCGTCGCCCATCGACCCGCCGACCGGTTGCCGTTTCCACACGCGCTGCCCCATCGCGCAGGCGATCTGCAGTAAGGACGTGCCCGAGCTGCGCGAGGTCGCGCCGGGTCATCGCTGCGCCTGCCACTTCGCGGAGAAGTTTCCCATTAAGGAAACGCACATCGACCTGTAATGGCTCCTGGGGCTCCCGCCCGTTCTCCCTCGCTTGTCCTCGGCCTTCGGCCTGCGGAATCGCTCGGGAGAATGGGCGGGAACCCTGAGCGGTTTACGGTCGATGTGCGTTTCCCCGCTGGGATAACGGAGCTATAAATAGTGCGCCTTCGGCCTGCGGAATCGCTCGGAAGGAAGGCGGGGCTCCTCGCTTGCGGGTCGTGCGTCTCCCTGCTGGGGTAACGGAGGGGTAAGGTTCCTCGCTCGCTTCAACAGAAGACAAAACCACGTGTGCGATAATCCCGTGGCGGGGTTATCGCTTTTTTGCATGGGGCGCGCAGATGGTCGATAATCTCTGTCCGGGACAAAGGTTTTCATGAGTGCGAAAGGGGCGAGGATGATCGATCGCAGGACGTTTCTTGGAGGTGCGTTCGGGGCTTGCGCGCTTGGGATGCTGCCGGCGTGCGGACCCATTACGGCGGAAGACCCCGGAAGCGCGGATATCGAATCTGCCCGTCCGCTTGCGATAAGCCTTATCGCGCCTGCCACGCTTGATCCTCACGGCGCGCAGGACGAGAGCGCGCTTACCTTTGCCTGGCAGCTCTTCGATTCCCTTACCTCCTACGATTTCTTCTCCGGCGAGCTCTCGTGCCTTGCAGCGGAGCGCTTTGAGGCTTCTGAGGATGCGCGCACGTTCACGTTCCACGTGCGCGACGCCGTCTTCCATAACGGTGAGGCGGTGACCGCCGAGGATTTCAAGCGCGCGTGGGAGCGCATCGTGAACCCTGCGAGCGCTGCGACCGCAGCGGCGGGTGCTTCCTCGAGTCTTGCGAGCATGCTTTCCGTAATTGAGGGGTTCGAAGAGCTTAGGCAGGGGAGCGCGAGCGAGCTTGCAGGGGTTACCTGCCCGGATGCCCAAACGTTGCGCGTGACGCTACGCACGCCATACGCGGATTTCCCTTATGTGCTCGCGCATCCCGCGCTGGGACCTGTTCCAGCGGCGGCGGAGGACGATGCCGAGGCGTTCGCACGCCAACCCATCGGCAACGGACCGTTCCGGCTTGCCGCCGCATGGGAGCCAGATACCAGCGTCATCGAGCTTGTGCGCTTCGAGGACTATACCGGTGAGCTCGCGACGCTTTCCTCGGTGCGGGTCGAGCTCGCGAAGGACATCGAGGAGGGCTACCAGCTCTTCCAGACAGGCGATGCGGACGTGTGCCGTTGCCCGGTGCGCGAAGCGAGCGGTGCCGCGTCGAGTCATGGCCGGCCGGAAGATGGCAACGTCATGATGCGCGGCAGGCGCTTCGTGTGCTGTGCGGGCCTTGCCACGAGCATGCTCGCCTGCAACTGTCTGGCATCGCCGCTCGATAACGCCGATGTTCGCCGAGCTCTTTCGCTTGCGATCGATCGCGACTATCTCGCAGAGACGCTCTACCGCGAGACGCGCATCGCCGCAGACGGTGTGATTCCGCCCGCGGTGAAGGGGTATCGCGAGACGGCGTGGCCATATGCGGCGCTCGATCGCGAGCGCGCGGAGGAGTTGCTTGAAGCCTCCTATCCGGTGGTTGAAGAGGGCATGCGCGGCCTCACGGTGCGCTTGCTCTACCATGCCGACGGCGGGCACCGCGAGATCATCGAAGCCATCGTCGAAAACCTTGCCGCGGTGGGAGTCGTGTGTGAGGCGGAGGGCGTCGAGCTCGAGGAGCTGCGCCGGCGTGTTGCGGCAAGGGATTTCGATCTCGTGCGCATGGATTGGGCGACCGATGCGCCCGTGATGGATGGCGTGCTGTTCCCGCTCTTCTTCTCGGGAAACGATGCTTCGACGAACGTGTCCGGTTACCGCGACGACAACGTGGATGAGCAGCTTGCCGAAGCGCGTACGGTCGCGTCCGAGACGACCCGCATCTCCCTGCTGCAAGATGTCGATAGCACCGTCGGCCGCGATTGCCCGGTCATCCCGCTCATGTTCCAAGCGACGCCCTATGTGGGCTCGGAGCGCGTCGAGGAGCTCTCGATCGATCCGCAGGGTCGAATCGGCCTCGCCACGGCTCAACTCGGCGATTAGCGCCGGAGACGACGCTTCGGCGACGCGTCGCTTTGGGGACGGGAGCGTTCGGGTCGTTTTCGTCGCAAACGTACCCGTCTCGAAGGTGATGCGGACGCGTCGAGCGAATTTCTTCAAATTCCCCCTTGCGCGTCGAGGGGCGGTTGGGTAATATACTCCTTGCTGCTTTTGTCGGAGTGGCGGAATTGGCAGACGCGCTAGCTTGAGGTGCTAGTGACCACTTTTCGGTCATGCGGGTTCAAGTCCCGCCTCCGACACCATCGAATCCTCGAAGCCTCTTCGGAGGCTTTTTTCTTATCTCGAGCTTGTGAGGCGCTTCGTGGAGGGCATGCCCGCGAACTGCTTGGGGTATAGAGAGAGCAGGCCGCGACGCGATGTCGGGAAGGGGAGTGCTATGGAGTCTTCTGGCCGAGACGAACTTGCCGAGCTTACGCGTGTCGCCGAGCTAACGAGTGACGCCGTCGTCGCCTGCGGATTCGACGGCTCTATTTTCCACGTGAACAGCCGTTTCTTGGAGCTCGCCGGCGTGAAGCGCGAACGCGTCATCGATGCGGACATCAAAGACCTCCTATTCAGCGACTCGTTCGAGCGCGCGTCCGATCATCGGCTCCCGTTTTCGCTCGATGGCAGCGACTGCACGCTCATGCTCAAGCTCTCGGACGGTTCATTCATCCCGGTGCTCGTCCGCGCCATCCAGATTTCCGGCTCGGGATCGTTTCGCCGCCGCATCCTGAAGCGCGGCGTCCGCGGGTCGGCTCTTCTCACGGTGCGAAGCCTCGAGGAACGCTATGCGTACGACCGCCAGATGCGCCGCGTGCTCACCGAGCTTCAGGCGGCGAATAAGCGCCTTTCGGGAACGCTCTCGGTCATCATGTCGACCATCGGCGCGGAAAGCCTTCCCGCGCTTCTCGATACCGTGCTGAACAAGCTCGTCGACGCCCTCGAGGCCGACGGTTCAGAGGTGTACTTCTCCGAGAGCGGCGGTTTCAAGCTGCGCGGTGTCTCCAAGAGCCTGGAGCGCGATTACGTTCCCGAGTTCATCCCCTTCGGCGTGGGCGTTCCCACCTACGTGCTCAGGAAAGGGTCGTCGTGCCGGCTCTCCGTCGTCCGTCCCGGTGAAGATGCCCAAGCGGAGTCCGGCTCGATCTACGATCTGGACGCGCGCGAGAGTCGCACGCTCCGCTCGCATTATATGCCGCCCTACAAGACGCTCATCGCCGTTCCCCTGTTCTTCGGCACGCAGGTGCTCGGTGTCATGGAGCTGGGTTGGAAGCGGCCGACGACCTCGCGCGCCTACGATGTGAACGTTATCGAGGTCGTGTGCGACTATCTGTCCATCGAGCTCATCAGCCTGGTGACGAGCATGCGCTCAAATCGCGCCGCCGAGCTCGGGCGGTCGCTCAACCAGGTGCGCGATGCCCTGTATGCCGCCGGCGAGGATCAGGGCACCGCATGGGCGGAGGCTATGAGCGAGGTGCGCCGCGTGCTCGCTTGCCATGTGTGCCCCATCGCCTATAACAGCGAACTCGGTGTCTACGAGCTCGATTTCGAGGGCGGGAGCCGCGTTCCCTTACCCGGAGACATCGACCAGCTCTTCTTCTCCACGACAGCTCCCGCGGCGCGCGTGAACCCGCTTGACCGCGATGCGTTTCCCGGTTATCTCGGCGCGGAGCGCGCATCCGATGCCGATCTTGAGAACGTTCGCATCACCCGCGTGGAGCGGCTCTCGCGCATGGGGATGTGGCTCGCGAGCCACGGCCTGCCCGATCAAGGAGTGTTCATCGAACTCGACCGCCGCGCTCATCGTGCCGTGGAAGATGATGCCGGTTCCGGTACAGGGATCGTCACCTGGGGCAGCACGGCACCCAGGATGCTGCTGTTGCTGCGCGACGACTCGCAGGAACCGATTGATGACGTCGAGTTCGACTACCTCGTGCGCTTGGCGCACGATTTCGAGCTCATCAGCAACGATGCGACCGAGCGTACGGAGACCACGCGCATCGCGCAGACGCTTCAGGCCGGCATGAGGAGCTCTCTCGGCGAGGTGCCGGGCATCATCAGTGATTCGTTGTATTCCTCTGCTACGCGCCAGGCGCTCGTGGGCGGAGATTTCTATACGCTCATGCGCCTGCCCGACGACCGCGCCGTCATGATCTTGGGCGATGTTTCCGGCAAGGGCATCGAGGCAGCGTCGATGTCCGCGCTCGTGAAGACCGCGCTCACGGCGTACGCCTGGGAGGGTATGAGCCCGGTTGCGATGGTGCGCGCGCTGAACACCATGCTCATGAGCTTCTCGCGCGTCGAGACGTTTGCGACGATGTTCGTCGCCAAGCTCGATTTGCGCCGCGGCGAGGGCGTGTACTGCTCTGCCGGGCATCCACCTTCGATGCTGCTGCACACGACCGATGCCCCAGGCGGCAGCGTGTGCGAAGCGGAGCTTCTGAGCACGCAATCTGGTGTGGTCGGCGCATTCGAGACCATGGCGTTCCAGAGCGGATCGTTTACGTTTGGCGCTGGCGACGTGCTCTTCATGTATACCGACGGCGCCATCGAGGCGCGCGACGCCTCGGGTGAGTTCTTCGGCGAGCAGCGGCTGCGCGACATCCTGCTCGCGCATGGCGCGGATGGTGCTCGAGGGCTTTGCCAGATCGTTCTCGACGAGCTCGATGCGTTTACCGATTCCGCTCTCGAAGACGATATCGCCCTCGTGGCGCTCGAGTTCGCCTGACTTTGGGGTTGCGTCGGCTGATGTTGAGAGCGTTGGGTGCAAACGTGGCCATTCTTCCAGGTTGGTAACACCTTACCTGCGGAAATGCGGGTGCGGTTTGTCTACAGCTGGGATAAGAAGAGCCGATACCAGCACGTCGAGCAAAGCGCACTGCCTTTTCCGAGGAAGCGTGTCACCAAGTGGGCATTTTTTGGCCAGAACACGCTTGCTTGGCATGCGCATGGCCGTCTGCGGTTTGGCAAAACCCGTTGCCGACAGCGTTGATTAGAACGCGTGGACTGGGGGAACCATGAACGTATGCGTGAATGGAACGACATAGCGGTCTTGGCGCCTCCGCGCGATATCGACATCGCGACGGTACCCGCACTGCGCGACGAGCTGGATTCGTATATCGGCTCGGGAGCGCGGCGCATCATCGTGAACTGCGAGCACGTGGGGTTCATCGACTCAACTGGCCTGGCGTTCCTCCTTTCTCGCGCGCGCCGTCTCATGATGAACGACGGCCTGCTTTCCCTCGTGAACGCTTCTCCTGCCGTGGCGCGGTTTTTGCAGATCGCGCGACTCATCGACATCCTGCATGTGAGCGCTGCGGATCGTCCGTCCATCCCGGCGCTCGCTCCGGGGGAACTGCCGCGTTGGAGCAAGAGCATGCAGGTGCAGGAGGGAGTCGAACATCTGGGTACGTATCGGCATCGCGTTGTGGAGCTTCTCGACGGCTTGCCCATGACGAGCGAGGCGCGCTACGATACGGCGCTTGCTGCGAGCGAGGCGCTCGGTAACGCGTACGACCATGCCTGCGCCTCGGGCTGCGTGCTCAACGTGCGCGCGTACCGCGATCGCGTGGTAATCGAGGTGCTCGATTGCGGCTGTGGCTTCGAGCTTGCGTCCGACGAGGTGCCTGCCGAGACCGAGGAGCGAGGCCGTGGTATCCGCCTTATGCGCCTGCTGGTAGATAGCGTTGAGGTGCGTCGCCGTACCGACGTGCGCGGTACCATGACGCGGCTGGTGAAACTGCTCGACGTGTGAGGCGCCGGTCGCGTTCGCATGGCGAGCCCATGACGGTGCCCATGGTGTTTTGGGAAGAGGGAGATTATGGCTCGTCAGAGGTCCGTCGTCGCGTTGCTGCTCGTCCTTCTTGTCTGCTTGGTTTCGGGGTGTTCGGGTGACGGGGGCGCGGTAGGGGGAGAGAACGGGTCGGTGAGCCGCTATGAGCGCGCCGAGGTGCTCGCGGTCGATGCAGACGACCACACCGCCCAGATTCGCGTCCTTGATCACACAGACGATCTTTCGATCTCGTGGGGAACGCTCGAGATGGGCGAAGAGGGCGAGGCGGTATTCGATGGCGATCTTCCTGCCGAGGGCGATGACATCGTGCTCACATGGATCGGCTCGCCGAACGACGAGAGCACGTTTCCCGTGGATGTGCACGCATGGCAGCCGACAGTTGATTTCTATGCTGGTTTCGAAGGGGTGCATACGGTTCGACTGTCTGCCTCTCTGCTCCAGTTCATCTCGATGACTCCAGACGAGCTGATGGAAGATCTGGCAGAACAACCGGGGTTCGCGCTCGCAGGGCGTGTGGATGAGGGAGACGTTGTCGTTGCCTTTACGTCCGAGCAGCTCGAAGCGTATCGGGAAGATCTTGAGAGCTCTCTTGACCGGTATGCAGCATCGCTGCGAGAGGCCGAGGAGGTGGCGGCTGTCGAGGTCTCGGATGATCGAACATGCGTCACGCTACATGCCACTCCAGAGCTCCTCGATAAGCCAGTGCTCGTCGGTGAGGCATTCATGGCGCTGCCTGGCATATGCGCGACGCTGCAAGCGACAGACGGAGTAGAGGAGTGGGGCGTCGAGATGGTCGTGATCGACGAGGAGTCGGGTGCAGAAGTGATGCGCGTAACATTGCCCGAGGAATCGGCGACGCTTTCGACTGAAGGGTGGACAGAGGCCGTCGCACAGGGCTTGGCTGCATAGGTAGAGCCCTGCGAGTTGCATGTGGGCTTATAGGACAAAAAGTGTGTCCGGATGGAACACGCGTCCTAGTCCAGCCA